>CAZVIN010000001.1:0-7500 GCA_964627255.1 uncultured Eubacteriales bacterium
GACTGGGTTTTTGGCGGCCCTGAGCCCCAAAAAGAGACTAATCAAGTATCATTAAAAGATAGAAGGAAAAATAGGAATATCGCTCTTGCTGGCGGGGCTCCAGGAATTAACGCGGTGCTGGAATTTGACGGCCGCGTTGGCCGGACAATCATCGTCTTATCTAACTTAGACCCTCCATCTGCCACTGCTATTTCTCAGCTCATCCGCCGTTATCTGCCTAAATAGGGGAGAGGCATAAATTCGTACGCTTTATTTCTCGATTATTGTTCTGAGACGGTAATCACACCAATATCGCCGACTAAGCAGGCTTTAGCGCTCGTTGATTTTTTCCATCATTGTCCTGAATAAATAATCAGACTCGGGAAAGGAGATAAATATCCTCCTGATTTTTCTTTAAATTTTATCATTGCACACCCCTCGTTTTTTTAAGACCTCGACTAAGGAATTAAGCAATAACTAATTTTCGAAGGGTCGTTTTCTCCATCTCCAACTTAACCTTCCATCCAGCCCAGATAAAATGAAAAAGAAAGAAAATAATTTAGCTCAGATATTTAATAACAACGGGATTATTGGGACTTCCTCGGACTTTGCCCTTAGGGTAAAATAAGAGATGTGATGGAAGTTAGAGGGATTAGGGCCAAAGCCTTTTTCTGGGGAAAATTTTTTTATCTCGGACGAAGCTCTATTAGACTAAGAATATCAATTATCTTAGTTTTATTGTTATTAGCGACGCCATTATTTTTCTTCTCGCTATTCGCCAGTTTTGGCTCTGTGGCGCCGAAAAGTTTTCCTAATCTTCTGCTTATAACTATTGATACGCTTCGTCCTGACCGCGTGAGTTGTTATAGGGATAGATTTCTCCGCACCCCGAATATCGATTCGCTGGCTGAAAAAGGCGTGGTTTTTGAAAGGGCTTTTGCCCATGTCCCCATCACTCTCCCTTCTCATGCCTCAATTCTTCTGGGATTGACCCCGCCTCGTCACGGAGTCAGGGATAATGCCCGTTTTCGGGTCAAACCAGAGTTAACCACGTTGGCTGAGTTTTTGGAAGCCCAGGGATTTTCCACCGCTGCTTTCGTCGGTGCCTTTCCCCTTGACTCCCGCTTCGGTTTGAACCAGGGATTTGATTATTATGACGATGCGTTTCCCACTCAACCTGCTCTTCCTTTTACCTTTAGCGAAAGAAGAGCGGAGGTCGTCGTAAATGCGGCGATAAAATGGTTGGCGGAACAGTCGGCGCCCTGGTTTGGCTGGCTTCATCTTTGGGACCCCCATGCGCCTTATCTTCCGCCGGAAGCCTATCTTTCTCGCTTCAAGGATGACCCTTACTCCGGCGAAGTAGCTTATGTTGATGACCAGTTAGGCCGACTTTTTTCTTTTTTGGCCGAAAGAAAAGAAATAGATAAGACTATAATCATTTTTACGGCCGACCATGGCGAATCCTTGGGCGAACATGGCGAAATAACCCATAGCTATTTTGCTTACAACAGCACCCTCTGGGTGCCGCTCATTATTAGCGGGCCAGGCATAAAGCCGGGCCGGACGGCTGATTTTGTTAGTCATATTGACCTTTTCCCGACTGTTTGCGACCTCCTTAAGCTGAAGAAACCGGCTTTCCTCGAGGGTGTTTCGCTCCAGCCGCTCCTTGAGGGGAAAAAAATAGAGACCCGCCCAATTTATATAGAATCTCTGGATGCTTATCTTAACCGGGGTTGCGCTCCTCTTCAGGGATTAATTAGCGGCGGGAAAAAATTCATCGATTTACCGGTGCCGGAACTTTATGATTTAAACCGCGATTTTGACGAGAAAAATAACCTTGCGCCCCAAGCAGATTTGAAACCATACCGGCAGAAGCTTCGGGAAATGATGGCCAAAATGCCTGAAGCAGGGGATGTCTCAGCCACCAAACCAGTAGACCAGGCTACTCTGAGAAAACTCCAGAGCTTGGGCTATATTGTCTCGACTCAACCTCAAATTAAAAAGACCTATGGTCCCGAGGATGACCTGAAAAATTTTCTTCCCATCCAGCAGAAACTGGAAAAAGCCATTATCTTCCATGACCTGGAGAAAAAAGAAGAGGCAATCGAACTCTTACAGCAGGTTATCGCGCAGCGAAAAAGTTTTAGTTCGGCCTATATATATTTGGCTCATATATATTATTCCCAGGACAAGGCTCAGGAGGCGATTCAAGTTTTGGCCGAAGCTTTTCGTTCGAACCCCCTCGACCATAGCTTAGCCGCTGCTTATGGCTTGTTTCTGGTCAGAGAAAGGCGCTACGATGAGGCCATAAAAGTTCTGGAGCAAGCCGTAAATCTTTATGAAGAAGACCCTGATGTCTGGGACCAGCTCGGCATTGCCTTCTGGCGAAAGGGAGATTATGAACAGGCCCGTGATGCTTATGAAAAAGCTCTTTCCCTTGACCCTACTCACGCTTTGGTTTTATCGAACCTGGGTGCGCTCTGTATTTCTCTGTATTTTCAAAATAAAGAAGCTAATCAGCTCAAGCAGGCGATTTCTTATTTTGACAAGGCGGCTTCTCTTGACCCGCGGCTAAATTTAGCTCTTCGTGGCCTCGGGATGACCTATAAGCTTTCTGGGGAGAGCGAAAAGGCCGTCGAAGCCTGGAAGAGGGCCATTGCGGCTGACCCGGCGGATGATTTTTCTCATCTTAACCTGGGCTTGGCGCTTTTGGAGCTGGGGAGAAAAGAGCAGGCTCTGCCTTATTTTGAAAAATATTTGGAACTCAAGGGCCCAGGCCTTACCCCAGCGGAAAGAGAAAAGGTGGAGGACTTCATCCGCCAGTGCCGCCAGAAATGAAGAGCCTGGTTTCCTTCTCTTGGCCCTAAAGAATTAGTACTGAACTTGGGTTCAGCGGCTAAAAACAGCCAGTTCTGAAAAACAGGTGGGAAAATAGGTCAGGAAATAAAAAATTAGTGACATCTTACATACTTACCCAATTTTTTCCTTTTTTCTCTCTTTCTTTTTCTCTCTACACTTCCTTCTTTTCTTTCTCTCTGCATGTCTATTTATTAATCCATCTATCCATCCGCCTAGATGCGGGCTTAACTAACAAACTTAATTAAATAATTAACTAACCATCAATCAACTTATCACTTACTCGCCTTATCTATCTATTTATCCATCCATCCATCCATCCATCTATCTATCTATCTATCTATCTATCTATCTATCTATCTGTCTGTCTATCTATCTATCTATCTGTCTGTCTGTCTGTCTGTCTGTCTGTCTGTCTGTCTGTGGAGTTAATTTAGTTACTTGCTTGCTAATTTCCTACGTTTTTGGCGACTTGCCCTTATTCCATGATATTGGGTTCTCAGGCGTTAAAGGATTAATGCAATAAAAGTTAGGCTAAGACCAGCCATGATGAGGGCTCCAATTAAACCGGTCAATAACGGTTTAAAACCAACTTTAGATATTTGTCTAAAGTCGGCTGCTAAGCCTATTCCCGCCATGCTTATTAAAATCAATGTGCGACCGAAGGAGCTCAGGTAACTAATTCCTGTCCTCGGCAAATAGCCCAGGGTGTTGACCGTGGCCAGGAGAAAATAGCCGAAAAGAAACCAGGGGAAGGCCTTTGTCCAGTGAATTTTTGTCATTTCAGCAACTGGCCTGGTTTCCAATGATTGGCGCCGCCTCCACCAGAAAGCTATAACCAAAGCCAACGGTGCCATAAAACAGTTGCGGACTAATTTGACCGCCGTAGCGGTTTTCCCGGCAAGAGGTGAGAAGCTGAAACCGGCTGCCACCACCTGAGGGGTGGCATGAATGGCGGTACCGGCAAACAGGCCAAAATTAAAATCATTGATCATCAGTCCATGGGCCAGCTGAGGATAGATGAAGATGGCCGCTAGACCCCAGAGAGTGATAGTGGCGACGGAATAGCTAATTGTTTCTTGTCGGGCCTTAATCAAGGGGGCCGTGACGGCAATGGCTGTTGTCCCGCAAATAGTCGTTCCCACGGAAAGAAGAAGTGACAGGTCAGTGGGCAGGCGAAAGATTCGCCCCAAAAATAACACGAGCCAAAAAGTGATAAACATACTGAGGATAATAATGAGAAGAATTCTTGGCCCTTGACCGACAATTTCTTTGAAATTCAAAGTGACACCAATTAGAATTATTCCCCATATAAGAATTTTCTCATAAATTTTGAGTGCCTTTTGCGTTTCTGGTGGGATTAAACCGCTGAGACGAAGGGCAATTCCTAAGATAATCGCGATGGCGGTGGCTTCTAAAGGATGTCGGTTAGCGACGACAATCAACCGGCTGAGAAGTGAAGAAACCCAAGCGATGAGGCCCATAAGGCCAATGGCCATAGTCAAGTGCCGCATTTTTGTGTTTCTCCGAGGAAAAAACTGTTAAATAAAAGGCGTGATTTTAGCAGAAAAAGGCCTTCTTGTCAGCTAAACGAGTGGCCCAAAAAACTAAAATTTTTCGGACAGCTTAAGCGGCGCTCTTTTTCATATTCTTAATAACATTTGACGACTGTCTCGTTCCATAGTTTCAAAGGATATATCCCAAATTAGCCTCCTTCACTCTGTATTTTCAAAGCCGAGCTATAAGGGCTGGAGATTATTATAAAAAGAATAGCGCCCTTTTTTTATTGATAGTCGAAGGCCGGAATGACGGCGGCTGATTGCCCCCGGACCTCAAGCGCTGGGGATTACATGACTGGCCATCATTTTATCGGCAATTCAAATATTCACCTTTATTTTTTTAAAGGGCCCAGCGATAAGAAATTTTCAGTAAGAAGATGTTATCGCCTGGCGCGGTGAGCAAATCTCCCAGGTCCCGGCGGAGAACTAAATTACCTGGATGGGAGGTATCGTAGCGATTCTGAGTCCAGACAAAATAAAGAAGCGAGCCAGGAAGATATTCCCAGCGAAAAACCACGGTTCCCCGCAATGATTTAAAATTAAAGTCAGGATTGCTAAAACTAAAAGGGGAAGCTGGGCCGACTCCATCCGGGTCAACGACATAACGGCCTTCCTTAAACTCAATCGTGGAATCACTTTGGCCGTAAATATGGTACTCATAGCTTCGTGGCCGGCTGAGCTCTCTAAAACTTGAATATTTTCCTACCGCGATAAAAGGCTGGAGATAGGCTTGGAGAGTAAGCCGAGGGGTAAAAGTTACATCGAACCTTATTTCTGCCGCCAAGGTTTTACGGTCAAGATGGGCAAAAATATAGCGCTGGCCATAAGTAGAGACCATTAAAGAGTCTGATACCCGCTTCACCCATTGAATGTTGGTTACTTCCTGGCCTAAGATAGGCCCAAAGGAAAGGCTGAAATTTGGCCGTGGTTTCCACCGCCAACTGAGCTCGACCAACCACTCATGACCATCCTTTGGGATTCGCGTGTAGTATGACTCTAAGGACAAGACAAGAGAACGGCGGCTATCTGATTCTAAGTTAAAGCTAAGGTTATAGCCTGCCGGAATTGAGGCCAGCGGTCCTCCTCGGGTTAAGGTTTGGCTCAAGACCTCGGGGAAAAAGCTTGCCTGGAGGTTAAATTCCCAGAAGTTCCTAAAAACTCCTTCGCAAAGGCTCAAAAGGCCGTCGCCTGTTTTCACGCCGCCAAAATTATAGTTTCGAAAGAAGCCAGCGGCTATCAAAAGTTGCTGGAAAACCCGGTTGGGCTTAGTCCACATATAACCTGGAATAAGATGAAAATTGATTACATCCGAGCCGGCCGACTGGAAGCCAGCATCGTTAGGGTTAAAGCCCGGAGAAAGGGCGCCTAAGGAGACAGCACAAAGGAAATTACCTGCCTGCTTGGCCAGGTTGAGCCGGCCACCCCACCCCAGAAGGGAAGTGGCTTGGGGGTCGAGCTGGACGTGCGAAGCATCAGGTCGTTGGAAATAATGAAGGGAAGAACGCTGCAGGCGGAGAATATTGGCTTCTGTGCCTTCAACCAAAGTTCCTCCCAACCAGCCCCCGATAACCCAGCGGCGTTTCTGGTCGATAAAGCTCCAGCCATCCAGGGCCAAGCTAAAAGCTTGTTTGTTGAGGTCACCGCTCAGGTTTTCATTATTAAGGTCACGAATAACAGCCGTAGCGATAAAACCTATTCCCCTTTGTCCTTGAGCGATATCTTTAAGGGAACGAAAAACGCCATAATAAGTGAGTGGTTCAACTTCGTCTCGGAATCTCATACCCGAGAAATCAACTGTTGCCCATTCGCGAGCTGTCAATGCGTTAATAAAACCAATATTCCAGCCTTTACTCTTGCCGCTTAGCTTGAAGGCCCCTAGGATTGTTGAGCGGTCAGGGATGTCGGCGTTGCCGTCATGATTAGGCGAGCCTTGCGGCGCTCGGCCAATGCGGCGGGAATAAAAAAACCGCGGGTTGGGCCAATTAATGTTAGCATCAATATAAATGCCGCCTCGGCCAAAACCATTGAAAATCGAAGCTCCCTCGATAAAAAAGGGTCTTTTCTCCTGATAATATGTTTCGTAAGCCGTAAGATTGACCACGGCTGGGTCGACTTCTACCTGGCCAAAATCAGGGTTAAAGGTTAGGTCGAGAGTGAGATTGCTGGCCAGCCCAACTTTAAGGTCGAGGCCGAGGTTCGCTCGGTATTTTGAGCCTGTTTCAAAGGGATTGCCCTCTTCGGCCGGCCGGAATTGGCTCTGGCCGACTGAATAAGGAAGAACCTCAATATTCCTGCCAGGAGAAATATCGGCCAGGCCTTCCAGGTGAGCAAAACGAGAAACGAAGCCTTGCTCGGTTTTAGGAACCCAGGAAAAGCTTGCCGTTTCGTTCTTGCGCTTGATGACCCGGCGAAAATTAACTCCCCAAATATATTTTTTTTGGCGGGAGAAACGGATTTGATTAAAGGGAACTTTAATTTCAGCAGTCCAGCCGTGGTTACTGATGACTGTCTTGGCTTCCCAAACCGCATCCCAGGTAAAGTCACGCTCGACATCATTATAGAGAACTGCATCCTGGATAGCGCCAGCCGGGTTGACTCCGAAGAGGTACCCAGTTTGTCGGTCTAAATTGGGGTCGATGGCGACCATAAACCAATCGGAATCAACCCGGCTATCTCGACGCCCCAAGAGAAGGGAGATCCCTTTGGGGTTAGAATCAAAGCAGAAAGCAGCAAAATAAATAGCCTTTTCGTCGTATGCCACCCAGACTTCAGTTTCTTCCGTGGCAGGAGCACCATCCTGAGGGTCTGACTGAGTAAAACCGCGCGCCGGCTCATTTTGCCAGACTTTTTCTGTCAAACGTCCGTCAACCTGAATTGGTTCCTCGATTCTTAGGGCTTTTACTTTTTTTATCGGCGCTTCAGGAGACTGAGAGAGTGGAGGCTGGGCAGAGAGCGGCTGGCTGAGGATGAAAAAAAGCGTAGACAGAAATAAAAGAGAGTAAGCGAGAGCAATAATTGAAGTAAGAGCTAATCCTCCCGAGCCCAAGCGAAAACTGAGAGCCTCTCTTGTCTCGATGCTCTTCTGACTAACCTTTTTACACCTGAC
>CAZVIN010000002.1:0-12146 GCA_964627255.1 uncultured Eubacteriales bacterium
CTTGGATATAAGACACCCCAAGAAGTATATTTTGTTCGCTTGGCTTCTTTTTTGCGCATAAAAGCTAAGGGGTCCTGCCTGAAATAACAGAAAGGCGTTTTTAATGGAAAGGGTTCAGACTGTTTGAGAGGTAGACAAAAATAGACCTTCAATTAAAAGAAGCTAAAATTAAAGACCAGGGTGAGGGAAAAAATCCCCCAAAAGCCTTCCCCTTTTATTGGCCAGCAAATGGGGAAAAGTTCAAGGCCGAGGCTGATAGCTTGTGTTTAACCCCCTATTGTGGCATAAATAAGCGAAGCGAAGAAATTGAGGAGTTGAGATGCTGCGACCTGATTGTCGCTATTTTCGGGGCGATAAACCCTGCCAATTTCAGCGGCTCTGCCTGGATTGCCCACATTTTGCAGCCTTTGGTCCCCAGATTCTGATTATTAAATGCCGGGCGCAGGGTGACGTCCTGCGGACCACCTGCCTCCTTCCGGCCCTGGAACGGGAATACCCTAACTGCGCCTTAGGTTGGGTAGTTGACCCGGAAAGCGTGGACCTCCTGCCTCGACTGCGTCTTCACCGTATCTGGCCTTTTGAACTCGAAAGTTGCTTGGCTCTTGAAGCTCAGTCTTTTGAACTTCTTTTATCCTTAGACAAAGAACCTGGCCCGACCGCCCTGGCCACGCGCCTTAAGGCTAAAAAGAAATGCGGGTTTGGCCTGAACGACAAGGGAAACCTGATTATTTTTAACCAGGCTGCAGATTACGCCTGGCGGCTCGGCGTCGACGACGACCTCAAATTCCGTCAGAACAAAAAAACCTACCAGGAAATTATCCACGAAATCGCTGAAATTCCTTATCGGCGGGATGAATACGTTTTTAACTTAGAAGAAAAGGACCAGAAAAAGGCAAAGGAATTTTTTGGCCTCCACGGTATCGACCCTGACCGGCCCAAAATTGGGTTAAATACCGGCTCGGGCACGAAGTTTGAAACTAAACAATGGCCAAAGGAGAATTTCCTCCAGTTGATTAACCTGCTCCAGGACGAACTGCAGGCCAACGTTTTTCTGCTCGGTGGTCCAAGGGAACGATACTTTAATCAGGCCCTGGTTGCCGCCTCTTCTCGGCGGCTTTTTAATACAGGTAATGACAATTCTCTCCTGGAATTCGCCGGGTTCATTTCTCTTTTAGACCTGGTCATCTCTTCCGATACCTTGGGCATGCACATAGCCATTGCTTTAAAAAAGCCGGTAGTAGCGCTTTTTGGCCCCACCTCGCCGCAAGAAATTGACCTTTATGACCGAGGAATAAAGCTTTGGGCTAATGTCGCCTGTGCTCCCTGCTACCGTCAGACCTGTCCTGATTTAAAATGTATGCGGGCGGTCACGCCGGAGATGGTTTTGGAGGCAACTCGGCAGCTGCTTTAAACTCGCTTGACGATGAACCGAAAAAAAATTGTGGTCATGATTCCAACCTACAATGAACGGGAAAACATCCGGCCGCTAATTGAATCCATCCTCCGCCTTGACCCTAACCTGGACCTGACTGTCTTCGTGGTTGACGATAACTCACCTGACGGCACCGCCCAGGAAGTTGAAGCCTTGGCAGCTGAGAACAGCCGGGTTAAATTGCTCTTAAGAACCAAAAGAAGAGGCCGGGGCGCAGCCGGCGCGGCCGGGTTTCAAGCCGCTTTGGATTTGAACCCGGATTTGGTTATAGAAATGGACGGTGATGGCTCGCATCAAGCCCGTTTCATCCCCGACCTAATTCAAGCCGCTGAATCCTCGGACATCGTTCTTGGCTCTCGTTTTGTTCCCGGAGGAAAAGACGCCGACCGCCGTTTAGTCCGGAGACTAATCACCTGGGCGGTCCGAGTTTTTATTCGCTGGCAGTTTCGTTTTCCCGTCAAAGATGTTTCTTCCGGGTTTCGCTGTTTCCGCGCTGAGGCCTTAAGAAAGATTGACCCGGAAGACCTCATTTCCACCGGACCTTCCATCGTCCTGGAAATTTTGGCCCGGGCCCACCAGCTCGGCTTCAAAATAACCGAAATTCCTATCAGCTTTATCGACCGGAAAAAAGGTCAAACCAAGCTTAATTTCCTTACCTTACTCGAAACCCTGGTTATGGCCCTAAAATTCAAACAAAGGTATGGCCGACCCGCGACTAAGAGATGACCAGGCGCCAAGCCCTTGGCCAGCATTTTCTCCGGAGCCAGAGAGCCTTAACTCAAATTATCGAGGCCATCTCGCCTCAGCCTGACGACCTGATTGTGGAAATTGGCGCCGGAAAGGGGGCGTTGACTTTCCCCTTAGCTCTGAGAGGTGGTCAGGTTATTGCTGTCGAAAAAGATACTGACCTGATACCGTTTTTAACCAAAAAATCGCTCCCGAACTTGAAGGTAATTCAGGGTGATATCCTCCGCCTTGATTGGGAAAAACTTCTGGCGCCCTATCATCCCTGGAAAGGTCAAGTGAAATTGGCCGGTAACCTGCCCTATTCGATTTCTTCGCCGGTCCTTTTCCGCGTCTTAGAAAAACGGACCTTGTTCAGTTTGATTGTTTTTCTGTTGCAACGCGAGGTGGCGGAAAGAGTCTGCGCTCGTCCTGGGTCCAAGGATTACGCGCCTCTTTCCATTTTTTTTAATATTTTTTATGAAACCAACCTGGTGCGGGTCTTCCCGCCTCATGTCTTCGCGCCGCCACCCCAGGTCCAATCAGCCTTAATCACTTTGCGGCCGAGGCTCCGGCCCCTTTATCAGATTCGGGATTGGCGGCGCTTCCAGGACTTCCTTCGCGGTTGCTTCCGCCATCGTCGCAAGCTCTTGGTCAATAATCTGAAGCGGCTGGGCTATGAGGAAAAACAGATAACCGAAGCCTTGACTGCTACCCAGCTCTCTCCGACGGTCAGACCGGAGCAGGTCGCAGAGTCGGGTTTTATCGACCTCTTTCATTATTTACAGGGAGAGAGAAAACACCCCTAAGCCTCATACTTTTCGGCGCAACCCATTGCCTGACAAATCATGTCTTTTCAGGTGCTTTTCCTTTAATTTGAGCCAGGTTAAAACCAGCAATAAGCTTAGTTTTGTAATATTTGGGGTCGACCGAACCCGAATCAAATCCGCTTAACTTTTCTATTGGCCAACCCAAATCAGGCTCCCCGGCCTGGCTCTGCTTATAGCCAGCTGGCTTAAAAAAAGGTCCACCCGAAAAGGGGGAAAACTTTTAAGCCTGCAACTTTTCGGAGAAAAAAGGCCCTTTCTTTGCGCTCCTGATAGCCATGTCTGTTTACCCGACAGTTCAGATGACCAAACCAAGAAATAAATTATTCATAAAGTAGAGCGCAGGAGGTTGGGGTGCGTTGCCAGCAGGGAGAAGGCATGGTATAAAGGAAGGGATGAAAAAGTTGGTCTACTGGAAACGCCTCGGCCGAGCAGCGTGGAATTATCGCCGCCAGAGCACCCGGCTAACCTATCCCCCCCTTCGCCTCTGGGTTGAACCAACAAGCGTCTGCAATCTTCGCTGTGTCATGTGTCCGAACAAAGAATTGAAAAGGGAAGAGAAAGGATTTATGGACTTTGCTCTTTTCGAAAAGATTATCCGGGAAGCGAGCCAGTTTGCTCTCGACCTTCATCTCTACCATCGCGGGGAGAGCTTGCTTCACCCCCGGCTTATTGAAATGATCCAACTTGCCGAGGCGACCGGACTTTTCGTCAAGCTGCACACTAACGCTACGACTCTCGACGAGAGGTTATCGCGGGGAATAATCGAAGCTGGCCTTGACCAGCTCACCTTTTCCTTCGACGGGTTTGATGCCGCCACTTACGAAAAAATTAGGGTAAACGGCCGGTTTGAAAAAACCGTGGCTAATATCATCGGCTTTTTGGAGCAAAAAAGGGCGCTGAAGGCAAAAAAGCCAACGGCGATTCTTGAACTCATCGCCTTTCCCGAGGTTAACCCCCACGGCCAAGACGCGGGGAAGAAAGCCTTCCTAACTCGTTTCCGTGGTCTACCTCTTGACCGGATAGAAATCAGGGAATTGCATAACTGGGCCGGTGAAACAGGCGAAGCGCCGTCGACTCAATATTATTCTCTCTGCCCTTTTCTCTGGTTATCGTTAGTTGTGCTCTGGGAGGGAACTGTTCTTCCCTGCACGCAGGATTTTCACGGCTTTTATTCCTTGGGTAATGTTCGAGAAAAATCTTTGCTCGAATTATGGAATTCACCTTCCCTCGTCGAATTGAGGAAAAAAATAATCAACCAGGACCTCGCTTCGCTACCCACTTGTTCTCATTGTGACCGCCTGCGCCGACCAACTTGGTTCGGTATACCGCGGGATTACCTGTGGAAAATGCTTTGGCGCCGGATGTCTTAGGCTATTTTACCCATTCCGGGAAAACATCCCGTCCAGGACCAGCAAAAAGTAGCTGAACTTGCTTCGTCGCTATGTCCACAACATAAATGTCCCAGTCGCCTTCGGCCGCATACATGCTCTTAGCGTTAGAACAGAAGATAACAAAACGACCGTCAGGCGACCAAGAGGGAAAATAATCAAAAGTTTCTGGTCTTTCGGTTAAGCGAGCCTTTCCTCGGCCATCGGGTTGAATCAAGAAAATATCACCTTTATGGTCAGCTTCGTGCGAAACATAGGCTATCCAGCGGCCGTCAGGCGAAAAACGGCTCCGACAGGTCTGGCCATTATCGGAGAGATTACTCACGATATTCTTCGTTAGGTCAGCCAAATAAATATCCCAGCCCACTGTTTTTTTCCCCGTAAAGGTAAGAAGGGAGGCTCGGTTGCTAAAATCAGGCAAAGCACAAGAGCCAGCAAAATCAGCGAGGAGCCGCTCTCTCTGCCCGGTTGATAAGATGACCGACCAAAGGGTATAACTGCGGCCAATTACCCTTTTTCTTTCCTCGGTGTAGGCAACTTTTTGGCCATCAGGAAACCAGGCCAACTCGCCTTCATCCTGGGGCGAAGCAGTCAGACGCTTAGTTTTTGACCCGTCAAGGGCCATGACAAAAAGGTCATAATTGCCATAACGATTAGCGCTAAAGGCAACCCATTTCCCGTCGGGCGAAACCCGAGGAAATTCATCCTGCCAGTCGTTTACCGTAAGCTGGGTCAGACCACTTCCGCTGAGAAGATAGATTTCATTATCACCGTCCATATCCGACTGAAAAATAATTTTTCCCTCAAAGGTAAAGCGAGGCTCAAGAGAAGGGCTTACCGCCTCAGTTCTTTGACGATTCTGACCCTCCTTTTCACGAGAACAACTTAGAAAAGGCATCAGTGCCAAGATAATAACCAAAATAACCAAAGATAACGCTCGCGACGCTAATGACTCCGCCATTCTTTTTCGTCTCATGACCATTCCATTTTACTACATAATGCTACCTTTCAATAACTGGCGGGAAATAAAATTTGAAAAATTGGCTTTTACAAAAATTATTTTTTTAACCAATTGTTTCCTCCATATAACCAATCAGCCTATGCGACTATAACTGGCCTAAATCGGCCTGCCTTTTTGGAGAAAGCCGTGGCCGGAGCAAATTAATATGACCATTTCAAAAGGAATAGCTTTCAAACCTTTTATTTCCGGGAAGGCTGAGAAGACGATTTCAGTTTTTGGCTTGATGGGCCCAAATTTTTTGCCTCTCCTGTCGCCAGCAGTCGTGAATAGCCCTTTTCCAGTTCCGCGCCAGCACCTTTTCTCCCTCTCGGTTAGGATGGACGCCGTCCGGCTCGTAAAGCTCAGGATGACGATTGAAAATCGCCTCGGCGTCGAAAAGTTTTAAATGATGAGTTTCAGCCAAAGCTTTAATCGTCGGGTTAACGAGGGTTTCAATAAGATAATTTCTTACGTCGGCATCGCTCCGGCCATAGAAGGGAGGGACGGTGGCGATAATAATCTGTGGTTGGCGGAAAAAATTTCCCGGCAATTTTTTAAGCTCCAAGATTATGGCTTCCAGGTTCCGGCGAAAAATAGCGGCATCTTCTTCCTTTTTTAACAACAAAGGAACGTCATTAGTTCCTAACTGGACCAGGATGAAATCAACCCGCTCCTTTCGCCAGCGAGGATGGTTCTGAAAAAAAGTAAGATAGGTCGCTGTGCTCAAACCTCCCTGAGCCCATTCCCTTATTCTAATATGACTCGAACCCAAAAGACGACGCAGGTAGAGCGGAGTTGGTCGAATCAGGCTATCGCCGACACAGGCAATCGTCAGTTTTTTATCTCGGCAAGAGCTAAGAAAACAGACCAAGCCGCAAACTAAAAGGAAGCCTTTCGAGCCGCTCCTTAATTTCATGAAGTTGAGTTATTCCTTAGCGCTTTTGACTGGGTCTTATTTTCTGTCGTTCCGATGAGCTCTTTTTCAGGTAGGAAGGAAGCAATAAGCTCCCGCCTTCGATTGGACTCTCATGGCCAGCGTTATCGCAGGCCGTAACAGTATAGACATAGAGATTAGGGCCGCCAACATTGGAATCACGATAAAAGAAAGTGTCGGCTTTCACTTCGGTTAGGCGCTGGTAGCTGCGGTCATCCTCTCCTGTCTTCTTGCGGTAAATGCGGTAAGCAACTATGGGCCAGGACGACTTCGCCACCACCTCGTTATTCTTTGGATTTGGCTCCCAGCGAACATCTGTTACATAACGCGTCAGGAACAGCCCTTCATCCAGGTGTGTTTCCCAGCGAATATTGATGGGCTGGAAAAGCCGCAGCACTTCGAGCGGCCGCGTCGTCGAGGCACTGGTGTTTCGGTCATCATAAACAGTTAGCCTAACCGTAAAAACACCCCAGGAAGAAAAGGTGTGGCGGACCACTCGGCCAGAAGCCAAAGAGCCGTCACCAAAATCCCAGTCGTAGCGAACGATCTCGCCATCTGGGTCATAGGAACTACCGCCGTCAAAGGTGACCTCAAGAGGAAAAATGCCGGTGGCCGGCGAAAAATTAAAGGCAGCCACAGGCGGCTGGTTCGGTTTCAAAACCTCGACCGTCTTGATAATCAGACCTATTTTCCCTTTATCATCAGTAACCGTCAGGCGAACCGAAAATAACCCATCCTTAGTATACGTATGAGAGACAATCTTCCCAGTACCGAAAGAGCCGTCACCAAAATCCCAGTCATAGCGGACAATCTGGCCATCCGGGTCATAAGAGAGCGAAGCGTCGAAATTAACTTTTAGTGGCGCCTCTCCCTTTTGAGGTGAATAGGTAAAGTTGGCTACTGGTGGTTTGTTCAGCGACGGACCGGCTCCCAAGCTAGCAAAATAAATTTCGCCACCCGCATCCCAGACAAAATAAACGCCGCTCTCCTCCTGGTTAACAGCCACGTCAACAAACGTCACACCCGCCGAATCCGGGAGATAAGCTTCGCCAGACCATTTACCACCCTGAAAAAGATTATAAAAAACTCCCAAGCCAGAGCCGTAGGGGCCGACTTGCCAGCAAGCATACAGATTTCCTCCCATTTCGGCCAGCGAGGGATAATGGAGAACCTGGGCTGAAGAAATTTCGGTGGCGGCCGCAAACCCGTTGATTGTTCCTGAAGTATAATGAACAACTCTGACTCCCGAATCGGAGAGGACGGATGTCCAGATAATATGGGACCTGTCCTGAGGGTCGAGCTCGACCACGGCGTGCTGTTGGGTATATCCTGAAGAACTAATTCTTTTCGCGGCGCTCCAATTGGCGTTAAAGCTCCTGGCTCTCTGGCTGAAGGCGGCTTGATAAAGTTCACCACTCTTTTCCACCCAAGTGGCCACGGCAATGTTATTGCCGACCGCGATATCCGGAAACTTGGACCGCCGGCCGGTATCGCTTATGACGCGGGTTGATTCCCAATTTCCTCCAACCCGGGCTCGTGACCAGATTACTCCATCTAAAGACCACCAGACGAGATAGATGTTGCCGTCAGGGGTTAGCGCCACTCTGGGGCCGTCGCAATCATTGCCGCCGGAGGCAACAGTAAAAGTCGACCCCCAGGAGCCGTCAAAAATCCTAAGTTTAACTTGGTTATCTTCTACCCAGACGACGTAAACTCGGTTAGCGGCGTCAGTGGCAATAGCTACGGCATAGAGGGAATCGCAATAAACCCGACCAGAAGAACTGAGTTTAGTTGGAGATGACCAATTCTGAGAAGCGGCGTCATAACGAGCATAAAAGGCATCCCCCTGGTCACCCGCATAAATTTCTAACCAGCTAACGTGAAGATTACCTTTCGTATCAACGGCAATCCGCGGAGAAGAAGAGACCCACTGGGGGGACGAAGAGATATTGGTTGCCGCCTCGGTTAATTTAACTCCCCAAAAGAAAGCCACGCTTAGGAGGAGCAGGCCGGACCAATTTTTTCCCCTGGACAATCCCAGTTTTTCTCCCTAATATCCAAAGGTAACCAGCGAACTCTCTTTGCCTAAAACCGAAACACTGACAATTCCCCAGAGGATTCTTTGGCTCGCCGGAAAGGTATACTGGACAGCAAAGGTGGATTTGCTGACCGCAGCGAAAAGAGTCCAGTCTCCGTTACCCTCTTTTTTATAAATTTTATATTCTTTGATATAAGCTTCGTTATTTTGAGGATTGGCTTCCCAGCTCAGGTTATAGACGACCTCCGGACTCTTCCTCAGCCCGCTTAAGGTAAGCTTGGCCTTAACGTTGAGCGGCGGGTTAATCGTCGGATAAACCAGGTTAAAGGCCGTAAGCTCACTCTCTAGCCCGCTTAAGCCAACCGAAGCGACGGCAAACTGAAAAGTTTCATCAAATTGGTTAGTAGTCCAGGAAGCCGAAAGAGTGGATTTAGCGACTTTAATCAAAGGAGTATATGGGCCATTACCTACTTTAAGATAAATATGGTAGCCTTCGAGGTCTTCGTCCCTGTTTTGAGGATTCTTTTCCCAGCTAAAATTATACGTAAATTGAGACGGATTTTGGGGGTCAAAGGAAAGCGAGGCCGAAAGATTCAGAGGCGGATAAAAAACCTTTTTGCTTACAGGATAAAGGGAGGTGAACCAGATAGTGGTATAGCCGCCTTCGCCCATCATCGAGGACCAGCTTAACCCGATGTTGCCAAAACCGTCATGGGCAATACCGGGCAATTTAGGCCAGACAGCCCCATAAGCAACGGGGTCTTTCCATTTGCCGCCAATATCATTGGTATACCTGATGCCGTCACCAAAATCACCGCCGCCAATCTGGACAGCCACGTGCCTATTCCCGTTCTTATCCACTGCAATTCGGGGATAATGCTGGAGATAGAGCGGGATAGCCAATTCTCGAGGATTATCTTTTTCGTTAACTTTCAGCACCCATATCTCCTGGTTATGGCCTGTAGCTTCATCAATATCGCCATTAGCTATATAGCAAATGTTATCAGGGCCGACGGCAATGTGAGGATGGGAAGAGCTGGCGCCGGCATCGTTGACTCTTTTCCCCGCCGACCAGGAAGTTTCCTTTTTTCTCTTGCTATACCAGAGCTTGTATTCGCCGCTCGCTTCTTTCTCTCGCCAGACCGCCCAGATTTGACCATCCTTACCAACAGCAATAGCTCCTTGCGTAGCCCGCGCCGGGGAGGAAAGCCGCTTCGTCTCTTCCCAGCTTCCACCAACCTTTGCCCGGGAGTAAACCCGACCATCCTTATCGGAATACCAGAAAACATAGACATTGCCCTCGCCGTCAACCGCCACACACGGCTCGTCTCCACCATATCCTTCCTTTACTCTCTCGACGGAAAGCCATTTTTTCTGATAAGGGTCATAAAGCCGCAGATAGACTGAAGCTTCCTGTCCCCAGACGACGGCGATATGCCCCTTAGGGCCGCAGGAAATATAGGGTCTTTCGCCGATAACTCCCGCGTCTGTCTTCAGGTTGATAGGCTTTGAGGCGTTAACTCCGTCATAAGAAACATACATAATCTCATGACCTGGACCCGTATAAAGGTCTTCTTCCCAGACAATGTGCGCTACTCCATCAGGTCCAAAAGCCAATTGTACCCAGCGGACGCCGTTTGTGGTTTGAGCCACTTTGACTGGAGGGAGCATAGTTTGAGCTACCGCCATAAGGTAGCTAAATGTTAACAGCAGAAGAACAAGGCTTACTTTTTTCATCAAGTTCATCCTCCACAACCTTCAAGATTAGGGCTCTCCCCGATTTAAGTCGAGCCAGCTTACCATTTTAAGGAAAAAGGTGGACAAAATAAAGCCAGCGATAAAATTAATTAGTCCCCAAAAGAAGTTATGCTATCATATTGGGGACTAAAAGCCATGAGTAAGTTCTGGAAAAGCTTAAGCCGAAGCCAAGCTTTTACTTTCCGGTTTCTATTTTTAACCATCCTTTCTCTACCCTTTTTTTGCTCGGTTTCCTTTTTTCTTGACGCTGGTCAACTTCATTCCTCTGAGGAACAAAAGGGAGCAAAGGATGAAGTCCGGGCAAAGCTCGAAAACTATTTTCTCAGCCGAAAGTACCAGGCTTGGCCACCAGGTTCGCGGCTAAAAATCAAGAAAGATAATTCAGGAAGATTATGGCTGCTGGAGACAGGAGGCCTGAAGCTGTCTCATTTTTATTGTCTTGATTCTCCAACCGAAAAAATCCGAAGCGCGATGAACCATTTGATTTCAGGCCCCCAGGTCCATTCTATCAATTTTACCTTTGGCCCGGCGAATGAACCCTGGCTGGTCTGGGTAGAATCAGGGGCTGAGGATAAGTTAAGAATAGCTTCCACCTATTTTGACCAACCTCTCACAATTGCCACTGGTCCTCCTTATTCCCTCACTTCTCCCACTATCTGTATCGATTGGCGTAATCAAGCCCATATAATATGGGCAAAACCCGTTCAGGGAAGAGACCGCTTGTTTTATTGTCGCCTTTTTGGCTCAGACTTTAGCCAACCGGAAATGCTTTTTCCTGACAACCCCTTTCCTTCCCTTCTACCCGAGGCTCAAATCGACTTCTTAGGACGGCTGTGGCTTGCTTGGTCCTCCTACGACGGAGAGGACTATGAGATTTTTGCGGCCTGTTTTGACGGCACCAGCTGGTCAGCACCGCAAAAAATCACCTCTAATTCCAGGGCCGACCTCTTTTCCGCCTGGACTCAACTACCTGACGGTGGCCTTTTCCTTTCCTGGCTCCAGTCAGGACCTAAGCAAGGCCAAATTTGGGGAAGCAAGCTCACCGGTAATAGTCTTGAAAGGCCAAAACTTCTTTGGTCTGATTCCTCGCTTTCCCCTGAATTTAATTTAATAAGCGGAGATAAAGGGCTTTGGCTTTGCTGGCAAAAAGAAAATAAATTCGCAATTTGCCCGCTGCCCGCTGAAGCCGGCTGGCAAAAAAAGAGCCCTGCCACCAAAGAAGACGATTTATCTCCGGCGCCTTTCCTTTCTTCTAATAGGAATGACGATAATTATATCGCTTTTGGCGATAGCATCACGAGCGGTCTCATTAAAACCAGCCTTAACCCGGAATTATATTATTACAATGGCTATCCTTCTCGTTTAGAGCAACGTCTTAACCAGGAATACGGCGCAGGTCGAGTTTTTAATGAAGGCCGAGACGGCGAGTTAACTTCTCAAGGTCTAAGCCGCATAGCTAATGTCCTCAATGAGTATAATGCCCGTTATCTTCTCTTAATGGAAGGCTTCAACGACGTTGTTTTTGTCAATATCTCTTTAGACACAATTATTTTTAATTTGCAAGAAATGGTGCGACGCTGCCTCCAGGCAGGAGTCATTCCGTTTTTAGCGACGATTACTCCGCGGCGGGATTCAATCTGGTACCAGTCTATTTATCGCGACCGCCACCTTAACCTCAATCAAAGAATCCGCCAATTAGCACCGGCGCTGAAAGTACCTCTCGTTGACCAGGACCTGGCACTCGAAAACTATCCTGCTTCTGACGGCGGGCTTTTGTCTTTACTCTCCGTGGACCTTAAGCATCCTAATGAAAAGGGCTATCAAGTAATAGCTGACACCTGGTTTAAGGAAATTCAGGCCTTCCCCTTTCCGCCCAAAAATCTGAAGGTCGTCCGCCGTGACTTTATCTGGGATAATAAGTTCCTTCCCCTTTTTACGGCCCCCTTGGCTAAGCAAGCAAACCCAGCCGACCAGGGTTTGAGCAATTTTTTGACCTGGGAAGCCAATCCTAAGATAAAAAATACTCAACTTTTCGCTGGATAC
>CAZVIN010000003.1:0-6263 GCA_964627255.1 uncultured Eubacteriales bacterium
GCCCGGATGGCCATTGTGGTGAAATCAGGGAACAAGGATGGCCTCTTCTCCCGAATTTGTCAGGAGCATTCGATTGTCCTGGTGGAAGTAGAAAAAACGGTCGAGGCCTTAGAGCCATTAAAAAAGGCTTTTGCTACCTCCTAAAATAAAGCGAAAATGCCATCTTAATGAATACTCGGGAAATTTGAAGATATTTTTTGATGTGTGAACCCCTTGTTTTCCTTCTCATGCTGCTTATATTTATTATTTTCACCTTAGCTCTTAAATTCCCCGTCGGGCTGAGCTTGGTGGCCGCGGCCGTTGGCGGCGCCTTAGTCGCCGGGTTTGGCCTACCTTGGCGCCACTTCATCGAAGGAAGTTTTGGCTATTTTGACACGATTCTCATTATCTTGACCGCCACTATTTTTATGAAGAGCCTCGAAGGCTCAGGAGCTTTAGATACGGGCGTGAATTGGTTGCTACGAAGCTTTTACCGCTGGAAGGTTCCCTTTCTCATTGTCTTAATGATTATTGTCATGTTTCCCGGTATGATTACCGGTTCTTCGGTCACTTCTATTCTCAGCGCTGGCCCTCTGGTGGCCCCAGTTTTAATTAATTTAGGATTAAGTCGGCCCAAGGCAGCTGCTTTTCTCGCCCTCGGCGGTATCTTAGGAATGATCGCTCCTCCGGTTAATATTTTGGTCATGATAATGGGAGCAGGAGTGGACATGCCTTATGTCGGGGTAACGCTTCCTCTTCTCCTCATTGTTATTCCTTTGACAATTTTTATTCCTCTCTGGGTCGGTCTTCCTGGTACGAGAAAAGGAAGTAAAGAAGCTATTTTAGCCGCCCTTCCGCCTAATTATTGGCCAGAGTATCGATGGCGTCTGCTGGCGCCTCTTTTCTGCTTACTTTTTCTCTTCATCGCTCCCTCTCTGTGGCCGAAAGTTATTCCTGACATTGGTCTACCCGCCTCTTTCTTTGTTGCCAGTCTTTTTGGTTGGGTAGCAGGCAAACCTTTTTCTTTTCTTCATGCCACCCAAAAAGCCTTAAAAGAATCACTGCCCGTTTTGAGCATATTAGCTGGCGTGGGCATGTTTACTCAAATCATGACCCTCAGTGGGAGCCGGGGCTGGCTTGTCGTCTCCATCCTTTCCTTACCCGCAGCTTGGCTTATTCTGGGCATGATGCTAAGTCTTCCGCTTTTCGGAGGAGTTTCCACTTTCGGCTCGGCCTCTATTTTAGGAGTTCCCTTTATTTTAGCCTTAATCAATCTCAATGCTCTTTTGACCTCAGCCGCCCTGTCCTCCTTTGCCGCTGTCGGCGAACTCGTTCCTCCAGCAGCTTTCTCCGCCCGGTTCGCGGCCCAAGTCATGGCCGAATCATCTCTTCTTCAGGTCCAACGTCGCGCTTTGATTCCAGCCTTAGCCATTTGGCTTATGGGGTTAGCCGTGCTCCTGTTGACACCATTTTTAGACCGATGGATTTAGGATGAGAATTTTTTATTGGGCTCTGGTTCTTTATTTAACTCTTAATCTGGTCTTACTTCTCTTTCGAGATAAGAAATTCTGGAATCAGGCTGCCGCGGCTCTTGTCCTGATACTTTTCTTACTTCGATTATTCCTCATTCAATGAAACTTTGAATAATGAAAAAAAAGATGGGCAATCAGCGATTTTTTAGGCCCCTCAATTTTTTATTCTTAGCCCTAATAATAAGCTTTCTTTCTGGCAAGCAATTCCGTCTTCAACATCAACCCGAGCCTATTTTTCCCAGCGCGGGGTTGACGGCTCAAAAAAAGCTGAGCGATTATTTTCCGGCTCTTTTCGGCACTGCTGGCGATACCGAAGTTTACATTTTTGACGGCCAAGAAACTGGAGGCCATGTCCTTATTGTTGGCGGCACCCATCCCAATGAACCCGCTGGTTTCATAACGGCAGTGCTGCTGATTGAAAATATAAACCTCAAGCGAGGCAAAGTAGTCATCATCCCCAGAGCTAACGCCAGTGCTTTTACCCATAGCGACCCGCAGGAAGGTAGCCCCCAGCGTTTCCTCCTGCCCACTGTTTCCGGTCCACGCTTTTTCCGGCTTGGCTCGCGGCTGACAAACCCAGTCGACCAATGGCCTGACCCCGCAATCTATATCAACCCCAGCGGTCAAAGACTTTCTGGCTCTGAAGTCCGCAACTTAAATCGCTGTTACCCGGGCCGGCCCAAGGGTTTACTGACGGAACGGGTCGCTTACGGGATTATGGAGGTAGTTCGCCAAGAAAAGATTGACTTAGGGATTGATGTTCACGAGTCAGCTCCAGAATATCCGGTCATTAACGCTATCGTTTTTCATGAAAACAGCTCGGAGTTGGCGGCCTTAGTTTCGATGGCGATGGAAGCATACGGATTCAACCTGCGCTTAGAGGCCTCTCCGCCTCAATTGCGGGGCCTCAGCCACCGTGAATGGGGGGATGCGGCTGCTATTATGGCTGTTCTTCTGGAAACACCCAATGCCTCTCATGGCCGGCTCAAAGGTAGACCATCGCCGGAATTAATAGTCGAGGGCAAAGACAAATTTTATACCAAAGCCGCTAGTCTCGGTCGACTTTTTGTTGCCTATCCAGAAAGCGGCATTCCCCTGAAAGAAAGAGTAGCCAGACACTTGGCGGCCATCAGGAGTCTCTTCCAGAGCCTGGAAGAGATTTATCCCGAAAAAGGTTTAAGGGTGCAGGGAATTCCCGAGGCCAGAGATGTTTTAGAAAAGGGCTTGGGCGCCTTCCTCCATCCTCCCGAAACGAATTTGACAAATTCTATTTTCTAAGATAGTATATGCCATCTCTTTTCGATTCCCATGGAGATTGTTATTGCCCGAGAGAGCGGGTTTTGTTATGGCGTAAAAAGAGCTCTTCGTTTAGCCCGCGAAACAAGAAGCAAGGCTAAAACCCCCGTCTTTTCGTGGGGCGAGCTAATTCATAATCCTGATGTTATTCAGGAATTGGAAAAAGAAGGTATTATTCCGACAGAAAAAATTGAAAACTTAAAGGGAGCAACGGTCATTATTCGCAGCCACGGTGTTTCTCCTGATATCCATCATCAGCTTAAAAAAGAGGCTAAAATAGTCATCGATGCTACCTGCCCGATTGTGAAGAGGATTCAGAAGCTCACCGCCAGATTAGCTCGTCAGAAACAGGAAATAATTATTGTCGGTAACCCCAACCACCCAGAAATAAAGGGCTTATTCGGGACAAGCGGCGGTCGAGCCTTGATTATTGAGAACGAAGCTCAGGTTATGAGCCTGCCTTTTGCCCGGCGGCGAGCTATTCTGGCTCAATCTACCCAGGATATGGAGCTTTTTGCCCGCGTTGTAGCCGCTCTAGTGGGCAAAACAGGAGAACTGAGAGCTTACAACACTATTTGTTATTCAACCCAGGTTCGTCAGCGCAGCACCTCGGAGCTGGCTTCTCAGGTTGATGTCTTGTTTATCATTGGTGGCGCTTCCAGTTCTAATACAAACAAGCTTTATGAAATATCTAAACGCATTCAACCTAAAACTTATTTTATTGAAAAGGCCGCCCAGATTACTCCAGAAATGCTGAGCGGGGCGAAAAAGGTCGGTATCTCGGGAGGAGCTTCCACTCCACCTGAAGCCATCCGCGAAGCGGTGCTTAAAATCAAAGAAAGCTTCCGAAAGTTTGGTGGCGAGGAGAAAGTAGTCCCATGTCAGAGGTAAAAAAAGCGAGCGACAAAAACGACCCTATGTCTCCAGAAGTCTACGAGCATCTGCTCGACCGTTATCAGTTTACGGCCAAAGAATTGTCCCCGGGAAAATTAGTCAGGGGAAAAATTGTTAAAGTTACTTCTTCTCATGTTCTGGTAGATATCGGGTTCAAATCAGAGGGGATGATTCCCGTAGAGGATTTCGAGGGAGACAGCGCCCAAACTCTGCGCTTGGGCGCAGAAATTGAAGCCATCTTAGAACGGGTCGACCCACGCGACGGTTCTTTGATTCTTTCCAAGAAGCGAGCCGACGCCCTCCGCGCTTTGGAGCATCTGGAACGAGCCTACTTAGGTCAGGGTTGGGTGCAGGGAAAAGTTATCGAAAGAGTCAAAAACGGGTTCATTGTCCACGTTGGCATAAAAACCTTTCTTCCTGACTCCCATGCCGACGTTAAAGCGGTCAAAGAACCTGAGAAATTGGTTGGCAATTCTTTTAAATTTAAGGTACTCCGTTTTGACCGCAAAGCTGAAAGCGCCGTTCTTTCCCGTAAGTTATTTCTTCAAGATGAGAGAGAAAAGCGCAAGCGCCGGGTTTTCAGCAAATTAGTCAAGGGCGAAAAAATAAAAGGGCAAGTCAAATCAATCACCAATTTTGGAGCTTTTATCGACTTAGGGGGAGTCGAGGGATTGCTGCATATTTCAGACATGTCTTGGGGAAAAATCAGCCATCCCTCCGAGCTTTTAACCCTGGGCCAGGAAGTAGAAGTAGTCGTTCTTGATTTTGATGAAAAAGAAGAAAGGATCTCTTTGGGCTATAAACAGCTTACTGAAGACCCCTGGCTTAAGGTGGCGGAAAAATATCCCGTTGGTAGCCTGGTTCAAGGTAAGGTGGTAAGTCTAACTGATTTCGGCGCTTTCGTTGAGCTCGAAAATGGAGTGGAAGGTCTTATCCATGTTTCCGACCTTTCCTGGTCTCGAAAACCAGTCCACCCCAAAAAAATCCTTAGCCTTGGGCAAGAAGTCACGGTGAGGGTTCTTGATTCTAACCCCGAAACAAGGCGCATTTCTTTGGGTTTAAAACAAGCCAGTCCCCATCCCTTGGATTTACTTAAGCAGCGCTTGGGCCCTGGTAGCCGGGTTAAAGGTAAAATCACTAGCTTGACTGATTTTGGCGCCTTTATGCAGATAGAAAAGGATATCGAAGGCCTGATCCATATCTCCGACATCAGTTGGGAAAAAATAAGACATCCCTCGGAAAAACTAAGGGTCGGCCAGGAACTGGAGGCAGTTATTCTGAATATTGATGTCGAGAAACAAAAAATTTCTCTCGGGCTTAAACAGCTGGAGGGCGATATTTGGGAAGACTTTTTTGCTCGCCATAAAGTAGGAGACATCGTCCGGGTCAAGGTCGTCCGCTTGACCGATTTTGGCGCTTTTGTCGAAATAACTCCCGGCATTGAGGGAGTTGTCTTCCTTTCCGAATTGGACGAGAAACGAGTCGAGCATCCTTCTGAAGTTTTAGCCATTGGCGAGGAGCGAGCAGCTAAAATAATTAAGCTCAACCCAAAAGAAAAGAAGATTTCTCTCAGTTTTCGTCAGGCTCAAGTGGAATTACAAAAAATAGAGTACCAGAAATACCTTCGTTCCCATGATGACCGGATGACCCTTGGCGACATTATGAAAGGCCAACTCCGACATTTGCCGCTGGCAAAAGAAAAGGGTCAGAAAAAGGAGGAAACATGATCAAAGCTGATTTAGTGGAAAAAGTGGCCCGCGAACTTAACCTCCCCAAACAAACGGCCGAGGAGGGAGTTAATATTTTCTTCCAAACAATTAAAAAAGCGCTGTTAAACGGAGAAAAGGTGGAGGTCCGCGGTTTTGGCAGTTTCCATTGGCGTCAGAGAAGAAGCCGCTTGGGCCGCAACCCACGCACAGGAAGCCCGGTCAAAGTTCCCGCTAAAAAAGTTCTCCACTTTAAGCCGAGTCGACTTCTTAAAGAGATAATAAATAAAAAATGACGGCTTATCTCACCGCACCGTGGAGAGAGGCCTATGTCCGGAATGTTTTCAAGATGAAAGGCTGCATTTTTTGCCAAGCCTTAAAGAGCCAAGAAGACCCCAAGGCCTTAATCCTATATCGGGGTCAATATAATTTTATCATTCTTAATAAATATCCCTATACACCCGGCCACTTAATGATTGCTCCTTATCGTCACTTAGCCCGAATCGAGGCGGCTTCAAAGGAAGCCACGGAAGAGATGATGGAGCTGCTTAAAATGAGCCTCAAGTTGCTCCGGCGTCGATACCGACCCCACGGCTTTAACCTGGGTATGAATCTCGGCCAGTGTGCTGGAGCCGGCGTGGTTGGACATTACCATCTTCATCTTATTCCACGCTGGTCGGGTGATGCCAATTTTATGCCGCTCGTGGCCCAAACTAAGGTGGTTATCGAAGACCTCGAGACTACCTTTAACCGACTCTATCCCCTTTTCCAAAGAGACGCGAGTCGCCGAAAGCAGCCGGCTAAAGCCAGGTGATGGGAACTTAAGGTGAGCAGATGAATTTCGAACTCAGCGAAG
>CAZVIN010000004.1:0-64691 GCA_964627255.1 uncultured Eubacteriales bacterium
CCATTAACCATACCCTCACCTCCCGAATCAATGGTCGGGAGTATTATCTCTTTTTCTTGTTCCATAAAGGACCCTCCTTTAACGAAGGGGGGTAAAATTTCAATGACCATAAAGGGTTATTATTCCATGACCATTCACAAGGAAGCTTTCATCAACGGAGTTTCGACGCGCAAGATAGAGAGATTAGCCCGGAGCCTGGGAATAGAGAGTCTTTCAGCTTCTCAGGTATCAGAGATAGCGAGGGAGCTGGATGAGCGGGTGAGGGAGTTTCGGACGAGGCCTTTGAAGGCCGAATATGCTTTTGTCTGGATAGATGCTCTATACGAGAAGGTTAGGTTTGAGGGGAAGGTGGTATCGGTAGCGATAATGATAGCTTATGGGGTAGATGAAGAAGGGAGGAAGGAGATACTGTCGGTTGAGCCGATGTGGGAGGAGACGGAGGAGTCGTGGAGGGAGTTTATGCGGAAGCTGAAGGAGCGGGGGGTGAGGCGAGTGAGGATGTTCATTTCTGATGCTCACCAGGGAATCCAGGCGGCGATAAAGAAGGAGTGGTTAGGGTCCTGCTGGCAGCGGTGTAAGGTTCATTTTATGAGAAACATTCTGGTTAAAGTGGCCCATCGGGATAAGGCTCGCCTGGCCGAGAAGATAAAACAGATCTGGCTTCAGCCGGATAGACGAAGTGCCGAGAGATTAGCCAAGCTTATCATCGAGGAGTATGAGGCGAAGTATCCTGAGGCGATGCGCTGCCTGGAGGAAGGACTCGAAGATTCGCTGCAGTTTTATAATTTTCCGGAGATAGATAAGCGCCGCATCTCATCGACCAATGTGCTGGAAAGGACGAATCGCGAGATAAGGCGGCGGAGCCGAGTGGTGGGAGTTTTTCCTTCGGTTGAATCTTATCTTCGTCTGGTTACTTGCTATCTCATTGAATACATGGAAGACTGGGCCAACGATTATGCTTACATCAAAGCTGATAAGCTGGGTCCGATATTAGAGCAAGAAGAAATGCTTGCTGCTAACTAAGGGTGAAATGAGGGGGAGTTTACGATGGCAAAATTGCGAACAAAATTTGACACGACCTAACTAAAGCCACAATAGCTTTATTAGATGATATGAAGGATATCAAGAATTTTATTTTAAGTTCAGGCTGCGACATACCGATGGAAACCCCTCTGGAGAATATAGAAGCATTCATGACGGCGGGTTGAAAAGGTGGAATAAACCCATTGCCTATTATCTAAGTCAACTAATTAGAGTTAATTAAAACTCATTTTGTAGCATTAACATTAATTTTTCTAACCTCGTTAACAAATTTCATTCGGCCTGAAAATAAATAATAAATTTTGATTAATAAAAAGACAAAAAAATCACCATTATTAAATTGATTATTTCTTTCAGTATCATCAATCCGCCTAATTCCATAGAATCAACCCCTTAAATCCGGATCTTTTAAAAATAGTCCCCTTCTTTGGTGAGTTATCCTAAAGGGATGAGAAGCTATTGCCAGCCCAGCTCATAACCTGTTTTATAAAGTTCAATTATATTCTCAACCGGAGTAACAGGCTGAATATTATGACAGGGGGCAAGAATATACCCGCCTCCCTCACCCAAAATCCGGATGTTTTCTTCAACCTCTTGCCGCACTTCTTCAACTGTCCCAAAAGGCAGGGTATATTGATTATCCATACCTCCGTGAAATATAACTTTATCACCAAAATCTCTTCTCAATCCCTCCCGCTCCATCCCGGGGCAACGCCATTGAATAGGATTAAGAATGTCAATACCTGCCTCGATCAACGTCGGCAAGATGCGGCGAATAGCTCCATCGTCATGATGAAAAACATAAGCCAATGCCTCATGAGAAAGATCAATCATTCGCTTCATCCCGGGAATTAAGAACTCCTTAATATCGGCTTCTGAAATCATCAGGTCATTCTGGCCACCCAGGTCTTCGGCTACGTAGGTTAGCATCACTTGTCCAGGAATGGTTTCGAGAATGCGCCTGGTAATTTCGTAAGCAAGGTCAAAAAGCTTATCAAGACAATAATGAACCATCTCCGGGTTTTCTTTCAAGTCTATGAAAGCTTGTTCCTGACCACGAAGATCTTTATATATTAGAAAAGGTTCAGAACCCCCTCCCTGGATGGGATAGGCCTCACGGCCCTTTATCTGATTTGGCAGGACAGAATAGTCCCACCAATCAGGGCTGGGCCACCGATAATTTTGCTCAATCTCGGCAATCGTCTGAAATTTTGCCAGGGGACTATTGACGCATTCCTCATAAACTCCAGTCCCATAATCTATGTATTGAAATTTTCTACCGAAAACATCAAAGCCTTTTGGAAGGCTGGGCCCGATGTAGGGGAGCAATAAAAAATCTGTAGCGGAAACCATTGTCCCGGGCGGGCCAGGTGATTTCAGCATAAGAGGTTCAATTTTAACCACGAAATCAATGTGTAATTTTTCCAGTGCTTCTTGCTTACTATTACATCCCAAATGCTTCATGAGCTTAAGAGTAGCCTCGTCAGTTCCCCAATAGTCCATAGGTATCCTATCCGGTTTTTGACGCTTGATCACCGCTAACCAGCGCTCCCGGGGTGACATGCTTTCTTTAGGCATTTATAAATCCTCACTTTGTTAATAAAATAATGTTTTTTTTATCAATATCCTAAAATAAATTGTTTACCTGAGTCAATACTACGACGGCTCATTCGTCAAAATCGTGGTGATTAAAATGCGTAGATGAGGTAAGAATGCCTCGATAATAAATAATTTAGGAAAGGAATTAACCTACCATAATAAGCTTCAGAAATTTCATCCTGAGAATTTTTCCCTTACAAGATTATGAATTGACACAGTCATGTCTTCGGCTAAAAAGTTTTTTGTTTAGTTAGGGCTACCGATTTATTAAGATTATTATCGTTAACAACTGGTCATTGAAGAGACAGAAAAAAATGACTGAATTTACCCTAAAAGTAAAAGCCGAGAAAAAGCTTCTTCAGATTAAAGCAGGTGAAGGTGAGCTTCTTTCTGAAGCCCTGCTCGAGGGTGGGGTTCCGTTGCGCTACTGCCAGGGCCGCGGAGTTTGCGGTCAGTGTTTTGTCAGAATAGTTGCCGGCCATTGACCTGAAGAACCTCAAGCTGAAAAAGAATTGGGAAAAAGGGAAAAACTTCCCGCCAATTATCGCTGACCTGCCAATTGCGGTTTTCTGAACCACTCGTAGTTGAATTACCTCCCACCCTTTTACTTCGCCAAGAATTGTTTCGGCAGCCATAACCAGGCAAGAAAAAGCTAAGCAGCCTTCCTGATTTTAATCCTCTGGTAAAAAATATGTCATCAATCTCTCAGGTCTAATAGATAAAAACATAGAAAGAATAAGCGCGTGGCTTGAGGATTCGCTCGAGTTTATAATTTTCCGGAGATAGATAAACGCCGGATTTCATCGACGAATGTGCTGGAAAGGATTATTAGCAAGATAAGGCGGCGGAGTCGGGTGGTAGGAGTTTTTTCTTCGTTTGAGTCTTACCTTCGCCCGGTTATTTCCTACCTCATTGAATACATGGAAGACTGGGCCAATGATTACGCCTAATCAAAGCTGATAAGCTGGGTCCCATATTGGAGCAAGAACAGATTTTAGCGGCTAATTAGGAGCTAAAAATGGTGAGCTTACGATGGCCATTTTGCCAACAAAATTTGACACGACCCACGATATTAAATAAACCCTAATAAATTTTATGATAGATAATTCTTTTTTTTATTTTCTCATTTTCAAGACTAATTGAACTTTGCCAGATTTTGAAGCCGGAGGTCACGCCTTCTCTTCTAATTCTAAATATCCAATGGGAAGCAGGGGAGGGGGAACCCTCCCCTGCCTTTTCATATAATGGATCTAGAACTTATAAATAGCTGAGAACCTTATTTCCCGATATCCCGAAAACCCTTTTAACCCCAAGGAAGTTGGGCTAAAAGTTCCCTGAGCGGTATTTTCATCAACTGGCCGCCATGTTCCTGCTGGATTCTTAGATACATTCAGTGTATAGGCACCGAGTAAATTAAAAACATCCACATAAAATCCAAAATTACCGGGTCCAATTTTGAAAGTCTTCTCAAACCTGATATCAATATTATCAGTGGCTTCGTTTCGACGGTTTCCTCGCGGTTCTACATTAATGGAGTACGAAATAGTTTTGGCATTATGCGCATTAGCCCATTGACTTGGCGGAATCACTGTGACCGTTCTGTTCCATGGAGTACCATCTATGTGCTGGTAGAAAAATGAAAAAATTATCTGATAAGGAAGAACAAAGGTTCCATAAAGCTTTATTATTATCGGCCGGCTCCAGTTCAATTCCCCATAACCATTAACAAAACCGTTGGGAGTGGCAAGAGTTTGCCTACTATACATCTCAGACCAACCTATCGGGAAATTACCAACGGATTTCAAAAAGTTAATGGAACCACCAACCATCCAGCCTTTGAACATCCTTTTATTAAAGAAAATCTCAAAAGAACGGCTTTTCCAGCGAGCCTCAGGGACATTGGTCAGACGATAAAACAAATCAGGCGCATTTTTGGAAAGGAAATACATGGTTACTTTTGATTCTGGAAACATGCCATAGGCTGGAACTGTAGTGGTAAAAGGAACCCACCATTCTGGTGCTTTTTCGTAAGTGTTCCAGTAGCGATTGCTTTGCATATCCCAAAGCACGCTATCTAATATATTACTACGTTTTTTAAAGATATAACCAGCGCCCACCTTGAAATTTTCCAGCAATTCGTGCTCCAGGCCTATATTAAATTCGTCAACGGAAGTAGGCTTGGCATCAGGATCAATGGCTTTTAGATACGTCTCTCCAACCATTGCTAAAGGATTCGCGCCATAAGCCTCTTTATACTGGTCCACAGGAGGCGGATCTGGAATTCTGTTATTATTGAGATCCCACCAGTTAAAAGTAAATGATCGGTAGGTCAAGGGATACATACCGGAAAAGGTTCCAGTTGGGAAGGGCTCTGCTTGATGGCTAAAAGAACCTTTTAAAGCTGTTTTGTGATTACCAAAAACGTCAAAAGTTATTCCAAAACGGGGGGAAATGAAAACACCATACGGAAACGCGTTATCCCAGGTAGGATAACTAATTTCGTCATAGGGATTGATACCATAAACAGGCTTAAAGTAGGTTTCTCCGATGGCAATAGAAAGAGGATCGCCGGCTGCTCCTTTTTTTCTTCCAGGAACCCAGGTATCAATCGTATCAACTCTGACCCCAGCGCTTATTGTTAGCCTCTTTATCGTGAACATATCCTGAATAAATCCGCCAAACCGTGAAGTTCTTCCAGTTTGGTAGCTCTCTCCATAAGCCTTCCCAATAGCCTGAAAGGTAAGCTGACCATCGCCATAGACTGGATCTGTTAGACCATTGTTCAGAGCTCTCCAGTAATAGGGATTCTCATTATAATAATACCACGTCATGTTCTTTTTTAAGTAAAAGCCCCAGTCGCCGCGATTCCTCTGCCACTCCAGTCCGGCTTTGAACTCGTGGTTTCCACCCAGAAAATCATCCACATATTTTGTTAATGAAACAACTATATTAAGTGAAGGTTTATATGTCCATTGGTAGTCCACCGACCCCCACTGATAACTTGTATATCGATCAACATACATTGGGCCTTCTGGATTGGCGTCTTTGGTCGGGACGCCTGTCCATTTAAAATAGAGACCACCAATTCTCAAACTTAAAAGATTACTATTATTAATGAACCAGGTCAGTGTTCCAGCATAATTTAAACGTTTTGGGTTATTGTGGCGGTTGGCCTCATTTGTTAGGTTCCAACCACTATAATAATATGGCACATCCTGCTCACTATAATGACCCATGGCTGTCCCGCGCAAATTCTTGGCTAGTTGAAACGTAAACTTCAAATAGCCTATATAATTTGGAAACAACCTATCATAATTTTCATACTTTTTTCCAAGTATTACTGTGGGTCTAAAATCGCCCTTTCTTAATGACCTCTGATGACGGAATTCACCCATGTACCATAGCTTATCCTCAATTATAGCCCCTCCCAACGCTACTGAGGCATCATAAGAATAGACGGGAAATGATGGCTTAGCAAGATTAAGGATATTCAGATCTTCTTCTCTAAGATGAACCTTACTCAACTTTTCATTTGTGTAATAAAAGGATAACTCACCTGTCAATTTGTTACCACCAGATTTCATTACTATGTTAATTTGTCCAAATGGAGAACTATAATATTCTGCAGGAGCGCCAGAAGTAACAATTTCAACTTCTTCAACCATATCCCAGGCCATGCCTGCATCTGTACCTATAGCTGGTGCATTCTGATCTGGGTCATTTGATATAACACCTTCCACAGCAACCCCCGCATCCCCACGTCCGGAACCGTAAATAGTATATTCCACTGTTCCCGGGGCAGTTCTTATCAAAGAGGCATAGCCACGGCTTAATGGCAATGACTGTAATTCTTCTTTAGATACGATATTTGCTTTAACCGACTTTACCACATCAACTACAGGCGAAGGAGCAATCACCGTGATTTCTTCTTTTAGAGTAGAAGGTTTCATCTCAATTTCTATCGTAACTACTGCCCCCACATTGACGATAATGCCTTTCCTCACTACGGTTTCGAAACCTTGAAGCTCGGCCCTCACCTCGTAATCACGGCCAGGAGGCAAACCAGGCAGTCTGAAGAATCCGTCCTCTTTTGTTACAGCGGTTATTTTTCCCTGCAATGCGGGCCCAGTAACACTAATTGAAACACCAGGAAGAGCCTGGCCATTTTCATCAACTACCTTGCCTCTTATTGCACCAGTCTGTAATTCCTGAGCGCTAAGGGAGAGACCCAATAAAACCAAAAAACCAATCAAGAGAAACAAGAACTTTCTTTTAGGCTTCATGCGTCGCTCCTTTTTTATTTTGAATCTTACTTTATAAAATTAAGAAAATAAAAAAAATTTGTCAAGTACTTTTTTGTCCGCTTGACTTTAGCCCAATTGTTCATAAACTAAGAAATGATCACTTTCACAATTATAAATTTCTTTTTTTTTTTAGCCAAATGGTTATAAATATTAAAAAAACTTATTATTAAAAGGAGAACTAAGATGTTTAAAAAGATTATCTTTATATTTTCTTTATCTTTTTTTCTAATTCCATCCTTTGCCCAGGAACCAAAAATCCACTGGAATTTTGAAAAAATAGAGGGGATAAGAACCAAACAGACCTTGAAAGCAAATTTTAATCCTGAGATGAGCCCCCCTGTTGCTTATGTTGTTAACGGAAAAACCCTGGAAGCGATAAATAGGAAATGGGATTCTCTGGAAGGCAATTTTGCCGTCGCCGGAGGCATCAAAGGCCAGGGATTAAGGCTGGATGGCTTTACCACCTGCCTCCGATCCGCAGAAACTTCCCCGCCTAATATCAAAGATGAAATAACAGTAGAAGCCTGGGTGGCCCTGGGCGAATATCCTTTAAACTGGTGCCCAATTCTTACTACTGAAACCACTCAAGTCGATGGTTACCGTTTGATGGTAGGTCCCTATGGCCAGGTCTCCATGGAGGTGGCTATTGATGGTCAGTGGCGCTCCGCCACCACCGAAAGAGAATCCATTCCCCTGAGAAAATGGATGCATATTGTTGGCACTTATAAAGCTAATTCTGAGCTTAAGGTCTATGTGAATGGAGAACTGCGGGCCAGCTCACCAATCATCGGCCAGATGAAAAATCCCAAAGGAAATTTCTTATTGGGAATGGTAGCTTCGCCGTCAAAGCCATCTGATATTGTCAGCGAATATGGAACTCTGCCTGATTATTTTGGGCTCGAAGGAATAATAGATGAATTAAAAGTTTATGATGAGGAGTTATCTGCCGATAAAATCAGAGTGAACTATCAACAAGCCAAAATAGTTCCTCCTGAATTGCAGCCTAAGAGGCTTCCTCGTCTTGAGAATAATCCAGAGAAATTCGGTGCCTTTTATACTACCCTGAAATACTATCCGGCCTGGGATAATCTCTGGCCTGTGGGTGAACATGCTGATGTAGTTGTGACCTTCGACAAATCTCCGGTTAAGCTGATTTTCTGGCGAGGTACCCGTTACAGCCCGGCCTGGGTCTCAGAAAATGAGCTCTGGATGGCTGACCAGAGTGTGGAAGCCTGGAATGATGAGGAAGGATGTTTTGAACACATGCAGGACAGACACTGCCGCTTATCGAGCGTCAGAATAATTGAGAATAATGATGCCCGAATAGTTGTTCACTGGAGATATGCGCCAGTCAGCGCCTATGAACATACCTGGAGAAGGGACCCTAAAACTGGCTGGGAAGTCTGGGTGGATGAATACTATTACGTTTATCCAGACCAGACCGCTATCAGAAAAGTTTCCTGGAAAAAGGATACCCTGGGGGTCCCCAGACAATTTCAGGAATCTGAAGTATTGCTCCAGCCGGGGCAAAAGGTATGTGAGGTGGTGGAAAAGGATTTTGTTACAGTAGGCGATTATAAAGGGAATAAGAAAAATGTCTCTTTTGTGGAAGACCCGCGCCAGCCTCCTTACGGGCCCTTTAGCTGGGATAAGTTTTTTGACTACACCATCCAGCAGTTCAATTTTAAGGCAAAAAACAAACCTTTTATCTGCTTTGAACCAGGGAATAAGATGTGGCTGCGCTATGAAAACCTGAATGGATATTGTCTTCATACTGGCTGCAACCACTGGCCAGCGGGGCAGGCCAGGTGTGATGGCCGATGCGATGGCCGAAGTGGAGCAATGTTTGACCGGCCTTCCCACACCATAGGCTTTCCTATTTCTGACCCGGTAATTCATGAGACAGGAGGTCGAGAATTCTGGTCGGGATTATATGGAATGAATGAGATGGACATCAACGATTTAGTAAAATTCGGCCGGTCCTGGGCCTATCCGGCCGAACTGGTAATCCAGAGCGACGACTTTAAATCAGAAGGCTATGATAAAAGTGAAAGATGCTATAAGATTTATAACACCAGCCAGAAGCCCAAAGACTTAATCATCAGCTTGAAAGGTTCAAAAAATTCACCACTATTCAATCCGGCCATTTACGTAAAAAACTGGAATTTACCGGGAGCTAAGGTATTGGTGAATAATAAACAGATTGAAGGCTGCAAGGTGGGGATAAATAAGACCTTAGAAGGAATAGACCTTGTTCTGTTTGTGCCCATAAATTCTGAATCTGAAGTTCAGATGAAAATCGAACCCGATAAGTGATTTAAATAATTAAAGCAATTAACACTGATCAAAGAGTGTTTTTTCGCTGTATATTAAAGAATAAAATACTAACTTTGGTCTCAATAAAAACATGATACAAGGAGAAAAAAATGAGAAAAACCAGGATGAAAGACGACTATCAAAAAATCAAGTCAAATATTATTAGCCTGATTTTTTTGGGGCTTTTATTATTTTCAGCTATGGTTGGCTGCTATCAAAAGCCGAAGCAGGCCGTCGTTCCCTATGAACCAGAAGCCTGGGTTCCCAAAGTCTGGAAATCGGAGCCGCCCGAAGGTTGCCCCTTTGAACCTTCTAAAGATATAAAAGGAATTGCTTTTACTGGAAGGTATGCTACTTACACTGACGCCGACACCTGGTACCCTTCCTGGGCAGAGGACGAGAATATGTACAGCGGCTGGACAGATGGAGAAATCGGAAAGGAAAGCTGTCATTCTTCTGGCGGGGTTAAGGCTCGCACAGGCAACGCGAAAATAATTGGCAATGACCCTCTGAACCTGGTCATCCAGTCGCTGGGGAGTCAGCCGGCTTCAGCCCTACCTTACGGTGGCCGTTACCCCAGTGCCAACTTGGTCTATAACGGAATCTGGTATTACGGGACTTATTGCATAGACTTCGACTTTACTAAACCCGAATACAGGGAGGAATACAGCTGGGCTATCTGCGGTCCTGTTCCTGGCTTCAGAATTTCTTTTGACTACGGGAAAACCTGGATTCCCAGCCCGCTATCGCCCGAGAATCCGCTTTTTCCAGAATCGGGTAAAAACGGCCATCAGGTAAAGATGGGCACTCCCCACTTTGTTGATTTTGGCCGCAATCTGGAATACTCCCCGGATGGGAAAGCTTACCTCGTAGGTCACGGAGCCCTGGAAAACGACCCGACTCCTCGGGTAGCCGGCAACAGCTGGATCGCCGGCGATGCTGCATACCTTGCCCGCGTGACACCTTCTCCCGAAAACATTAACAATATAAGAGCCTATGAGTTTTTTGCTGGGTTCAACTCTGAAGGAAAGCCCGTCTGGTCCAAAAATTTCTCTGATATAAAGCCTTTGTTGGTCTGGGATGATCACATGGGCTGCACAACTATTACCTATAATGCTCCTCTGCGCAAATATTTGATGTGCATTACTGATGGCTGGCCAGGCGTTAAGAACATGAACTCTTACCTACTTGAAGCCGATGAGCTAACCGGACCTTATAGATTAATTACCTACATGAGGAATTTCGGTCCTCAGGGCTATTTTCTCAATTTTCCTTCAAAATTTATCCAGGCTGACGGCCGAACAGCCTGGCTTTCCTATTCGGCCAATTTTCATAAGGATTATTTTGCTAACCGGGCCATCGCCAATCCCCTCGGAAGCCGTTATGCCTGGTGCCTGCAAGAAGTTAAACTCCTGGATGAAACGACTCTGAACTCACTACAAAAAAAGGAACAAGAAGACCCAATTAAAACCGAGAAAAATATTGCTCTCCGGGCTCGCGTTAGCGTTTCTTCAGTTCAAGAAAAAAGCAAACCCATGACTGAGGTCCCGCAATTTTTCGGTGAAGGGGCAGTGGAGGGAGTCATTGAATATCTAGAGGAAATCAATCAGCATGCCTGGGTCAGTCAGGAAAAGTCAACAGCGATGATTCGATTGTGCTGGGATCAGCCTGAAACTATCAGCCGGGTCTGGCTTTTTGACCTGCCCAATTTAAAAGACCATGTTCTATCAGGGCTACTGGTGTTCAGTGATGGAACTTCCCTGAGAGTTGGCGAGCTGCCAAATGATGCCAGGTCAGCCAGAGAAATTTCCTTTCGGCCAAAAAAGATCACCTGGCTGGCCTTCATCATAGATTCTGTTTCCAAGGAAACCAGAAACACCGGCCTGGCTGAAATCGCTGTTTTTAGATTTTAGATAATTAGAACCTCCGATAAATTATAAACTAAACTTAAGAATTAGATTAAGGGTAAAGAACACCAACTTCGGTTAGAACCATGGCCGTTTTATTTTTGAGCCGCTTCCTGATGGACCACTATTGGCACATAACCCACTTCTAATCCTGGTGGCGGGGCAACTATTAAAGCCGGGTCCAATTTTACTAATTTGCCAAACGCCGGAGGCGCCATGTAATCTCAGTCATTCGGCCAATTAGCATGAATCTTTTCTACCAGAGCCTGTAATTTATCCTTTTTCTCAGCAGACCAGGCAGAACGGTCACCAGGTCTGGTATATTGCCAGAAGGTTGGTTGATCGATACACCTATACCAATAATAAGTCACCACCGAACCATCAGCCAGCTTAGCCTTAAAGGGTCCGGCTTTCGGCCTAGGCCAGATTTCCCTATTAGGATAATCTACCATCAAGCCCTCAGCCGGCTCCTTAGCTTTATAGGGACGCTCTTCTGGTCTGGGATTGGCATTGACCGAAGAATCAATATTGACCCAAGTTGAAGTATAAGGACGCCCAGGTTCCGCCAGCGGGAATTTTTGCTGGGTCAAACTGGTTTCAGCCGGCACTTCCGATTCCCTAATAGCCACATACTTATTTTCTTCATATTTGTAATATTGCAGAAAAACAGCTAAGATGTTTTCTTCATTTTCGAGGAGGAGCGCTTCTTCCTTCCTGCTTATAACGTTCTAACAGCCTCTGAAGCCGGTCAACAATTTCAGGGTATTTTTCCCAAAGGTCATTCTCTTCATAGGGGTCATCCTTTAAGTTATAGAGCTGACCTGGTGTTCCAGGCTGTGGGGGAAGTCCTTCTGGAGTCATCCAGCCGCCAGAAGTTTTATTGTCTAGAATAAGCTTCCACGCCCCTTGCCTGATAGCAAAAGTGCCGTTTTCTGAATGAGAGACGATAGCCTCTCTGATTGGCTTTTTATATTTTTCTCCCAAAATAGCGGGAGAGATGTTATAGCTATCTGGTCCATCTTCAGGAGATAATTTAGCACCGGTGATTGAGGCAAAAGTAGCCATCATATCAACCAAAGAAATGGGCTCATCAGATACTCTGCCTGGTTTGACCCGTTTGGGCCAGCGGACGACGAAAGGAACTCGGTGTCCGCCCTCCCAAATGTGAGTCTTGTAGCCGCGTAAGGGTCCCGATGACTTATGACCTTTGATCCCGGGATGGGGGCCGTTATCGCTCGTAAAGATAAGGATAGTATCATTGCTGATCCCTAAGGAGTCCAATGTTTTCATTATCTCTCCGAGACACCAATCAGCAAGAACGACAAGGTCTCCCCGAGGACCATCGCCGCTTTTTCCCTTAACGAAATCAGGAGGCAACCAGGGAGTATGAGGTGAGGATAAACAAAGCAGGACGAAAAAGGGCCGCGCTGGCCTCTCCTTTAAACTGCGATTTATAAAAGAGATTGCCTCCCGAGTAAAAACAAGGTCCACTTCCTCAAGCTTAAAGTTAGGAGCCGCCCAGCCAGGTCGAGGGCTTCCCTCTTCACCCCGGGTCATATCATAGAATTCGGAGATCTGGCGATTAGGCATTTCTCTAACCCTGTTTCCCTCAATAAATGTGAACGGGCCATCTATAGTTGAGCAAGCGGCGGTAAAGAGGGCGTAATCAAAACCGTGGTCAATTGGTCCGCCACTGACAGGCTTGGAAAAGTCTACGTTCATTCCTGTCTCTGGCGGCGAATCTTGGTGGGACCCTTTCAACATTTTCTCGGCGTCTTTCCAGGTAGGAGTAAACCCGTTCATTCGGGTCCAGTTTAAACCAAGATGCCACTTGCCAAAGAAACCAGTCTTATATCCAACTTGTTTTAAAAGATTGGCTAATGTCTTCCGCTCTGGTTCAATCAGGGCTGGGGTGTATCCCCCGACAACTTTCCTCTTTAACCAGGTTCTCCAACAATATCTTCCGGTCAGAAGGCCATAGCGGGTAGGGGTGCAAACAGCAGCCGGAGAGTGGGCATCAGTAAATCTAACTCCTTCCTGTGCCAATTTATTTATGTTGGGGGTGGGTATCAACGACTCGGGGTTATAACATTCTGCATCTCCATAGCCTTGGTCATCAGTTAAGATAAGGATGATATTCGGAAGTTTATTCCTTTTGATGCCTATTAGGCTGGAATATACAGAAGAATTATTCAAAGCAATTAAAGCTGCACCCAGGCCGGCGGTCCTGACGAATTCTCTCCTTTTCATTTGATTCTCCTGCAGAAAAAGTGGTCATTAAATTTATAATTTCTATTATTTAATTTAAGAAACAAATTATGGCGAGTCAATAGAATTCTTCTCTTTCGGAATAACACGGAGCATTTCATAATTTCTAAATGGGCCTTTATTATTGTTCTTATTATCTTATCTATTCTTGAGACCAAGGGAGGACTTTGGTCCGGATAGCCCATGACTTCCACATCTCGGCCATTTTCTCAACCAGGTCGGGACACTGATTGGCCATGTTGTTTGTCTCTGTCGCATCATTCTCCATGTCGTAAAGCTCCCAAGGGCCATCTTTTTCTCTCGCTACCAGCTTCAACTTGCCGGCTATAACAGCTCGGCTTTTCTCATGTTCGAAATAAATGGGCTCTCTTTCGATCGGTTTCTCCTCCAACGCCGGAATAAGACTTTTTCCTTCCATAGGAATTATAAATTGATCATTGAGTTCCCGGGGATAGGTTGCTCCTGAAACCTCGACACATGTGGCCATAAGATCGGTTATATGGCCAGGCTGATTTATGATTTTATTTTTAGTTTTAATCCGGTGAGGCCAATTGTGTTTCGGACCTTCAGTGAACCTGGTGACATGCCATTTTCCACAAGCATAATTCCTATATCCAGCTTGTTTTAAAACCTCAGCAATAGTTACGCAATGTTTATTCAAATCTCCCCTGTAACCATCTAAACCTTCATCGCGCTCCATATCGCCGACACCAGTTTGGTGAGGGTATAATCCTGTAAGTAGACTGGCCCGACTAGGACAGCACCTGGCCGAATTATAAAAAATCGAGAAACGTACACCATTATAGGCCAGTCTATCAAGATTGGGAGTATCAATTTCTCCACCGTAGCAACCTATGTCCGAATAACCTAAGTCATCCGCCAATATCAGGACGATATTTGGCCGCATATCAGCCTGCCTGGATTTGCAGTTTGACATCGAAAAAATGGGAGAGCTTAATAACACCCCTGCCGAGGCATAAGAAATCTTCCTGATGAATTCTCTTCGTCCGTATTGGAGACTCATCTTACCCTCCAAATGAAAGATCAATGATCATCTGGCCTTTTTCAGGGAAAATCTTTAAAGGTTCATTCCTACCCTTCAGGAATCTGCCTTTTTTCAGTGGCACAACATAAGTCCAGTTTTTAAATTTGCAGGACAACTTACTGGGTTCTACGCTTAAAAATGGTAACTCCGCTTCTGGAGCGTTGCTTAATTCCAGGTACCAGTTATTTTTAACCCTGCCCTTGGCCGAAATAACCAGGGATTTTTCATCAAACCTGATAAAAATTTCTCCTCCCGGGGAATCGGTTGGCCAGCGCAGTAAGAGTTCGCCCGCCGGCGAATCATCCACCATCAGGTTATTACCTTTTAACTCTTTCCCATCATCATATTTAAACCTCAAACCGGCAATTGTCCTGGTGGAACTCCAGTAAAAGCCATCCACCAGCGGCAGAGTATAATAAAAACACTGACTTGATGTCCCTGGTTTTTTAAAATAATCAGAGACCATGTTTTCATCAAACAGATGAATATCTCTGAACCGTAAAGTTCCCTGTTCCCAGAGCAGATTTGCCCTGTAAAATCTTGAGTTAAACCAGACGGTTTTTAAATTTTTTTCAGAATGATCCTTAAGCACTACGACCGAAGTCGGGGGAGTAACCTGATAATTTTCCTTAAACCACTTTCCCGTTTCACTGAGAGTTTGCAGGACAATTTTCCCGTTTTTAACCAGCTCGTCTAAAATCTTCATCTGAATCTGATAGCCCTGGGCCATTCTTTTCCAGGTGAAGGAATTCTCCTGCCCAACTTGGACATAGGCATAATTCAGGGCTGGTTCGTTTACAAACCAATCGAAATACCATCGGCACCATCTCTCATCGCCCCCACCCTTCTCATACACTGGCTCAAGAGAAATGACGCGCTGGTTCCCGGTACCCAGGCCGCTGTCATATTGATGAATGGGGTCGCTGCCAAGCATGCGGAAAATGGGGACGGGAATTTGCTTTTCCGGGTTCTGCGCAGGCATATAAGCATTGGCCTGGCCCGGATAGTAACCACCACTCCAGTAACCACCCCACAGCGTATATCCATCTGTTCCCACCTGGTCTTTACAATTACAGGAGGCCACCAGGCCATATTTATCGTGTATGTATTTCAGAGAATGAGCATCGATAAACCAGGACCCGACCGATTTAGGATAGTAACCGAAAATCTTCTTGAAATCTTCCATGTAGGTATCAATGAGTTTTTCTCTTTCTTCCGGTGTATAGCCAGTGGAAAAACCAACATCAGCATGCCAGTCCCAGGGAAATCTTCCACGCCATTTTAGTCCGCTTTTCTCCACCAGAGGTTGCGGTATTTCCCACCAGGCTCCGACCTCAAACTTATCGGCTGGCAATTTTTTCATCAGTTTCTGATAGCGGGGGTCAATGAGAGCATCATACTGGAGAAGGAAAGTGGCTTTGAAATTATGCTGGTGTATGATCTTAATCTGCTCCACCACCGTCTGGTAGAGAACTTCCTCGGTTATCCAGTCAATTCGTGGTTCGCATTGCCGGACGAAGTTTATTATATTTACAATGCGTGGTGAGCGATTCTGTCTTTCAGCTTCTTTGCCCTGGCTGATTCTAGCATAGCCTGTCAATAACAAGAGAAACGCAAATATCATCAATATCCATTTTCCCTTTTCATTGATCTTAATCATTTTATTTTCCTCTTAAGATATTCACTAACCTGCGTTTTAATTTAGTTCCCGTTTCTGTCCTGGCTATCAAGAATAAATCGAAATTTTCGTATTTGTTCTGGCCCGCCAACAATAATTTTAAAAATCAAAATTTTACGCTTCCTTTCAAAGCAGGAGATAAGTCAAGGCAACAGACATGACCCTGCCAAAAAGGCGTCAATGGCATAACTTTTAATTTTAATATTTAAGGCCAAGTCAGCTTTGAAACAATTTCTTTTTTATTTACCAGAAAAATTTACGACCACATCTATCGCCGGCAAAAGTCTGGCTGGCCCCAGCAGACCGGCTGGATAAAGTTGCCAGTTAGACTTGATGTTGGTGCGGCAGAATCTTTTTTCTGGCGGAAGATTCAAATCGCCACAGAGACGATTAATCCACATATTCCTGACTTCAACTTTAACATCATTGGAGCCTGGTTTGAGGAAAGGAGTAATCTCTGTCCGGAATTGCGGGGTCCATAATATGCCAGCTGATTGGCCGTTAATAAACACTTCAGCCACTTCATGAACCTCTCCCAGATCCAAATATAATCTTCTACCAGAACTCAGCCACTCTTCAGGTATGTCAATCGTTTTGATATATAAGCCTGGGCCAGAATAATACTTCACACCTTCATTTTCATGGTCTGTCCATGATATAAGTTCTGGCAGCTTAATGCTGGGGGGAGCTCCCCACTCAGGATCAAATTCCACTGTCCATTCACCTCTAATGGTCTGTGGCTCTGGCAAGGAATAGACTTTTATCTGTTTCTTTTGTGCATTTATACCAGTCACTTCGTATTCGCCGTTCTGCCAGACTCTGACCCTGGCAGATGTTTTATCAACTTCTTGGATTTGTATGAGAGGAAAAGAAGAATCATATTTTCCGTCCGAAAGCACAGCCCAATCAACGCCTGGAGACAAAGTTTTATCATTGAAGACGACAAACATAGAACCGGCAGGCGGTAGATGGAGCCACACACTTGTTCCGCCGGGCATTTTCCTGTGAGCGAAGGCTGGTTTTATGCTGCCATCCATCGGATCCCATAGTTGAGGGGTTTTATCTTTGACCCGAAAAACACACCAGGTACTTATCGGAGTTAATGATTTGTTTCTGACAAAATAGATATCCTTATGTTCTACCCGGCGATGGATGTAATCAAAATGGGTGTTGTGTTCTACAATCTCACTCGAAAAATCTGGCCCGATAGAATTCTTCAGCAGCCATTCCCTGGGAGTTAACCCCCAAATAACTTGGCCCCGGCCATAGTTATTTTGTTTGACTGAAATCCCATCACACTCTCCCCACATCCTGTCAGCCAGGACTCGCAGTTTCATAGCTTTTTCTTCGTGATCTTTAAGACCCGGAACATCAAATGGCTTGGGGCCCATGATGGTCGCTCCTTCGGATACCAGCTTTTCTAATTTGATAAGCACTTCAAGGGGCATGACCCGCTCATCAGGAAGAACAAGAAAGCGATAAGCCATCCCATCGGGAAGAAGAATCCAGCCATCTTTAACTGTCATTCGATTGAGGATGACATCAGTGTTGACCACATCATAATCATAGCCCTCACCCAATCCTTCCAGCAAAGGTTTTTCTGGAACATTGTGAAACAGCGGCCAGAAATTGGGAGCTTTATCACCATAATAATAGGCAACATCAGCTACAAATAAACCCTGCTGCAACATATAACAACAACGAGCCAGGTAATCCATGAAGGGTCTGACCTTGGGCCACCAGACCACCCGCGGGTTCAGATCCACACCAGCATGATAAGTACGCCCGGGGAAACCTGCCTCTTCCGGTGAGTGGGCAAAGACATGGTAGGTTATCCGATTCAGACCTTCACAGAAGGCTCGGTCGACCAGCTGTTTAAGCACTAAAGGGCTGTTCTGCCAGCGCAACCAGGTGGTCCATGATTCAGCATCTACGTATTTTTTCCCATAAATATGGGAAGCCGAAGCTATCTCTTTAACCAGAAAAATATTGTGGCGATTCTTAATCCAGAATTCACCGCGCGGTATATCAACATTTCCCAGGGCTTTTAAAGCATCAACCGGACAGCTATCCCAGATAGGGGGGCCGGGACCTCCAGCTTCGCCAGCAAGTTGCAGACCGTACTCAGCACATACCTCGCTCCCCGTTATATAATGGCTGAAAATAAGGAGATCGCTTACTGTTTTTTTATAATCATAAATAAATCTATCACTGGTGTCCTTATCTTTTACGGTCCAGCCTACCAACACAGGTAACCAGGCAATCGGATCATAGCCATTATACTTATTAAACCATTGGGGGAACTTCGCCGTCCACTGAATGCCTTCTTCCAGCTCCATGCTATCAACTTCAAGGTATTTAAGAGGAAAATCTGGATTCGGTCCTTTTTCCAACCCAAGTTTATTTAAGATGTACTCAAAGTGAAAACGGGTGGCATCTGGATCCAGAAAATCTATAAATAGACCCTTTGAATTTGGACTGGCCGCGATTAGCTGTTGACCATTGTTAGTACAGACAAAACGCATAATCTGCCACTTACCCGGTGGAACGTCCCACACCAGCTGACCATTTGTTACCTTATCAGTAATATTGATGACTTTAGAAACATCTGGAATAAGTTTATTTTCGGCATAAGGCCAGGCCAGCACAGCTACATCAAGATACCACTTTGGCCTGCCGTCTTCACCTTTAGGACAGTTAGGTGGAACTTCAGGGAACTCAAGCTGTTGCCTGATTTCAGCCGGTCCGCTGACTACCAAACTTGAATAATACAAATTCTTACTGGCCATGTCCGGAGGCACCCAGGAACCTCCTGCATTCCAGCCACTGGAAGTGATCAGCCCCAGAGTCAGTCCTAATCTTTGGGCTTCTTTCATTGAGTGATGAATAGCCGCTACGGATTCAGGCCCCAGAAAGGGTGGGCCGGTGGGAACAAAACCGTCAGGATTTCGCATGGCTTCGGTATCCCATATTTCCAGGCCGGCCAATCCCTTATCTTTGGCTTCTTCTAAATCACGGGTCAGACCATCAAGCGTTACCGCCCCGTTCAGCCAGTTCCAGTAGGCTCTCGGTCGAGCCTCATGACCGGGCTGTTTGAAGCCAGTTGCTAGATACGTATCTTTGGTCTTGACCTGGCAAGCATTGCAAACCAGAAACATTACCAGAAAGAGAAGGCTGATAATTTTTTTCATTTTGGTCCCTTTCCTTCCAAAAGAACCCGTGTTTGCCTATTTCTCAGAGGGAGCTATCTGCAATAAACAGGGAGAGACTGATTCAAGCTGAAGCCAGATAATAAGATCTGGTCCCTCAAGACGGTAATTATACCCATACCTGAATGTTTTTCCTGGGGTTATTAATTTCCCATTAACTCTTAATTCAGGTTTCTCCTCTCCCCAGTTCATTATAACCAGAGCTGGATTATAAAGCGGCGATTCCTGGCCAGCTTTAATCTTCATTTCCAAAGAAGACTCAACATTATCATTTGATTTCAAGATTTTAAAGGCTCGTTCACTTCGATCATAACCCAGAAAAGAAAATCCCTCTCCACTAAGAGTGACCTGAGGAGCATTCAGCCAGCTTTTGGCGATATAAATTAATTGACTAAACGGTCTATCCGTCAAACCATAGAGCCCATTCCACCAGCATCGGTCTTCACTTTCATGCACGGGTGGATCCGTGATAGGAAAGCCCAAGAAGGAAATCGGCCGGTCAAAAGCCTGGTTTGTTCGGCCATCACAACGCATCAGGCCAACTGGCCAGTGGTCGCAACCGGTTCCTTCTTCTAATTCTTTAATATTTCTGTCGAAAATATACATCTTTCCCCCTGGCTCAAAAATAATAAAGGGCTTGTACTTAGACTTAAAATTTATCAGTTGCATATTAAATTTTCTTGGTTCCCATTTATTTTTCACCTTAGGATTTTCAACATAGGAAAAAATCTTTGTCTCGCCCTTTAAATTACCAACGTAGGCAAAATCGACATTCAGTACATCTTTCTGCCGCTGCCCTGGTTGAAGCAGAGGAATTGTCTCTTGAAATTGGCGTGGCTCTCCCAAGCTACCTTTTTTCCAGCTGACCTTGCGGATACCCATCTGATCAGGATAAATAAAATAATATTCATCAACCCAGCAGGCCCAGCCCGTTTTTTCATCTTCTTTCCAGAGACTGTTATGCGAGCTGACAGGAGCATAACGCCAGTGAATCACCGCCCGGGCCTCATTGTTTTCAATTATTCTCACATGAGAATAACGGCAATGACGATCCTGCATATGTTCAAAACATCCCTCCTTGTCCTCTGGACCCACTCCCCAGGCCTCAACACTTTGATCGGCCATCCACAATCCATTCTCAGTCACCCAGACCGGTGAATATCTAGTGCCGCGCCAGAAAACAACGCGGGCAGCTGAATTGTCAAATCTCACAACCACGTCAGGATGCTCGTCTACGGGCCAGAGAGCATCCCATTCATCATAATATTTCAATTGACAATAATACGCACCAAAACGGCCGGGACCAGCAGGACCTGAAGGCATGAGTCGAAGTGGCAGATCAGGATCAACCCCGGGCTTGTTTTTTGAATAGGAAGCTACAATTTGCTCAGGAGCTATAGCCTGATCATATATTTTTATTTCGTCAACAATTCCATCAAGAGAAAACCAGTCTGGAAGTGTTCCGTGTTCACGATGAATATAAGCTGGCTTCATTTTTTCATGATTCATACCGATTCGCAAATCTACATCTGGAGCAAAGGTAGGTTTTCCCTTTACTTCTAACTTTCCAACCTCATTACCATCAAGATAGATGGTTATACCTTCAGCCGAATCATAAATCGCAACTACCTGGACCCATTTTCTGAGCGGTATGGCAAAATCGGGTAAGGTACACTCATGCCACTTCTCATTTAAGGCTATCTGGAAGCTCAATTGTCCCCGTGGGCCAACAGCCAAATAAAAACCGGCCTCCTTGCCCTTTTTCTGGCTAATTATTGGACACCAGTTCCAGGGATAGGTAGCCAGGGCCAACCAGCCTTCCAGTGTAAATCTATCTTCAAGCTGCGGTGAATTGCCAGCCAGGCGGATTACACAGGTAGTAAAACCATCTAATTTTAAAGCTGATCCGACAACTCCGGAGGTAGATTTAAAATTTCCTTCGATTGTGTCTTCAATTTGACTTACACTATCGGGAGTTTTGTTATTTTTCATTTGATCAAATTTCCACCACGCCACCAACCCTTTATCCCTGCCAAGAAGAGGCATATCCAAGCAGACCAGAAACAAAAGGACAAGGCGGGCGGAAAGAATCCACAATTTCTCCCTATTGGCCTTTTTCTTCCTCATACTGTACTCCTTCATTTATTAATTAATCACGATAATGTTCTAGGCCAATTTTTTATGTCAGCTAAAGGACTCGCTATCACGGATTTTCCGAAAGATGATTCCAGGTTTTCCACCCCAATATTTATTTTGTTCTATGCTTACCTTTTATCGATAAATACGAATCCATACTGATTTCTCTGACATTCTTTGTAAGGCACAAACATCGGCATTTCTAATCTAATCTCTTTTAACCTGGACAGCTTTTCCTCCATAAAGAACTATCTTATCCGGGTCTCTTTCCGGTTCAACTCCCGCTCCATGATTCTTTCCGACCCAAACTATATGAAAAGTTCTCCTCTTAAGCTTTCCTGGAAAATCTCCCTTTTCCTCTCCAATTGTCAAAGTTTGACTCTTTTCATCCCACCTGATGGGAATAAGAGTGTAGAATCCTTTTTCATAGTTATAATTGTCGTTTTCATCCTCATAAAGGACAAATTCTGCATCTTCCCCGGGGTAGATTCTAAGTTCAATGGGATCAGCCGGTTTCTCGGTCGAATACTGAATTTCAGGTCCCATAGGAACAATTGACCCGGCTTTAACATAGATGGGCATAATGTCAATAGGAACTTCTCTTTCTATCCATTTTCCTCCTTCCCTTCTTTCGCCGTTCCAGAAATCATACCATCCTCTGGCTTCGGGAAGATAAAGACGCCAGGATTTTATTTCATCAGGATTATAGATTTCTCTGGGCATATCTGGAGTTCTCCAGGCTAACCTCATCTGCGTCCCGCCTTGACTATTAAAATAATCAATTCTTAGCCTGTATTTTTTACCAGCTTCTAAATTAACTTTGGCCCGGTGATTTCTCGCTCTCTGAGCCTGCCATGAATCTATAACTAATTTATCGTCCAGCCAGACGCGTACCCCATCATCGCAGGTTAGCCAAAACTCATATTCTCCTGCCCCTTTAGTCAGGATTTCACCAGTCCAGCGAAGAGAATAATTGACCCGGTCAACACCTTCAGGCAGCTCGTCGATCCAGGTATTGTAGATAGCCTTTTTCTGAACGCGGGTAGTTACCAGTTTTTCAAAATTCTGGCCATTATAAAATTCAACCCGCAGCCCGCCTTTTTTGCTATCAGGTGTAAACAGATAATCTGAAGGAATAACTTCATTAATGTAATCTTCACCATAATACATCTGTTTGGTAACAGGGCAAATTAATAAGGCCGGACCAAACATAAACTGGTTGTCAATATCCAGCACGGTTTTATCTTCACTAAAATCCATGGGCAATCCCCGCATGATGGTGTAGCCGTCACTCGTAACCTTCCAGGCCAGTGAGTAAATATATGGCAGAAGACGATATCTCAAAATGTCATATTTGACGAGAGTATCGTAAGCCCAGGTACCCGGTTCACCGAATCTCCAGATTTCCCGTGGTGTATCTGTTCCATGGGACCGGAAAATAGGACAGAAAGCGCCGTACTGGAACCACCTAACGTACATTTCACGATAACCGGGATCATTACATCCTTCGTCAAAAAAAGCCCCATACTGGCGAACATAAAAAGCACCGATATCTGTAGTCCAGTAAGGGATTCCGGACATACAGAAGTTTAATCCGGCTGAAACCTGATTCCTAAAAACATCCCAACGCGCAACTATATCACCCGACCAGGTGGCAGCTGCGTATTTCTGCTGGCCAGCAAAAGCTGACCGAGTTAAAATCACGACTCGCTTATCCGAACTAACTGATCTCTGCCCTTCGTATACTCCTTTAGTTGTCATCAGAGAATAAGTATTAAGATAACGAGCTATACTTCCTAAAGCGGTCTCACCAATTTGTTTAATGTGTTTCTCGTCAGCTTCATCCACTTCTGGCTCGGTAGAATCCATCCAAAAAGCATCTACTCCCCTGGAGAAAAGACCTTCATTGATATACTTCCAGTAAATCTTTCTGGCTTCTTCGTTGTAGGCATCATAAACTTTCCCTTCAGCTCTAACCACTGGACTATAGAGCAAACCCTTTTTTCCCATCTCTTTATATATCTCAGTTTTGGGGCCTAAAACCGGCCAGATAGACACCATGAAGTGAACGTGATGTTTATCATGAAGGGTCTTTATCATTTCTTCCGCTCGGGGATATCTCTCCTCATCAAATTTCATGGCGCTCCATTCAGAAGCATCGCCCCAATACAGCCAATCCTGGATTATAAGGTCGATCGGAATTTTTCTCTGGCGATATTCATTAACAACTTCCATTAACTCTTGCCCTGTTCGATATCTTTCTTTTGATTGCCAGAACCCGAAAGCCCAGCGGGGAAACATAGGTGCCTGCCCAGTAATTTCCCGGTATCCCCTGATTACATCATCTAAATCTTTTCCACTTATAAAATAATAATCAATAGCGTCTCCTACTTCAGACCAAAAATAAGTACCATCTCGGCCGTCATGAAACTTGGTTTTAGAATAATTGTCCCATAAAATTCCATAATTATTGGTTGAAACTAAAAAGGGAACAGACACTTTTTCATTTTCTTGAACGAGTAAAACATCGTGCCCTCGATAGTTCATAACTCCTTCCTGGTGCTGTCCCAAACCATAAACACCCTCTTCTGGCAACAATTTAAAATTCTGCTGGACATGATAAGTTTTCTCACCCATCACCGAGGCCCTGGTCAGCCGCCGGGGATTTTCTTGATCTTCCTGCAAAAATAGCTTGCCACCTTCATCACAAAAACTTACAGCCCCGCTGTTTTTATTGATTAAAATAATTAAGTTTTTGGTGGAAACCTTGACCTCTCTATCTTCTGACTCTACTTCAAAAGAAACCGGTGCCCATGTTCTTTCAACCACCAGACTTTCTCTCAGTCGGAAGTTGCGGTCGGGGTCAAAAACAATTTTTGCCACCTGATCAGTGCATAATTGAACCTTTAGAGCCCCACTCTTTAGGTTTAAGATAATTCCGTCATCTATTCTTTCTAACCTGGTCGGCGAATGATTACAGGAAAAGGCTAAAATGATTAGCCCGGCAATATTTAATAGAACTAAAATATTCTTTTTCATTTTTTAACTCCCTGAGAATAAAATGAAAGAATCAAAAAAAACATAAGAATCTTCACCCCAACCCCATGGCAGTAAATTTTTTTATTCCCCGCACGCAATTTTCCAAAAAATATAAAATTGATTTAATTGCTTTCTTAGCTTTATTAAGTACTAAAATAAAAATTTTAGAAAATCAAGTTTTTTTCCTTAGTGAAATCAGCTCTGATAATTGTATGCCTCGACCAAAACCAACCCACCGCCCTGAGAAAAAATTCTCAAACTGCTAAATTTTAATAGGAGCTGGTCAAGTCTCGATTAGGAAGACTGGCAAAAATCAATAGTTTGGCGTCATTTCTGGCCCAAAAGAAATTTCCATTAAAATATATTCAACTTGAATTAATAAAATAATCGGGACGAAGAAAACAGAAAGAAGACAAAAGAGCCGCAGAATTCAAAAGAAAAGATATTTTAAATCTGCATTACCCAACCTGGATGAAAATTAGAGCCTTTTCTTTTTATCAAAGGTGGATGGCAATTTGGGTTTAGTCTATTCCCTCATATATTCTGATATATTTATTCAGTATATTTATCGTGCAGATGATTCCGAGCTCAGCGTGGACCAGGCGGAAGATGGGTAATAAGATACCGCGCAATTAGCATATAAAGGTGCAGTGTGGTGCCTTCGCCTTCTCTAAGGCCATGATCTCGATTAGGATAAACCATATAATCAAACTGTTTTCCCAGGGCTATCAGGCGATCCACCAGTCCTTCAGTTATTTGAATGTGGGTGTTGGTTTCCCCTGAACCGTGCACGATCAATAGGTGTCCTTTCAATCCCTCCGCAAAATTGATGGGAGCAGATTGCTTGTATCCTTCTGGATTTTCTTCAGGGGTGCGCATGTAGATTTCCTGAAACCAAGCATTGTAAAGATGGGGCTGTGGTTTGGGAGCAACGGCAATGCCAACCTTATAAAGGTCAGGTTCCCGGAACATCGCATTTAAAGTGTTTGAGCCTCCGCCGCTCCATCCCCAGATACCAACTCTTGATAAATCAACATAACTTAGTTTTCGGCCAAGTTCTCTCAACGCGGCCGCCTGTTCTTTCGTCGACAAAGGCCCAAGGCTGCCAAATATGGCCCGTCGCCAAGCTGCCCCCTTAGGAGCCGGCGTTCCGCGATTGTCTATGGAAACAACCAGATAACCAATATCAGCAATAACCCGGTGAAACATGCCTCGCGCCCCCTGCCACTGATCCAGAACCGTCTGGGAATGGGGTTCTCCATAAACCCAGACAAAAACCGGATACTTCTTTTCCGGGTTAAAATCACTGGGCTTTATCATCCAGGCATCCATGACCACGCCATCGCCAATAGCAATCGGTAAAAATTCTACCGGTTTAAGCTTCATCGCCTCGAGTCTGGCTCTCAGCTGGCCATTATCCTCAAGGACCCGGGTTGTTTTATGCTCGGGTAACTGGATTAATTCGGTAACTGGCGGCGTATCAAAGGTGGAGCTGGAATGAAAGGCATATCGGCCATCAGGAGATAAAATATAACTGTGTACGCCTCCTTGAACCGCCGGGGTTACTCTTTGGGGCTTTGCTTTTCCATCAAGGCTAACACGATAAAGATAACTCTGGGTGGCATTGTCAGGAGAAGCAAGATAATAGAACCAGCCTCTTTTTTCATCCAACCCCACGCGGGAAATGATATCCACGCCGGAGGGGGTTAATGGTATCTCTTTTGAATTTTTATTTCGCGATAATTTGTAGGCACGGCGCCAGCCTTCCTTTTCCGAAATCACTATGAATGACCTATCATTGTCTATCCAGCTCAATCCGGCATTTGTCCCATAACTGGCGTCAACCCAGGCTGGGTCACTTTCACCATAAACTCTTTCTACCTTTCCACCTGTCACCTCTGCCACCAGAAACTCTCTGTAGTCCCTTGACCGGCTCAATTTTTCCACGCATAGCTCTCTCGAATTTTTAAGCCACTTTAATTCTCTCAAATAGAATTCTTCATTCTCTTCACCTATTTTTAACCACAACGTTTCGCCTCCTTCCGCCTTCACCACGCCCAGGCGAAGACGGGGAATGGGGGTTCCCACCCGAGCAAAGCGCACATATCTCACTTTTGGGTAGGTAGGGTCTACAGGTAAAAGAACCGGCCGAAGTAATACCTTGGAAGAGTCGGATTGAATGTAGGCAATATAATTTCCATCCGGGCTCCACACAGCATTTCCATTAGAAATCTTGCTCGCGACACCATCGCTGGTAAGAGAAATCCGGCGGCCGCTATCTATATCATAAACATAAAGGTTCTCTTTCATCCGAAAAAAGATTTTTCGGCTGTCCGGGGAGAAGCACTGCTTTACATCTATGAGATCCGCGCCAGAAGCAATTTCCAGGAGCTGGCCGTCCTTTGGCTTTAGGAGCCAGTAGTCAACAAGCCTCGCTCCTTCTTCATCGGAACGAGAATTCGTCTGAATTAAGATAGAACCGCCGTCAGGTGGTACGGCATAATTTTCAATTACCAAAGGTTTCTGCTGTTCAGAGGGAATCAATTGAGACAAGCCAGCCAGAATAGTCCGTTTGCCTGTGACAATTTCATACTTTACCAGTTCGACCCCATTTCCTTTTGGATTCCTTTCCAGGACGGTGTAAGCAGAACCATCCGGGTACCACTCGCCCCTAAAAATGCGGGCGTTAAACTCCTCATCTTCAAATATCGCCCGCAGCTTAGATTCAATCACAGGCGATAAGTTCGCCCAGGAAGCCATCTCCTGGGCATTATCATCTCCAGTCAATTTTACGTTACCGAGTAAAGCCAAATGGACAATAAAAATAATCAACAAAAGACAAAGCAATTTTCTTCTTTTCATAAATCCTCCTTTCTTAAAAAGATTGTATTTCAATAAAACTTAATTTTCAGCCTCCACTTGCCATGCTCATCTCAAGGAACTTAAAATAACCCGAGGAATCTTCTTATATTCATTCTGGAGGCAGATTTCATGGTCAGATATTGGCCAGCAGCTTGACCTCATTGCTCTACGCCCAGTTGCTTGAGTGCCTCGAGGGCCGCATTTCTAATAATATTCTGGTGAGAAGGAAGGGTAGCTGCCTTTTTGAGAAAATCAACTTGCTTTTTATCGCCGGTTTTTCCTAAGGCCCGCAGGGCTTCCGCCTGAGCTATATAACTATCATCGCTGTTGAAACATTCTTTGAAAAACTCCGCCAGGCCTGCCTGGCCAAACTCTCCCAGCACTTTCAGGGCCGCCGCTCTTACCTGGGAATGCTTCTCTTTACATTTTTCCTTTAAAAAAGGAATAAACTTTGGGTTCTTCCAGCTTCCAATGGTTTCCACCGCTGCTTTCCTTACCGCCCAGAAATCATCACCCCGGGCAATAATCTGGATTGCTTTCCCTACTTCTGGTTTATCCCCGAATTTTTTCAGCTCTTGAACAGCCCACATTCGGCCGATAACGTCGTCATGCTGTGCCTGGTAGAGCAATTCTTCAACACTTTTGGGAAATGTCCATTCCTTGAGGAGGTAGTTTCCGCGGTCGAAGCGAACCAGAAGAGGTTTTTGAGTTAAGTGGAATTCATAATAATTTTCTTTCTCGGTTATCCAGATTTTGTAAGTGATTTCATCATCCTTATCTCCTTTAATGGCATCTTCATCAAGATTCTTGCTTCCCCTTATCCCGATCAATACCGGAGTCTTATATATGGGGATGCCGCGGGAGGTATCCTGAACCTGCTTAATCCACAGGCCAAGCGTTTTTTCCCCTTCATCCCACCTTGAGGCAACCTCAAAAACTGGGTGTCCGGGATGGAAAAGCCATCGCTCAAAAAACCAATCCAGGTTCTCACCGGTAACTTCCTTGACCGTTTTCATAAAATCATGGGTATCAACCGGTTGAAATGAATATTTATGGAGAAATTCTTTTAGCACCTGAAAGAAGAGCTGGTCACCAAGAATAAATCTAAGCATATGAAGCACGCAGGCCCCTTTCTGATAGGAATGGGCATCGAACAAATCCTGCGGAGCATCATAATGATTGGTAACAATTGGTCGAATGTACCTTGTTCTGGCTTCCCTCAAATAAGCATTTTTTTTATTCAGCAAATTTATGGCCCCTTCTTCGAGTCCGCGGTCATATTCGTAATAAAGATAATCAGAGTAAGTGCCAAAACTTTCGTTCAGCCAGGCGTGCTCCCAGCTCCGTAATGTAATCAGGTCTCCCCACCACTGATGAGCCAGCTCATGCGAGACAATCCCAATGCTGGAAAAATCTTTCTCGGCTTTTTCGTCATGAATAATCTTATAGGTCATGGCCGTGGCTGAGGTGCTCTCGGCACCTCCCCCCATGGGTACTGATATCTGGTCATATTTGTCCCAGGGATAAGGAGTGCCAAAAGTTTTGATGAAAAATTCCATCATCTTCGGCGTCTTTTCATAAGAACGAAGGGCGTCTTTGACGTGCTGGGGGAAAACCCAGTAGTTGATGGGAATATTCTCGTAACGGTCGCGGATAATTTCATAGGGGCCAGCAGCCAGGAAAATTAAATAAGTAGAATGAGGTTTATCCTGAACCCAGTGATAAGTCACTGTTCTTTCCCGCTCATTCTTTACCACACTCACCAACCGCCCGTTGGCCGCAACTTTATTAGGCTCTTCCGCCGTGGCGATGATTTCATTGGTGACTTTATCATTGGGAAAATCATAGCAGGGGAACCAGTGATGAACTCCATCGGGCCAGGAATCCGAAGCGACCAGGGCCGGATGTTCAGCCGAAGCCTCGTAGAACCGAAGCCCTTTCTTATTGGTAGTTTTATGGGCCTGGTCATCACTGCGATAAAAGATGGTGATGGAAAATATTTCGCCGATATTATAAGGTCGCTCAAGCTCAACAAAAAGCTTTTTATCGGTTTGCTTGAAAGAAAGGGAATGCCCCATTTCATCGTTTACCTGCTCGACCTTGTAATCCTCAGCATCGAGCTCAATATTTTTTAAATCAGGGCGGAGTGAACTCAGCGTCAGAACCGCTTCCCCCTGGAAAGCCTTGCCTTCAACGTCCAGATTAATTTTAATCAAATAATGACGAGCATCGTATGTTCGGCTTCTTTCCCACCGCCGCGGTTTCTGGCTGAAATCAATTCCCTGAGCATAAGCTCCGCCGATTTCAGGCAAAAGAAAGAATGCGCCCAGGAACAAAATAGAAATGATTACTTTAAGGAAGACTCCGTATTTCTTCATGGCTATTCTCCATATGTATATATTCGCCTCATCTATAATTTTCCTACAAGGGCTCTATCTCAATAAACCCTGTTCTTTTTAAGCACCTATATAATTCCGTCTTTTTTCATCAGCTCTTCTATTTCTTCGATGGCTCGCGGAAGGCCTTCGGCTTCTCTTTCATTTATAGACTTTCTTTTTTCTGCCCATCAATGGCCAGGATGGCATTGGGAATTTCGACTCCGCAAAAATAAATCAAATCATTGTTTTGATAAAATTGGTAATCGCCAGAGGGAGTCTTGGCTCCAAGAAAGATAGCCACACTATCACCAAGATGGTCCATTAGCTGGGCCCGCCGCCAGGCATATTCATCTGGAGGGAAAACAAGTGCCGCCGAGAGTAAAGTGGAAAGTTCAAAAAAAATAATCACTAAAACTACAAATTCGAACCGCAAGCCCAATTTAATCCTATAATTTTTAAACAAATCTCCTCCTTCCTTTTTTAATATATTTAATGAATTCAATTTATTCAAAAGCTTTCTTTGAACACCTGTTTGCTCACTCTGGCCATTGCTCTTAAAAGAGCCAACTTTTGCGGGGAGAAGAAGCTGTATCCCTAAACGTCTTTTTCTCCGAATAACGCCGAACCACTCAGTAATACCCGCCTAAATGAAGAGGGAATTGTATTCAAAGAGGCCTTCTTCTCCTTATGGCTCCTCCTGGACCTGAAAGCGATATCTGGGCTATTTCTTAATTTCATCAATCCAAACTGAGTATGATTTTATTTATGAATTCCATCGTATTTCATTCTTAATTTGAATAATTAAGGACAAATTAAATAACCAACGACAATGCAATTAAAAAACTTGAGATGATTCGGTCAAATTGATAATTATTTTTTTAGAAGAAAGAAAAATGGCCGGAAAGATGAATCGTCGGGACTTTATAAAATTAATCGCCGTTGGAACCTTAAGTTTGTCGCAGGTCTTCTCTTCCCTTTCATGGGAAAAAACTACATAGAAAGAGTCCCCCCTCCTATTTCAAACCACAGCTTGAGGCAGCCAATGAATTAACACAAAATGCTTGAGACTACTAGAAGACTTGGGCAATCCCTAAAATACCCGCTCAGTAAAGACTCCTCCTATTTTCTTAATTTCTTATTTTGTCTTCCCTGCCGAGACATAAGCTTGTCCGACTCTACTAATTAATCTCCTAAGCATCCTAAAGCCTTAAAACACTCGGTCAATCATTCATCAACGAAACTCAGCAAATATGTTTTGCCTGGAGACGTATTGAATTCGATGGCACCATTTTCCTTTTTGTCTGTCGGAACCGTCAACTCATCCAAGAAAACTTTGAAAGATTTCGTAGCTCGGATACGGCACGGACCACCGCATTTAGAAACGATGCGTCCCGCTACCGGAGATCCTCCTTCCCAGCTCAAGTCAACTTCGAACCCTCCTCTGGCGCAGAATCCTCGAAAAGAACCTTTTGCTAATGCCTTAGGAAGTGCCGGAAGAATATGGATCTCTCCTGCATGAGACTGAAGAAAAATCTCTGCAATCCCAGACGTAGCTCCAAAATTCCCATCAATGTTAAAGGGAGGGTGGTTTGAGAATAAGTTGGGCAGCACTCCTCCCTTGTATTCCGTCCCAGGGACGTGTTCAGCATCGAGATTCATGACATTGCACAGAAGTTTATAAACCCTCTCGCCATCAAGAAGACGAGCCCAAAGGTTGATCTTCCAGGCAAGTGACCAGCCTGTCCCGCTGTCCCCCCTGAACTCCAGAGATTTTCTCGCTGCGTCGGCAAGATGAGGAGTAAGCAGCGGCGTGATTATGTTACCAGGAAAAACTCCCCACAGATGAGAGAGATGTCTGTGCACGTCTTCTGGGTCGTCCCAATCTTCAAGCCACTCTTGGAGCTGTCCATAGCGGCCGATCTGGTGAGGAGCTAGTCGGGCTCGAGCTTTAAGAACTTCTCTACGAAAACCATCGTCAATATTCAATATCTTTGCGGCTTTGGCGCAGGCATCGAAAAGAAACCGTAGGATCTCCATGTCTATGGTTGGGCCTGCGCAAATCGTCGTAATCTCCCCTTTTTCGAACAGTTCTCTGTTCCAGACCCGAGGGTTTCCCTCGGCTTTGTACCAATTCTCTGGAGAATTTGAGGGATTAGTAACAAGCCATCCTTTTTCCGAATGTTCAACGAGGGTATCAAGAAAGAACCGGGCTGCCCCTTTCATCAGGGGATAAGCTTCTCTTAGAAAAGTTTTATCACAAGTAAAAAGATAATGTTCCCACAGATGAGTGGCCAGCCATGCTCCTGCGGCTGCCCAGGTTTCAAAATAGCCGTACCAACCCATGGGGGCCGTTGGGCGCCAGAGATCGGTGTTAAAATGGTGAACCCATCCTCGTGCACCGTAGAATTCTTTAGCTGTGCGCTGACCAGTTACAGCCAATTCCTTGATCATCTTATAAAGTGGTTCGAAACACTCCGACAGATTGGCTGTTTCAACTGGCCAGAAGTTCATCTGAAGGTTGATGTTGGTGGTGTATTTCCCACCCCATGCAGGATTCATGCTATCATTCCAGATACCCTGAAGGTTTGGTGGTTGAGTCCCAGGCCGTGAACTGGAAATGAGAAGATACCTCCCAAATTGATAGAAGAGAGCAATAAGATCCGCATCTCCACTCTTTTTAAAACCTTGGATGCGCTCGTCAGTCGGCAATTCGGAGGCCTCGCTTCGGACCAGGGCCAGGTGGGCTCGCCGGAAAAGACGGCGGTGTTCACGAACATGATCTGTCTTGATCGCCTCAAACGTTTTTCCTTCGAGATTTTTGAGCGTTGCCTTTGTCCTGGTCTCTGGATCTGCTGATACATCCCTGAAGTTAACAAAACTCGTTGCTGCTGCCAGGTACAGCGTCGCCGCATTGGCCGACTCAATTACGAGACGGTCATTTTCGCAATTGATTGTACCACCTTCAACATTGACCCGCAGACGGGCCTGGTATTCAAGGTGTCCTTTGACACCCAGGTACGAAGCGTTTCGCCCTCTCAGAACCAGTGTATCTGGCTTTATAGTCTCGGAGTGGAAATACTCGTCCCCCGGAGAGAGCAAATTTTTCTTTCCTCGGAGCGATATCGAGAAAAATAGGGCGCCCGGTCTGTCCGAAGTTATTCGGACGACAAGGACATCATCAACCGGACTGACAAATACTTCTCGGATGAAAGTAATGTTCCCCGTTTGATAGGACACCTTAACGATAGCAGTATCGAGATCAAGTTCTCTCCGATAAGAGCGGACATCGTATCCGTGGTCGGTAAAATCAAAGTTTTCGTGGAGGTTGAGTTCAAGATCTCCCAAGGACTGGTATTTCTGGTGCCAGGGGGGATCAGTTTTCCAGGCTTTCTCGACGAGTCGCTGGGCTTCCTTGTATCTCCTGGAAAAAACGAGTTTGCGGATTTCTGGTAAGGCTTTTGCGCCTTCACCGAGAAGTTTAGGTTCATAAGGACCTCCAGTCCAAAGAGTTTCTTCGTTGAGTTGAACACGCTCCTCCTTCAGCCCTCCGAATACCATTCCGCCTAGCCGACCATTGCCAACGGGAAGAGCTTCGACCCACTGGGTGGCTGGTTTCCTGTACCATAGCTTATAGTATGACCACTCTCCCTGGTCTTTACCGAAGCAGCCTGCAAAGAGGATAATCAACATTGAAACTGTGCTGAAGCTCCTCTTCAACATCTTCATTAATTCCTCCTCTTAAATTTTCTTTAATCGCAGGATTAACTTTCCTGGTAGTTTTATATCCAATGACTATGATAGTATCAAGCATTGTATGTTAATTCTTTGGCTGCCTCAAACTGTGGTTTGAAATAGAAGAGAGGACACTTCCCATGGGGCTTTTTATCTTGTTCCTTTCCATCTTCAAGCAGATGAAGGCCAGAAGGTTATAAAGGGCTTTCTTTGAGGCTATTATTTCCATGACCTAATCTCTTTATTCAGCCGCTCAATAATTTTAGTGGATCTTAGCCCTAACCATTCTTCAGAAGGTTTCTCCGATACATATTAGTCAACTCTAGTAATTGCCTCACCTCATCCCAAAAAAGCCATTTATCCCGCCGTTCGAGTTAATTAAGCTAAATCACCCCCCCTTCATTTCATGCTTACTTATAAATAAGCCAGCACAATTATATTAAAAACTTGATATGCATTATTTGATTTGATAATTATTGTCCATAAGGAGCAAAAAAAATGGCCGGAAAATTAAATCGTCGAGACTTCATAAAATTAACCGCCATTGGCACCTTAAGCCTGCCGCAGGTTTTCTCTTCCCTTTCCTGCCGGAGCCAGAGCTCCCAACCGAATATTATTTTCATCCTGTCTGACGACCACGCCTGTCAGGCCGTCAGCGCTTACGGCAGCCGTCTTATCCAGACATCCCACATAGACAGACTGGCGCAGGAAGGAATTCGTTTCGATTGTAGCTTTGTCACTAATTCTATCTGTGCCCCCAGCCGGGCTTCTATTCTTACCGGTCAATATAGTCATCAGCATGGAGTTATTGATAACCGTGGAGAAATGAAATCTCAGGAAGGAACTTTTCCTGGGCTCTTTAAAAAAGCCGGCTACCAGACAGCGCTAGTAGGAAAATGGCACCTCAAGGCTACTCCAGTTGGCTTTGATTATTTTTCCATCCTGCCCGACCAAGGCCATTACTACAACCCGGACTTTATTGAAAAAGACCGAAAATATCAGGAACACGGCTATGTCACCGACATCGTGACTGAAAAATGCTTAGCCTGGATTAAAAACAGAGATAAAAGCAAACCCTTCCTGCTGTTCATGAACCACAAGGCTCCCCACCGCAACTGGATGCCTGGTCCGGAAGCCCTTCGTTTGTTTAGGAATGAGGACCTGCCAGTGCCCGAAACCTTCTTTGACGATTATCGCAAAAGATGCGAGGCCGCCAGGCGGCAGGAAATGAGGATTGCTGACCACGCCTATCTTTCTTACGACCTAAAACTTTTTCCCCTAAGGGAAGAAGAAATAAATGACCAGGAAAAAACCGGCCTGACCTACTGGAATTCAGTTTATAATCGCCTGACTGACGAGCAGAAAAAAACCTGGGACGAAGCCTACCGAGAGGAAAATGAGGAGTTTAGAAGAAAAAAGCTAGAGGGCAGAGAGCTGGCTTTATGGAAATACCAGCGGTACATCAAGGATTATCTGCGTTGTATCGCTTCAGTTGATTTAAGTACAGCCCGGCTTTTAGATTTCCTGGATAAAGAAGGTCTGGCCAATAATACCTTGGTCATTTACGCCTCTGACCAGGGCTTCTTCTTGGGTGAACATGGCTGGTTTGACAAGCGCTTTATGTACGAACCAAGCATCCGTTTTCCCCTGCTCATCCGCTACCCCGACGGCGTGGAAAGGAAAGTTGACAAGGAACACCTGGTACTCAACGTGGATTTAGCTCCAACGCTCCTGGAAATGGCCGGGCTGACTGTGCCCGCTAACATGCAGGGAAAATCATTTAAAGACATTCTTCAGGGAAAAAGAGTTTCTGATTGGCGAGAATCATTTTATTATCATTATTATGAATATCCAGCCGTTCATTCGGTGAAACGTCACTATGGAGTCAGGACCTCTCGCTACAAGCTGATTCATTTTTATTATGACATTGACTGCTGGGAATTATACGACCTGCAGTCAGACCCCCAGGAAATAAACAATGTCTATAACCATGCAGATTATCAGAAAGTTAAAGATGACCTGACGAAAGAGCTCAACCGCCTGAGAACAGAACTCGGAGTCAAGCCAGAAATATAATTCTTATCTCTTTCGCCTGGCAAATGTTATGATATGTAAAATAAAATAACGATTGTTAAATGGCTAAAGCAAGACCTATTAGCCGAAAAAAGTTGACCAGTGTCCTGCTTAAACCAGCCGGTCCAGATTGTAATCTGCACTGCCATTACTGTTTTTACCTGAAGAAAAGCGAGCTGTTCCCCGCAACTCACAAACACCGGATGAGCCTGGAAATCCTGGAGGAAATTATCAGGCAGGTCATGTCTCAGGGATTGCCTGAAGTAAATTTTGGCTGGCAGGGTGGAGAACCAACCCTGATGGGCCTCGATTTTTTCAGGCAAGCAGTTTATTTCCAGCAGAAATATGGAAGCCGCCAGTCAGTGAGTAATGGCTTCCAAACCAACGGACTTCTCATAAATAAAGACTGGGCTCGCTTTTTTCGCGAGTATAACTTTCTCATTGGGTTAAGCTTAGACGGCCCCGAGCACGTCCACGACCATTATCGCCGGCACTTAAACGGCCAGGGCTCCTGGTCAAAAGTGGTGGATGCGGCCACATTACTCCTCGATTCCGATGTGGCCACCAACGCTTTGGTCGTCGTTAACGATTATTCTGTCAGGTTTCCTGAAGAAATATATGAATTCTTGAAAAGCCTGGGCCTCACCTACATGCAGTTCATACCCTGCCTTGAGCCTGACCCGGAAAGACCAGGCCGACCAACCAGCTTTTCTGTTCCCGCTGAACGCTACGGCGATTTCCTGCTTAGGTTATATGAGCTCTGGAAAGCCGATTTTCAGAATCACCGCCCCCTAACCTACATCCGCAATTTTGAAGCGCTGGTTTTTGCCTTTGCCGGTTTGACTCCGCCCGACTGCACCTTGCATAAAGAGTGCGGGATGTATGTGGTGGTTGAACACAACGGCGATGTCTATTCCTGTGATTTTTATGTCCAGCCCGAATGGAAATTGGGAAATGTTAAAGAAAAACGTCTGGTGGACATGCTTAATTCTGCCCCGCAGAGAAAATTTGGCCAGTGGAAATCCATTTTGCCGGATGAATGTAAAAAATGTAAATGGCTTCTTTATTGCCGCGGCGGTTGCCCAAAGGAAAGAGGTTACCAGCCTGAGCCAGAAAAAAGCTACTTCTGCCAATCGTACAAGCGCTTTCTCCAGCAGGCCAGCCCTTTTTTCCAGGAATTAATCAAAAAAATAAGATTGGAATAGAAATTAAAAAGGCCAAACAGGTCCACAGATTGAGCTTTGGTCATCACCAGGTAATGACTTATGGTAATCGCACCGGAGCACTGGAAGGTTCGTGTCAGCTCCTGGGATTGAAATTTGTTGAGATTGATTAAGTACAAACCCAGCAAAGATAATGGAGTTGAGATTTCCATTTCTTTCCAATAACCTGCGCGGTGTTTGATGTTTACTTAAAGATTAGAGGGGGAAGCCGAAAGCAATGCCTGGTTTTTGGTAAGTTAAATGAAAAATAAAAAAAAAGAATAAATGGCGCAGCCCATAACTCAAAGAATTTTAATAAGGAGAAAATAATGCGCAAGCCAACAGGAACCCTGGTCATGGGAATGTTACTTGTCTCCATTTTCATGTTTGCTTCAGGCGACCAACCCGTTTCAAAACTTCGAGCCCATTATGATGGGTTAGCCATGACGCCGCCCATGGGTTGGTATCCCTGGAATACTTTTGGCCAGGAACCGCAGAACGAGAAGTTGATCAAAGAAATGGCTGAGGCCTTGGTCAGTAGCGGAATGAGAGAAGCTGGCTATGCCTACATCGGACCTGATGAAGGTATTTGTTTTTACAGAGCGGAAGATGGGAGGCTAACTACCAATTTAGAACGCTATCCCAGTGGCTTGCGGGGTCTTGGAGATTATATTCATCAAAGAGGCCTCAAATATGCACTTTATACTGATGCTGGCACCCTCACCTGCAGCAAGGCTATGCCCGGCACCAAGGGGCATGAATTCGAAGACATGCGTCAGTTTGCAGAATGGCGGTGCGATTATCTGAAAATTGACTGGTGCCATACTAAAGGACAGGATATCGTCCAGACTTATACTTTGCTGGATGAAGCCCAGCGCGGGGCCGGCCGTCCCCTCGTCCACAGCCTGTGTTCTTGGGGAGTAGGGGAACCCTGGAAGTGGGCCGCCGCCGTGGGTCATCTATGGAGGACAACCGGAGATATTTGTGAGCCAGGCAAAGCCGACTGGAACTCAGCCATGGAAATAGTTTTGGCTAACGAGAAATTGTCTGAATATGCCGGAGCAGGCCACTGGAATGACCCGGACATGATGATTGTCGGCATGCCCGGGCTGAGTGAGGCTCAGAACCGAAGCCTCTTCAGCCTGTGGTGCCTGATGGCTGCCCCGCTTATAGCTGGCAACGACCTGCGCCAGATGTCCGAATCCACCCGGCAAATCCTGACCAACATAGAAGTTATCGCTATAGACCAAGACCCGCTTGGCATTCAGGGTCACATCATCAGGCAAGAAGGCCAAGTTAGCATCTGGGGTGAAAAGAAATTGTTCGATGGTAGCCAGGCTGTGCTGATTTTCAATCAGAATAATTCGCCTTCTCAGGTCACCATAAACTGGGATGAATTCGGCTTCAGCCGTGAAGCCGGCCTTTATGTCCGCGACCTTTGGAAACACCAGACAAAAGGACCAATCACCCAGGGGCTTACGGTTATGGTACCCCCGAATGATGTAATCATGCTGCGTCTCTCCAGGTCAAAAGATTTTCCGCTTCCGCCGATTATCAGTGCTGATACTTATCTTATCTCGCTGCGCTCAAAGAGCTCCAAGCCAGAAAAGCTTTCGGCTTCTTTAACCATTCACAATGCCGGAACTACTGACCTGCCGCTTTGGGAGGTTCACGGGCCGCTTCCCTCCTGGCTTTCGGTAAAAATTACGAAAAAAGGGGGAAACCAGATTATCACCAACCAAATTAATACCGCGGGCCTCAGCCCAGGCTATTATCACACTACTGTCAGGTTGGATAATACTGAACCAATTTCCAAAAGACCAATGTCTGCCTTCTATTACGACGTAGAGCTTGAAGTCAAATAATGAGAATAAAAAATAAATGAAATAAACATGAAAATTATAAAATTAAACTCCCCTTTATGTTTTTTAACCATTCTTTTAATCCTGTTTTTCATTGCTTGTGGTTCTGGAAAGGATGAAAAAAAATCGGGTTCCTCTGAGCCCATCAGCCCTCAAGCCGCTGCTCTACAAAAAAAATTAGCCCGAGGATGGAATACCTGGGAAAACGGAAGCGTCTTAACTCATGTTCTACTGCCAGATGGTTTGGCCATTAAACTCATGCTCAAAGACCATAAATCAGGAGAAACCCTTACTGAAGCTTTGATTGGCCGAGAAGACTTCGCCTCAAGGGAACAGGCCATCCCAGGACCACGAACCTATGATGGTTCATATACTGAACTGGAAGTAAAATGGCGAGGTATCCACATCCGGGTTCAGAGTGCGGCTTTTAATAACGAGCTTTATTTACTAATAAGCCCCCTTGATGCTTCCCCCCAGGATTCATTAATTCTTGTTCCTCAAATGTTATGGGGAAGAAAGGGGGAAATATTCCTGAATCAGGACCAGATTATCGAGAAAACCCAGAATCGGCATATTTACCTTTATGTTAATGGAAACAGGAAGGAAACAACCGCAGATGAAATTAGTCTCTCCTTAGATAAAGCCATCACGATTTCATCGCATAAATTAAAATCACCAGATGACATAGCAAAAGTATTGGAAAAGGCCAGGAAAAAAGTCCCTGATGGTAAGACAGTATGTCCTGAAGCACCGGAAGAATACAACGCGCTGCATAATGTTTTGGCCTGGAATACAATTTATGATCCCGAAAATGACAGAGTAATTACACCGGTGAGTCGCAACTGGTCAGCTTCGGCGGGTGGCTGGGTTTTGTTTGAATGGGACACGTATTTTGCCGCCTATATGTTAGCACTGGACAACAAGGACCTGGCTTATTCCAATGCTCTGGCCATCACCAAAGAAATTACCCAAAGGGGATTTGTGCCCAATGTCGTCCATCCAGGGTATAAAAGTGAAGACCGCTCTCAGCCTCCGGTGGGTGCTCTTATCATCAAAGAAATTTATAAACAATATGGTGAAAAATGGTTTTTGCTGGAAGTGTTTAATGAATTGCTTTCCTGGAATCGCTTCTGGGCCAATAATCGGGATGTTGACGGTTACTTATGCTGGGGGTCTGACCCTTATACTCCCGGAAAGCTTCCTGAGCGTTTAATTAAAGGAATTGGTACCAAGATAGGCGCACAATGGGAATCCGGGTTGGATAATTCTCCAATGTGGGATGAAGGGGTTTTTGATACGACTAGACATCGCTTGCTGCTGGCTGATGTGGGATTAATGAGTCTTTATATTGCCGATTGTCAGAGCCTTTCTGAAATCGCTTATATTCTGGACAAACCAGAGATAGCCCGAGAACTAAAAGAAAGAGCAGAAAAATATTCCCAGAAACTCCAAACCCTCTGGGATGACAAGTTTGGTCTTTATCTGAATAAAGACCTGGTAACCGGTAAATTCAGTTATAGATTATCGCCCACTTTATTTTATCCTCTGCTGGCCAGAGTACCTAACCAGCAACAGGCAGAAAGGATGTTAAAGGAACACTTTTATAATCCAGAAGAATTCTGGGGAAAGTATATTTTGCCTTCCATAGCCCGGAACGACCCGGCCTATAAGGATAATCTTTACTGGAGAGGAAGAATCTGGGCTCCGTTAAATTTTCTGGTATATTTAGGCCTCAGAAATTATGACCTGCCTGAAGCCAGAAAAGACCTGGTGGAGAAATCAAGAGATTTACTTTTAGCCTCCTGGATAAGAGAAAAACGTGTGTATGAAAATTATAATGCCGAAACTGGCCAGGGGAATGATGCCGGATGGAGTGACGCCTTTTATCATTGGGGGGCGCTGTTAGGATTTATGGGTATTATTGACAAAGGTTATCTGCCGCCCCTGGGAAAAAAATTATAAAAAATTTTATCATCAAGGTCTTAACTAATCCCTCAAAATAAAAATTATTCAAGGCCAGGGTTTTTTCCATAATATGACTCGGCAAAAAAGTTTCAGGCTTCTGGCTAAACAGCTAAAAAGTCAAGTCCGGCTTACATTGGTTAAATCTTCTTTCACTTTTCGACCATAGGTACTTCCAGAACCAAATAAGCAAAACCTGGTGTTATAATCATGGATTAAATTCTCAATAATTACATTTAGACTTTTGGCTAAATTTAAACTGCTTTTAAATGGCGGGGCTTTTAAATTTTTTTCACATTGTGGCACTCTCTATAATTTATTTCAGAGTCTTCCTGGGGAGCTTGAGGTCAGTCATAGCGGCCTCGTAAGCAAAAGCAGCCATGACCACTGCGTTTTTCATCAAATCTTCAGGTGAGAGAGTATCAAGAAAATCCAGGTTCGTATGTCCGGCTGGCCCAGCGATTCTGTCCTGAATGAACTGAAAAGCTGGAAGTCCAGCCCGGTCGAAGGGGATGTGGTCGGTGCTGCCGACACTCTTAATAGAAACAGTGGTCATACCGAAATCCTTGAACGGCTCCATCCACGCCTGGAAAAGGGAGCGCACATGTTCGTTGCCCTGGAGATAAATACCACGATACTGACCGGCGCCATAATCCTGATTAAAATAGACCTGGAATTTTTCATGATCTTCAGTCGGCGGGTTGGCCGGGTCTTTGGGATTACCGAAATGCTTCTTTACATATTCTGTAGAACCAAACAACCCCTGCTCTTCTCCACTCCACAGGGCAACTCTTATCGTCCGACGGGGTAAAGCCCCGATTGCTTTGAGAATTCGAGCCGCCTCTAACACTACCGCACAACCGGAGGCGTTGTCGCTAGCATTGGGACTGGCATGCCAGCTATCAAAATGAGCCCCGATCATCACTATTTCCTCCTTTAAATCAGTGCCGGGGATTTCACCTAACACGTTGCAGGCTTTTTCCACGTGTTCACCAATTTTGTTTCTGATTTCCAGTTCGACTTTAACGGGAACACCTCGCTTTATGATTCGATACAGACGGTTGTAATGCTCTGGGGTGACGGCCACAATCGGCAGTGACTCCAGAGTCTTTTCCCTTGACCATCTGTCTTTTTTGCTCTCGGGGCGAGAAAACCCAACCACTACCCCTGGACGACCACCTTCGCACTGAAAAACAGCTACTGCTCCTTCTGCTTTATAAAAAACTATTTTTTCTTCCTGAGTTAAAAGGTCTGGGTTGAGAGGAGCTGGAACTGGACGCGGGGCCGGGACCACTTCTTCTTCCAATTTTTTGAGTTCAGCCTCGCTCAGGCGGCTTACGCCTCGTGATAGCTCAGCCTGGGTAATAGCCAACGGAGGGCTGGCCAAAACAACGGTCCCTTTGAGCTTTCCTTTGAGCCCGGCCAACTCCGATTTCAATTTTACATCGCCTATTACCGCCGGGCAAATTACTTTCCCCTTAGTGCCTGGCGTATGCGCCAAAGGAAAACCGGTCATCGGTTGATAATCCGGTTCCAGCATATGAAGAGAGAAATATTCATTATCCCAGGTAACCCCATAATCCATATATGGTTCTATAACCACCTTCTCCAGACCGATTTCTTTCATTTTAGCAACCGCCCAGAGCTGAGCTTTTTTCATCGCCTCTGAGTTGGTGAGGCGGGCCCCAAGAACATCAACTATATAGCCAGCTATATCCATAACTTGTGAGTGCTGGAGGCCTTCTTCTCTTATTTTGGCTATGGTTTCCCAGTGGACCGCAACTTGATTTTGACCGCTTATGACTATCTGAAACGTCGAGATAAAAACAAATATAACCGCTAAAATTTTTCTAACTTTAATCATTTTAAGCTCCTCGTTGTCATGTTTAACCGAACACGCTTCTTAAGAAGCCTTGTCTAATAACCGAGGCTATCGGAGCTAAATTACCTCTTTTCGTTCAATAAGTTCAATCAGAAATCATAAAAAGATTCTTCCGACTTTCTTGTGGGTAAAAATAAGACACTTTGATGAACGTTTTACCGAGATCGCCTCAGGCGGCTTTGTTGTCCATGAGGCTAATTAATGAACATAAATAAGAAACGAGAACGGCCCAAGAGACTTTTTTCTAAAATTCTCCATCTAAAGGCTGTCTACAGCCCTTCTCGCGCCTTCAATTCTCCAGGTTTATCCCCACCAAATCCAGATGAACCTATAAAAATAGGGAAGACGTCATCATAATGAAATATGCTTCGCTCAAAGGCCCTGCCGTTTTCTACCCAATTACCCCGATATAATAAACACATTTCCTCTCCACGAATCAAGATTAGAAACTATCTTCGGCTCTTGCGCTAAAAGGGTGGTAATTTATTAGGCGCAAGGCGGCTGTATTTCCTTTAAAAAAAAGAAGGCATAAAGTTCTAATCGGCCATGACGTATTTTAAAAGGGGAAGACGATTTATTCTCGTCCTCACCTTTGAAGGCGCCAAGATAAAGCTTTATGAGGCCCCCTTTTTACTCAAGTAGAAAAGTTATTTAAGGCTAAAAAACGCTAAATATAGTTGATAAAAAAGCCCTGGAAGCACCCTACTTTTTAAGGATGAGGCACGGTCTTCTTGACAGAAACCGCGGACTTTTCATAAAAAGCTCTTATCATCTTATGAAAATTGGAGCAAACCAATGAGATTAACAAAACGGCTTTTTTTCTTAACATTATTGACTCTTTCGATGCTGTTCTGGACTGACCTTCAGGCTCAGGATAAGAGCTCAGAGCTTCTAACCCTGGAGAGGATTTTTGCTTCGCAGGAATTGGCCCCTGAGACCTTTGGACCAGCCCACTGGCTTCAGGATGGGTCAGCGTATACAGTGCTTGAAAATTCGGCGGCTGTGCCTGGAAGCAAAGACATCATCCTCTATTCAGCCGCCACCGGAACCCGGAAAATACTGGTGCCGGCATCGCTTCTTATTCCCCACGGTCAAACCTCTCCCCTAGCCATAGATGATTATTCGTTTTCCCACGATATGAAACGACTTCTTATCTACACTAACAGCCAGCGAATCTGGCGGCAGAAGACCCGCGGGGATTACTGGGTGCTGGACCTTGTCAGCCAGCGGCTAAAAAAACTTGGACAGGAATTGGAACCCGCCTACCTGCAGTTTGCCAAATTTTCTCCGGACGGGAAATTGGTCGCTTATGTTTATAAAAATAACATCTATCTTGAGGACCTGGACTTAGCCACCGTTACCAGGCTGACCGAAGACGGCTCTGATAACATCATCAACGGTACCTTCGACTGGGTTTATGAAGAAGAATTTTCTTTGCGCGACGGCTTTCGCTGGAGTCCTGACGGGACAAAAATAGCTTTCTGGCAGCTTGATAGTTCTGGCGTCCGAGATTTTTACCTAATTAACAATACCGACGACCTTTATCCCAAAATTATTTCTTTCAAATATCCCAAAGTCGGAGAAACCAATTCCGCCTGCCGTTCAGGAGTGCTGGAAATTGGCACTAAAAAAATTGTCTGGCTGAAAGTGCCGGGAGATTCCCGAAATAATTATATTCCCTGGATGGCCTGGGCGGGCAAAGATAAGGTCATACTGCAGCATCTCAACCGTCTCCAAAACCGGAGTGAAGTTCTGCTGGCGGAGGCTACGACCGGAGATGTCCGCACTATTTTTGTTGATGAAGATAAAGCCTGGGTTGAAGTTAACACCGACCTCACCTTCTACGATAAAGGAAGTCGTTTTCTCTTTACCAGTGAGAGGGATGGCTGGAAACATGTTTACAGTGTGGACTTATCTGGCAGTGCCAAGTTATTAACCTCCGGCAATTATGATGTCATTCGCCTGAGCGGTCTTGACGAGAAAAAAGGCTGGCTGTACTTTATCGCTTCTCCCGAAAATCCCGCCCAGGAATACCTTTATCGAGTTCAAATTGATATACCGGGAAAACCGGAAAGAGTTACTCCGCCCGACCTCGCCGGGACTAATTCCTATCGACTATCTCCTTCCGGCCAATTTGCTTTCCATACTTATTCCCGTTTTGGTCAGCCTCCCCTTGTTGACCTCATCCAGCTTCCCCAGCATAGGCGACTAAAAACTCTGGTAGAAAATAAAGGGTTGGCCGCCAGAGTCAATTCCCTAAGAAAACCACCAGCCGAATTTTTTAGAGTGGATATTGGTGAGGGAGTCCTGTTAGATGGCTGGATGATGAAACCACCGGATTTTGACCCGACAAAAAAATACCCACTTTTTATCTATGTCTACGGTGAACCCGCTGGCATTACTGTTCGGGATGCCTGGGGTGGGAACACTTATCTCTGGCATCTTCTGCTGACTCAGCAGGGTTACATTGTGGTCAGCGTTGATAACCGAGGCACACCCGCACCTCGGGGGCGTGATTGGCGAAAAATTATTTACCGTCAGGTGGGCATTCTGGCTTCAGCCGACCAAGCGGCCGCGGTAAAAGCCCTGATCAAAAATTACAGCTTCATTGACCCCGAACGCGTTGGCATCTGGGGTTGGAGTGGGGGTGGCCAAATGACCCTCAATGCCCTTTTTCGCTATCCCGACCTCTATAAAATGGGGATAGCTGTGGCCTTTGTCAGCGACCAGCGCCTCTATGATACCATCTATCAGGAACGCTATATGGCACTTCCCCAGGACAATCCCGAAGGCTACAAAAACGGCTCTCCGATTACCTTTGCTCACCAGCTAAAAGGGAAACTGCTCATCATCCACGGTACGGGCGATGATAACGTCCATTTTCAAAGCTTTGAAAAGCTGGTCAACGAGCTAATTGCCAATGATAAGCTCTTCTCCATGATGATTTATCCCAATCGCTCCCATGGAATTAACGAAGGCAAAAATACTACTCTCCATCTTTACCGCACGATGCTCAATTTCATCAAGCAGAATCTTTAAAGTTCATAGTGGTGGCAACAGAGAAGGAAAAATAATTTTTCCCCGATTAACATTTTTGTCTGGTTATAAGAAGGCGTAATGTGCAAAAACATCTTTACTCAACTGACCAGGCTGAAAATCATTCGCTCCATGAAAGATTCGCCTGGTTATTAGCTAAAAGGGAAAGTTATTCCGGGAAAAAGGTGGCTTCTTAAGCCCAGAATTAGCTTCCTCTCCGAATGTCACCGGGTCAGCCCTATTCTTTGTTGGAGAATTATCCTCTTTCCCTTGAAGTTAGCCCCAAGCGGAAGCCTTCTCTTTCCTTTCTCTGGAATAAAATCGTCAACTCAGACCATCAGGGTTTGTTTATCCCTCATAAAAATCACAACCATAACCCAGATTCATCTCCATAGCTTTTGCCAGTACCACTGAGGCCAGAACGATATCTTGAGCCGCTATGCCAACAGTCTTAAAGAAAGTAATCTCATCGGCGGCCAACCTGCCTGATTTTTTACCCGAAGCCACTTCGCCCAGCTCGGCCACGATGTGTTCTGGCCCGAAAAGTCCCTCTTTCATCGGGATGATCAGGTCGCCGGCTTCCTCCAGGGCCATATCTTTTTTGTCTACAAACACTCTAGCCCGCGCTACTGTCAGAGAAGGAACCTCTCGTTCCTCAGGTTTGTAAGAACCAATGGCGTTGATATGGACACCGGGTTTGATGTCCTTATCATCAAAAACTGGAATTTTAGAGGTGGTGGCGGTGGAGATAATATCGGCCGCTTCCAGCGCCTCCTGGGCTGAGCCGGCTACTCTGATTGGAATAGACAGCCGCTCTGACATTTTCCTGGCGAAAGCCGTAGCCCGTTCTTTATCCTGGTCAAAAAGTCTGACCTCCTCTATTTTACGGACAGCAGCTACTGCCTCTAATTGAAAGCGAGCCTGGAAACCAGCTCCAAAAAGAGCCAGCCGCTGGCTTTCAGCCCTACTCAGAAGTTCGGTAGCCAACCCACAGGCAGCACCAGTTCTCAGTGCCGTCAGAGTGCTTGCTTCTAAAATCCCCAAAGGCCGGCCATCAGAAGCTTCAAACACCAGCATCAAAGCGTGACTGAAGGGAAGCCCTTTTCGAGGATTGTTCTCATAGAGGTTGATAATTTTCACGCCGAGCTTTTCGGCCTCAGGAAGATAGGAAGGCATTATTAATGAGGTACCCTTGGCCTCAAGCACATCGAGGCGGGTTCGTGTGGGAACCTCGACTTTACCTTCAGAGGCGAGAATAAAGGCCTTTCTCACCGCCTCAATAGCTTCCTTTATCGAACACACTTGAAGAATATTTGTTGAAGAAAGAAGCCGGACTTTTCTATCGACCATTGGCGTCACCTCTCCATGAATTTATCATCCACCAAAAATGTTTTTAATTTTCGTCAATCCTTCCGGTCTCGCTATGTTTTTTAGGATTAATAATTTTTGGCCCTCAATAAAGGATTAATTTAAACTCAGTTAATAATCTTCCAGGCTCTAAACGGATTAACATCCATAGGTGGTTGGTACATGGTCAGCACTTTTATTTTGAATCAATTCTCTTAGGGCGCTCAAGATAAATCCACGAATCTTGTTAGCTCTTGGAATTTATTCACTCCCTAAATCCAAAAAATCATCTTTTTCCTTATAACTCTTTTTATCAATCTTTTCTTTCTTTTTTCTTCAGTTTCAGGGCAGAGGGGCAAACAGCCAGCCCGCCAAGAGAAGTGACTCGGAGTTCAGCCGGCATAGTTTTTCCCACGGCCAGAACCGCGTCTATGGTTTCATCGAGTGGTATGGGATTCCGGTAACCACCAAGAATCAAGTCGGCACAGACAAAAGCATTGGCCGCGGCCACGGCATTTCGCGTATGGCAGGGTATCTCACAAATGCCTTGAACCAGGTCACAAACTAAACCCATGGTATTCTGGAAAGAAATGGCCGCAGCGTCGCAGGCCTGTTTGGCCTTTCCACCGCAGGCATCAACCACAGCAGCCGCGGCCATAGCTCCGGCGGCTCCAATCTCCACCTGGCATCCCGCAATTTCAGCCGCAAAAGTGGCCCGGCGGGCCACCACCAACCCCACTGCTCCTGCGGCCAGGAGCGCCAAGGAAGCTCTTTCCCGGCTTATGTTCATCTCTTCGACGAGTGTGCTGATGACTCCAGGGATGGTTCCGGCTGAGCCGCCGGTAGGAGCGGCACAGACCACCCCACCCGAGGCCGCCACATGTTCCGCGGCCATCGCCCGGATAGCAGCCCGAGAGAGACGGCCCCCAGTCAGCCGACCTTCTTTTTCAGCCTGAAAAATCAAACCCGCTGTGGGTTCAAGAAGCTGCAGGTTCAAGGACTCGGCTTTCAATCCTTTCTGAACAGAAGTCAGCATGATGTCGAGGCGTCGATCTATCTCTGAAAGAACATGGGCTTCTGTCAGTCCTAAAAGTTGAGATTCATAAGCAAGAGCAACTTTTCCCAGAGAAACTCCGCCCGCAGAGGCTATAGCAATTATTTCGTCAGCGGAAGCGAAGAGAGGCTCACCGGAGACGGGAAAAGAAACCGGACCAGCCTGCCAGAGACTGGCACCATAAATTTCTTTTAATTTTTGTCGGTCGTCCGGTGAAAGGGGCCGGCAGCGTGCCGCCCGCACTAAGATTTTACCTGCCTTGTTCTCAGATTTTACCACTTCAAATTTAGCGTTTAGATTAAAACCTCGGTCCAGAATATTCCTGAGGGTGAGTTCAGCTTCAGCCGGAGCTTCAATTAGCAGTTCATAATAATCACCGGAAAGGAGTACGGGCCAGCCGTTTAATTCTACGATTTCGATGGCCCCGCCCCCAACCGATTTGGCAGTCATTATCAGCTTCTTGCCAGAAGCGGATAAAAGCTCAAGCTGGACCATATTAGGATGATTGGCACCCCGAATAGGCTCGACGATGAACTCGAACCTATATCCATTGGAAGCAGCAAAGTGGAGCCCCTGAAAAAAACGCGAGTCCGTTATTTCCCAGCCCAGAAGTCCCGCGGCAAAAGCTAAATCAGAATTCTGCTCCCGAAATACCCGAGCATAGGAACCATTCGGGTCAAAAACTATCCGGGCTGAAACTGGTTCTTCACCCAGCAGCGACCTGGATATATGACCGAGACGATAGGAGGCTGCGGTGTGGGAGGAGGAAGGTCCCCGCATTATTGGTCCAATAACATCATTGAAAATCGATACTGACTTCATTAAATAAATATTAATAATTTATCAGGCCAATATCAATTTCATAAAAAATCAATTTCATAGAAAAAAAGATTAAGCAATAATGTGAAGGCACGGCCTTAATTCATTTTATTTTTGATTGCAGCTATTTTTATTTCCCCCGCCTCTTCCTCCTGTTTCATCAGATGCCGGTAGACGCTATCAAAACAATCATCCGCCTATCGTCCGGAAGATTCGTCGACCTTATTTCCTGAACCTTCAGAATATACTCGCCACGCTATCCTGGATTTTGACCCGACCCTTGATCTCTAAGCAATTAAATCCGATGAATATTATTTAAACGAGGCGCCAAGATTGGTCGGAGGAAGCAGGCGAAAGGATGAGAAAAGAGCTTCCCCTCGATAGCCCTAAAAATTAGGTAAATAAAAATTAGGTAAATATGTAAGCTGGCACCGATTTTAGAAAAGGCATCGATTTTATGAAATAGATTCAATTTTAGAGCAAGAATAGACCCTGCTAACTAACTGGGAGCTGAAACGATGGAGAGCTGACGATGGGTTTTTGGCCAACAAAATTTGACACGCCTGGGAATTAAAAATAATAGATTAAAGAAATTTATGGCGGAATTATTAATGGCCTGATAAATTAAATTACGCGCCTAAAATAAAAGTGGGCTCATTAAATAAAATTAGGCTTAAAAAAATAGGTTCTCTCCCATTTTATCTGGGCTGGTTTGAGGGCTAAGTTCGGGAGGGCAGAAGTGACCATTGAAGGTTTAGCCTTCCCGAAGCGCCCTTCGAGGGAACCTCTTGGCGCCGAGGATGTCTGAGCCTGAACAGGACCAACGGAGAGGCCAAAGGAGGGCAAGGGACTTCCGGGCTATGTCTCTGAACAGGGAGGCGAGTTCCGCAGGCGCTGAGAAGGGCGAAGAGGGAACGGCGTTAAAAACCTGAGTGGGAGCGAGGCCATCCCGAACGTCTCCGAGCCTAACCCATACAAGATGGAAGAGAATCAATAAATAGGAAAAAATGACCTGACTAACCTTGGAAGGGAGAAGCTGAAATGCTTAATTTAAGACAGATTCTCATTCCCATAATCAGTGGGCTTGTGACCGCCTCAGTTCTTCTTTTAGGCCGCGGCTTCAGCCTCAGAATTCTTCGCCAAAGGAGTGAGAAAGGCGCGAAAAAAGGATTAGAGGATACGATAATTAAATCAATAAAAATTCCTTCGCTTTTCTGGATTCTGGCCTTTGCTCTTTACATTGGCATCGCTCTATCTAATCTCCCGGCGAAATATACTCTTTATCTAAGCAAAGCCATCGAGGTAACAATCATCTTTTCGGTTACCTTGGCCCTGGCCAATCTTCTGGCCAATTTACTCCAAAATTATTTCCGTCAAATCGAGCTGCCTATAGCGACCGCGGGAATCTCCTTCGCTCTTTTAAAGGGGACAGTTCTGGTTATTGGTTTTTTGATTATTCTCAATGTCCTCGGAATATCCATCGTTCCCCTAATAACTGCCTTGGGCCTTGGGGGTCTGGCCATTGCCTTAGCCCTTCAGGATACCCTGGCTAATTTATTCGCCGGGATAAATCTTCTTCTCGAAAAATCAATTCGGGTGGGTGATTTTGTTCGTCTGGAAACGGGTCAGGAAGGTTATGTCGAAGATATAACCTGGCGAACAACACGCCTCAGGATGCTTCCCAACAACATGGTCATTATTCCCAACAGCAAATTGGCCCAGAGTGTATTCACCAATTATCATTTGCCGGAAAAGAAGCTCTCAGTGCTAATTCCTGTAAACGTCAGTTATTCTTCTGACCCTGAAAAGGTGGAGAAAATTCTGCTGGAAGAGACCAAAAAAGCGGCGGAAGAAATACCCGGTCTTTTGGCTCAACCTGAGCCTCTGGTTAGATTCATTCCTGGCTTTGGCGATTATTCCCTAAACTTCACCCTTATCTGTTCGGTAGCCGAATTCAGGGACCAGTATCTGGTTCAGCATGAACTCAGAAAAAGAATCTTGCGGCGCTTTAAAGAAGAAGGCATTGAAATCCCCTTCCCCCAACGCCGTGTTATCTTCAAAAGAGCTGAGGAATAAAACCAAGCTCGAAACTCTTCGAGCCTATTCGCTCAGGGCTTTCCTCAATTCCTCCTTTAAGGGAGGAATAATCTGGAAAAGGTCGCCGACAACGCCCAGGTCAGCTACTTTAAAAATTGGTGCTTCTGGGTCTTTATTGACGGCAACAATGACCTTCGAACCGCTCATTCCCGCTAAATGTTGAATCGCACCGGAAACCCCGAAGGCTAAGTAAAGATTAGGGCAAACCGTCTTGCCCGTCTGGCCCACCTGATGTTGATGACCAATCCAGCCGCTATCAACGGCAGAACGAGAAGCGCCCACCGCCGAACGAGGGATGATGGCACAAAGCTCCCGGAGTAAGCTAAAATTTTCCGCGCCTTTCATGCCTCGGCCGCCGGAAACGACTACCTCGGCTTCAGTGACGTCAAGCTCGGCACCTTCTTCTCTGATTATTTCCTCCACGCCAGCCACAGGTCCGGAATAAGGATTGGCTATCCTGCGCTCGATAACCTCGCCCTCACCCGATTGAGGCTCGCTCAGAGGGAAAATATTTGGTCGAAGAGTAGCTAATTGCGGTCTTGTCTTTAATTTTAGCGTCAGAAGAGCTTTGCCCGCGTAAACCGGTCTAATGAAGACGAGCTCGCCATTCAAAACCTTCAGCTGGGTGCAATCCGAAGCCAGAGCGACCTTAAGCTTACCCGCCAAACGCGGGGCCAGGTCTCGGCCCATAGCTGAAGCGGCCATAAACACTGCCTCAGGCCGTAACTCTTGGATTAATTCCTCGAGATAATGGGTGTATTTTTCGGCCGAGTACTGGTCCAAACCATCTCCCTTTATTTGAATAATTTTCTTCGCCCCTTGACCCCAGAGAGCCGCCGTTTGCTCCTGAAGCTCTGAGCCTATGAGCGCTGCTACCACTTCCCATCCCAATTCATCAGCCAGACGCTTAGCTTCGGCTAATACTTCGAGAGAAGACTTTTTAATCTTGCCTTCACGGTATTCGATAAAAACCAGGATCATTTTCGCCTCCTTTAAAGCACCTTGGCTTCTTCCCGGAGAAAGCGCACAATTTCCTTAGCCGCTTCTTCTGGCGGCAACTGGACCAACCTGCCCGCACTTTTTGTCGGGGGCGGCTCAAGCCCCAGGATTTCGACGGCTGGAGCCAGGTCTTCAGCCTTTAAACCCAGTTCTTCTATCGGAATCATAGGAATTTCCTTCCTTTTCGCTGCCATTATACCCTTCAGCGTCTCGTAGCGCGGTTCATTCAGACCTTTTTGAGCCGAAATAACCGCCGGCAACGAAAAAACGACTTTTTCCTGGGCGCCCTCGATTTCGCGATAGGCCACGCCTTCTCGGCCTTCGATGGTCAGTTTAACGACCACGTTGACTTGAGGCACCCCAAGAAGTGCCGCCACCATCGCCGGCACCTGAGCATTGTCGCTGCCGAAAGATTGCTTACCAAAAAGAAGCAAGTCAAAATCAGGAAATTTTTGCTCGACCAGAGAAGCTATGGCTCGGGCTGTCCTTAAACCATCAAAAGTCTCCGGATTATTGTCCTTAACCAGAAGAGCTTCGTCCGCTCCCATTGCTAAGCATTTCCGCAGAATAAGGAGCGCCTCCTCTCGACCGACGGAAATGACCGTTACCTTGCCTCCCTTTGCCTCCCTTAAGCGGAGCGCTTCTTCGACGGCAAATTCATCATAAGGGCTGATAATAAAATTTAAGCCTTCCTCCACAATACCTCTGTTATCAGGAGCTACCCTTATTTTCGATTCTGTATCCGGAACCCTTTTAACCAAAACCAGGATATTCATTAAGCCCTCCTAAAATTTTTTCTTATAAATCATTATTATTTATTATTTTAGGCGACGACTTCTGTTGGCCCTTAGGTATTCTTCCTTCTTTCCTGCTTCGCCATTAAGAAAAAACCTCGCCGGTGTCCCTAAAATAAATAATTAATGGAAGAGAACCAACTAAACTAATTCACCTTTCAGGGACACAAAAATAACTTAGTCTAAGCTAAGAATAGGATATTACTCCTCATATCGTTTGAGAATCAAGCAGCCGTTTGTGCCCCCAAACCCGAAGGAATTAGTCATAGCGTAGATAACTTCAGCCGGTCGGGCCACGTTCGGTACATAATCCAGGTCGCAATCAGGGTCAGGAAACTCATAATTAATTGTCGGCGAGATTATCTGATGATAGAGCGTCAGCGCCGTGACCCCTGCCTCCAAAGCGCCGGCCGCCCCCAAAAGATGGCCAGTCATGGATTTAGTGGAGCTTATAGCCAGCTTATAAGCATAATCACCAAAAGTTCTTTTAATGGCCTGTGTTTCGATACGGTCATTATGCGGGGTGGATGTCCCGTGGGCGTTGATGTATTGAATTTCCTCTGGGCCAAGCTGCGCATCCTTCAAGGCTCGCTCCATCACCGACACTGCCCCTTCACCCTCAGGATGGGGCGCGGCCGCATGATAAGCATCAGCACTCATTCCGTAACCTACGACTTCGGCATAAATCTTAGCCCCGCGGCGCAAAGCCTGACCCAACTCCTCGAGAATTAAGATACCCGCGCCTTCGCCCATCACAAACCCGTCCCTCTGAGCATCAAACGGCCGAGAAGCCTTCTGCGGGTCATCGTTGCGCTCCGAAAGGGCCTTCATCGAACAAAACCCGGCCACGCCTAAGGGCGTAATCGGCGCCTCCGCTCCGCCGGCAATCATCGTGTCGGCCTCACCTCGAGCAATGATGCGAAAAGAATCGCCGATAGCATGAAGTCCCGTGCTGCAAGCGGTGGCTGTGGCGGAATTAGGGCCTCGACTGCGGTAGCGGATGGAAATCTGGCCGGCGGCTTCATTAATAATTGTGGCAATCAAAAAGTAGGGTGAAACCCGCTCGGGCCCCTTCTCGAGGAGCACCCGATGCCATTCCTCAATCTGGCCGATGCCGCCAATGCCACTACCCACGTAAACGCCGCAGCGGTCGCCTTCTAAAAGCTTAGGGTCAATCGAGGCATCTTCAACGGCTAAAACCGCCGCCGCTAAAGCAAACTGGATGAATAAATCCATCTTGCGGACTTCTTTGCGTTCGATGAAAACAAAGGGGTCAAAATCACGAACTTCAGCGGCCAGGCGAGTGGAATATCGGGAAGCGTCAAAACGAGTTATGAAGCCGACACCGCTTTCTCCCCGCAGCAACCTCTCCCAAGTCAGTTTCGTACCCACGCCAAGGGGCGAAACCAGACCAATACCTGTTATAACGACCCTTCTTCCAGGATTCATCCTTCTCAAGAAGGAGGCTTACTTCAAGCGGCTTAAAATATAATCCACAGCCTTGCCCACGGTGGAAAGCTTTTCAGCCTCCTCATCGGGGATATCAAGACCGAACTTCTCTTCGAGGGCCATGACTAACTCGACTGTGTCCAGGGAGTCAGCTCCGAGGTCTTCGACAAAAGAGGCGTTTTCCGTTACTTGGTCTTCAGAGATGGAAAGCTTATCCGCCACCACCTCGCGCACTTTTTTGAATAGTTCCTCCCGATCCATCATCCTTAACCTCCTATGGTTTTTATTCCCAGGCCAAGGCGAAACTACATGTACATTCCGCCGTTGACGTGGATTACCTGTCCCGTAATGTAAGCTGCTTCCTCAGAAAGAAGGAAAAGGACGGCAGCCGCCACATCCTCAGGTTGCCCGAACCGTTTCATCGGAATAATCTCGAGGAAAGCCTTCTTCACCTCTTCGGGCAATCTTTCTGTCATCGGAGTGGCGATATAACCCGGGGCGACGCAATTAACCGTAATCCCCCGGCCAGCGACTTCCCGGGCTAACGACCGAGTAAAGCCGATAACCCCGGCCTTAGAAGCGGCGTAATTGGTCTGGCCAGCATTGCCCATTACGCCCACCACCGAAGAGATATTGACAATCCGGCCCGAGCGCTGGTTAACCATCGCTCGGAGAGCCGCTTTAGAAAAATTAAAGACGCCCTTTAGGTTCACCGCCAAGACGGCATCCCAATCTTCTTCCTTCAGCCGCAGCAAAAGGGCATCCCTGGTGATTCCCGCATTATTTACTAAATGGTCAATCCGACCCCATCGGTTTACAACCTCATCACATACTCTTTGCGCTTCCGCTAATTGACTGACATCAGCTACAAAGTAGAGAGCCTCGCCGCCGGATTCTTGAATCGACCGACAAACGGAGTTGAGCTTTTCTTCCTGAACATCCACCAGCCCTACCTGGGCTCCTTCGCCGGCTAAGAGCCGGGCAATCACTTCGCCAATTCCTTGTGACGCTCCAGTTACAATTGAAACGCGAGAATGAAACCGACCTTCAAGCTTTGGCCCCATTAATCACCCCCGCCATTTTCAATAGCTCGGCCTGGATTTTTTCCTGAACTCTGTTCCTGACCGTCTCCATGGCCATCCGCACGGCGTTCCTCACAGCTTGCGCGTTAGAACGGCCATGGCCGACGACGCACGTCCCTTTGACGCCGAGAAGATGAGCTCCCCCATATTCAGAATAATCAATCTGTTTATAGATTTTTTTCAGATGTTTTTTCATCAAGAAGAGGCCGAGCTTGGCCAGAAGGTTCTTCGTCACTTCTCTTTTCGCCAGAGAAAGAAGCGTCTCGACCACCCCCTCGCTCACCTTAAGAGCGACATTTCCCGTAAAGCCGTCGCTGACGATGATATCAGCCTTACCCGAATAAATGTCTGTGCCTTCGACATTGCCGATGAAATTCAGCGGCGATTGCTCCAACCGCTCAAAGGCCTCCCGGGTCATCTCGTTCCCCTTAACTTCTTCCTCCCCGATACTCATTAAGGCAATTCTCGGGTTGGCTAACCCCATGACGGTTTCCATAAAAATCTTGCCCATGAAGGCGAACTGGACCAAATGGTGGGGCCGACAATTCACGCTCGCTCCCACGTCAATTAACATCGTTGAGCCCTGAAGCGTGGGCACGATCAAAGCCAGGGCGGGTTTATCCACGCCATAGAGAGGTCCGAGAATCTGTTGGGAGAGGTAAACCACGGCGGCTGTATTGCCCATGCTGACGAGCGCCTCGGCCTTGCCTTCTTTGACTAACTGTGCACAGATACGAATGGATGACCTTTTTTTCCGGCGGAAAGAAAAAAGTCCTTCGCCCATGCTGATCGCTTCCGGGGCTTCGACAATTCTTAGGCGTGGGTTTAAATCAGCGGAGAAAGGAAGTTTCTTCAGTTCAACCTGAATGGCTTCTGGCCGGCCCACCAACAGGACTTCCACCCCAAAGTCAGAGGCAGCTCGAACGGCACCGGAGACAGTAACGCCCGGGCCGAAATCACCGCCCATGGCGTCGACAGCAATTCTCAAGGGATACCCCTGGCTCAGTCTTCTGACCCCTCGATGACTTGTCGGCCTCGATACCAACCACAATGAGGACAGGCCCGATGAGGCATCTTAGGATTCCCGCAATTAGGACAAAGGGAGAAGGAGGGCATCTCAAGAGCGTGATGCGAGCGCCTTTTCCCTTTACGGGAAGGTGAATGGCGTCGTTTTGGGTTCGGCATTTTCCTATCTCTTATAAAGTTTTAGCTTTTCCAACCGCGGGTCGGAAAGCTCATTAACACACTCACAGCGACCTTCCTGGCGAACCTGACCACAGACCGGGCACATTCCCTCACAGCTTTCAGAACAAAGAGGCTTGAGAGGAAAGGCGAGATTAATTTGCTCCAAAACAACCTGGTGTAAATCAATCTGGCGATTATAATAGAAAAGCTGGTTAATATCTTGCTCTTCTAACTCTTCTTTCACTTCTTCCAATTCTTCCGGGAGATAAATCAAGTCAAAAGAAAGGTCAAGGGGAAATTCAAAAGGTCGGAGGCAACGGCTGCAAACGACACTTAGCCGGACCTTAAGACGGCCTTTAATCCAGACTTCTTCCCCGAAGCGGCTTACCTTCATTTCAACGTGAGCCGGCTCCAGAAACACTGCCTCCTCTTCAACCAGGTCCCCACTAAGGAACTCAAAATCTCTTCTGACTTCGAGCCCTTCATGAGGAATTTTATCGACTTCGATAAGCATTGATACTCCTGGGGATAAAATTTATCCCTTAACGAGCTCTTTATTATAGCACCTAACCCCTCTTTGTCAACGAAAGCGGGGCTCATCCTCAAAAAGGGTGAAGCTTCAAGCGCTTTTTTATCATGAATATTTAGCCTTTTTCCCCCTAAAAGAGCTCGGCAATCAGGGAAATAGGGGGACGGTTATAAGGTCTCACTTTAGTCTCTTTTCAAAAATTAAAAGAAGAATAAACCCCACGTTAATTTTTAAAAGGCATCTATTACCTGCCCAAAATCTCAGACCTTCCTGGGTTTAAAATAATTACACCCAATATAAGCCCAACAATCACCCTTTTTTCATGACGGAGCCCCACCTCTCAACCCAGGCTTAATATGGCATCAAGAGTAATTAGAGGCGATATACAGAGAAACAAAGCCCCCTCTGTGCTGGCTCAGATACATTAATGACCCATTATAATTCTTCTATTAGTGGTGAACGTCAATCTCTCTTCACCTAATAGAATTTCAAGTTTTTGCCCTAAGGACAACCTATGGAGTGGGCTACAGACATCAATGAAAAGAGCAATGGACCGTAAAAAATCCCTGGTAAAAGTGTCACCGATGTATTGACCCCACACCCCTTGACAAAGGTCATAGAGAAAGATAAAATAGATATGATGATATTATCATATATTCATAATATCAAGCACGGGGAAAAATGAACGGCTTTGCTAACGAAATGTTTGATGAAAGTTATAAGGCGGCTGGACACAGAAAAAAGTCTTTTCGAAAGGTTATCAACTCATCGTATCTAGCCCGAAATCCTGGCGCTAATCTAATTGGGCCCAGAAAGGAAATAGATTCATTTTACCCAGCCAACAGATTAAAGGTAGCAGATAATTTTACTTTAAGGAGGTAATAGAATGTCGGCTAAACCGAGGTTCGTCATGTGCATTTGCACTGGTCAATGCCCGGGGTTCAAATCTCTTGACCTCTGGGAACTTATTAACACGGTAAGGCGGGAGATGGACGTGGAATACGCCCTCGTTCATCCCCAACTCTGCGTCGACGACGGGGACAGGTTCCTCAAAGATTATATTAAGGACGACGGCCTTTATATCATCGGCGCCTGTGACCCCAAGATGCAGAGAAAGATGATGAAAGAAGCCTTCGAGGCAGTGGGCGTTGATTTCGAAAAAATGGTCATTCCCCTTGACCTGAGAAACCTGAGCACGGAAGAGGCAATAAAGAAAGTCCAGGAAGCGGTGGAAGCTGCTAAATAAGGTGCTCAGACGAGTCAAGTCGTTGCTCGGGAATGAGTCAGGAGACATGGGAAAAGGCCAAACAACAATTTTGGGCTCTTCGCCCGAGCCATGGCGACTCAAGGAGGGCGGGGTAACAAGCGCGCCGCCCCCCTCGGCCAAATTTCTTTTTAAGAGTCAGGAGGAAAAAAGATGTTTAAGGTTCCCCGTGAATATATCCCCTGGTATCCAACGATTGATGAGGATAAATGTATCGGCTGTGGAGAATGTTTCGATTTTTGCAAGAACGGCGTTTTTGAATGGGATGAGGAGAAAAATTGTCCTCGGGTTGTTCAGCCCTATAGCTGTGTCGTCGGTTGCAGCGCCTGCCAAAATCTCTGTACCCAAGACGCCATCTCCTTTCCTTCGATGAAAGAAATTGCCGAGATAGTTAAAAAATACCACCAGGAACTCTCGGAAGAAGCTAAATAAAAATAAGAGGCTGGCAACAGGAAAAGGAAACGCAGACTCGATGGGCTAAGCTTTAAAATAGCACCGTCCTGGCTCGGGCGTTGAACAAAAATAAGAAGGGAGTTAAGATGAAGGTCAAAGTTATTCTGAATGGCGGGTTGAAGTCATGTTGTTCGAGCTATCCCCCAGAATTAATTCAAGAAATCTTAAAGGACTGGGTCAGGCCGGAAGACGAATTAGAAGTAATTGATAAGCAAAAAAGCGCCTGGGAGCCGGAGGAATTAGCGGCGCTCGCGGAGCAATATTTTTCCGACGCTATTTACCCTTTGCTTTATGTTGGCGATTTCCTGGTAACAGTAGGCGACTTACCCGATAAGGAGACTCTGCAGAAAATTCTTTCCGACCCCCAAAAATACTCCCTGGCTAAAGAGGATATCCTGGAGGAAGCTGCAAGGCATGGCCTGATAAAAGGAGAATGAATATTTTACCTTATTTTTAACTTAGCTAAAAAAAGAAATGGCGAAAGAGCTTTAACAGTGGCCTTTCTCATAGACTGGTGGCTTGGTCTCAGTGACTCCGGATATTCAACGTCAGAATTTCTCTGCCAGAGGCTAGATTTATTTGAAGAGGAAGACCTTTAAGCTTTGATAACTAAATCAAAATTGGCGGCGAGATTAAATTATCAGAAGAAAGGAAATAAAGGATGGAAATACTGCGGTTAGAAAAAGTCTCTCTTCAGCTCGAAGGAAGACAAATCCTGAATGACTTGAGCCTTTCGGTAAAAGAGGGAACGATTCATTCTATCCTCGGAGCTAATGCCGCTGGTAAATCAAGTTTGGCTTACTGTTTGATGGGTAGTCCTGAATACTTTCCCCAAAAAGGGAAAATTTATTTCTTGAGCCAAGATATAACTCATATGCTTATTTATGAAAGAGCTAAATTGGGCCTCACCCTTGCCTGGCAAGAGCCGGCTCGTTTCGAGGGCTTAACGGTTAAAGATTATATTGCCGTGGGCATGCCAGATAAAGATGAAAGAAAAATAGAAGAGGCTCTTTATAAAGTTCTTTTAGAGCCAAAAAATTATCTTGCTCGCCCAATTGACCGCACCTTGAGTGGAGGGGAAAGAAAAAGAATCGAGCTGGCCGCAGTTTTGGCCATGAAGCCGAAGCTGGCTATTCTGGATGAGCCAGACTCAGGAATTGATATTTTGGCCCTAGATTATATCGTGGAAGTTATAAGGGAGTTAAAGGCGGCCGGTACCACCGTGCTCCTTATTACCCATCGAGAAGAAGTGGCTGAAATCGCCGATAAGACTTCCCTAATCTGTTCAGGTTTTATTGTCAAGGAAGGTTCTCCCGAAGAGGTAGGCAAATATTTTAGGGAAAAATGTATCCCTTGCCCTACCCGCCTTTATCCGGCTGAAGAAGAAAAAATAACTGGAGGATAATCATGCAAGATTATGAATATATGCTGGCGGCTTATGAAGAGGCAGGCGGCAAACCTTCAATTTTTAAAGATTCTAAAATTGCCCATTTGGTAGTCCATAAGAATAAAGTTATCGGCCATCATTTAGTGCCGGGTCTTATCCTACACCCAGAGGAAACAGTTTCTGGCGTCAATATTAATTTAACGATAGAAAAAGGCGTCAGGATAGAAAATCCCGTTCATCTGTGTTTTGGCGTTCTGCCCAAAGAAGGAATTCAAGAGATTAATATCAAGGCCCGAATTGAAGATGGGGCTGGGGTAAAGCTTTTAGCTCATTGTGTCTTCCCTAATGCCGTCAAGGTTAGACATCAAATGATGGCCGAGATAGAAGTGGGAGATAACGCCTTTTATGAATACAATGAAGTTCATTACCATGGTGAAACAGGAGGAATAGAAGTTGTGCCCAAAGCTCAAGTTTCTGTAGGTCAAGACAGTTTTTTTAGCACCAATTTTTCTCTCCTCAAAGGAAGGGTTGGCCTCTTTGACCTCGACTATGAGGTACATGTTCAGAAGGGGTCGAGTCTTTCGATGGTGGCAAAAATTTATGGCTACGGCGAAGACCGCATCAGAATCAAGGAAGCTGGTTGGCTCGAGGGAGAAAGAGCCCGCGGCGTGATTAAAAGCCGAATTGCCGTTAGAGATAGAGCAATCAGTGAAATAATTAATGAGCTTACAGCCGCTGCGGCCGAAGCTCGAGGGCATGTGGATTGTCTGGAGATTATCCAGGGAGAAGCCCAGGCAAAGGCGATTCCCATAGTCAATGTTACCCATGAGCTGGCTCGCGTTACCCATGAAGCCGCCATAGGTCGGGTGGATAAAAAACAAATTCAGACGCTCATGGCCAGAGGATTAAGAGAAGAAGAAGCCATTGATTTGGTGGTAAAAGGTATGCTCAAATGAAGAGCCGGTTAAAATTAGGTCAAGAAAATAAACTCATAGTAATGAAATATGCTCTTATGGGGATAAATACAGGATCAGGTTAAGAGAAAATTATTGAGGGCCAGGCCAATTCGAAGGATTAGAACGGAAAGACTGAATTGGGACGATGTGTCAATATTGCGGTAATACCGGTCTTTGTTATTTTCTTTTCAGTTATGGATTTGTCTGGCTAATAAAAAAGATCTCCCTTTTTCTAAAGGAGAAGAAGCTTCTTTCCTGGAGGTTTAGGTTTAAAACAAAAAATTTATAATAGGGCAAAGAATTTTGAGAAACAATCAATTTAAAGGAGATCATTCTAATAGGTTTCAAACTAAAAGGAGGGTTAAAGACTTAGCTAAAAAGAGGCAAGAAACCTCCTTATTAGTGACGAAAAGCCAAAGGAGCGCTGAAATAATCATCAGACTTTCATGATGCAGAATTAAATTCAGGGAAGCTGGCGTATGGTTTGATTGACTTACAGATTGGCTGATTGATTGGGATATTGTGGTGAGAGGGATAGATAGATAGATAGATAGATAGATAGATAGATAGAGTGAGTGTGTGTGTGAAGCAAATTGATTGATTGGCCAAAAGTTAAAAAAGGAGAGCGCTAAATGATAAGTGTTATCTTAAAACAGCTAGCCAAATTCTCCGCTGAGGGACACACCAAAATGATCTTTTATGATTCAGAGAGAATAAAAGCTCAGGTAATGGGGTTCGAGCCGGGGCAGCAAATTCCTCCTTGCCGGATGGACCACGATGTTATGTTCGTAGTTCTGGAAGGAGAAGGAAAAATCATCGTTAATGGCGAAGAGGAGGCGGTAGAAAAAACATCTTGGGTTTTTGTGCCCAAGGAAAAGGAAACTCGTTCCCTTAAAGCCGAGACAAAAATGATTGTCCTATCCATTCAATTAAAGTTTTAGCCTTATGTTTGTTTTAACCATCTGGATTCTGGCCGGTTTGCTCTTAGCCCTTTCTTTATTCAAGAGTAAGGAAAAAACGGCCGCTTCGCTTCTGACTTCGTGGAAATTCTTTCGCTCGCTGGCCTTGCCTGTTCTCCTTACTATCTGGGTCATTGGCTTCCTTTTAACCTTTCTTTCGCCCGAGCTCATCTCCAGAGTATTGGGACAAAATTTGGGCTGGCGGGGAACCGTCCTGGCCGCTCTTTTTGGCTCAGTCGTTTTGATTCAGGCTTTCATTGCTTTTCCCTTAGCTGGCTCGTTACTCCGGCAGGGAGCCAGTGTAAGTGCCATTGCCGCTTTTGTTACTACCCTGGTGATGGTCGGCGTTATCACCGCACCGCTGGAGATAAAGTTTTTTGGGAAAAAATTCACCCTCTGGAGAAACCTCCTCAGTTTTGTTTTCGCCCTTATAATCGCCCTGATCATGGGAGCTCGCCTCGGATGAAAAAAATATTGACCGCTAAAAACTTAATTTTATTGCTTGGCCTGGCCACAATTATCGTTTATCTTTTCAACCACGAGCAAGCTTTCTCCATCCTTCTTATGGCTAAAAACTACTTAATTGAGATGCTTTCAGTGCTACCACCAATCGTTGTTCTCATCGGCCTTTTTCAGGTCTGGGTTCCTCGCCAAACGGTGGAGAAAGCCATGGGAAGTTCCTCCGGCTTGAGGGGGATTCTTATGGCCATTCTTGTGGGGACAGTGGCTATGGGACCTCTTTACGCAGCTTTTCCCCTGGGGATTTCGCTTCTCGAAAAAGGAGCCAGTTTGTTCAATGTGGCCGTCTTTCTTTGCGTCTGGGCCTCAATTAAAATTCCTATGATTTTATTTGAAATCAAATTCCTCGGCCTTGATTTTGCTGGGCTGAGGCTGGCCTTAACTCTTCCCAGCATCATTATGATCAGTTTCTTTCTAACCCTAATTCTTGAGAAGGAGAGGAAGATATGAGGCGAAGAGCCGTAATTACCAGTATCGTCCTTTTTTCCCTTTTTACCCTGACCTGTGGCCAGAAAGACAAACTAACAGATAATAATGGAACAATGGCCCGCTCCGACTCAGACCAAGACAACCTCATTGTCATCGGCCAGCTTAACCTGGATTTCTCCAAGTTCAAAGTAACCTTCATTGAACTAGGTGCTGACCGCTGTATCCCCTGCCGGGCCATGCAGCCAATTATGAGGGAGATTGCCAAGGAGTTTAAAGGACAGGTCCAGGTTGTTTTTTATGATGTCTGGAAGGACCCACGACCGGCTCGAATTTATGGCATCCAGCTCATCCCGACGCAAGTTTTCATTGATCAGGAGGGCAAGGAATTTTTCCGCCATGTCGGTTTTTTCCCGAAAGAGGAGGTTTTAAAAGTGCTTCGGCAGAAAGGGGTCCAATAAACAGAGAAAGAAGAATGATGGAGCGCTGGTTCGGTGACCTCCAGCAGTTAATCCAGCATAATCCGTGGTTAGCCATGGTTGCTGTTTTTCTGGGTGGAGTTATGACTGCTTCCAATCCCTGTGTCCTGGCCATGGTCCCGCTTATTATTAGTTTTGTTGCTGGCAAAAAGGGCTCGATTACGGTAAAAAAGTCATTCCTTTTTTCCCTTCAGTTCATCCTGGGTCTTTCCATCACGTTTACTGTTCTCGGCCTTATCTCGGGTTTACTGGGGAGAATGTTTGGCGATGTGGGTGTTTTCTGGCGATATGCGGTAGTGGTCGTCTGTTTCATAATGGGCGTCCATCTTTTAGGTTTTTTTAAAATAAATTTCCCCGTTCCGAAGGCTTTAAACGCCGAAAAGGTTGAAACCTTAGGAGCCTTTCTTTTAGGCCTCCTCTTTGGCGCGGTCTCCACTCCGTGCGCTGTGCCTATTTTAGCCGTGCTTCTGGCGTTCGTGGCGAGCCGAGGCAACTTAGCCTATGGCGCTTTTCTCCTTTTTATTTACGCCTTAGGTCATTCCTTTCTTATTCTGGTGGCGGGCACCTCCATGGGCGCAGCCAAGAAATTGATCGAGTCAAGAGGCCTTCGCCAAACAAGTTTAATCCTTCAGAAAGCCGCGGGGGTAATAATTCTTCTGGTGGGTTTTTATTTTTTATTATTTTGAAATAAGGAGGATTATTCCATGAGAGGTAAATCTGTCGGCTTCATAGGAGCGGGAAGAGTTACCCGGCTCCTTTTAGAAGGATTTAGAAAAGGCGGCGTTAGTTTTTCGCCGCTTCTGGCAAGCGATATTAAGCCCGAGCCATTACAAAAACTTAAAGAAATTTTTCCAGCCATAGAGATTTCCCTCAATGATAATCGCCCGGCGGCTTCAGCTGACCTTGTCTTTTTGGCTCTCCATCCGCCGGCCTTGCTGGAGGTTCTAAAAGAAATTAAAAACTCCTTGCAGCCCGCTTCAATTCTAATTTCTTTGGCTCCCAAAATAACTATATCCAAAATATTGGATATGTTAAAGGGTTTTTCCAGAATTGCGAGAATGATTCCCAATGCCTCTTCAATAGTTAACTCGGGATATAATCCAGTTGTCTTTGGTCCTGGCCTGAGCCAGCAAGAGAGAGATGAACTGCGTTCTTTATTTTCTGTTTTGGGTGAATGCCCAGAGGTCGGGGAAGAACTTCTCGAGGCTTACGCCATTTTAACCGCTATGGGACCTACTTATTTCTGGTTTCAATGGGAAGAACTGGTCAGGATAGGAGAAGCCTTTGGCCTGGAGCCCAGGGAAGCTAAAAAGGCGATTCATCAGATGATTGCTGGCGCCGCCAGAACACTTTTCACCTCCA
>CAZVIN010000005.1:0-5798 GCA_964627255.1 uncultured Eubacteriales bacterium
GAAAGGCGAAAAGCTTGATTATTATCTTCAATTGTGCGGGGGATTAAGGGATGATTCTGACCCGGCGAATATCGTCATCCATTTTGCTGACGGTCGTCTCGTCGAGGCCCGGGGCCAGGCTATCTTTAACCCCTATATTAACTCTGGCTGCGTCATTGAGGTGCCCTTTAAAAAAGCGGAGGAAGTAAAGAAAGAGGCTGGTGAGGTGGAGGTCAGGGGAGCGGTGGCCAAACCTGGTTTTATAAGATGGCGTCCCGGCGAAAAGCTTGATTATTACCTCAATTTCTGCGGCGGGCTAAAGGGGAGCCCGGAGAAAGTTGAGGTAGTTATTTACTTTCCCGACGGGAGAAAATTGGAGAGCAAGGGTCTGACCGGCTTTAACCCGCCGGTTGAGGCTGGCAGTGTTATTGAAGTTTCGCTGAGAGAGGCACCAGAAAAAATATAAATGAAACAATTAAGCGAGGAAAACAGAGATAAAAGAGGGGAATAAGGAATGGCGGAAGAAAAGAAAGGACAAGCTGAAGGCGAAAACAAGAAGGAAGGCCAGGCCAAAAGCCTGGAGAAAGCACCGGCCGAGGTTTTGCCGCAAGAACCAGCACCTCCCTATTATGACCTTCGCTATCCCTATGGCTATAGATATGGGAGTGGGTACGAGCCTGTTTCGAGTGAGGTTCATCTTATTGATTATATTAATGTCCTTCTTAAGTGGCGCTGGTTAATTATCGCCGGGGTGCTGCTCTGCGTGCTGACCACGGGAGTGATGTCAAAAAAAATGACGCCAGCTTTCACGGCCTCAGCCCGCTTTCTGCCGTCGCGTAGTCCGGAGATGGTCTCGCGCATGGGTACACTTATCGGGGCCGGGGGGAAGATTGAAGGCATCGAGGAAAACGTGACCTCTGAGTTTTATTCCGAGCTCCTCAAAAGTAACGTTTTTCTGGAGCGGCTTGCCCAGCGCCAGTTCAATAGCCGGAAGATGGGTCAAGAGGTTGACCTGGCCACCTATTATAAAATCAAGGCTAATGATGAGACGGAGCGGCGAATCAAGACGCTGCGGGCGATTTCGAGCAGCCTGAAAGTCTCGATTGACCGGAATACCAAGATTGTCACGGTAAGTTATTCCACGAGTGAGCCTTCGCTCTCAGCCGAGATTGTCAATGCTATCCTGGAGGAACTTGTCCGCTATAACCAGGATATCCGCGACTCCAAGGCCAAGCTGAACCGAGTATTTATCGAAAAGCAACTGGCTGAAACCCAGGACCTTCTGCGGCGTGCCGAGGCCGAGCTGGCCGATTTTACGGCCCGGAATAAGAAAATCGTCACCCCCGACCTCGAGATCGAGCTCGACCGGCTGAAACGCAATGTCAAGGTGCAGGAAGAGGTCTTTATAACTTTAAAGAGGCAGCTCGAGCTGGCCAAAATCGAGGAGGAGGAGAAGAAGCCAGCCATTGAGGTGATTGAGCGAGCCCTGCCGCCTTTAACCAAGAGCAAGCCGCGAACCAAAATGAACGTGATTCTGGCATTTTTTGTCAGCGGATTTTTGTTTATCATGCTGGCCTTTGTTGTAGAATATTTTTCCAAAATGAACCCTGATGAGGAGCGGCACCGTCAGTTCCGACGCTATCTAAGCGATTTTATCAACGATTTCCGGCGGGTTGGCCGCGCCTTCCGGAGGCCTCCCCGTGGCCCCAAGTGAAAATTGGTGCCAACTCACCCATTTACCAATTTTCCTCTATCAAAAAGAGAGTTTCCCGTGGCTCATTATTCCAGGTCAAATTTGTAATATTAGAGCACCGCTATTAAATGTTGCATAGAATATATCCTATGATGGAAGAGGGCATGAGCCGATATTATCGAGTTAACACTCATAAGATTTACTCCCTATGCATCCGGATTGTTGACCAGGGTTGTGTTGGGAGAAAATTTTATTTCTCGGAGTTATTTTTCGGAGGGAAATTGCGGCGTGGTTATGGCGACGCCAAGGTTTCGCAGGTCGTTAATTCCAGTTTCCCGGTATGGATTCCAGGTGCGATTTACTCTGATTAGAAGGATAAATTCCTGGCCTATCTCATCCTCAACATTAAACTTAACTTCCACCCACTCCTGCTTATTAAGCTTTATAGCCGGAAGAGAACGATATAATTTAAGGTCCGGGCGAAGCAATCTAAAATCTACAGTGACCGGTCTTTTTTCGATATCCGGATGAGAAGCATGGAGGGAAAGTCGCAGCCAAGGTCCGTTAATAGTTAGAGGCAGGGCGGCTGCCCTTCCCGACCAGCGAAACTCTCTTCCCTCGGCATCTTTTTCTATTCGGTCGAGCCCGAATTCCTGAATCAGATGGAATTTTTGGGTGCGAGAAGCGAGGGACAGGGAATGAGTTGAGCACCAGAGGAAGCTAATTCCATAAAGAGCTAAGAGCCCAAAAACCGAAGAATAAAAGAGCCTTCTTTTTAATCGCTTCTCCTCAAGTTGATTATGGTCAATCTTTTCAACTGAAGAGTGAAAGTCTTGCGACGAGCTTAAAATAAGGGCCACAAGCAACCACAAAAGATATTTAACCTCAAAACTGCCGATAAAAGTATGAAACATGAAGTTGGCGGCAAAGGAGGATAGGCCAGCTATGACTCCCAAGGCCACAGGAGCTCCTGGGGATTCAGCGGAGAGAGATTTCCAGGAGCGGCGAATTAGTCGCCAAACCTGAGCGATGACCAGGCTAAGCACTGCCAGGCCAAGAAGCCCGAGCTCTGCCCCTACCTGCAGAACAAAATTAAGGGCGGAATCCGTTTCTTCAAAAGGCAGGCCAAGCTCTCTTAAATAGTTGGGTAATTCAATGATGTAGCTTCCGACGCCCACTCCTGTGAGGGGATAATCTTTTATCATGGCTAAAGCGGCTCGCCAGTAATAGAGGCGACGATTAAAAAACTCTTCCCGGGAAATATCCTGGGTAAAAAATTGAAAGCTCCAGCGCAGGCGTTGCGATAAGCGAGTCGCGGGAAGGAAAGTAAAAAGGAGAATAAGAAGGGCCAGCCCGCTGGCCAGAGCCATGATAACAGTCTTCTTTTTAGGCTCAAGCCTAAAATTAGGGCGCAAAAGCCCGATAAAAACCAGGGCGAAAGAAACAAAAAGGGCAAAAAAGGCGCTCCTCGATGCGGAAGCGGCCAGGAGGTAAAAGGCAAAAATCATTAGAAGCCAGAAAAGGAATCTTTGCTTTCGCCTGGCAAAAATGGCCAGAGTGAGGAAAAGGGGGGTGACGCCGCTAAAGAAAGCGGCCGCCGAGTTGGGGTCCTTAAAAGTAGCGTTAATCTGGTCGATTTTTACCCAATAGGGGAGATTCCCCCAGGACTTGAAGAAGTGGAGCTGAAGGATTCCGAAGAGCAAAGAAAGGCTGGAGGAAGATATGAGCACAGTTAGGATATTTTTTCTGAACCTAATATCCTGAAGCTCACGGCGAAGCAAAAGGAAATAAAGAAATCCGGTAAGATAATTCAGCAGATTAAATATACTGCTCATGATGGCGCCACCCGCGCTCACTCCATTTATGTTGGTTTTCCAGTCGAATATTCCGGGCGAGAGAAAGGGGAAAAAATGGCTATAGCGCCAGATGGTAATTACGCTGGAAACCATAGCGAGCAGGACAAAGACAACGAGAAGGCGAATAAGGGCCGAAAGTGAGAAAGAGGAATGAGGAGGAGTAGCAGGATTGGCGTAAGAGGTTAAGAGAGGAGAGGAAAGAGATAATGATGAAGATGAAATATGATTTGGAAAAGAAGAAGGGGATGGAGGAAGGGAAGAAGGAAGAGAAGAAGAGGAACAAGTAGAATATTGCGGTGATGAGGAAAGTGGGGAGTCCGAAGGTGAGGAAGAAGGAGATGAGGTGGGCGAGGAGGGCAGAGGCTTTCGCCTCAAAACATTATTCCATAGCCACCCCATAAGAAGGGCCAAAAATAAAATAAGAGCCACTGGGGCCTGAGGAATATCGTCATAGAGGCTAAAAAAATAGGGAAGGCTGTTAAGCAAGGGAAAGAGAGCGGTAAAAAGGAGAAGCCCTTTTTGCCGACTAAGAATGGTCGCAATAAAAATTGTGGTCAAAATGGGAATTAAAAACCATTGGTAAGCCCAAACCAAAGGCACATAGCGGAGATAAAAAAAATAAAAAAGAGGGAAGCAAATTATGGCTAAGAATAAGTTTAAAAAAAAGTAACTTTTTTTCATGCCTTCGGTTCCCTCGCAATTATATTGGTTTTCTTGCTCTCCTTCAAATTTATGCCCAAGTTTACTTTTCGGCTTAGCCTGTTGCAACCAGCATGTATCTATTATAAATAAGAAGAGGAATTGTCTTAAAATGACGCCTATATTATTTGTTAGGTGGTTAGTTCGGGAACGACGGAGGAAAGAGAAAAGATTATAATTAAAAAGGCTTAAGGAATTGGGTAACATAATAGGTATCAGAAAAAGGAAAGAAAAAAGGGAAAGGGATAAGTGAAAAAGCGCTTAATTAGCTTTACGGCTCTCTTCGCCTCTGACCTTTTGGCTTTTATTTTGAGTCTCGTTCTGGCTTATTATCTGCGAAATTCCCTCTTTCCCCTGATTTTTCCCTATCTTTCGGCTACTTTTCCCCTGGGTTACTACCTTTCCCATGTGTTTCTTTTCCTTCTTTGGTTTTTTGTTTTCACCCATGAAAAGCTCTACAGCCGAAGGGCGCCTCTTTGGGATGAGATCCGTTCCCTCTGGAAAAGCACTACCATTTGCTTCTCCGTCGTCATGATTCTGGTCTATTTAGCCCGGCGAGAATTTTTCTTTTCCCGAGCGATAATTATTTTGGCCTGGTTGGCGAGCCTTTTTTTCTTCCCTTTTCTGCGCTTTTTTACTAAGTTTCTGCTGCTCAAAGCTGGCTTATGGCAAAAAAATGTCTTAATCCTGGGCGACGGCGATACCACCCGATTAGTAATTGAAGGCATGGCGCGCAATCGGATTATGGGGTTTGAAGTGAAAGGGGTGCTCAAAGAAAATTATGAGGGCCAAGAAGAATCCATCGCCGGGATACCAGTCCTGGGAGGAGTGGGCGAGCTTGAACGCTGGTCGCGCGAGCTTCAGGTAAGGGACATAATCTTAGCTCTGTCCAACGCTCCCAATCAAAGGATTATTGAGCTCATCAAACAAGGCGAAGAAATGGCCGAGACTATTCGCATTATCCCGCCCACGCTGGACTTGATTACAGTTGGAGTAGAGGTTGATAACCTGGGGGCGACTCTGGCTCTGTCCCTGAAAAGAAATCTGGATAAAAAGGCCAACCTGATTCTGAAGATGATTTTTGAGTACCTGCTCTGTATTCTTCTTTTGATTCTCAGTGCTCCGCTTATGCTTTTAATTGCCCTGAGTATCAAGCTCGATTCTAAGGGGCCGGTTTTTTTTACCCAGAGACGCTTAGGTAAGAATGGTCAACCCTTCTTCATGCTAAAATTCCGAACAATGATTGAAGAGGCCGATAAAATCTTGGAACAACATCTGGCTTCTCACCCCGAGGCCCGAAAGGAGTGGGAGCTTTATAAAAAAATTAAGGGGCCTGACCCCCGGTTAACTCGCATGGGGAAAATTCTGCGGCGCTTCAGCCTGGATGAGCTACCTCAGCTCTTCAACGTGCTGAAAGGCGAAATGAATCTGGTGGGGCCGCGTCCCTACCTCGAGGACGAGATCGGCGGACTCGATTCCTTTTTCCGAAGCATTTCTAAATTCCGGCCGGGAATGACTGGTCTCTGGCAGATTTCGGGCCGCTCCGAACTTCCTTTAGAAAAAAGGATGAT
>CAZVIN010000006.1:0-2169 GCA_964627255.1 uncultured Eubacteriales bacterium
GGGTTAAGAAGCAGGTTCAGGAAAAGACCGATGTTTTTTAAGTGGCGATGGAGGTGCTTGCGGATAAGCTGATTAAACTCCTCCTTAGAAAAAATTTGACGGTTAGCGGTGAAAAAGATAGGCCGGGGCACAATCCGGAAAAGCAAGGCCACATCTTTATAAGCTCCCACATGATTGCCAACGATAATGTTTGGGCCGGAGCGAACGAAATTTTCTTTACCCCAGACTTCAACCTTCTTCCCCAGAAGAGCGAGATTACTCAAGCGTCGGATGACGGGCTCGAATCTCTTTAATTCCTCTTCCAGAAGGCTCATCTTCCTCTTCCCTTGTTCCACTTAATTTTAAACTAAAGGAATTTTTCGTCAACCACCAAATTTGGTATCACCTTACATATTTACCTAATTTCCCAGTGGCACTGCCTCACCTAACTACCAACTTTTTTATCTCTGACGCCGCCCATTTTGTAAGGTTACGCGGCCAAAAAGGAAAAGCAAGCGGATGGAGCAGAATTAGATTACAAAACTTAAAGAAAATAATTGCAACAAAACTTCGGCTGAGCTGAGCCAGGACGTCTTCGCTTGTTTTTTCTTTTTTCCCATGATAATTTAGCAGCCTTATTGAGGAGGAATAAAATGGTCTCACTAATTACCAGGGGGCACGTTTATGCTCCGGAGCCCTTAGGGATAAAAGATATATTAATCGCCGGTCACAAGATTATCGCTTTTGGACAGCCGGGTTCAATCCGGGTTGATGGCTTTCCCCTTCAAATCATCGAAGCGGCCGAGAAAATAGTCCTTCCCGGTTTTATCGACTCTCACGTCCATATCCTCGGAGGCGGCGGTGAGGGCGGACCAACAACCAGAGCCCCAGAAATTCATCTGGAGGACATAATCTCGGCCGGCGTGACCACAGTTATCGGCTGTTTGGGGACTGATAGCATTACTCGGCACATGACTTCACTTTTGGCTAAAGCCAGGGCCCTGGAACAAGAAGGGATAAGCACCTATATTTTTAGCGGCGCCTATGATATTCCCGTCGTCACTCTTACGGGGTCGGTTCGGTCCGATTTGGTGCTGATAGATAAAGTCATCGGTGCGGGCGAAGTGGCTCTTTCCGACCATCGCTCCTCCCAGCCAACTTTTGAAGAACTGGCTCACTTGGCGGCTGAATGTCGAGTCGGCGGACTGCTCGGCGACAAGGCGGGCATCCTCCATGTCCACCTGGGTGACGGTCCCCGGCGCTTAGAATTGGTTTGGCGCTTGGTCCGAGAAACAGAGATCCCGATTTCCCAGGTTATCCCAACCCATGTCAATCGCCATCGCGACCTTTTAGAAGATGCCTTGGCTTTCGCGGCTCAAGGTGGGACTATCGACTTGACCGCCCTGCCCAAGGACCAAAACGACCCAAAGGATGTTCCAATCGAAACCGCCATCGTCTTAGCCCGCGAGAAGAAGGTTCCTTTGAGCCGATTAACGATTAGTTCTGATGCTAACGGCAGTTTACCCGTTTTTGATGCCGCGGGAAAACTAATTGGTTTAACCATCGCCTCACCGCAGACTCTTTGGCAGACTTTCCAGGCCCTTTTAAAGCAAAAGATAATCTCGCTCGAAGAAGCGGCTTATCTCTTCGCGGCAAATGCTGCCAACGCCTACAAGCTGGCGGGAAAAGGTAGGCTCAACCCGGGCTCTGACGCTGACCTGATTATTATCGACGCTGGTTTCCACCTGGAAAGCGTAATGGCTCGAGGCAAGCTACTACTCCACCAAGGAAAATTACTGGCCAGAAGCACGTTTATCCAGAGATAGCTTATTAATTTTAAAAATAAGCTGGGGTAAGAAAAATGAACAAGAAAAATCAAAGGCTCTCTTCGGAGAAAAAAGAGCCGCGGCAACCCCGTTTTGGCTTAGCCCTTTTGCCTATAATCGCTATGGCTCTTTTATTAGGCGTCGGCTATGGAGTTTACAAGATAAGGCCCCAGGTGCTTCTCGTGGCCGCGGCTTTCATCACTGGCTGCTTAGGCCTGGCCCTTCGCTTCTCCTGGCGGGAGATGGAAAAGGGAATTGTCGAAAGTATCAGTAAAGCCATGCCGGCCATTTTGATTATGCTCAGCGTGGGTATTCTCATCGGCAGCTGGATTGCCTCGGGCACCATTCCGATGATCATCTATTA
>CAZVIN010000007.1:0-91484 GCA_964627255.1 uncultured Eubacteriales bacterium
TCGGGGCAAGGAAAATTCCTGCCATCTAAAAAATTATGACATACTACCTATTTCCTAATTTCCCTTTTTCTTTCCCCTAAATAATGAGGCGCTATAGCCCCCGCCTCTCTTTCCTCGTTATTTATTTACTCATCCTTTAGAAATTGGTGCCAACTTACATGTTACCTAATTTTAATTAAAGCTCGGCCAACCTATTCTGTTATTGCCTTGTTGCCCAGGAGCTCTAAGATGTATATCTCAGGAGTCAACGACCCGCGATTCCTTGTATTTGAAGGTGCCTTAAATGTGCCAAGGGATTTGGAGCCGGTCAGCCAGAAGAAAATTGGCCATGACTCTCAACATCCTTAGCCAGCTAAGAGGGTAAGAAACAACCTTAGTTCTTCTCTTTTTTACCGCTGCGACTATTGCCTCCTTGGTTTTGGCTGCAGCCACCAAGGTAAAGGCAGTGCCTAATTGCCAAAGATTATGGGCGTCAGAACCAGCGACGAGCGGTAAGTCATATTTTTGACTTGCCTCCATGGCTTTTTTATTAGGGTTAAAAAATCGGTTATAAAAGGCGGAAAACTCGACGGCGTCAAAAAGCTCGTGGTAATGGTCTAGTTGATTAAAAAGAGACCTAAAGCCGGGAAAATAAGGGTGGGGGGCAATGACTAAGGATTCTGGCTTAGAAAGAGAGGCCAAATCTTTGAGTTTGAGCTCATTTTTTTCAGGAAGAAAAGGTGGATTAATAACGATAACGTGTTTTCCCTCGCAGGTAATTTCGGCTCCGGGAAGAAGCAGGATGTTATAATCCGAGGCTAATTTCTGCAGCTGGCTATCAAAGGTAAGGGAATTGTGGTTGGTGATGGCCAGGGCGTCAAACTCTAACTGGGAAGCCCGCAAAATTAATTGGCGAGCGTCGTAAGCAATATTATCCTTAGGGTCTTCCCTGCTATGGGTGTGGAAATCAACCTTAAGCCATTTTTCAGTCAATTCCGGCCTGCGGTGAATGGCTACACTTTAGCCTGAAGGGCCTCCTGGACTTTTTTTCCGATTTCAGCCGGCGATTTGGCCACATAAACCCCGGCAGCTTCCAGAGCTTCCATCTTTTCCTTGGCCGTGCCCTTGCCTCCCGCAATAATAGCGCCGGCATGGCCCATGCGGCGGCCAGGAGGGGCGGTCTGGCCAGCAATAAAGCTAACCACTGGTTTGGGAAATTCAGCCTTGATATAAGCAGCAGCCTCCTCTTCTGCTGTTCCGCCGATCTCGCCGATGAGAATAACCGCCTCCGTTTCCGGGTCATCTTTGAAGAGCTGAAGCAAGTCGATGAACTTTAGCCCGACGATAGGGTCGCCACCGATGCCGACGGCGGTGGATTGCCCATAACCCAGTTTACTAACCTGGTCGACAGCTTCATAAGTTAAGGTTCCAGAACGAGAGATGATGCCAATTTTTCCTGGTTGGTGGATGTGACCGGGCATTATCCCGATTTTGCATTTTCCCGGCGAAATTATTCCGGGAGTATTGGGACCGATTAAACGGCAGCGCTTATCTTTTAAATAGGCTTTAGCTTTAATCATATCAAAGGTAGGAATTCCTTCTGTGATGCAGACAACGAGGGCTACTCCAGCATCAGCCGCTTCCATGATGGCATCAGCGGCAAAAAAGGGTGGGACAAAAATAGCCGCGGCATTGGCTCCTTCCTGGCGCACAGCCTCTGCCACGGTGTTAAATACCGGTACCCCCAGATGAGTCTGGCCGCCTTTGCCCGGAGTTACTCCCGCCACGACCTTAGTTCCGTACTCCTGCATCTTTTGAGTATGAAAAGTTCCCTCGCCGCCTGTGATACCCTGGACAACTACTCTTGTTTTTTCATCAATCAGAATGCTCATCGGCTCACTCCTTTGGCTAAGCGAACAACGCGCTCGGCCGCTTCCTTCATCGTTTCCGCCGAATAAAACTCGAGACCAGATTCGGCCAAAATTTTTCGTCCCTCTTCCATGTTTGTCCCTTGAAGGCGAACTACCATCGGTACATTTAATCCCACTTCCTTGGCCGCCTTAACAATACCTCGGGCCACGAGGTCACAACGGACAATGCCACCAAAGATGTTAATCAAAGCGGCCTTAACATCCCGGTCGGCAACTAAAATCTTAAAGGCGTTGGTTACGGCCTCCTCTGAGACACCACCACCGACGTCCAGAAAGTTTGCCGGCATACCACCAGAATGCATGATTATGTCCATGGTGGCCATGGCTAATCCGGCGCCATTAACCATGCAGCCCACGTTGCCCTCGAGCTTAATGTAATTGAGGTTGTACTTGGAAGCTTCCACTTCGAGCGGTGATTCTTCATAGATATCCCGCATGGCTTGAATTTCGGGGTGGCGGGGCAGGGCATTATCATCAAAGTTCATCTTGGCATCCAAAGCTAAAATATTACCTTGGCTGGTAACGATGAGGGGGTTAATCTCAGCTAAGGAGGCATCAGAGGCTTCGAAAGCTCGATAAAGAGAAGCGATGAACTTAACGGCCTGCTTGTGAGTCTCCCCACTCAGCCCCAATTGATAGGCTAACTTTCTTCCCTGAAAGGGCAGAAAACCAGTGGCCGGGTTGACATATTCCTTGAAGATTAGTTCTGGTTTTTCGGCCGCCACTTTTTCGATTTCCACTCCTCCTTCGGGTGAAGCCATGATGACCGCCGCTTCCTTTGCCCGGTCGATGACGATGCCGAGGTAGAGCTCCTTGGCCACCTCGAGAGCCTCTTCAACCAGCAATTTGCGGACGATGCGACCCTCAGGGCCGGTTTGATAGGTTACTAACTTCATCCCGATCATTTCTTGAGCTAATTTTTCCGCTTCCTCGGCTGAATTAGCTAACCTGATGCCGCCCGCCTTGCCCCGGCCGCCGGCGTGAACCTGGGCTTTGAGAACGACGCGGCCGCCAATTTGAGCGGCCACTTCCCTGGCTTGAGCGGGAGTTTCGACCACGTTGCCGCGAGGTATCTGCACTCCATATTTAGCCAAAATTTGTTTGGCCTGGTATTCATGGATTTTCATTTTTTATGTCCTTTCATTCAAGAATAAAACCGAATAGGTCTAACTGTCTAAGTTCTTCTGTTCAACTGAAGGCTATGCCTACGAAGCCTATTCTTTTCGGTATTGCTTTTTGCCTTCTTCGTAAAGGTCGCCACCATACATGTCGTTGATGACAATACAAGGAAAATCCTTAACCTTGAGACGAATGATGGCTTCCGGACCGAGCTCGGGATAGGCGACAACTTCCGAGGCTTCGATGCTCTTGGAAATGAGCGCGCCGGCACCGCCTACCGCCGCCAGATAAACAGCTTTATATTTTTTCAGAGCCTCTTTGACCTCAGCGCTGCGGGAACCTTTGCCGATAGTTCCCTTCAAGCCCAAGGCATGAAGCTGAGGAGCATAGGAATCCATTCGATAACTTGTGGTTGGTCCAGCCGAACCGATTGGTTTTCCGGGTCGAGCTGGAGTTGGCCCGACGTAATAAATAAATTGTCCCCGGACATCAATGGGTAAGTCTTTACCCTCTTTGATGAGGTCAACCAACTTTTTGTGGGCGGCATCGCGGCCGGTGAGTAGATAACCCGTTATAAAAACCCGGTCACCAGCCTTCATCTGCTCGATCGTCTCGTCGGAAACAGGCGTTGTAATTCGATGCTCAGCCATCTTTGCCTCTTGCTCTTTTTCTAATCCTTAGGTCAATAGCCTAAGGCCTTGCACTCGTTGACAGTTTTGGTTACGGAGGCAATGGTTTTTTCAAACATAGCTCTTTCTTCAGCGGTCAGCTGAATCTCAAAAATCTTTTCCACCCCTTTAGCGCTGATCAAAGCTGGTACACCGATAAATAATCCATTGACACCGTACTCACCTTCACACAGAGCGGCACACGGTAGAATTCGGCGTTTATCCTTGAGATAGGCTTCAGCCATAACAATGGCACTCCAGGCCGGGCTGAAGAAAGCGGACCCTTTCCCGAAAAGCTTAACAATTTCCGTGCCGGCTTCTCTTGTCCGGTGGACTAAACGCTCGATTTGTTCGGGGGTGGCGATTTCCGCCAGAGGAATTCCGCCAACTGTCGTTAGCCGAGGAAGCGGCACCATATCTGGCCCATGGCCGCCTAAAACCACGCCGGCGATGTCAGCCACCGAAACATTTAGCTCCATGGAAATGAAAGCTCGCCATCGCGCCGTATCCAGAGTACCGGCCATCCCGCAGACTTGATTCTTGGGAAAACCGGTAATTTTATGGAAGACATAAACCATGGCGTCAAGCGGGTTAGTAACGACAATGCAGAAAGCGTTGGGGGCATGCTGGATGATACCCTCAGCGACCTGTTTGATAATCTGAATATTAACGTTGAGCAAATCTTCCCGGGTCATACCCGCTTCCCGAGGTTTGCCAGCCGTAATAATAGCGATATCAGCGCCGGCAATGTCCGCATAATCAGAGGTGGCGACGATATTGGCGTCATAGTTTCCGTGGGGAGCCATTTCCATCAGGTCCAGCGCTTTGCCTTTAACCACGTTCACATAGGAGGAAACATCAAGAATGACGATATCGCCGAGTTCTTTCTGGCCCGCCAACATCGCCAGGATCTGGCCGATTTGGCCACCGCCTATGAGGGCTATTTTCTTTCTCATAAAAACCTCCTTTTTAAAACTGATTAAATGATTATCGCTGTTCCTCAGACTTTTCTGAGTTTGAATAAGCCGAGGAAAAGCAAGAGAAACCTGCCCACTTCTTCTTGCGGAAGCGCCTAATATAAGTTAATTTTTCAGAAAGAGTCAAGTTGGTCAAAAGAGTCTGGTTCATCCTTTTATGTAGGCTTGCCAACGAGCTTCTAAGTCTGGTGCCTGAACCGTTTCCAGTAAGTAGTCGGCAAATTGCGCTCCCGTCGCCCCTGTTGACCTCCCTGTGATGACCAATTTTTTTTCGTACTGGCCACAAATGTCGAGAGCCATTTCTAATTTTTCCCCTTTTTCGGGAAAACCAATATGGTTGAGAAGCATGGCTGCCGCTCGAATCATGCTGGAGGGGTCGGCGTAAATCGCCCGTCCTTCCTGGACCATCCGAGGGGCCGAACCGTGAATTGCCTCGAACATGGCATATTGTTTGCCGATATTGGCTGAGCCGGCAGTGCCGACGCCTCCCTGAAACTCCGCCGCTTCGTCTGTAAGGATGTCGCCATAGAGGTTAGGCAAGACGAAAACCTGGAATTCGCGGCGTCGCTTCTCGTCGATGAGCTTGGCCGTCATGATATCGATATACCAGTCGTCAACCTGGATTTCTGGATATTCTTTAGCAATCCGATAAAAATTCTCAAGAAAACGGCCGTCAGTGGTTTTAACGACGTTGGCTTTGGTCACACAGGTCACTCGGTTTTTGCCCGTTTTTCGGGCGTGCTCAAAAGCCAAACGGCAAATTCTCTCAGCCCCGGGAGCGCTGATTAACCGGAAATCAATCGCGATGTCGGCGTCGACTTCAATCCCGAAGGGGCCAAGTGCGTAGACATCTTCGGTGTTTTCTCGAAAGAAGATCCAGTCAATCCCCTGTTGGGGGACTCTTACTGGCCGGACGTTGGCAAACAGGTCAAGCTCTTTACGCATCGCGACGTTACAGGATTCAATGTTTGGCCAGGGGTCCCCTTTTCGAGGAGTGGTGGTCGGTCCCTTCAAGGTGACATGGCATTTCTTGATTTCTCCTAGCACATCATCGGGGATTGGTTTAAGACAAGCCGCCCGGTTCTCAATCGTTAAACCCTCGATTGTGCGGAATTCGACCTTGCCTTTTTCAATTTCTTCTTGGAGCATGAATTGGAGAACGCGCTCCGACTCTTTGGCGATGTAAGGGCCGATTCCGTCGCCGCCAATGATACCGATAATAATTGGTTTAAGCTGGGAATAATCAATCCAGTCGGGCTGAGCCTTGATTCTTTCCATTCGTTTCATTTGAGCTTCAAGAAGCCGGCCAAAATGCTCTTTGGCCTTTTCGATGGCTGCATAATCCATAATCATTCCTCCCTAAATGTAGAAATATGACGGAAAAAGATTTTATCTATTTAGCTTCATAAAATCAATCAATACTTTTTCCTCGAGGCGCCCGTTTTTAGGGAATCAAGAGTTTATTGGCTTATCCGAATTTAGTTGGATAAAAATGAGAGATTTTCAAACGGCGGGAAAAACTCGGCCGGGGCGATTTGGTTTTCAATTTTGCCGTCTTTTTTGACAAATTGTTGGGGAGATAATAAAAAATAATTCTTGCGCCTAATTAAAGAAAGGAGAAACTTTTATGTTAGAAGCTTACTGGCAAAAAGAAAAAGAACGTCAAGCTTTAGGTATACCCGCTCCGCCCTTAACCCCGGAAGAGACGGCAGAGGTTTGCGCGGCGCTGGAGAATCCACCCCCTGGTCTGGAGGAGAAGCTTTTAGACCTGCTCAGAAAAAGAGTAGCTCCTGGTGTTGACCCGGCGGCTAAGGTTAAAGCTGACTGGCTGGCCAAAATAGCCCGTGGACAAAAAAAGTCGCCGTTAATTTCACCGGTGGAAGCAGTTGAGCTCTTAGGGACGATGCTGGGGGGCTATAATGTGGAGCCACTGGTTAGTTTCTTAGACGAACCTTCCCTGGCCGCAGCTGCGGCGGCCGCCTTAAAGCGCCTTATCCTCGTTTATGGAGCCTTTCAGACTGTGGTCGAGAAGGCCAAGACAAATTCCTATGCTAAAGATGTTCTCGAGGCTTGGGCTAAAGGCGAATGGTTTTTATCGCGACCAGAAATACCAGAAAAGATAGAGCTTAAAGTTTTTAAGGTCGACGGCGAAATAAACACCGATGATTTTTCTCCGGCTAAGCATGCCTGGAGCCGGCCTGATATTCCGCTCCATGCCCTTTCCATGGGCGAGACCCGTTTTCCTGGCGGAATTCAAACCATCCGGCAATTTCGCCAGGAAGGATTCAAGGTAGCCTTTGTTGGTGACGTAGTCGGCACCGGCTCGAGTCGCAAATCAGCTTGCAATTCTCTGATGTGGCACATCGGCGAGGATATACCCTATGTTCCCAACAAAAGAAAAGGAGGAGTGGTCCTGGCTGGGCTCATCGCGCCGATTTTCTTTAACACCACCCAGGATTCAGGCGGACTACCGATTATGACAGATGTCAGCGCTCTTAAAACCGGCGATATTATTATCTTGGACACTCGTCAGGGAACCATCGCTAATGATAAAGGCGAGGTTATGGCCAAGTTTGAATTTAAACCTCCGACCTTAAAGGACGAATTCCGGGCTGGCGGTCGTCTTAACCTGATTATTGGCCGCGATTTGACTAACCGAGCTCGCCGGGCCTTAAACTGGGGAGAAGCCGACTTTTTCGTCAAGCTGGAGAACCCAAGACCAAAGGAAGGACAAGGGTTTACCTTAGCCCAAAAGATCGTTGGCCGGGCTTGCAGTCTGGAAGGAGTCCTGCCTGGGTCAGCTTGCGAGCCGAAGATGACCACTGTGGGTTCTCAGGACACTACTGGTCCGATGACGGCAGATGAGCTTAAGGAGTTAGCCTGTCTCGAATTTCAAACTGAATTTTTTATGCAGTCCTTTTGCCACACAGCAGCTTATCCTAAAGCCGCTGATGTTAAAATGCATCGTAGCCTACCGCAATTTATCATTTCTCGCGGCGGGGTGGCCTTAAAGCCAGGTGACGGGGTAATTCATTCCTGGTTGAATCGTTTCCTCCTTCCGGACACGGTGGGAACAGGTGGTGATTCGCATACCCGGTTTCCCTTGGGACTTAGTTTTCCCGCTGGCTCCGGCTTAGTTGCCTTTGCAGGAGCGCTTGGGTTCATGCCTCTTGATATGCCGGAATCAGTTCTGGTCAAATTCAGCGGTCGGCTCCAACCAGGGATTACCTTGCGGGACATAGTTAATGCCATTCCTTATTTTGCTATCAACCAAGGTTTGCTGACTGTGGCCAAAAAGGGGAAAAAGAACATTTTTAATGGCCGAATAATCGAGATGGAGGGACTGGAAGAGTTAACCGTGGAGCAGGCTTACGAGTTGACCAATGCCACGGCCGAGAGGTCGGCAGCGGGCGGAGTGATCGCTCTTAAAGAAGAAAATGTTGCCCGCTACCTTAGGAGTAATATTGCTTTGATGGAGAAGATGATTGAAGAAGGCTATCAATCAGCGGACACCCTGCGCCGCCGCCTCGAAGCCTGCCAAGCGTGGCTCGAAAACCCTTCTTTGTTGCGCCGTGATGAGACCGCAGAATATGCGGCCGTAATCGAAATAAATCTTGAGGAAATCGTCGAACCGATTCTGGCTTGCCCTAACGACCCTGACGACGTCCGCCTATTAAGCGAAGTCTCTGGTGATAAAATTGATGAGGTTTTTATCGGCTCTTGCATGACTAACATCGGACATTTTCGGGCTGTAGCCAGAATTTTCGAAGGTGCCCCCTATTTAGCTACCCGAGTCTGGCTAACCCCACCAACCAAAATGGATGCGGCCCAGTTGATGCGGGAAGGTTTGTATTCTGTGTTTGCTTCGGTCGGCGCTCGAACGGAGGTCCCCGGCTGTTCTTTGTGCATGGGAAACCAGGCTCGGGTTAGGCCACAGGCCACTGTTTTTTCTACCTCCACCCGAAATTTTGATGACCGGATGGGTTACGGAGCCAGAGTTTATCTTGGTTCAGCGGAGCTCGCCGCGGTCTGTGCTCTGAAAGGAGCCATCCCGACAACTGAAGAATACCTGGCAATAATGAAGGAAAAAGTTTTGCCCCAAGCTGACAAGATTTATCGCTATCTTCAGTTTGATGAGATAAAGGAAGGGACGCTTCATTATTCTGGTCAATATTGAAAGATATTTATTGCCATAGGGCGCAAATTTCGTTAGGAGAATAGTCTAATGTTTGAACTATCGGGAAAGAAGGCGTTAATCACGGGAGGAAGCCGCGGGATTGGTCGGGCCACGGCGATTCTTCTGGCCCAAGCCGGCGTGGATGTGGCGATTAATTATGTTCGCAACGACGCCGCGGCTGCAGAAGTTAAAAAAATGATAGAAGAATTTGGCCGCCGGGCGTTGACAATTAAAGCTGATATTTCGCATGAAGAAGAGACAAGAGAACTGGTCGAAAAGGTGGTGGCGGAGTGGGGCAGACTTGATTATGTCGTCAATAATGCTGGTATCTGGACATATGGAGAGATGGGTCAGATGAGTCGCCAAGTTTGGGAAGAAACGATGCGCCTGAACCTCGATGCGGTTTTTTACGTGATCAATGCGGTGGTTCCGTTGATGCGAAAGCAAGGAGGAGGAGTAATTGTCAACGTTTCTTCGACCGCCGCCGTCAGGGGCGAAGCCTATCATTCCCACTATGCCGCCAGTAAAGGAGCGCTCCATTCCTTGACAAAATCCTTGGCCGTGGAATTAGCTCCCTACGGGATTCGGGTCAATTGTGTTGCTCCTGGTTGGGTCGATACTGACATGTGTGCGGAGGTTTTTGCTGACCCTGAATTTCGGCGGACGGTCCAGAATTCCATCCCTCTGAAGAGAATCCCCCCTCCGGAAGACATTGCGGGGCCAATTCTCTTTCTCCTGTCTGATTTAGCCCGTCATATCACCGGTACCGTCATTCATGTCAACGGCGGGTCAGTCCTCTGCGGAAGTTAGCTTGCCAAGTTGCTTATTTTTTGATAAGAAGAAAGCATTCCGAAAGGAGGCTTAAAATGGAGGAAGAGATTGGTCGGATAACTCATTACTTTTCGCGGCTTGGTGTCGGGGTAGTGGAACTCGTGGCAGGCGAACTTCGGGTGGGGGATACGATTCACATCAAAGGTCATACTACGGATTTCTACCAAAAGGTGGAGTCGATGCAAGTTGAACACCAGCAAGTGACAGTGGCAAAAAAAGGCGATTCTATCGGTCTCAAAGTAATTGACCAGGTGCGGGAGCATGATAAAGTCTTCCGCGTCAGCGAAGATTGATTGGGCGTTAATTAATCCTTAGTCTAAAAATCAGGTTTTGGCCTCGAGGAGGAGCCATGAATCGAAGTCAAAGCCAGCTCAAGAGAAAGCTGAGCGAAGATACCGCCTCACTCCGGTGTGGCCTCCGACGCTGGGAACGGGCCTTTAAAGAAGAGTTTAAGCTCGGCGGCGGCGAGACAAGTAAGGCTACCTCAATTTCTGGGCGGCCGATTAAAGCTCTTTATACCCCGCTTGATTTGAAAGATTTTGATTTTTGGCGCGAATTAGGGTTTCCGGGAGAATATCCCTTTACTCGAGGGATTCACCCTACTATGTACCGAGGCCGACTGTGGACGATGCGGCAGTTTTCTGGTTTCGGGTCAGCGGAAGACACCAATCGCCGGTTTAAATACCTGTTGTCGTTGGGACAAACCGGGTTGAGTGTGGCCTTTCATTTGCCTACTTTAATGGGGATTGATTCTGACCATCCTCTGGCTCAGGGCGAGATTGGCAAGTGTGGCGTCGCCATTGATAGCTTGGCGGATATGGAGATTCTCTTTGACGGCATTCCCTTAGACAAAATAACTACTTCCATGACCATTAACCCGCCGGCAGCCGTTCTCTGGGCAATGTACATTGCCGTTGCAGAGAAGCAAGGCGTGTCACCGCAGATAATTTCGGGGACGATTCAAAACGATATTCTCAAGGAATATATTGCTCAGAAAACCTATGTCTTTCCGCCTCGGCCTTCGATGAAATTGGTCGTCGATACGTTTGAGTACGGAGCCAAAGAGGTTCCCCGCTGGAATACTATTTCCATCTCTGGATATCACATCAGAGAAGCGGGCGCCACGGCCGTTCAAGAGCTGGCTTTTACCCTTCGGGATGGAATTGAATACGTTGAGTGGGCTTTGGAGAGAGGGCTAAAGATAGACGAATTTGCCCCTCGGCTGTCATTTTTTTTCAACGCCCACAATGATTTTTTCGAGGAAATTGCTAAGTTCAGGGCAGCCAGAAAAATCTGGGCAGAAGTTATGCGCGAAAGGTTCGGTGCCAAAAAAGAGCGTTCGTGGTGGTTGCGCTTTCACACCCAGACCTCAGGAGTTTCTCTTATGGCTCAGCAGCCATACAACAATATTATCCGGGTAGCTATCCAGGCCCTCGCCGCTGTGCTTGGTGGTACCCAATCTCTTCACACTAACTCCTTAGATGAGACCTATGCTTTACCCTCAGAACAAGCGGTAACCATTGCTCTTCGAACCCAACAGATAATTGCTTACGAGAGCGGTGTCGCCAACACTATTGACCCTCTCGGCGGAAGTTATTATGTCGAAAAATTAACCCAGGAGATGGAAGAGGAGGCCAAGGCATATATAAGGAAAATTGATAATCTCGGCGGCATGGTCAAGGCCATTGAGCTGGGTTTTCCCCAGAAGGAAATTGCGGACAGCGCTTATTTCTATCAGCAAGCAGTGGAGAAAAAGGAAAAAATTATTGTGGGAGTCAATGCCTTCGAGATGGAACACGAGCCCATTCCTATCCTGGAGGTTGACCCGGCAGTGGCGGAGCATCAGTTGGGCCGGCTCCGGGAGGTCAAGAAAACTAGGAACAAGCTTCTGGTCAAGCAATCCTTAGCTGACCTAAAAAAGGCGGCCCAGGACGAGATAAACCTTATGCCCTTTATTCTTAACTGTGTCCGAGCTTACGCTACGGTTGGCGAGGTCATGGACGCCTTAAAAGAGGTCTACGGGGTTTATGAAGAGCCAACTACCTATTGATAAATGAAAGCTCAGGAGGCCAAGATGAAGGAGAAAAAACGGCCAGGAAGACAAGCCCCGGCAAACCTTGAACCCGGCCGAAGAGCCTGGCCTCCGCATCATCAGCCGAGGCTGAGAGTCCTTATCGCTAAGCCTGGACTTGACGGCCATGACCGGGGAGCCAAGGTCATTTGTCGGGCGCTGAGGGATGCCGGCATGGAAGTAATATATACTGGACTCAGACGGACTCCAGAGGAAATCGTTAACGCCGCGATTCAGGAGGATGTGGACCTTATTGGTTTAAGTATTCTCAGCGGCGCCCATAACGTGCTTTTTCCTCGGATTATGAACTTACTGCGGAAAAGAGGAGCCAGCGATATCCCCGTCATCGCGGGCGGCATTATTCCGGAAAAGGATATCCCCCGGCTGAAAAAAATTGGGCTGGCTGAAATTTTCCTTCCTGGTACCCCGACTCAGGAGATCATCCAGTGGGTCAGAGAGCATATCCCAGAAAGAAGCAAGAAGAAAGTAATTAGCTCTTGACAGGGAAGTATTATTTTGATAATCAAGGGAAAGGTTTTATGAGCCAAAAGAAATTCTTATCGTTGGTAATTATTCCTCATAGACGGGGAACTACCAGGACGATAACTATCTCGCGGCGAGCCAGCCGCGTGTTTTTCTCGGCACTGGCCACAGCAACGATAATTCTAATTGGCTTCTTAGTAGATTATTTCAGCATGAACGTCACCCGCGCCAAATACCGCCTTCTTTTGAGTGAAAATCAGGAACAAAAAAAGGTTATCACCTCCTATGAGAATTCCGTCCAGCAATTAACGGCCAAAATTCGGGCCTTCGAAAATTATGCCCGCAAACTTAATGTTATGGCCGGGCTCCGTTCGCCGGAAGCGCTCAAAGAAGTTGGTGTTGGCTCTGGACCTGAAAGTGGTAACGGAGTGAACTCTGGGCCAAGCGATAATTCGGCGGTTGCTAATGTGCCGCTCGGTCAAGTTCAGATGAAGGCTGAACAATTAGAACAAAACCTTAGTACCCTTTTAGATTATTTTGAACATCAGACTGTTCGCTTAGCCCAGACACCAACCATCTGGCCAACAGCCGGGTTTATTACCTCCGGTTTTGGCTGGCGTATCGACCCCTTTACCGGCAAACAGACGTTCCACAAAGGAATTGATATTGCCACTAATTTAGGCAATCCAATCGTGGCTACGGCTGACGGGGTTGTCGTCGAGACAAAGAATGACCGCATTGGAGGCAAAACAATTTTGATTAGCCACGGAGGGGGGCTGAGCACTCTTTTTTATCATCTGGATAAGATTTTGGTTCGGCCCGGTCAGAAGATAAGACGAGGCGATATAATAGGCTTGGTGGGCAAAACGGGAAAGGCTTTGGGGCCGCACTTGCATTATGAAGTGCAGGTTAATGGCAAATCAGTTAATCCGCTTCAATATATATTAGAAGAATAACCCTTAGCCTCTCGGTAATTTTTATCTCGGCCTGAATTTATTGATTGGTTCGATTATCCGAGTAGCTCGCCTGGCTTAAGTCTCATTCCTAAGGAAAATTCATAGGCACCCATCTGGCGGCGGTTTTCGCGTTGGAGCTTTTCGAGGCGATAAACCTGGTGGTCGCCGCAGGCGACATCAACACCTTCGTGGTTGATGCGGATAATCTCACCTGGTTTGGCGATTAAATTCGAGGTTGGTTGCAGCGCGCCGCGGTGAACCTTAACTAACTCTCCCCGGCAATAGGTAAATGCGCCTGGCCAGGGATAAAGAGCTCTGACCCGACGGTCTATTTTGGCCGCTGGACTGGTCCAATCAAGGCGACCTTGGTCTTTTTCGATCTTAGGGGCATAGGTAGCCAGGGAATGATTCTGGGGCTGCGGGGTTATTTGGTGGATTTCATCTAAAGTTTTCAAAAGGAGGTCGGCGCCAAGGACGGCCAATCGTTGCTCTAATTCTTCGGCATTTTCTCCCGGCAAAATCGGGACTTCAATTTGACTGAGGATATCCCCCTCATCCATTTTTTCATTAAGCTGGAAAATGGTTACGCCTGTTTTTTCCTCACCATTCAGGAGAGCCCAAGCCACAGGGCAGGCCCCGCGATATTTGGGTAAAAGAGAAAAATGGACGTTGACGGCTTTAAACGGCGGGAAATAGATAAGTTCAGCGGGCAGGAGCTGGCCAAAGGCGACCACGATGATTATGTCGGGCGAAAGAGAGTAAATTAAATCCAATGCCTGTTTATCCCGTCTAATTTTGTCCGGTTGAATTACTGGGAGCTGGTAACGCCAGGCCAAGGATTTTACTGGGGGCGGCTTTACTTTTTGGCCTCGGCCCGCCGGCCGGTCAGGCTGGGTGACAACTAGTTTAATGGAATGTCCGGCGGCGATTAGTTTCTCTAGGGAAGGAAGGGCAGGCTCAGGCGTGCCAAAAAAAACGATGTTCATTCTTTGGAAGACAAACCTAATTGGCGTTGTAATCTGCGGCGCAAGAGCTGGCGCTTAAGAGGCGAGAGACGGTCCAAAAACAGTCGGCCTTCTAAATGGTCCAGTTCATGACAAAAAACACGAGCCAGAAGGTCAGAGGCTTCTATTTTTATCTCCTGGCCCTCCAGGCTAAGACCTCGGACCAGGATGCGAGCCGGCCGCCTTACCTTTTCTCTTATTTCGGGAACAGAAAGGCAGCCTTCCTCTTCGATGGACTCGCCTTCTGCTTCTAAAATTTCTGGGTTTACCATGATAATTAACTCATCGGCTTTTTCTCCGACAGACAAGTCGACCGTAATCAGCCTTTGGCTCATGCCAAGCTGGGGCGCGGCTAAACCAATCCCCGGCGCCGCATGCATTGTCTCCACCATATCTTGAGCTAAAGATAAAATTTCTTCATTAATATCTTGAATGGGCTCGGCGGCGCGATGAAGCACAGGGTGGCCATACTGGACTATTTTTCTCAGAGCCATGTTTTTATTTTACCAGATAGAATTTATTGGTTCAAAGTGGGGTTTCTCAGGCGAAGTAGCCAACCTCTTGCTGAAATAGTCTGGCGTGGAGCCGCCTCTAAACTCGAGAAGAAATAAAGAAGAAACAAGATATTAACAAGCACCTAATTTTTTAGAACCTTCCTCATCAGCTTTAAGGCGAATTTCTTAGGGTGAATTTATTTTAGGAAGGATAACCAGGCCGATATTTTCTTTTTCATTATATTCAATGCTAACGCCAAAAGGCTCTGATAGCCTCTTCAGGTCGCTAATAATTTTTTGGCCCAAGATGGGCTCAGCCAAAAGAGGTCTTCCCCTCACCCAACGTGGCTGGCCAAAACCAAGGGAGACGGGAATTAACTTTATTTCTCTTAGTTCTTTTTCTCGCCATTTCAAACAGGCGACAACTGATTCCCAGTATTCAGGCTGGCTGGGAAAACCCCGCCGGTCCGAATCATAGCGAGCTTCATTAAAATCAGCAACATGTTTATCTTCACCCAAACGATAGGGCTCATAATTCTCCTGGGGCAAACGAAGCGGCGTTTCATTCTGAAAAATAAAATTTCCTAAACTATAAAAAATTGGCTTACCTTGGTAAATTTCTATCCCTTTTAAAATGTGGGGACCATGATTGACAACCAGGGAAGCGCCAGCGTCAATAGCCGCGTGCGCAAAATCAACGAGGAAGGAGGGGGAAGAAAATCTATCCTTTCCCTGTTCATGGCTATGGACAGAAACGATGACCAGGTCAGCCAAAGCGCTGGCGTTGCGAATGATCGCGGTTATCTCTGCCAGGTCGCCAGGGTTAAGAGATGTTCTTATTTCCGCTGAATCGCCTTTCACGATTCGCTGACGGAGAAAACTCAACTGGGAACTTTCCAAAGGCGGATTCAGCCCCCATTGCTGCAAGATAGTTCGCAGCCCTTCCAATTGCTCCGCCGTAACCACATAGGTTGAGGTAAAGCGAAGGGGGTTGAGGCCGGGTCGAGGCGGGATATCGTCCCGGGATTTACTGGCCCGAGCATGGTCGGGAAAAGTCGAGGCACAGGAAATCAAAGCCACCCGCGCTTTGGCTGTTTCCAGAAAACGCGCCTCCCTGGCTTCAGTTAGACTGCGGCCAACACCAGCCTGAACGAGACCTGCCGCCTCAACATACTTGGTAGTTAGCTCCATGCCTATAACGCCAAAATCGCCGGCATGATTATTGGCCCGGGAAACAAGGTCAAAGCCCGCCCAAACTAATTCCTTAGCGAGGCCCGGTTCAGCCCGCAGGTAGGTTCCGCCGCTTTCATGCATAGGATAGGCCTCGTAATCATGGAAGAGAATTTCCAGGTTAGTAAAGGCAATATCAGCCGAGCGAATGATTTCAATCAATTTAAGAAAATCAGGTTCAGAATAGACAGAAAGGCGACGGGTGATAATGGAATCGCCGGTAAGAGCCACGGTGAAAGAGACGTCGGCTGGCTTCAGGCTGGGTTTCTCCGAAGCATTCGTTTTGGCCACAAGCAAAAGATTAAAGCTAATAAAAAGCAAAAACAGAAACTTAAGGATGGCCAAAAAAATTCTTCTCCTCAAGGCTACCTCCTTTTTAGGGGTTTTCTTGTTTATTTTATCTTAATTTTATTCTGACCCATTCTGGGCATTTTAGCTTAATGCTCTCCAGGATACGATCATTTCTTTCTTTAATAAAGACCTGATAGTGTGCCCCCTTTTTTGCTGTTGCTGACCTAAATATAATCGGTTATGATGCCGTCGACGGGGCTTATCGGATAAGACTGAAATTAGAGGCAATTGAAAGGCACAGAGATTCATTAAGCAAGATAATTCATGAGGTATAGGAATCACTTGCCACCTAACAGCCTTAAGTATTTAAAGCCATGCCATTAGGAAGGTGAAAAAGTTAAGTAATGAAAATTTATGTTGGCGTTACTGATAACGCTTGGTATAGCTTTTTGGCCGCAAGGATAAACTCGCTCGGGGGGGGGAAGTAAACTTCTATGTTGAGGGCGATGATTAATTCGGGTGTTTAGACCGCAATCACAAATTAGACCTATAGAATCAATCCCGTTCTAGTTCAAATTATGGCCGTCGGAGGTGCGGGTTCTTCGGCCCGGCCAGCATTGCGCAGCGGGACAGCCACGAGATAAAGGCCGATTATCCCGATAAAGACAAGGCCAAAAAGATAGCTGGGGGCCGCAAAAATCCCCGGAATTTTAACGTTGAAAAAGGTTAAGGCGGCTCGAAGGAGGCCAGTCAGGGCTTCGCCGGCGATTAAACCTGAGGCCAGAAGAATTCCTGTGTTTTCCACTCGCGCCTTCTGAGCTTCGTTAAAACTTTTCTTCGCGGCCAATTTCTCGACAACCGCCTTAATTATCCCGCCGCAAAAAATCGCAAAGGTGGTCTCAAGCGGCAAGTACATGCCAACGGCCACTAACATGGGTGAGCGGACCTGAACTAAAATTAAGGCAAAGCCCATAAACATGCCGACAACTACCAGTGGCCAGGCCATCTCTCCACCCACAATTCCCTGTGAGAGAGCGGCCATTAAGCCGGCTTGAGGGGCCGGAAGCTCCTTGCTGCCGAAAGTAAAGGCGCCGTGCAAGATCATTAAGGGGAAAAAAAGAATGAGCGAAGAAGCCAGCACACCCACGAGGTCGCCAACCTGCATCTTCCAGGGGGTGCCGCCTAAAATATGCCCAACTTTGAGGTCTTGAAGCATTTCCCCAGCCACGGCCGAAGAAACACACACCACAGCAGCTACTCCCAAGACTGCAGCCACGCCGCTTATGCCGGTTGCGCCGATCAACACCATCAGAATAGCGGCAATAATCAGCGTTGAAAGGGTGAGGCCGGAGATCGGGTTGTTGGACGAGCCGATTGTCCCAACCAGGTTGCCAGAAACAGCGGCAAAGAAAAATCCAGCCAAAGCCATAACCAAGGCCGCCACAATCGCTGCCCCAAAGGTTCCGGCAAAAACCCGGTAGACAAAGACCATCAAGATAACCGAAATAGCCAGGCCACTGAAAACATATCGGAAATCTAAATCGCGTTCTAAACGGGAGACTTGTTCAACTTGGCCGGCCGCTTTTTTTACATCACTGATAGAGCGCTTCAGGCCTGCTCCCAAATTTTTCCTCATCCGATACAGGGTAAAGCCGGCGCCAACCAGCATGCCGCCCACCGCAATCGGCCGAATTATGAATCGCCACACATTGGCAACCATTGCCTCCCAGCCGACTTCAGATAGGCTGGCCTGAGGGCCGTAAAACGAGGTCACCAGTTGGGGACCAAGAAAATAGACAAGAAGGGGAGCGAAGAGACCCCAAGCGAGCACTCCTCCAGCAAAGTTAAGGGAAGCGAGACGCGGGCCAATTATGTAGCCGACTCCGATATAGGCGGGATAAATTCCAGGCCCAGCCACAGCCACGGTCCCGCCTGTGCCCAAGGCAGGCGAAGTTTTGCTTGTACCTAATCGAACAAAGCTGGCACCAATCGAGCCTACTTTGATGATAAAATCCTTGGAGGCAGCAAAAAGACGGACTACACCCAGGGCATAAATTAACGCGCCAACTCCCATTGCCTGAAACAAAAATTTGGCTCCGGCGCTTCCCTTCTGACCGGCTTTGTGAATTTCGGAGGCGGCAACTGATTCGGGAAAAGGAAGTTCCGGGTCAGTTACCATCACCCGACGAAGAAAAGTAACAAAAAGAATGCCGAGGAGGCCGCCAACGAACATCAAGGCTGAAGATTTAATATAGGCATCAACGGTATTGAAATTAGTCCAGGCACCCACAATAAGAAATGCAGGAATGGTAAAGATAGCCCCAGCAGCCACGGACTCGCCGATGGAGCCCACTGTTCGGGCAAAATTTTCTTCTAAGATAGACCCCTTCAAGAGCTTTAGGACAGCCATCCCGATTACCGCTGCCGGATAAGTAGCTGCGATAGTCATGCCCGCGCGCAGGCCAAGATAGGCATTGGCAGCGCCTAAAACGACTGTCATTAAGAGGCCAAGAATAAGGGCCCTAACCGTAAACTCTCTGAGGTCAGTTTTTTCAGGCACAAAAGGTTCGTGTTTCATAGAACGGCTCCTTTCTTGATTATGCCTTATGTATATTCAAACTGCTGAGCCCAAGTCAAGCTAAAATGGTTACCTCATAAAAGCGGCCATGCCCGCTTTGAGCCCCTTTGGCGGAGAGGATTAGCCAAAAACATATAGGCAGAAATAGCAAATCTATTGGAATTATTTAAAAAAATAGATAGAATATGCTTTCGGAAGAAGACAATGGGTTTAATAAGCTGGATAAAAGAGCGGGTTCTATGTGACCTGGCTGTTGACTTAGGGACAGCCAATACGCTGGTTTATCTTAAGGGTAGGGGCATAGTAGTCAACGAGCCTTCGATTGTGGTCATTAATAAAAATACGGGAAAGGTAGAGGCAGTCGGCGCCAGGGCTAAAGAAATGCTGGGAAAAACGCCGGCCAACGTTGTCGCCATCAAACCCCTGCGGGATGGAGTTATCGCCGATTTTGAAATCGCCGAAAAAATGCTCGATTTTTTTATCCGCAAGGCAACAAATAACCGAGGATTCTTACTTCGGCCAAGGATCGCTATCGGTATTCCCACCGGGATCACTCAGGTCGAAAGGCGAGCTGTAAAGGATGTTGCTTTACGGGCTAAGGCTTCAGAAGTTTATCTTATTGAGCAACCTATGTCGGCGGCAATAGGGGCTGATTTACCGATTTCTGAGCCTACTGGCAACATGGTCGTTGATATTGGCGGGGGGACGACGGACATCGCCGTGATTTCGCTAAACGGGATTGTTTTTAACCATTCGATTCGGGTTGCCGGTAACGAGATGGATGAACAAATTATCCAGTATTTAAAAAAGAAATACAATCTTCTCATCGGGGAAAAAACGGCCGAAACAGTGAAGATGCAGATAGGGTCAGCTTATCCTTTGGATGAACCGTTGACCATGGAAATCAAGGGCCGGGATTTAAGAGAAGGTATTCCGAAGACAATTGTCGTCGACGACCAAGAAATCCGCGAAGCGCTGGAAGATGTAGTGGCGGCGATAGTCAACGCCGTTCGCATTGCCTTGGAGCGAACTCCACCCGAGCTTTCGGCCGATATCATCGACCGGGGAATTGTCCTTACTGGCGGCGGGGCCCTGCTTAAAAATTTGGATAAAAGGTTGAAAGAAGAAACTCAGTTGCCAGTTTTTATAACCGAGGACCCTCTCTCTACGGTGGTCATGGGAGCGGGCAAAATGCTCGATGATATCGAGCTGCTCAAGAAAGTCGCGGTTAATTGAGCTTTACAAATCAGGGAGGTTTATGGCCCTTCCCTTGAAGGAAAGAAAAGCCTTGCGGCTCTTTTCCCTTCTGATTCTTGGCCATCTTGTCCTTATCTCGCTTCAGGTGCCTCGTTCTGAGGACGGGACTTTATTCAAGCAGGCTTTTTTGGCGGTTCTAACGCCCACTCAGGCGGCTATTAGCGGGATGAGCCGAGAAATCAGTCGTTTCTGCAACAACTATTTGCTCTGGCGTGATATTAGAGAACAAAACCAGAAGTTAAGAGATGAAGTTTTTTTCCTTCGTCAGGAAAATATCCTCTTAAAGAATGTGCTTCAGAGGCTGGGGGAGGAGGTGCAGATAAGAGAACGTCTAAAAAATCTTTCTTCGTCGCTCATCGTAGCAGCGGTAGTAGGGAGTGATGCGGCCAACATTTATAAATCCATAGTAATCAATCGGGGGGAAAAACATAAAATTAAAGCCGATATGGTGGTTCTCGACCCTCAGGGGAACCTGGTTGGTCGCGTGATCAATCCTGTGTTAGCCTGGACCAGTCGCGTTCAGTTAATAACTGATGATACCAGCGGCGTCGGCGCGGTTGCGGCCGGCAAGGAAGTTTCTGGGGTACTGCGCGGTGATGGCCATGGACGCTGTTATTTGGATTATGTCCTCGTTTCTTCGCCTGAAATAAATATTGGGGAGGAGGTTGTTACTTCGGGGTTTGACGGGATTTATCCCGCCGGAATCCCTGTTGGTCGAGTTGTGGCCGTTTCTCGGGAGGGGACGCTCTTCAGGAAAATAATAATCGAGCCGTTCTTTAAACTGAATGGATTAGTCCAGGTAGGGGTCCTGGCTTTTGACCTCAAAAATTTTTAACAGGTTTAGATGCGTCATTGGTCAAAGTCGTCGTTAATTATCCTGCTGGCGCTCTTACTCCAGTTCCTCTGGGGGTCAACTCCGCGAGCGATTAATGACCTTTTTAATTTTTTTTCAATCATCGTCGTTTATTTAGCTTTGCGCCACGGAGAAATAGCGGGGACCTTGAGTGGCACTGTCGCCGGCTTGGCCCAAGATGCCTTATCTCTCCATGTTTTTGGACTGGCCGGATTAACTAAAACTGGGCTTGGCTTTGGTGTTGGCCTGGCTTTTCGCAAATTAAATCTTCAACCCTTAGGCCGACAACTCTTGATTTTATTTTTTGCCTGTTGGTTTGAACTGCTGGTTTGGACCGGCCTGGCTTATTTAATCTTTGGCTTGAAGGCTTCGGTCTGGTCCGGGACATTCTGGCTTCAGCCGTTGACTACCGCGCTGGTGGCCGGACTTCTTTTTCGTCTTAATGACCGCTGAACAAAAGAATGATGGCTAAGATAACAAAATATTTATAATTTCGATGGGAAAAGAGAAAATTTATGAAGATTTCACTTTCCTCCACCGTCGGGTGAGAAGCAGTTTTTATCTTTTAGCCATTTCTTTTATTTTTCTGGTCTTTGGGTATTGGAAAGTTCAGATCCTTGACCACCGCCACTATTGGTCCTTAGCTGAAGCCAATCGTTTGCGAGAGGTTACGATTCCTGCCCCACGGGGTTGCTTTTACGACCGGAACGGCCTCGTTCTGGCCGACAATATTGCCTCTTATAAGGCTTGCCTTATTCGGGAAAATAATCTTGACTGGAAAAAATCTCTGGTAAAAATCGCTGAACTTCTTAAGCTCGAGGAGACAGTGCTTCAGAACCGCATTGAAAAGTATGCGAACCAACCCTATTTTTTTCCTATTGTCATCAAGGATAACCTGAGTTTAGAAGAAGTAACCCAAGTAGAGGCGCGGCGGTTAGAGTTTCCTGAACTCTCTATTGAGCGTGAGCCACGAAGATTTTATCCTTTTGGGCCTCTTACTGCCCATATCATAGGCTATTTACAAGAAATTTCTTCCGAAGAGCTCAATTCTGGTCAATTCAAGGGAAAGGTAATGGGAGATTTAATCGGCAAGATTGGCTTGGAAAAAATCTATGAATCCTGGTTAACGGGTGAGGACGGGAAAAAATTGGAGATAGTTGACAGCTTGGGGAGAACCCATGGGGAGTATGACCGAGTGGAACCAAAACCTGGTCGTGACCTTCATTTAGCGCTCGATTTTGACCTACAAGCCAAAGCCCAGAGCCTTCTGGAGGGAAGGGAAGGGGCAATTGTGGCTCTCGAACCGCGTTCGGGAGAAGTGCTGGCTATGGTCAGTTCTCCCACCTTTGACCCCAATAAATTTGTTTCCCGCTTTTCCTCTAAGGAATGGGAGGAGCTTTTTTCCCGTCCTGACCATCCCTTGGAGAACCGGGCCATTCGGGGGCTTTATCCTCCTGGCTCGGTGTTTAAACTTACCGTAGCTCTGGCTGGCTTACAGAAAAGAATTATTTCCCCCGGGACCACTTTTTTCTGTTCCGGAGAAGCTGAATTCTATGGCCGGGTTTTTGCCTGCTGGCAACGAGGCGGTCATGGCTGGGTTAATTTGCCTGAGGCTATCAAAGATTCCTGTAATATCTATTTTTATAATGTTGGTCGGCGCCTGGGTATCGAAGATTTGGCTGATTTTGGTCGCTATTTAGGTTTTGGGGCCAAAACCGGGATTGATTTGCCTGGAGAAAAAGAAGGCCTGGTTCCTGACCCCAAGTGGAAGAAACAGACCCAAGGAACGGAGTGGTTTGCGGGTGAGACTATTTCGGTTTCCATTGGACAGGGGCCGATTCAGGTAACACCGCTTCAGGTAGCGGCTCATACGGCTCTTCTGGCCAATCGAGGCCAAAGAATAAGGCCGCACTTAGTCTTGGATAAAATGGCCAGGGTTAATGGAGAAGCAGAGGAGACAGGTCTGAGCGAACCGAAAATAGAGGCGAATTATTTTGAAAAAGTGATAGAAGGGATGTGGCGTTCGGTCAACGACTCAGGAACAGGCCATTTGGCTCTGGTTGAGGGTTTTGACGTTTGCGGTAAGACAGGGTCCACTCAGGTGATTAGCCGAGAAAAAGCGGCAAAGCTTGGTTTGGTTATTAAACCTCATTCCTGGTTTACCGGGTTTGCTCCCCGAAATAACCCCAGAATTGTGGTGACAGTGGTTATGGAATTCGGAGGATTGGGTGGGGCCTCAGCTGCTCCTTTAGCTCGAGAAATGTTTGCTTTGTATAAAGAAAAATTAGACCATGATTGACCGGCGTCTCTTACGAGAAATTGACGGCTTGACTATCGGACTTATCCTCATTCTGTCGCTTATCGGCGTTCTTTTTATCTACAGCTCTTCTTACTATTTGTCCAGCCAGTACTATGCCAAGCAAATTCTGTTCCTGTTAATAAGCGTGGGGGGCCTAATTTTGGCCCTGGCGATTGACTATCAGCACCTGCTGATTTTTTCCTTACCAATTTATATTGTGACAAACCTAATATTGCTCGTCACCTTGTTTTTGAGTCGCCAGATTGCCGGGATGCGAGGCTGGCTGGTTTTCCCCCTTTTCCGCCTTCAGCCCGCTGAAATAGCTAAGGTTGCTCTTATTTTAATCTTAGCCTCTTTTTTCTCCCAGTATCGACGTGAAAGGCTCACCCTTCAGAGCATTTTGGGCAGTGTTGGTTTGACGGCAGTGCCTTTTTTGTTAGTTCTCTTACAACCCGACTTGGGGACCGCGGCCTGCTACCTTCCGTTGCTTCTTGCCTCTCTCTTTTTAGCCGGCTTAAGTCGACGGGCCATGGCTTTATTGTTTATTTTGGTTTTAATTTTCGGCGCTTTCAGCTGGCATTTTTATCTCAAAGATTATCAAAAAAAAAGATTAATCACAGTCATTGCTCCTTATCAGGACAAGCGGGGCGCCGGCTACCATCTTCTTCAGTCGAAGATTGCCATTGGCTCTGGCGGCTTCTCAGGTAAAGGTTTCAAGAAAGGAACGCAGAGCCAGCTGCGTTTTCTCCCCGCCCGACATACCGACTTCATTTTTTCCGTAATTTCTGAGGAGTTTGGTTTTCTCGGAAGCGTGAGTGTTCTTCTCCTGTTTTTCTGGCTAATATGGCGCCTGCTGCGCGCGGTCGAATTGGCCAGAGATAGAGCCGGCAAGTACATTATTTTTATGGTGGCTTGTCTCATATCCTATGAAACATTGATTAACATCGCCATGGTTATCGGCTTTTTTCCCGTTGTCGGCATCCCCTTACCTTTTTTAAGCTATGGCGGCTCCTCGCTCTTAACTCATTTTTTGGCTGTGGGTCTGGTGCTTAACGTGAGAATGAGGCGGTTGGTTAATGTTTAAAAATTACCCTTGGCAGGAGGAGAGAGCCTTCTTTGAATTGCTTCGTTTAGTCCAAAAACCCGGTAGGTATACGGGCGGAGAATGGAATAGCTGGCGAAAGGACCCACAACAAGTTAAGACCAAGATAGCCCTGGCTTTTCCCGATGCTTACGAGGTTGGAATGTCCTATTTAGGGCAAAAAATTCTTTATGAAATTATCAATTCTCAACCTGACCTTTTAGCCGAAAGAGTTTTTGCCCCTTGGCCGGATATGGAAGCTGAGCTGAGGCGGCGGGGTTGGCCTCTTTTTACTCTTGAAAACCGTCTCCCCCTCCGCTCGTTTGATATAGTTGGTTTTTCGCTCCTTTACGAGCTAAATTACACTAATATTTTAACCATTCTTGACCTCGGCCAGATTCCTTTTCGAACTGAAGCCAGAGATGAAGCCGCGGCCTTAGTCATAGCGGGAGGGCCGGGCGCCTTTAATCCTGAGCCTTTGGCGCCCTTTTTTGACCTTTTTCTGTTGGGTGATGGAGAAGAGGCGATTTTAGAGATCATTCGGACATATCAAGAGCTACGCGCGGCAGGAATGAATCGCCGCTCGCTTCTGAAACATTTAGCCTCGGTGGAAGGAGTTTATGTGCCTTTTTTTTATGAAGCTCGGCGGGGGGCCAATTCTTCTTTGCTGACAGTAAAGCCCAAGGAAGACGTCCCCAAGGTCATTCGCAAAAGAATCTTAAGGCAATTTGACCAGGCGCCCTTTCCCATTTCGATCATTGTTCCCCATATTGAAATTATTCACGACCGGGTGGCAGTTGAAGTAGCGCGGGGTTGCCCGCAAAAATGCCGTTTTTGTCAGGCCACGAGCCTTTATTTTCCCTTCCGTTTTCGCGACCCACAAAGAGTTTTAACGACAACTCTTTCCAGCCTGAAAGCAACAGGCTATGAAGATGCTTCCTTAATGGCTCTTTCTATCGGCGATTATCCTTATTTTGACGAGCTTATCCAGGCTTTGATGGTGGAATTAGAGAAACGTTACATTTCCCTCTCGCTTTCTTCCCTCAGGCCATCTGGGTTGACCGCAGAGGCGGTTAAAAATATTGGCCGCGTCCGGAAAACCGGTTTTACCATTGTGCCTGAAGCCGGCAGCGAGCGTTTACGCCGGGTAATCAACAAAAATTTAAGCGAAGCGGAAGTGCTTCGCGCTGCGGAATTAGCTTTTAGGCATGGCTGGCGAATTTTGAAACTTTATTTCATGTTTGGCCTGCCTACGGAGACTAAGGAGGATTTAGATGGCATCGTCAAGCTGACGGAAGACGTTCTCGGGTTGGGCCGCAAGATTCTGTGCCGTCCGCCCTTAATTAATTTGAGTCTTTCGCCTTTTATCCCCAAACCGCATACTCCTTTTCAATGGTTAGCCATGGCGAGTTGTCAAGAATTAGAAGAAAAGTTGGCTTATCTTAAATCCCAGTTGCGCCGCCTTCCTTCGGTTAAGGTTAAAGACAGGTCAGTCGAAATGGCCCAGTTAGAAGCTATTTTTTCCCGAGGCGACCGTCGCTTGGCCGACGTGTTAGAAAGAGGCTGGAGGAAAGGGGCGCGGTTTGATAGTTGGGGAGACCGTCTTCAATGGCCTTTGTGGGAAGAGTCTTTTAATTTTCTTGGCTTATCAATCCAGGATTATCTCGGTTCTTTTGGCCTGGAAGCGGAATTGCCTTGGGATCACTGTCATCTGGGAATTGAAAAGGAATATCTTAAAGAAGAATTGGCTAAAGCCCAAAGGGGGGAAACAACTCCTTCTTGTCTCGATAACAAGTGCCGGGAATGTCAGGGTTGTTCTGCTCCTGAACTCTTCAAGCCAAAATTGCCTGAAGCTTCGGCTTGGAAAATACCATGGCCAAGCAATAGCATAAAAAGAGCCAAGCCCATTCAGCCGACTTTTCGTTATCTTGTTTTCTATGAGAAAGCTGAAGAAGCCCGCTTCTTAGGGCATCTGGATTTTATGAGAACCATATCCCGGGTTCTGCGCCGGGGCGGCATACCGGTAGCCTTTTCTGAGGGCTTTCATCCCAAGATTAAACTTAGCTTTCCGCCACCTTTGCCTTTAGGCATGGAAGGTTATCGAGAGTGCTTTGAGTTTAAATCCCTTGAACCTTTAGAATCTGGGGCCTTTTTAAACACCACCAACGACCACCTTCCCAAAGGGGTCAGGTTCATTGAATTGCGAGTCATCCCAGGGAAAGCTCCAGCTCTTGCGGAGAGACTGGAGGCGGCGATATATTCCCTGTCTCTGACTTATTTAAGAGCCAATAAAGAATTAAAAGAAAACTCTATCTCCGATGATTCGATTTTTCTCTGGCTTCAGGAAAAGGTCAAAGAAGTCGCTCCTTCCCTTGACCCGAGGATAAAAGTCTGGTTATCAGCTCCTTTGGATAAGCTTTTTCTTCGTTTTCCCGTGCCTGGAGGCGGCCTCAGACCGCAGGATTTTCTCCAACAGCACCTTGGTCTGGAGGGAATGGCGTTCTATTTGGCCCGAGAGGGATTCATTTTTAAAGAAGAAAAAGAAAATTGACATCCTTTGCAAATTAAAATATAAGCGAAAACTATGATTATCTAAGCTTAGACTGGTGAAAGGAGGTTAAAGTGATTGATTTTAGTCTAACAGAAGAACAACAGGCTCTCCAAGCGATGGCCAAAGAATTTGCCCTTAAAGAAATGAGGCCGAACGCCGCCCGTTACGACCGGGGCGATGCCTTTCCTCAGGAGATAATGGAAAAGGCCTTTGCCGCTGGGTTTTTGACTTGTAACATCCCTGAAGAATACGGTGGCGGAGGGTTGGGTGACGTTGACACCGTCGTGGTGAGCGAGGAATTAGCCGCCGGTTGTGCAGGCATGTTTACCACCATCATGGCTAACGCGCTGGCTTTTACGCCCATTATTCTTTTCGGAACAGACGAACAGAAGAAGAAATTTCTCGCGCCCTTTACTAAAGAGATGGGCTTTGCTTCTTTTTGCTTAACAGAAAGGGAGGCTGGTTCAGATGCCGGGTCTTTAAAAACCAAGGCCGAGAAAAAAGGCTCGGAATATATAATTAACGGGTCTAAGTGTTTTATCACCAACGGCGGAATAGCTCGGCTTTATGTCGTTTTTGCTCTCACCGACCCTGAAAAAGGAGCCCGGGGGATAAGTGCCTTTATTGTGCCTCGAGATACGCCGGGAATAGTTATCGGCAAAGAAGAGGATAAGTTGGGCCACAGAGCGTCGAACACAGTTGAGATGTTTTTTGAGGATGTGCGCGTCCCGCAGGAAAATCTTTTAGGCAAAGAAGGCCTCGGTTTTATAGTGGCGATGAGAACTTTGGATAAAACCAGAGTTTCGGTGGGTGCGGCGGGAGTAGGGGTGGCTAAGGCGGCACTCGAATATGCTATCGACTATGCTAAAACCAGAGCTCAATTCGGTAAACCCATAGCTACCTTTCAGCATATTGCCTTCAAGATTGCCCAAATGGCCATGGAGGTCAACGCTGCCCGCCAGCTGGTTTATTATGCCGCCTGGTTAGCTGACCAGGGAAAACCCTGTGGAAAAGAATCCGCGATGGCTAAGTGCTTTGGTTCTGATGTGGCCATGAATACAACGATTGATTGCCTGCAGATTTTTGGCGGCTATGGCTATATGAAAGATTATCCGATGGAAAAGTTAATGCGCGATGCTAAACTTCTCCAGATTTATGAAGGCACTAACGAGATCCAGCGTTTAATTATTTCTCGAGAAGTTATCGGGCCGATTAAATAACCCAAAGATTCGAAATTCAGTATTTATAAGCTGATTTTCAGAATTAAAAATAAGAAGAGGATTAACCGCCAAGTTAATGACTTCTCCCTAAGGAAAGGGGAGCTAATTTGGTCTTTAGTTGGTTGTCTCTTCTGTAAAATACTCAGGAATAAGACCCAGGGTTTCGACGCCCGCCCCTTTAGCAATATCAATTAGCTCCATAATGCGGACAAAGGGGAGTTTAGCATCAGCCCGGATGAAGATCGTCTTGTCTTGTCGCGTCGAATAAATTGTCCTTAGCCTATCCTGGAGCATATTTAAGTCGATCTGCTCCTGGTTAATCATTACCGAGAGGTCCTTTTTCAGCGTCAGAACAATCAGACCAGAGGGAACTCCACCCCCTGTATCCTGGGCAGTTTCGGGCAACTTGACGTCAATTCCTTTTTGGACCATGGGAGTAATAACCATGAAGATGATGAGCAGAACGAGAAGAACATCGCACAGGGGAACGACGTTAGGTTCGGCCTTAGCCATTCTTGCCTCCTTATTTTCGGGCTTGGTCTTTAATTTTAAGCCAAATCACGACGCTTTGTCAACTAATCCGCGGCTCATCCGCTGATAATTGCCTTTTTTTCGCTGACACGTTATAGTGAAAAGATAAATCAGGAGATAAGGAGGAGGGATGAGAGAGCTTAAAGTCGAAGTGGCTGAAATTAAGGAGCGTTGCGGCGCCAAGCATAAAGTTGGGGACCATTTTTATATTCGCGGCGAAGGAACAATCGAGATTCCCAAGGGAAAACGCGTTTGCCTTTTTGCTCTGAATAGCCTTTTTCCCTTCCTGACGGCTAAGCAAAGGGAGGACGAGCTGCCCGATGATGATTGGATTGCGGAGACAGAGTACCTAACTTGTCCTGACCCGAAAGGAGTGGTTTTTAGGGTAACCTGCCTCGGTTGAAGCCGAAATATCTGTCAAAAACTCAACCAGCCAGAGTCAGGCGCTTTATCGTCTCTTCCCAATTTATTTTAGCGGTATAGGCTATAGCTTGCTGACCCATTTTCTCGGCCAAGGAGGCATCGCTCATAATTTTTTCTAAGGAGAGGGCGATGGAATCTGGGTCGGGTGGCACTACTAACCCCGCTCCCGAAGCTGAAACCAGCTCCACTGGGCCGCCGCTATCAGTACAGGTAATAACTGGCTTGCCCGAGGCAAAAGCTTCGATAGTCACCAAGCCATAATCTTCCTGGTAGGGGCCAAAAAAGACTGCTCGGCATTCAGCATAAGCTTGAAGCAAAGAGGCCTCGTCAGCCCAGCCAGAGAAAAAGACTCTTTCTTCCAGGCTCAGCTCCCTAACTAAGCGCTCGAGGGTGGTTCTTTCTGGGCCGTCACCGATAATTTTTAATTGGTACCCCGAAGCGCCGCCTCGGGCCAGAGCGTAGATAAGCTGGTCAAGCCGTTTGAGCTTATCAAGCCGGGAAACGGTTAGGATAAAATCTCCGTATTTTTCAGTTCGGTAAGGCCGCTGGGGGGGCGGTGGATAGAGAACTTCTGAAACGAGTTGACCCCATTTTTGAAGCCTATCTTGGATGGTTCTGGATTGAGCAAATATTTTGGTTACTCGGTGCTTCAGCAGATAATTATCGATACGATGGATGACCCAGCGTTTTATCTTTTCCTTTACTCTCTTTGCAACCGAAAGAGTCGCTGACCAATTAGTCCATAAATCGTAATATTCTCGGAAACGATGATTGAGCCAGTTGATGTGAACAGGATGGTACACAGCATAGCTTGGATAGCGGAAAGAGATAACTTGCTCAATCGGCCGGCCCAAACCATCCTCTCTCAAGTCAGTTAGCCAATTGGCCGCATAAGCCTGGAAAACTCGGCTGAACCGGTTTTGAGGAGTCAAAATTAGCTCTGCCTCGTGACCATATTCGCGGAGAGCCCTGACCGTAGAGCGAGCGATAATTAAATGACCGCCTTCGACAAAAGGAACATGAGAGGTGACAACGGCAATTTTCATGGCGAAAATTAAAGATGGCGAGGGGTAAAAAAGAAAGGGGTTAGAACAAAAACTAATTGAGGCGAGAAGGAGACATAAAGAGCGCCGAATCGTAACTTAACAAAGAACTGAGTAAAAAATGAAAGCCAGACTAACATCTATTGCAGAGTCTGGAGAGCTTTTTTATGGCGGTTAGTTTTAAAAACGAGCAAGGCTTTGCCCAGACCAGCTGAAGTTCCGTAGCAATAATGGATATCAATGGCCGCATTGCCGAGGAGAGCGCCGATTTCGGCCCCGGCTCCTACCCGGTCGCCGATTTCGCAGGTAATAACTTTTTGGAGTCGGACTTTATAGCCCAGAGATTTAAGGCACTTTTGGGCCAGAGGATTGTTGGAGGTGATGAGATGAAAGATGCCCTTGTCTCCGTCCGCATAAGCCCAGAGAGCAATGAGGTTAACTCCGGCGTTGGCAAGTGTGCTTAACACCCGGCCTAAAATACCTGGTTCGTTGGGAGTTATAACATAAAGCTCAGATTCTTCCTTAACCTGATACACCTTCGGGCCTCCTGAAAACTTGCCCCATTATATCAAAAACAACCAATTGAACTCAAAAGATTTTATAGCTATTATAGAAAACCGTACTTACTTCAGGTTAGACAAATAAAATAAAAACTAATATGACCCAAGTCAAGGAGAAAGAGAATGGTAAAGGAGCCTAAGGTAGCCATTATTGACAACTCCCTCTATCCCGACCTCTATAATCCAGTTGACCACTGGAAAAAATTCCTGCCGGTGCCTTTTAAAGCCTTTCGGGCTCCAGAGAGCGAACTCCCTGACCTGGAGGCAGGGTTTACTCATTTCATATTAACTGGTTCAGAGGCCTCGATTGTCGAGAGAGAAAATTGGGTAACCCGAGAGGTGGCCTTCGTCCAGGAAGTTTACAAGCGAAACTTAGCGCTTCTTGGCAGCTGTTATGGACATCAGCTCTTGGCCTTAGCCTTGGGGGGTGAAGAATACGTGCGACGTTGTCCTCATCCTGAGGTAGGCTGGATTAGTATTAAGACCTTAGTTAAACATCCCCTTTTTAACGGGCAGGAAGAGTTTTTTGCCTTTTCCATCCATTTTGATGAGGTCGTAAACCTGCGGCCGCCGTTTCGGCCTCTGGCCTCGACTGAAGCTTGCCCAGTTCAGGCTATGGAGGTTGAAGGAAGAAGAGTCTGGGGAATTCAATCCCATCCAGAGATATCTATCCCCGAAGCCCAAGATTTTTTAAAGAAACTCGTCGACCGCGGCTGGCCCCATCGGCACCTTTATGAGCTCGTTTTACAGATGACCCCTCAAGATTCGGGGGTAATTGAAGCGATAATCGCCTTCTTTTTAAGCCATTAAAGGCTATTTAATTTAAAAAATGTGCAGTTTTTCTTGACAAAGGCGGGCGGTTTTATCTAATCTTAGTAATGAAATAGCTCTTTCCTAAAAACAATTTTATGCAAAGCGAGGAGGTGTTTGATGAAAAGAAGATGTTTGGTTTTTGCTGTCATTGTTGCCCTTCTCCTAACCTCGGTCGCCGGATTCGCTCAACCTAAGAAGTTAAAGAGTATTGGCCGTTATACCTTTGTTCGCATAAGAGGCGCTGTGCCCACTCAGGAAGTGATGAAGCGTCTGGTTGACCTCTACGCTGGTGATATCAAGTATGGTTTTGACTTGGCCGGCTATGGCGACCTTTACCTGCCCTTTCTTGAACAGCTTAAAACTTCGACCTTTGAAGAAAAATCTTTGCCCGTAGGCGACAGACTTATGTGGATGCTTTTTCGCTCCCAGGGCAAAGTGAAACTCGTTACCGACGTGGAATGGGCTGGCCAGAAGCCGCTGGATGTTTTTTCCTTCTACGTGGTTAAGGATTGGAAAAAATACGAATTTGTTATGCCCAAGCCTTGCGGCAACATTTCTTTAAGAAAAATTGAGGAAGTTCCTCCACCGGAAGCGGTCTGTAGCCTTGTTGTTTCTCCGGCCAAAATCAATATTAAGGATAAAGTGACTATCGATATGAGTGGGACTCGAAACGCGAAAGCGATGACGGTTGATGTCTTTGGTCCTGATGGGGCTAAAATCGCCACCCACAAATTGACGCCCGAAGCGGCTAAAATTACCCTAACCCTGGATAAGCCTGGCGATTACCGCTTCCAGGGAGGAGCCGTTAATCTAATTGATAAACCGTCCGTTAACCCCTGCGAAGCTAAGGTCCATGTTAATTTCCCGCCCGTTTGTAAACTCACTATCTCCTGCCAGCCTTGCCTTAACTATGTCGGCCGTCCCATTGCTTTTGATGCTTCGGAGTCTTATGACCCGGATGGCGAGGTAGTTCGAGCTAATTTTGAGATTACCGACCAGGCCGGTAACCCGGTCGATAAGTTCAGCGACAGCGATAAACCTTTTACCTGGGAAAAGGTCTTTTTAAAACCCGGAACTTATGCTGTAACTTGCGTAGTTACGGATGATTTCGGCGCTGTTTCTGAGCCTCAAAGGATCGTCTTTGAGGTAACCCAAAAAAGAAGCTTTGTCCTGGTTGACGGCGGGCCGCTTTTTGCGAAGGGAAGCCATGGGCCATACTTTGATGTTCGAGCGGGCTTCTTCTATAAAATTATCCCCGACCGACTGTCGATTCTGTTGAGGGGCGGCGGCGCTCTGGCGCTTAAAGGTGACCCCTGGAAATCTTTTGTTCTGGCTGATGTTCTGCTGAATGTTCACTCTGGTCCTGCCTTCTTTGGGGCCGGTCTTGGTTTCTCCACTAAAGCCAGAGCTGACCAGAAAGGAGCCGCGGAGCTGGTAGGCGAGGTAGGGGCTGATGTCTTTAATCATTTTAATTCCATGGGCTCACTTTTCTTTGAAGCCAGAGGGGCGTTAGGCGAGGGACGTTCCTTCTCCAAGAATCATAAATTCTTGCTTGGTTTTCGCCTTCTCTTTTAAGGGTTAAAGTCAGACCAAAAAAGGCCGGCCCAAAAGCCGGCCTTTTTTTATCTTCCAGGTTGGCTCTTTTGCCAAAAAAAGAAATTGCGCCGTTAAATTATAGTCTTATCCAGCGGGTCAGGCTGGACCAGTAATTTTCTGGTAGCTACTTCTTTTCCGTTAACACTCAGGATAACAAAGTAAGTTCCTGGGGAAACGGTTGACGGCCGACCGCGCCCCATGAAACCAGGTTGGTCACCCTCTTGTTGAGCCGCTCTAAGTGATAAATTCCAGAATATTTTTTGAATTCCCGGGGCAGTGGCCCCGTTAAGTTCTTGGACGATTTGGCCGTCAATATCCTTAATGGTTATGTTTACCTTTTCTGCCTTATTCTTCAGGAAATAATAAATTGTGGCTCCAACTGGTGGATTTTGGGCCCGCGCTGCTTCGCCCATCGTGCTACCGCGGCGGTCAAACAGGTTCCACCTGATTACTTCTTGGGGCTCAAAAAGATAGGCTTCTTGGGAAAAAGTTTCCGATTTGAATTCCTTGAGCGGATAGATGTCAGCGATATAAATGCCGCGGCCGTAGGTGCCGATAGCCAAATCGCGGTCTCGTTTCTGGATTGCCAAGTCCATAATTATGACATCCGGGGCCGTCGATGAGAATTTGACCCAGTTTTTTCCCTGGTCAAAGGTAACAAAAATACTGTAATCGGTGGCCAAGTAAAGGATGTTCGGGTTGGCCGGGTCTTCCTCGATATCGTTAACGGGGTTATTCAGCCCACCACTAATATCTTCGAAAGTCTGCCCTGAGTCCCGGGTAACAAAAAGATAAGTCTTATCTTCGTTGTGGGTACGATAACCTGAATAGGCGACATAGCAAGTATTGCTGTCAAAAGCCGAGGGAAGAACTCTCACTACCCAGCGGTCATAGGGTATCCGAGCGCCCTTTATGTCTTTCTTTGGTTGACCATTTTTATCGTAGAACTTGGCGGTGATGTTAACCCAGGTCACCCCGCCATCAGGACTCATCTGGAGGTTTCCATCATCCGTCCCAGCCCAGAGAACTCCTGGTTTCTTCGGCGATTCAGCGAAAGTATATATCGTGGCGTACTGGAGGTTAGTTTTTTTGGAAAGTTCAATTTTTTCTTTTTCGTTCTTTGTCAGGTCAGGACTAATCGTTTGCCAGGTATCAGGCTCACCTCTGGTTAGGGAACGATGAACATATTGGGAACAGATATAAACAATACCGGGATTATGAGGGGAAAGCACAATGGGCGCATTCCATTGGTATCTTTGAGCCGGAGCCCCCGCGGCTGTTTCCTCCGGTGTATTTCGGCGGGCCAGCCGAATTGTGTCGCCATTTTTTAGGTTCATTCGACTGGAGTTGCCGAATTGGCTTTCGTAATAAATAAATTCGTTATTCCAGTAATCCCGGACAGCATAGAAGCCGTCACCTGTGGGTAAATAAAGCCAATCAGCGGGATAAACGCCGTTGGGGTTGCGATTGCGGGAGGGGCCTATCCAGCAGCCATTATCCTGGGTTCCACCCATAACATTATAGGGAATAGAATTATCCACGGCGATATCATAGAATTGCTGGGCGCTGATAGTTTCCTTTTGGTGCCAATGTTTGCCACCGTCCCAAGTTTCGCTTAATCCACCATCATTAGCGCTTAAGATGTGATTTGGGTTCTGCGGGTCGACCCAGAGAGCGCGATGGTCGACGTGGGTCTTGAAATTACCGTCCCAACCAGAAACCTTGAAAGTCTTGCCTCCATCCTCAGAGATAGTAACATTGGTATCCCCACAGAAGAGGCGGTTCTCATTGGTTTGGTCAACATAAATTCGGCCGTAATAGCCTGCTTCAGTCTGGTTAACCTGGGCGCTCCCGCCGACTATCTTGTACTCTGTCATCCGCCGCCAAGTTTCTCCTTGGTCGTCAGAACGATAAACGACCCCCGACCTTTTGACTGGCTGGAGATTGCGAAAAGCATCGGCATAAAGAATTTCCAGAACGTGGCGGTTAATTATCTGATAGCGGCCCTTGGTATTTTCCGATTCTGGTTCTTTGAGCATCTTCTCGACTTCGGCTATAGCTTCAATTAAATCTTTATTCTTAGCGTGCACTTTCTTGGCCACTTGCTGCAGCTTGGTCAAATCGGCCCCAATTTTGGTCAAAAATTCTTTATCCCTAACCAGGTCGTTGAGCTGACGGACCAGAGTGGCCTCGTCTGGCGCTTGAAGAGGTGTAAACTTAACTAACTTGGCTATCTCAGGGTGGACCTTATAAGTCTTAAGTTTATTGAAATAAAAATCATCACGGAAAAGTTGCCCCTGTCTAAAGTTGGCGCTGTTTTCTCTTTGGTCATAGCCAAGATTCACCTCTTCATCAAGACGAGCATAAACAATATTGGGATTTTTCTCGAAAATTGTCAGACCAGCCCGGCCTAAATCAATATCTAAAGGTAAACCAGCTGTGAGTTTTTTCCAGGTCTGGCCGCCGTCAGTCGTTTTATAAAGATGATTGCCGGGTTGCCGGTCGATATAAGTCCAGGTGCGTCGGTAAGTTTTATAAGCCGCCGCAATTACGATATCAGAATTGCGAGGGTCGATGACAAAATCAGCCACACCTCTATCCTTGACGGGGAAAACATTGGTCCAGGTTTTACCGCCGTCGGTCGTTTTATAGAGGCCTCGCTCGCAATCCATTTCGTTGTCATAGAGCTTTCCTTCACAGGCTACATAGACAATATCAGGGTTTTTAAAGTCTATCTCAATCTTAGGAATGAAATAGCTCTTTTCTAATCCCACATTGGTCCAGGTTTTGCCGCCGTCAGTTGATTTCCAGACACCGTTACCGTGGGCGCTGGAGCGGGCGTGCATCGGTTCTCCTGTACCTAAATAAAGGATATCAGGGTTAGACGGAGCAATGGCTAAATAGCCCATACTCATGTTGCCGTATTTTTCAAAAATAGGTTCAAAATGGATACCTCCGTCGACCGTTTTCCAGAGGCCGCCGCTAGCTGTTAGCACATAATAAATAAGAGTCTGACCACGAGGAACAGCCACATTGGTTATGCGACCTGAAAAGGACCAGGGTCCAATATGCCGCCAGCTAAAATTATCGAGGTCTTTTGTCTCTATCGGCGGTTTCTCTTGGGCAATTAGAAAAGGAAAAGATAATAAAAATAAGAGAGCCCACACCCTAACCTTATGCTTTAAACAAAACATAAGTCCTCCTTTTTTAAAAGAATAAGGAGGTTTTATATCAGAATCAAATAGGAAAAAAAAGAGGTAGGGGTAAGACGGAGATTCAGCTCAGCAAGCGGGATAAAAATTCGTGAGGAAGGGGTGTGACCTCGGCTTGCGAGTTAACCGGTACATGGACTGTGTAGCCCTCGGCGATAATGGTTGAGCGGTCGGAGCTCAGAAGGCGGTAGTCAAAAACAATTTTCTTCGGTTTAGCCTCACGGCAGGCAGTTTGAATGATAAAGCAATCATCGTAGCGGAGGGGTTTGCGGTAACGACAAAAAGCCGCCACCACCACTAAGAAAAAGCCTTTTTTTTCGATTTCTTTATAGGGAATTCCTTTTTGACGGCAAAATTCTGTCCGGCCTATCTCAAACCAGTCAAAATAATGCTTATTATGGGCAACTCCAAATTGGTCAACTTCTGAATACCTGACTCTTTCTTCAATTTCCACCAAAGGTTGTTCTATAACCTCGTCGTGGGCTTCAGTCGACGACCTTGCCGAGTTTGGCCAATTCTTCGTTATAATATTTGCGGTAAAGAATTTCCCACTCACGGCTCCCTTCTTCGATTGGTTTCTTTTGGGTCTGAATCTTCTCAATCGCCTTTTTATCCAGAGATTCATAAAGTTTTAGCTCTTCCTCGATCGAACGGACAATTATCAGGCGGATTTCGTTGGCCTCGTCCAAGAATTCAACTTGGTCGCTACGGTGGAGGTGATTAAGGATTAACCGTGCCAAATGATTGATTTTCTCGCGGGACAAGCGATTGCTCACAGGACAATGTTCCTTTCTTTGGCCAGTTTAGTCTTTATCATCCGGAACATCGTCTGGTATTCGATATTCTCCCGGCGAATCTTCTCCATGTGTTTGCTGAGGATTTCCCTTACTTCTTGGTCCAGCTGGTCCTCTTTGATAAATTCTTCCAAGAGAATATTAACCAGTTCGTCGACCAGCTTGGTTTTATCATCCACCACTATTTTGTTCTCGCGAAGGAGATTCCGGACGATGACCGAAGCCATATGATCAATTTGATTTTTATTTAGCCTCATATCATATTTTAAAATACACTACCCCTCCCCAAAATTCAAGGACTTGAACCCTTAAAAAATTATAATTTAGTCGTTCTTTCTACAAAGAGGACTTTTTGGTTTTAAAACAACCAGGCTATGCTTGAGTTCTTTCCCTTTGCATGGTTTAAGCTCAAAGGAGAAGGAAGGGGACAAGAGAGCCTGGCTCTGTCCCCGGATGGGCCAAACCCAGGAACCGGCCGTCTTGACTAAAAAGGCGAATCATTGATTCTGTTTCTGAAGGCAGTGGGGGAAGGGAAGGGGGAAGAATAGACAGGAAGGCTTCCTTGGGAAGAATTCGGTTTTTGCCTATCTGGCCGGTGGCCAGCTCAAGCAGGATAGCCTTAGGTCGGTCTTCCAGGACTTTTTCCAGGGGAATAAGAAGCTCTACGACTCGTTTTTCCCTGGCTAAGTTTTCTACCTCCTCCAGAGTTCGAGCCTGTTCCAACTGAAAAGGACCAACGGCTAATCTCCTCAGCTCAGCTAAATGGCCGCCACAGCCCAAGATTTGGCCAAGGTCATGAGCTAAGCTCCGAACATAAGTTCCTGAGCTACAATTAAGTTCAAAACTTAAATCAGGAGGGGTGTAGCTTATTAGCCGGAGGCCATAAATAATAACTTTTACCGGCTTCACTGGCGGCAACTGACCCCGCCGGGCTAACCGATAAAAAGGCTGACCCTTATATTTTTTGGCCGAAAATAAGGGTGGCTTTTGGGTAATTTCGCCCTCAAAAGCTTTCAGGCCCCGGACCAATTGCTCTTGAGAGGGGAAATCTGAAGAGGGCGGGGCCAACGGCTGTCCTTCAGCATCGTAGGTATCAGTAGCTACTCCTAACCGGATTGAGCCAACATACGTCTTCGGTAGCCGGGAAAGAACCGGAAAGAGTCGAGTTGCACGTCCGAAACCGATAACCAGCAGCCCGGAAGCGAGAGGGTCAAGAGAACCAAAATGACCAGCTCTTTTCCAGCCCGTCAGGCGGCGCAGGCGGTCTACGGCGTCGTGGGAGGTGTATCCTGGTGGTTTGTCGATAAGAAGAATTCCGTCGGGGTTGACTAAATTCATCCCTGGTTTGATTTTAATAGAAATAGGCTTTTAGGAGCTAACGAAATTATTAATTAATTTCTCGACAGTTCGCGGCACTTCCTGGATTAAGCATTCATACGAGCCATGAACCGTAAAGCCAGCGGCATGAACATGCCCGCCCCCGCCAAAGTATTCGGCGATAGCTGCCGCGTTCACCCCCCCTTTTGACCGAAGGGAGACGCGATAAGTGTTATGGTCGACTTCCTTGAAGAAAAGAACGAGGTCGACACCTCGGATGGAACGTGCCAGGGTGGTAATATCTTCAGTGTCGACTTCGCGCAGACCTAATCTTTCCAGAAAAGAACGAAACATCGTAATTATGGCAATGTTGCCTCGAGGATTCATTTTCAAGGTGGAAAGGACAAGACCTAAGAGTTTGATTTTTTCTGGCAAATAATTGTTAAAAAGAAGTTCAGAAACCCGGGATGGCTCGGCCCCGGCCCTGACCAGATAGTGACAGACCTCGAAGGTCTGAGCGTTGGTGTTAGAAAATTGAAATCCCCCAGTATCAGAGGCAATGGCACAATAAAGGTGATTAGCCATCGCTGGGGTTAACTTTATTTTAAGCTCCCGGGCTAGCCAGAAAGCCATTTCTCCGACCGCCGCTGCCCCTGCCTCTACCCAGTTTATCGGAGCATAATGAAAGTTTGAGTAATGGTGGTCGATGTTGATTAAAAAATAGCCGTCAAGATGTTCCTGACCAGAACGTTCGACGCTGGCACACTCGAGGAGAATAATACAATCACCAGTTTCGGGGTAGATTTGGCCATGACGAATCCTGTCGGCATCCGGAACATGGGAAAAAGGAAAGGGGGTTTGGTCATGATTAATTATCAAAGCTTGCTTGCCCAAGGCTTCGGCCATATGGGCCAGGGCTAAACTCGTACAAATAGAATCACCGTCAGGACGGAGATGAGAAGTGATAATGATTTTTTGGCTGGATAAAAACTTAGCGGCCACCTGTTTGATGGCAGATTCATTCATGCCTTTTGATTTTGTCGAGGAGGGTATCGATTTTTTGCTCATGCTCGGCGACCGGGTCCAGGAAAAAAAATAGCTCTGGATTATACTTCATGTTTATCTTAGAGGCAAGTATTTTCCGAATATGAGCCTTGCGTCTTTCAAAAAAGCCAAGGATATCATGGCCGGTAGCCTCTCCAAAAACCCTGAGATAGACTCTGGCCGTCTTTAAATCACCGCTCATCTCGACGCGACTTACGATTATAAAGGCCCTGTCAACCAGATGCAGGTCTCGCTGGATGATTTCACTTATAGCTGCCTGAAAAAGGCTGGCGACTCGCTCTTGCCGTCTGGTTATAGTCAATTTTTTAGTCCTAAAGGAGCTTTTTCAGAGATGAAGAATCTCGGAACGGATAATTTGACCATCGAGACGACTCTCGGCTTCCCTGATTATCTTTTCTAAGGTTTGGTCGACAATGTTCTGTTCGTTATTAACGGTGATTATCGCCAGAGTGGCCAACTGCCATTTATCATGCTGGGAGACTTCTGCCAGAGAGACGTTGAAAAGTCGCCTAATTCTCTCTTTAAAACCGGTCATGACCGCTCTTTTGTCTTTGAGCGAAGAGGCGTGCGGCAGATGAACCTCCAATAGAAGTAACCCAATAACCATCTCTTCTTATTCCAGTTTCCTTTTTTCTATTTGAAAAGCGTAAATAATATCGCCTTCCCGGAAATCCTGAAATCGGTCCAGACTCAGCCCGCATTCCATATCCTTTTTTACTTCCGAGACGTTATCCTTAAGGTGTTTGAGAGAAGCAATCCGCCCCTGATAAACGACTTCATTCTTGCGCAGAACCCTGGCTTCCGCCTGGCGAGTTATCTTGCCTTCGAGTACATAGCAACCTGCCACCTTGCCCACTCGGGCAATTTCAAAGATTTTTCTCACTTCAGCTCGTCCCAGCGGAATTTCGATGACTTCAGGCTCCAATTTACCGCGAATCGCCTTCTTGAGGTCATCAATGAGCTCATAAATTACCTGGTAGCTCCTGATTTCCACCTTTTCCTTCCGGGCTAATTCCTGGATGGCGGGAGGTAAGCGAAGATTATAGGACAGGATGACAGCTTTAGAGGCTGAGGCCAGCAAAATGTCCGATTCGGTTACCGGGCCAGTGGCTGCATGAATAATCTTAATAGCCACCTGTTCGGTGGCAAAAGTGGGTAAGAGGGAGCGAAGGACATCAACTGATCCCTGAACATCGGCCTTGATAATCAGAGCAAATTCCTTAGCCTCGCCTTTTTCAATCTGCTTAAAGAGTTCATCGAGAGAGAGGACTTGAGGTCGAGTTGGCTCTTCCTTCTTTACCTTCGCCAACCTGCCTGTAACGATTCTTTGAGCCGTTTCCATGTCTGGAACAACCTGAAAATAGTCCCCAGCCTGAGGAACGTCGCTAAAACCCAGAACTTCTACCGGCATCGACGGTTCAACTCGACGAATAGGACGGCCAAGGTCGTCAAAAAGCGCTCTAATTTTGCCGTAAGTCAGCCCAGAAATAAAAGCTTGACCAGCCAAAAGCACGCCATGTTGGAGGATAACCGTGGCGCTGGGCCCTTTTTTGGGGTCGAGCTTAGCCTCAAGGACAATTCCTTGCGCTTCCACCTGCGGGTTAGCCTTGATTTCGATAATATCAGCCAGCAGCAGAATCATCTCCAGCAGTTCGCCGATATTCTTTTTTTCCTTGGCTGAAACCTCAACGCAGATGATTTCTCCACCCCATTGCTCTATTAGTAGTCCTTCTTGGGCTAATTGTTGTTTTACTCTTTCCGGGTTGGCTTCGGGTTTATCAATTTTATTGATGGCGACAATGATGGGCACACCGGCCGCTCGCGCATGACTGATAGCTTCTTTAGTTTGGGGCATAACTCCGTCGTCAGCCGCTACTACTAGAACCACGATATCGGTGATTTGAGCGCCTCGGCGGCGAAGCTGGGTAAAAGCTTCGTGGCCGGGCGTATCGACAAACGTAATCCAGCGATTCTGCCAGGAAACGCGGTAAGCACCAATGTGCTGCGTGATTCCTCCGAATTCTTTATCGACCAACCGGGAATGGCGAATAGCGTCAAGCAAAGTGGTTTTGCCGTGGTCGACATGCCCCATGATGGTAACCACAGGAGGCCGGGTTATGAGCTGGTCCTTTTGGGCCAGAGCCCGGCGCTTGACTTCCTGTTCATACGGAACTAACTCGACCTCACAGTTGAATTCCTGGCCCAGAATAGGGATAAACGACTCATCCACCAAATCGCTCAAATCGGCGATTTTCCCCCGGCTCTCCAGCTTAACTAACAGGTCACGCGTCTTTATGTTCAGCCGTTCGGCGACTTCCTTGAGAGTCATTCCCTCCCGCAAAACGTAGTGCGGTCGGGCGGGCGGCGCTTTAACCGCGGCCGCCTTTGCCTTTTTCTTAGGTTTACTTTTTTCCATGGTTTATGCTTCTTCTTTGATTTCAATCTTCCAGCCAGTCAAGCGGGAGGCCAACCTAACATTGACCCCTTTTTTACCAATAGCCAGGGAGAGCTGGTCCTTAGGAACGAGAGCCCGCATGATTTTTTCCTGGCGGTTGACAATAACTATATTCTCAATCTTTGCCGGACTTAAGGCTGACCGGGCATAGCTAACAGGGTCAGATGACCAGATGATAACATCTATTTTTTCGCCCTGAAGCTCCTTGCTTATGGCCTGAATCCTGTTCCCCTTTACCCCAATGCAAGCGCCGACCGGGTCAACGTCCTCTTCGGAGGCAAAAACGGCCACTTTGGCCCTTTCTCCGGGCTGACGGACAATATCTTTTATTTCGATCAAGCCGTTAGCCACCTCGGGGACTTCGACCTCGAGAAGTTTGGCCAAGAAACGGGGCGAAGTACGGGAAATAAAGACCTGGGAACCCTTGGGACCTCTGATTACCTGAGTGATAATTGCTTTAACCCGGTCACCACGGTTAAACTCCTCGTTTGGCAACTTCTCCCGCAGCGGGAAAATAACTTCAGCGTTATTGACCTCAACAATGAGATTCTGAGCCTCAAGACGCCGGACGAATCCGGTAACTATTTCCCCAACCCGGGGAGCGAATTCATCGTAGATTTTCTCCTGCTCCGCGTCGCGAACTTTTTGAAAAATAACCTGTTTGGCTGCTTGGGCGGATATCCGGCCTAAGGTTTCGGCCGGAAGGTCGAGCTCGAGATAATCGCCGACCTTAGCCTTGCTCCAGACTTGCCGCGCTTCCTCTAAGGAGATCTCGGTTGCTTTGCTGCGTATTTTATCGACAACTTTTTTGACGGTGTAAACGCGAAGCTCGCCCTCTTCGGGGTTAAAATTAACGATGATTTTTTCGCCGTGGGAAAAATATTTGCTTGAAGCAACTCTAAGGGACTCGCTTATGGCGTTGACAATAACCTGGGGGTCGACACCTCTTTCTTGGCTAAGCTGAAGAATAGAAGGCCATACGTCAATTTTCATCGAGACCACAGACCTCGCGGAGGGTCCTTAAGAATTGGCCATTATAATCGAAAGCGAAGATAATAGCAAACCCGGCCTCTTGGGCTAAAAATATTTTGTCTTTAAATTTTTTTTTAGGCCGAAGGGTCAGAAGACGCGTCCGCTTCTTGCGGTTGGTAAGTATCTTCGCCCAGCTCAAGTTCTTTTTGCCCCGGTCTTTTCGAATAGAGAATAGCGGCCACTGTAATAGCGAGGAGAACGGCGGCGACTACGACCAGTCCCGGGGTTAATCTTTTATACTGAATGATTATGGGGGCAGCCAAGACGGAAACTAAGTTGATTACCTTGATCATCGGGTTAAGCGCTGGGCCAGAGGTGTCTTTGAGAGGGTCGCCGACAGTATCGCCGATAATGGCTGCTTTGTGGCAGGCAGAACCCTTTCCTCCATATAGACCGTCCTCGATAGTTTTTTTGGCGTTATCCCAAGCGCCGCCGGTGTTGGCCATGAACACAGCTAACAGCTGGGCTGAAAGAATTGCTCCCGCTAAGAAACCTCCCAGGGCTTCCACTTGGAGAGTTAAACCAACGATAAGTGGCGCCAGGACGGCTAATAGGGCGAGGCCGATTAATTCTTTTTGAGCCGCTAAGGTGCAAATGGAAACAGCCCGGGCATAATCAGGTTTTACTCTGCCTTCCATCAACCCCGGAATCCGGAACTGCCGTCTTACTTCCATGACGATAAGGGAGGCCGCTCGGCTGACAGCGTTAATGGTTAAAGAAGAGAAGAGCCAGGGCACAGACCCGCCAATTAGTAAACCGATAAGAACAATAGGAATATTGATTCTTATTCCCGTATGCAGTAATTGCTGCGCTTCATTTACGCCCAGTTGGGCCTGAACCTTAGTGACATCAGTTAAATAAGAGCCGAAAAGGGCAACGGCGGCGATGACTGCCGAACCAATGGCTATCCCTTTCGTGATTGCTTTCGTCGTGTTGCCCACAGCATCAAGGTCAGCCATTATTTTCCTGGCTTGCTTATCCAGACCGGCCATTTCGCCGATGCCGTTAGCATTGTCCACTATCGGACCGTAGGAATCCATGGCGACATTATTTCCAGTCAGCGTGAGCATGCCGATTCCCGTCATGGCTACTCCATAGAGGACAAAGGCGACGGGTTGACCCCAATAAATAAGTATGGCAGAAAGAATGGTGGCGGCAATAACCAAAATGGCCCAGACGGTTGACTCCATGCCATGGGAGAGGCCAGAAAGGAGCAGGGTAGCGGCGCCAGTACGGGACCGCCGAGCAATTTCTTTGACGGGGGCATAATGGGTGTGGGTGAAGTACTTGGTTAACTCATCAATGGCGATAGCTAAAATGATGCCGACCCCGACCGAAAGGAAAGCCCGCCATTCATGCATGTAGAAATGGGCGAGGAAAGCAAAAAGGACGATACAAAGAACCGCCGAGGTATAGAAACCGCGATTAATCGCGGCCATGGCATTGCCTACCGCCTCACCCTTCTTGCCTTTTACCTGATAAGTCCCAACGATCGAGGAGAAGACACCAATAGCTCGCACTAAGAGCGGGAAGATGATCCACTTGATTTCGCCCGTGATGCCTACTAAAGCTAAACCTAAAATCAAGGCAGAAACGATAGTTACCTCGTAGCTTTCGAAGATATCAGCCGCCATGCCAGCGCAATCTCCCACATTATCGCCCACTAAGTCAGCCACAACAGCCGCATTACGCGGGTCGTCCTCGGGAATGTTTGCCTCAACTTTGCCCACAAGGTCGGCGCCAACGTCAGCGGCTTTGGTGTAGATGCCGCCGCCCACACGCATGAATAGAGCTAAAAGCGTACCGCCGAATCCAAAGCCCAAAAGAGCGTCCGGCGCCGCTTTCTGGAAGAAGATAAAGATTACTGTTCCTCCCAGGAGGCCAAGGCCGTCAGTCAACATGCCAGTAATCGTTCCCGCACGATAAGCAATCCGCAAGGCTTTATCAAAACTGGTTCGGGCGGCCGCAGCCACACGGACATTACCCTGAACAGCCATGCGCATTCCCAGCTGGCCGACGAGGAGCGAAAACATGGCTCCCAGAATGAAGGCGCCGGCCCGGCCCAGGCCCATGATTAACTTAACCCTTTCCGGCGAGAGGTTAGGGAAGCGCTCCAGGGCTTCGGAGGAGGGGGGCACAATATATACGCTAAAGAAAAGGGCAAAGGTAAGAAAAATGATAAGCGGGAGGATAGTCTTGAGCTGCCGAGTGAGATAGGCTTCCGCTCCCTGCCTGATGGCTTCCCAGATTTCGACCATGAGCGGGCTTCCCTTTTCTTCCGTCATAACCTCGCGACGGAGGAAAACCGCATAGCCAAGCCCAAGTAGGGCGATGAAGAGTATTGTCCAGAGAGCTATGGTCTCAAAAGAAGTTGCCGCTAACATCGTCTTCTCCTTAGGAAGAAATAAATCCGCCTTTCGTTAAATAGTTAAAATTGCGCATCAATCCCTGAGGCAAAAATAGTCGCCATTTATAGCACATTATTCCCAAAAATTCAATTTAGCGTACATAAAATGTATAATTTTTTAATGCGAATTAATGATTTCCCCGCGTAGGCTATAAGGACCAAAAGAGGTAATCCTGACTTTCACCATTTTGTTCGTGACTTCCTCGGCTGAAGAGAAGTTCACTACCTGATAAGCTTCGTTACGTCCGGAAAAAAGCTGGGGTGTTTTTGAGCTGCGGCCAAGGCAAAGAACATCCATGACCTGACCGACTAAGCCTGAATTGAGCTCCAGCTGGATTTTTTTCTGGAGATCTTGCACCTCGATTAAACGGCGGCGTTTGACCTCGAAGGGAACATCATCGGGAAGTCGGGAGGCCGCGGTAAAAGGCCGAGGCGAATAACGAAAAGAAAAGATATTAGTAAAACGGACTGCCTCCAAAAGGCTTAGAGTGGCCTCGAAGTCATTTTCTGTCTCCCCGGGAAAGCCGACGATGATGTCGGTGGAAAGGCTAATTCCTGGTACCAACTCTCGGAGTAGAGCGATTTTCTCCAGGTATTCCTCGCGGCTGTATCCCCTTTTCATCCTCTGGAGGATTCGATTTGAGCCTGATTGTACGGGGAGATGAATCTGGCGACAAATATTCTTCTCCTTGGCCATAACGAGACCGACCTCCTTAGTTAGGTCCTTTGGATGGGAGGTGATAAAACGAATCCAACAGATATTTTTAATCAGGGAAATATTTTGGAGCAATTCCGCCAAAGTCCAGCCTGTTTCTTGGTCATAATAGCTTGTTATGCTTTGTCCCAACAATTGAATTTCCAGATAGCCTTTTAGAGCCAGCTCTTCCACCTCTTTGAGGATGGCCCGGGCTGGCCGGTATTTTTCTCGGCCACGGGCGAAGGGCACGATGCAATAGGAACAGAAATTGTTACAACCTTCCATCGCAGGAACATAAGCACTGACTGTACTTTCTCTGAGAATAAGAGGGGAAGGGTGTTCTCGCCATTGACTGGTCCAAGCCGTTAAGCTGGCTCTTTCGTCTCGATTAATAAGCTGAAGCAGCTCGGGATAATTATCGGGGCCAAGAATATAATCAATCACTGGGTGACCCTGAAGGAGCTCTTTAGAGTGAAGCTGGGCGACACAACCGACAACTGCCACCTTGAACGGCCTGTTTTTCTTAGTCTGTTTGAGCCTACCCAAGAGCGAAAAGAATTTTTCCACTGATTTGGCTCGGACGGCGCAGGTGTTGATAATAACCAGGTCGCTTTCTTCAACTGTCGCCACCTTTTGCCATCCTTGGCTCGCTAATAATCCAGCAAGATGTTCAGAGTCGCTTTCGTTCATTTGACAACCGAAGGTATGGACAAAAAAGCGACGGGGAAGAGAAGTGACCATTAGAGAAGCTCTTCTAAAATGTCTATGGAGGAACGAATGAGCTGCGGACAGACGGTCTGAAAAAGCCCTTTAGAATTTGCCAACTCATGTCCGCCCGGGCTTGATAAGTCAATGCCCAGGAGCTGCCAGCAAAGGAGGGAACCGTTTTTGGCTTGAAAAAGAGAAAAAAATTCTCGCGTCAGAGCATAAGTTTTTTCCCTTGCCGCGTCGTCTTCGGGCTTCACTTTGCCGTGTTTAAGACCTAAAACCAGCATAGCTCCCGTTACTGCGCCACAAGTCTGACCTGTCCTGGCCATTCCGCCCCCAAAAGCTTGAGCCAGACGAGAGGCCGATTCTTCGGAAAGGCCCAATTCGCAGGCAAAAGCCAGCAGAACCGATTGAGCGCAATTAAACCCAGTCTGAAAATGTGTCAAAGCTCTTTCCTGTCGTGTCATTTCTTCCTCTGGTTAATGCCTAGTATATTTAATTTTTTTAATGTTCACTTTCTCTTAAATCACTTAAAAACGAGCCCAATAAATAATCAATCGCCAATCAACGAAATAAACAAAGAATCAATCAATCAATCAATCAATCAATCAATCTATCAATCAATCTATCTATCTATCTATCTATCTGTCTATCTATCTATCTATCTATCTATCTGTCTGTCTGTCTGTCTGTCTGTCTGTCTGTGCTTCCCTTGGGGCTCCTTGATTATTATATCAGCATCTCAATTTGATTGCCTACTTATCTATTTGTTTGCTAACTTATTACTTTTCTTACTTGCTTACCTGATTTCTTATTAAAATCCTTAGTAGCTTATCTATTCCCCTTTTTATATTTACGATGATATAGAGCGATCCATTAGCTATTGGCTTCTTCCCCCAAGTTATGGCGAAGCATTTCCCTGGCGTTCTGAAGAGAAGCAGGCGTGATATGACTGCCTGAAAGTAGCCGGGCCATCTCTTTAACCCTTTCTTCAAAAGCAAGTTTCTTGACCGAGGTAAAGGTTCTGGCCCCTTCTACCCGCTTATCAATCCGAAAGTGATGACTGGCAAAAGAAGCTATTTGGGGTAAATGCGTGATGCAAATAACCTGATGCCGACGGGCTAAGGAACGCAATTTTTGGGCAATAAAATCAGCCGTCTTGCCGCCTATTCCAGAATCAATTTCGTCAAAAATTAGGGTTTTCCCGGCGGAGGCCTCTTTGCCGATGGCCTTAAGCGCCAGCATAATTCGCGATAGTTCCCCGCCTGAAGCAATCCTGCGCAGCGGCCTTAATTCTTCTCCTGGGTTAGGACTAATTAAGAACTCAACCTCGTCCCAACCGCTTTCTTTAACTTGGTCGATACCATCTAACGAGCGGGGATGACTTGACACTTTAACCTCAAGGCGAGCCTGTTTCATCCCCAAGAGGGCGATTTCTTTTTCTAAATGACGTTTGAGTTCCTTAGCTCCCTGCTGCCTCCGCTCAGAAAGAATTTGCGCTTTGTGCCGGTATTCTTCAAAAGTAGCCTCAATATCCCGGTTGAGGTCAATTAGTCTCTCTTCTGAACTGAGCAATTCTTCTCTTTCTTTTTCGCATTTTTGGAGATAATCTAAGATGGCTTGTATATCTCCGCCATATTTACGTTTAAGCTTCTCGAGTTGACTCAGCCTCTCTTCTATTTTTTCTAAACGGTCTGGGGCCGTTTCTTGTTGTTCGCGAAAGCGAAGCAGCCCCTCCACTGTTTCCCGGACCAAAATAGTTAAAGGCTCGAGGCTGCGGGCTAATTCTTGAAAATTAGAATCGAACTGACCTAATTCCTCCAGATAAGAGGAAAAACGTTGGAGTGATGAGAGCAGAGAATTGTCTCCATAATAAGCCGTTTCCAAAGCTTTTTCACAAAGCAAGGCGATCTTGGTGGCATTTTTGAGTCGATGCCGCTCATTGAGCAACTCTTCCCACTCTCCAGGCCGCAAGTTAGCTCGCCTAATTTCTTCCACTTGGTAGGCCAAAAAATCAAGCCTTTTTTCTCTTTCTCTTTGCCTCTCTTCGATGGCCAATTTTTCTTCCCGCAGCGTTCTTAACCGGTGGCTAAGAGCAGCGACTTCCTGGCGAAGGGCCCATGCTTCTATGTAGTCATCGAGATAATTTAAATGATTTTCGAGATAAAGAAGAAAGATGTGGTCGTTCTGGCCGTAAATATCCACCAGCTCGTCGGCAATTTCTTTAAGACGGCGGACGGGGACAAGGATCCCGTTGATGTAAGCCCGGCCAGCTCCGTCGGCCGTAATTGACCGCTGAAGAAAGATAGTCCCATCCTCAAGATAGGGCGCAACTGGCGAATCCGGGGAAACATTTTTCGCCTGGAAGACAGCCTCGACGGAAGCTTCTTTTTTCCCTGTCCTGATGACTTCGCTGGAAGCTCGCTCTCCCAGAAGAAGTTTAATTCCGTCAATGATAATCGATTTACCAGCTCCAGTTTCACCGGTAAGAATGGTAAACCCTGGAGATAACGAGAGCTCCAGGTCTTCAATCGTGGCTAAATTGCGGATGCGAAGCGAAACAATCATCCCTTCGCTTTTTTTATCTTGATTGGTACCAGAGCTTTCTCCATATTAACGCGACCGTAGCCAATAAAGTTATCTTTTCCCGGGTTTTGGGTAGCGTTGACATCATCGCAGGAATAACGAATGATGTCCATAATCTCCTTAGCTTTTAGCCAGGGCTTAAGGCTTTTAAGAAGAGCCGCTAAACCCGCCACATGAGGCGCGGCCATGGAGGTTCCAGAGCCATATCCATAAGGGAAAGAATCCGGACCAAAATACCACCGGGGAACTAAGCTGACAATCCTTACTCCCGGGGCGGCAACATCGACTTCAGGGCCATAATTGGACCACTCCGGCCTGGTGTCGTTATAATCAGTGGCGGCCACCGCTAAGCAATAGCCATCATAAGCCGCTGGGTAGAGCACCGGGCCGCTGTCATTGCCGGTGGCGGCCACGACCACAACATTTTTTTCGTAGGCGTAGCGGAGCGCCTCCTTTAAAGTTTCTGAGGGTTCATCTCCGCCGATACTGAGATTAATTACTCCCACCTTGTTATCAGCAGCCCAGACGATGGCCTCGGCCACCCAGCTATAAAGACCTGAGCCTTCTTTATCGATGACTTTGACCGGTATAACTGGGCAGTTCCAGGCGACGCCAGCAATGCCCTCGTTATTATCGGTAGCGGCCGTAGCTATCCCCGCAACATGGGTACCATGGCCGTGGTCATCAGTAGCGTCAAAATCATTATTAACCAGGTCACGGCCGCTGGAGCGTAATTTGTCCTTAATATCAGGATGAAGCAGGTCAATACCGCTATCAACGACGGCGATGACCACATCCTTAGAGCCCTTGGTTTCACTCCAGGCCTCGGGGGCGTGAATATCAGCTCGCTGTTTGCCCCGAGGACTCCCGGGTATGCCTATTTCCTGACCAGAATTATAAAGGGCATATTGGTATTTGAAATAAGTATCATTGGGGGTGACGGTTATTCTAACGTAACCATTTGGTTCCGCGAATTCAACGTCAGGGTTGAGACGGAGCAATTCGACCATTTCTCTGACGCTCAATGAAGCTGGGACCTCAATTTGATTGACGTCGAGACGAGGTATTTTTTTCAAACGTCGCGTCCCATAGAGAGCAATAACGGCGTCGACTCCCGCTTCACTCAAGGTAGGTTTAAACTTGACCAGAACCTCGCCTTCTTTATAGCGTGGGGTAACAGGGTTAAACGGTTTGCCGGAGTTAAGCTCTGGCAAGTTACGGCTGAAAAATTCTCGCGGTGAGTTAAGTTCTGGTCGGCCTCTTTCTTGAGCTGGCTGGGGGGCTATCCCCGTAAGGAAGATTATGCTGATCGTTCCCGCCAAAAATATTGCTATATAACGATGAATCTTCATCATAGCCTCCTTAGAAAGAGAAAATACCTCTGAGGTTTAAACTCCAGTCGCTGCCGCCCTTATGAGGTAAGTAAGCAGCTTGCCCGCGAAAGGAAAGATGCGAGGAAAAGATGAAGGTGGCGCCGGCGGAGAGCGAGAATTTAGCCTTAGCTTTAATTTCCTTAGTTTCTTCTCCCGTCAGATTCTCTATCAATTCTCTTAAAATGAATTTCCCCGAAAGATAATTATATTGGACAGAAAGAAAGGGGATAAAGTTTTCATAACCCAAGTAGGCTAAAACTGGTCCAGCCGAAAGCTCGTGCCAGCTGGGAGTACTTTTGAGCTCGCCCTCAACCGCCAGGTCAGGGATGAGCCATTTTTTTTCGCTTCCACTGTAGCTCAAGAAACGGACTTGCCCGCCAACTCCAAAAGAATCAAAAGGGAAAACCTTGCTCACCTCGGCGCCAAACAATGTGCCTCCTAAGCCGCCTCCCTCGAATTCAATCGAAAACGGCAGCTGTCGGAAGATAAGACTTTTATAATTAGAAGAGGCATAGCCACCGATGAGAGAAAAAACATAACCGTCGGCAACCTCGGCTTCTAAGCGGAGAGCGGTGAAATAAGAATTAAGCGGTGTGACTGATTGGGCCTCATCCCAGGTAATATCGCGCTTGAAAATTTCTGCCTCCACACCCAAGCGAAATTGGAAACGAAACGGTTCGGTTGGTGTCGTCTGCTGGGCGGTAACCAAAGACACCGAACTAAAAAGAAAGAGCCAAAAGAAAAGCACGGTAATAATTTTTTTCATCCTTGCCTCCTCAGGATTTTTTAGTCGGATTGGCCAAGCTGATTTCTCGCAGACGTTCCTGAGCTTTTTTTGCTAAGGGACTCCGGGGATAATCGCTGACTACTTTGGTGAAATAGGGAAGGCTTTCCTCTTTTTTTCCCCATTTGTAATAGGAATCAGCCAGATAAAAATAAACTTTATCTAAGCGAGAGTAATTGGGGAAAGTGGTTAAAATTTCCTGAAAGCGAGTGGTCGAGGCTTTAAAAGCCGAGGTTTTATAATAAAAATAAGCAATGGTGAAATTGTGCTCTGCCAATCTTTCTTCGCATTCTTGAATCCTCTTCTGCGCTTCCTTAGCTTCTTCGCTGGCTGGATAAAGGGCGACTACCTTTTTAAACTCAGCTAAGGCCTGCCAGGTTTTAGTTTGGTCACGGCCTGGTTTGAGGGCTTTAAGAAAATAGGTCATGGCAATTTTGAACTGGGCGTAAGAAGCTGAAGGGCTGTAAGGATAGAGAGAAATGAATTCTCGGTATTCGGCCGCGGCCAGAATCATGCTGCCTTCGTCGCCTTTGGTGAAATAAGAATCAGCAATCGCCAGTTTAGCCCTTTGGGCATAAAAGCTCTTAGGAAAGGAATCAATTACCTGCCGAAAATAAAGCCTGGCTTTCTCCGGGTCCTTTTTTAAATACTGCTGGCCTAATTTAAAAAGAGCTTCGTCGGAGGAGGCGATGTCAGGGGAAATCTCCGTGGTTTTTTTCCCGCAGCTGATGAGGAGTAACAGCAAGCTAAGAGCAAGGCCGAAAACAACCATCAATTTCTCTTTTTTCTGACTGGTATCGACTCTCATAGTTTCACTCTCTAAGGCTTTTCTTCTATTCGTATAGTTTTTTTATCCAGTCCCATTCTTGGCGTAAGCCTTCTTTCAGGTCGGTTTGGGGGTTATAACCCAAAGCCGCGCTCGCTTTGTCGATAGAAGCCAAGGTATGCGGAACATCACCCTTCTGGGGCTCGAACCATTGAAGCCGCGCCTTTTTGCCCGCGATTTCCTCCATTAACAGAATAACTTGGGCCAATTCTTTTTGATGGCCACCACCTATATTATAAGTTTCACCAACCCGGCCTCGTTTCAAAGCCAGGAGATTAGCCTCGACAATATCGGCGATGAAAGTAAAATCGCGGGTTTGATGGCCATCACCATAAATCGTAATAGTTTCGTCTTTCAAGAGAGAGAGAAAAAACTTGTGGAAGGCCATATCTGGCCTTTGGCGGGGCCCATAAACCGTAAAGAAACGGAGGGAAATAGTCGGGAGACCATAGTTTTTAAAATAAAGAAAACAGAGCTGTTCCGAAGCTAATTTGGTTACGCCATAAGGAGAAATGGGAAGAACAGCGCTGGTTTCGAACATCGGGAAAGAAGGACTTATACCATAAACTGAAGAGGAAGAAGCGAAGATAAACCTGGCAAGCGGCTTATTCTTGGTTGCCTCCAGCAGTTTCTGGGTAGCTTGAATATTATTCTTGAGATAATCAGCAAAATTCTTTCCCCAGCTCGTCCTCACTCCCGCCTGGGCCGCTAAATGGAAGATCACTTCGACCCCAGCCAGCAGCGAATCCAAGTCAACTTGGCTCAAATCTGCTTCTCTTAATTGAAAGCGCGGATGGTTAAGAAAGGCTTGAAGATTTCTTTCTTTTATCCAGCGGGGATAAAAATCGGTAAAGCAATCAACGCCGACTACCTCATAACCTTCTTCGAGAAGGCGTTCGGCGAGGTGAGAACCGATGAAACCAGCAACCCCGGTTACCAAACACTTCATTTTGCCTGGCTCCTGCGGGTAATTTCTTTCATTTGGCCGATAACCTGAGCTGGGTTTTCGTGGCTGAAGATAGTGGCTCCGGCCACAAAGATATTAACCCCGTCTTCGATTAAGCCAGCCATATTCTCCAAAGTTACTCCCCCATCCACGGCAATCGGTACGTTCAATTTTTGCCCCTGAACCCAGTTATGAAGCAACCGGATTTTATGGCGGGTAGCCTCAATCAGGGACTGTCCGCCCCAACCAGGGTTAACCGTCATCAACAGGACGAAGTCAAGTTCTTTTAGAATCTCGGTTAAAATATGAATGGGGGTAGCTGGATTTAAAGCCAAGCCAGCCTTTAACCCCAGCTCTTTCGCCCGACATATCTCTCGATGGATATGAGGGCTGGCTTCGACGTGGATGGAGACCCAGTCTGCTCCAGCCTGGTGGAATTGCGGGACAAAATTTTCTGGTTTTTCTACCATTAGATGGACCCAGATTGGCAGGTTGATTATTTTTTTTATTGAGGCTACCAGTTGCGGCCCAAATGTCAGGCTAGGTACAAAATGACCGTCCATTATATCTACGTGAAGAAGGTCGGCCCCAGCTGCGGCAGCGGTCTGAGCGGCTTCGCCTAAGCGAGCAAAATCGGCGGACAGTAGCGAAGGAGCGATAAGAATACTCATTTACTAACCTCCAAGCTGATTAAATTCCTTTTTTGTACTGAATAACCATGAGGGGGCGTTTGTTTGATTATTATTCCTGATTGCAGCCCAGGATAATAGCTGCTGCGGATGTTGGCGACATTGAACCCGAGATTTTTTAGTTGAGGAACCACCAGGGAAGCTTTTCGGCCTATTAGGTCAGGCATAACGTATTTTTCCTCCCGTTCTCCCTGGCTGATCAAGAGATTGACCCGGGTCAATCTTTTGACTTTGCCCTCCCCTGGTTTTGGTTGTTGAGAGATAATTCGTCCTGCCGGGTATTGAGAGGTATGAATCTGGGAGACAAGACCGCGCGTTAGACCGACTGCAGCCAAGATTTGGACGGCATTTTCCAGGCTCTTATTAGTCAAGTCAGGAACGTCCACCAGCTCACTTCCGGCCGAAACCGTGACCTTGACAACGCGGTTAGCCTTTATCTTAGAACCCGCCGAGGGGTCTTGCGAAATAATCCGTCCCTTTTCTATCTCATCGTGAAATTGCACCTCGGCTAAGCTAAAGGATAAAAGCCGCCGATTTAGCTCCATTCTTCCTTCTTCGACTGTCTTTCCCCTAAGGTCAGGAACAGTTACAATTTCGCCCTTGAGAATTAGCCTGGTTGTAAGCAAAGCGCTGCCAAAAAAAAGAATCAAAGCGGTCAAAAATAGCGTCGCCACCGCAAAGTATTTATCCTTTGGCATGAGTAACGCTTTCTTATCAGGCCAGGTTTATCTATACCATATTAACATTCAGGTGTAAATCGACCGCTAAATTGAATATAATTAGAGTCTGATAATAATTTTTGGTCAAGGAGTGGAGAATGGAAGGATGGTCTGATTTTCGTAGCGACACGGTTACGAAGCCAACTGAAGCCATGCGCCGGGCCATGGCTGAGGCGGAAGTGGGAGATGATGTCCTCGGAGATGACCCCACGGTTCAGAAATTAGAAGCTTTAGCCGCCAGCATCATGGGTAAAGAAGCCGCTCTTTATGTTCCATCGGGGACGATGGGTAATGCCATTGCCGTTAAAGTTTGGACTAAAGAGTTAGAGGAAGTGATCCTTGAGGCCCGCTGTCATATTTATAACATGGAATCGACTCATTTGACATTTATTTCTCGGGTCAATCCCAGACCTTTGCCCTCATGGCGAGGGGCTATGGACCCAGAGGAGGTGGCACGCAACATCCGGCAGGCCTCAGTGCATACGCCCCGGACTTCCCTCATCTGCTTAGAAAATACTCATAATAACTGGTCAGGAGCAGTTATTCCCCTGGACAACATGAAGGCGATTAGAGAAGTGGCGGACCGCCATGGAGTTAGAGTACATCTCGACGGTGCGAGGATTTTTAATGCCAGCATCGCTTCAGGTGTTCCAGTCAAAGAATATGCGGGGCTAACTGATTCTATTATGTTTTGTTTATCCAAGGGGCTCTCAGCTCCGGTGGGGTCGATGTTAGCTGGACCAAAGGAGTTTATTGACCAGGCCCGTCGGCTGCGCAAGGCTCTCGGTGGTGGGATGAGGCAGGCCGGTGTTTTGGCCGCCTGTGGTTTAATTGCCTTGACCCAAATGGTTGACCGGTTAAGAGAAGACCACGACCGGGCGAAGCGCCTTGCCCGCTCCCTTTCGGCTTTGCCCGGCGTCAGGTTAAACCCTGAAGAAATAGAGACCAATATTATCATCTTCGGTCTTAATCATCCTCGCTGGACTGTCCCTGCTTTTTTAGCGGAGCTAAAGGCGCGGCGCATTTTGGCTCTTCCTGTTTCCAACGGGATTCGTTTCGTTACGCATAAAGATGTCAATGACGCCGATGTCGACCGAGCTCTAGAAGCTTTTAGCGACCTCCTCAGCCACTAGCTGGCGCCAGTTTTTGTCTGGTTGCCTTAGTAGGCTGTCTCTTAATCCTTCGTCCACTAAAAGCGCGGTCCTGATGCCAAACCAATTTAATTTTAGGTTGTGTCCCAAGACTACGCGATAGCCGCCGACGTTGGGATAAGTTTTGACGTAACGCAAAGATTATTTAATTAAGTTGAGTTTTTTAAAATATTAAACTCCCTTTATAGCCACGCCTCAGGACGTTGGCCTACCGAAATCATAGGGAGCGAGCTCTAATAAAAGCTGAATAAGGAGAATAAAATCGAGACAAAATTATTCGGGTAAAGAAGAAGCTAAGAACTGGGTGAGCTCAAGAGCCGCTAACCCTTCCTTTCCCAGGTCTTTGAGACCATCACGCACCATGGTTAGGCAGAAAGGACAGGTGGTGATTACCGCCTCAGCTTGAGTGGTGGCTATTTCGTCAGCCCGGATACGGTTAATCCGTTGGCCTAATTTTTCTTCAGTCCACATCAAACCGCCGCCCGCGCCGCAGCAGAAGCCGTGCTCTTGTCGCCGCGGCAACTCTTTTAGCTTCACTCCTGGGATAGAGCGAAGTAAGTAACGAGGTTCAGCAATCAAGTGGTGGTGGCGAGCATAATAACAGGAGTCATGTAACGTTATCGGCGTTTCCCTCGTTGTTCCCTTAAAAGAGATTTTGCCTTCGTCGACCAAAAAAGTTAAAAGTTCTAAATGCGAAACTACCTGAATTCGGCTCAGAAATTCTCTATCGCTGGCGGACATATCGGTAAAAATCGAGAGCAGACGAGGGTACTCATATTTGAGCGTGTGGTAGCCATGGGGACAGAAGACGAGAATTTTTTTAACTCGATATTGACTGAAAAGCTCGAGATTCTGACGGGCCAGAGCCTGAAAAAGATATTCGTTGCCTAAGCGACGGGCGGCGTCGCCACAACATTTTTCTTCTTCGCCCAAGATGGCAAAATTCACCCCCGCTTGTCGGAGCAGACGAACCATGGCTCTTGAAATTGCCTGACCCAGTTCATCAAAAGAACCAGCGCAGCCAACAAAAAATAGCCACTCCGCCTCAGGATTTTCAGCCAGGCGAGGGACTTTTTCTTTTTCGGCCCATTCCCCGCGGCGGGAAAAACCAATGCCCCAGGGATTAGCGTTCGTTTCGAGGTGGCGAAAGAAACTGTTGAGTTCAGTCGGGAACCGGCTTTCCATCAGAACCTGAGCCTGTCTTAAACCAAAAATCTTGGTCAAATGTTCAATTTCTACCGGGCAAACATGCATGCAAGCCCCACAAGTTGTGCAGGTCCAAAGCTCGTCGGGCTTTATGACTTCCGGGACTATGGCGGGCAATTTTTCTCGATTTTTCTTATGAATCGGAAAATAAGAGCTGAGCAAATGACGTTCGAGGTTATAAATAATCATTTTGGGCGAGAGAGGCTTGCCAGAGAGGAAAGCAGGACAGACATCCTGACATCGGCCGCATTCGATGCAAGCAAAAGCATCGAGACAATCTTTCCATGTCAAGTCGAGAGCCTTTTCTATCCCATAGACCTCAGTCTTTTCTAAGTTTATAGGTTCTATTTCACCCGGGCTTGTTTCGCGGTGAAAAAGCAAGTTAAAGGGACCAGCAAACATGTGAAAATACTTGGAGTGGGGGACATAGGCGATAAAAGCGTAGACAATGACAAGATGAAGCCACCAGGAAAGATGCAGAAGGGAAGAAGGTTGGTTGGCTGTCGCTCCAGCTCCCAAAAAGAAGCGACTGAGAAAAGGGCCGAGGAAGGAAAAACGAAGTTGTTCAGGCTGGTGGAGATATTTGCAGGCCTCAAAAAAAAGATAGCTCAGGGTTGTGGCCAGAAGAAAAAAATAGATAATGGCCGAGTCCAGAGCAGAAGTCCTCAGGGCCCGAGGTCGAAAAAGAAAGCGGCGAAGAGCTAAATAAATTGCTGCCGTAAGAACCACCAGGGCCATAAAATCGATCAGGCCGGAGACGATATCTTCTGCTAAGCCGTGACCGAAGAGGGAAAAACCGCTGAGAAAACCTTCCAGAGTATGGTTAACCGTCATGGTATCAAAGGTCAGTGCGGCATAAAAGAGGCCGGCGTGAATTATCCCTGTTCCTAAGCGTTCATTTTTCAAAGTACAGCGCTGGAGAAAAACCAGGCTGAGCACGCGCCAAAAACGACGGCCAAGATTATTTGTTCTCTCCACCGTTTTGGCGCTGCGGATAATTTGATAGCGGCGATAAACAGGATGGAAGAAGGCGCCGACGGTGATTATAACTAGGAGAGATAGAATAATTTTTTCGATAATTGAAAGCATCCGCCCTCCTCTCAGAAGGGGACAGCAATTCCCCAGATAATTTTATGGAATGATTGTTGGTTACCGAGCTGACTCATAGCTATGTCTTTCCAGAAACCACCTCCTAAGGAAAGCTCTAACCAGCGAGCCACCTTGAGCCGCAAGATCAAGTCGAGGAGAAGGCTCTGGCCCCGGGCCAAAAGAACAGCGCTCTGGAAAATAGCCTGGAAACTCACGATAGCTTCAGGGGTTAAAGCTACACCCAACCGGGCTCCATACTCTTGTTTGAGCTTTTCTCCCGAAAAGTCGAGATAGGCTCGCTGGTTGGTGTGGTGAAAAAACCAGATAAAGGGCTCAAATAAAATGCGGTCAGAGGAAAAGCTCAAGCCAAACCCAAAGTAGTTGCGGTTTAAATAATAAGGTTTTCCATGCTGATAACTTACATGGTCGGAGTCATGGTTGCTGTCGTGGCCGATGATCAGAAGAAAATTCCGGCCGATAAATTGCCGAAGCGAAAAATGCCAGTCAAACTTAGTGCGATTATGGCCGTCATCATGGGTAATAAGCTGAGCTAAAAGGGAGGTGCTTCTTGTCAAGTCCAGATAATTTTGGAAGCCAAAGTTCCAGCGGTCCTCGGGGCCGCTGAGGTCGTTAAAGCTCGGAAAATTGGCCGGCAAAAGAAGCGAGGCAAAAAATTCGCCTCTGGGGTCAAGCCGGCCGGTTTCAAGTAAGGATATCTTTTCCTGCTGCGGTCGATAAATAAAAATGGGCTGGGCCAGAATATGGGCAGGGATAAAAAATAACATAAGCAATAGCCATGTGAGAGGGATAGTGAAGTTAATTTTGAAATTATTGCAATCTAACCTGGAGCCTATTTTTATCATCTTTTCATTCATTCATTCATTCATTCATTCATTCATTCATTCCACCCACCCACCAACCAACCGTTAATTCATTCAACTATCCATCCACCTACCTACGAACCTAATTAATTTCCCAACTAGCTACTAATTTTTTTCTTTCCTCTCTTAACTTAATGCTATTACTACCACCACTTCTACTTTTGCTAATGCTACCATTACACCCATTAATGCTACCATAACTAATACTTCTTGCTTTTAGTTATTTCATCCCACCTCGCTCATTTAGTTTCGCTTATACTAAAATTCAATCTTTAATCCAAGGCGGAAAACCCGCGGCGACTGGATTTCTGTGGCGAAACGCAAGGGAAATTGCGGCGACGTCCATTCGTTTTCTTCTGTTGCCAAGTGTTGGTTAAAAATATTATATCCTTCGATAAAAAGCGAGCTTCTTGTGCCTAAAAGGGACCAAGTCTTTTCCAGCCGGAAATCAACGGTCAGGTTGAATTCATAGCGGGCAATGCCCCGTGGGAAAGCTTGAATGATCACCGGACCCTGTCTTAGGCCGGTGACAATTATTTTCCGGCTAAAGGGCTGGCCGTCGTAGTATTTGAAAATAAAACCAGCCCTAAAATCGGCTGGAAGAAAAAGGCTAAAACCTAACCGGGCAGTATAGGCTCGGTCAAACCTCAGTCTCCCTCGGGCGTTAACGAGAGAATTGGGGTCATCATAGAGCCAGCCTATTACGGCCTCGTCATTTTCCCATTCGGTGTTACCTGGACTCGTAGTGCCGAAAGCTTCAGTCGCGGTAAAAGAAAAAAAGAAAATGTGCTTGGTGAATCGGCGCAAGACAGTAAGGTCGAGACCACGATAGCGGGAGCTGCGCTCGGTCAAGTTGGGATTGCTCAGCTCAAAAAAATCCCGGCCCAATGCCTGCGGAAGTCGGTTATAAATGATAAAGCTCAGGTCATCGTGAGTTCCCCAGATGCGGTCATCGCCGCTATCATTGAGCGTGAACGTTTCAAAGGCCGATTCCGGCACGCCGATATTTTCCGTTTCCACCAAGTTACGGGTTGTCCGGTGAAAGCCACTTAGCGAAAGATAGAATTCTCGGCTCAGCCTGTAGATAAAACTAACGGCATATTCGGTCATGACCGGACGGCGAAGGTTAGAATCCAGCCGAGAAAAAAAAGGTCCTTCTCGCCTTAGTAAAGGACCGAGTTCTCCTTCGTCAAATTTATAATTTAAATTGCGGTCAAGCCAAGCATAAATCAAGGCTCCTTCGGCTGCGGCGTTTCCCCATCGCAGATAATTAAGAGGAAGACAAAAAGCTGACTGGCCGAAAAAGAACTTCAGCGAGCCCTTTTTCCCGTCGCTGAAGGGAACAGTTAGGCTGGCCCGAGGCAAAAGGCTGAGCCAGTCAAGGCGCGCCGCCGAGGTGCTGGTAAACCCGCCCCAACTCCTCTTTGGAGAAGGCGGTTGACTCCAACCTCGAGTCAGAATCAACTTGGCGCCCATGCCAAGAAGAAAGTGGCGCGAAATTTTCCAACTATCTTCTATATAAAGGCTGATATCAAGGGAGTTGTCTAATTCCCTGGAAACAGGCGCAAAGAACGCTACCAGGGCCGGCTGGCCTTCGAGAAACAGCAGATGGGTTGAGCCTGGAATCTGAAGCTCTGAGGAATAAAAGCGTCGAGAAACTTCAAGCCCGAAGCTGGCCAAATGGATTGAACCTGACGGGAAGTTTATCAGCCAATTACCGTTGACTTGAAAATTCAGATGGCCTTGCGTCTCGTCTCCATATCTTAGCGGCGCTTGCCAGACAACTGGGCGAAAGAGCTCTCGGCAGGGAATTAAAGAAGGACTGACGTAGGGGTCAGATGATATTTTTTGATAGGCTAAACTTAAGCCAGAATGAAAGGAGAGTTGAGCTGAAGGGAGGGATTGCCAGAATAATTGCGCGACATGAAAATTACGTTGGGCTCTGGTTGTGGCTTCTGGGGCCATTTTTCGTCGCGCCCCCGCTTCTGCCTCGCTGGCTTGCTGACCTGTCCAAAAAAAACTCAGCTCCCCCCGGGAAGTAGCTTGGTCAAGCCTGATTAGCCCAGAAAGAAGGCGACTTTGATTATGGCCAATATAATCAGCTATGTGGCGGCTTAAATCCTGAGAAAAAAAACTGAGATAGAAGCGACGATTTTCAGAAGCCAGAGGACCGGAGAGCCAGAGTCTAAGCTTTCGGTCGTGAAGAAAAGTATGGGCATCAGTCAGCCCCTCTTTTTCTAAGGCCGGGGTGATGTTGGAGGTTGTCAACCCTGGTTCAATTAGCGTATAGCTTGTCCCACCCTGAAAGCGGCTGGCACCTCTTTTTGTGGCCATCTCGATCCTTCCTCCAGGGGAAGCGGCTGAAGCCGGATGAAGACTGTTTCGATGACGAATTGCCTCCACCGTCTGGAGGTCCGGAAGAAAAAGAGGCGTTCCGCCAAAATAGGGCTCGGTAACATTAAACCCGTTAAGGCGAAATTCATTCTGCGTCCAGGAGGTGGCGCCACGGGCGCTAAATAATGCTGGAGAATCAGCCCAGAGACCTCCAGAGTCAATGCGGTTAGTGGTAGCCGATAAATCCTGGTTTTCGATTATCGACCAAAGATTATCGGCTGAGGGAAGGAGCGAAAGCTGGAAGCCGTTAACAACGGTTTGGGCCCCAATATCAGCAAAGTCGTATTTTTCCACTAAGGGTGGGCGAGTGGAATCAGAAAATTTGAATTCAAGCTGCAGAAACTGAGCTGGTTCAAGCTTTATTTCCTCTTTCCATTCTCTTTTGTTTGCCAGCTTTAGTGTGAGATTGTAATTCCCTGGGCTTAATCCAAGCCATATTAAATGACCAGCAGAATCAGGACAGCCAACCAACGGCGAGGTCAAGAAAGAAGCTTCGAGCCAGACCGTTACTTCCGAGGAGGGCAAGGTTAAGCCCAAAAATTTAAGGTGAAGTGACGAGTTATTCTGAGCCGCCGCTGAAGAGATTAAGCAGAGAACCGATAAATGGACGCAAAACCACGCTTGACGAAAAGGCTTTTTCGGACGGGAAAGGCGTCCGTTTGAATTTTTCTTCATATTAAGCACACCAAAAGTCGCTCTATTTTTTCTACTTTAAGCCTGTCCTGTCAAGAAAAGGTTTATTGTTTTGGGCTAATTTTTGGCCGCTCTGGATATATTTCTTTATGAGGACCGCCTGGTGATTCTCGATATCAATTTGACTCGCTGGCCGAAATGATAAATTATGATTGCCGTTGATTTAAAACGGAGGCCAGAAAACATGGAGAAGAGAGAAAAAGTTGATATAGTCATAATCGGGGCTGGTCCGGGTGGCTATGTGGCCGCTTTGCGCGGGTCTCAGCTAAAAAAGAAAGTGGCGTTAATAGAAGAGGATAAAGTAGGTGGAACCTGTACCAATTATGGTTGTATTCCCACTAAATTTCTTCTTCACGAGACGCAGGTTTTAACCGAAGCCAGGCGGTCACCAAGAATAAAAGGAAAAGAAGTTCTACAGTTTGACTGGGCCGAAGCCCAGAAAACTCGTCAGAGTGTTATTGACCGGTTAGTCAAAGGAATCGAGTTTCTTCTCGAAAAAAATGGGGTGAAGCTAATTAAAGGTAAAGCCAGGTTTGGGGATAAGCGTCTGATAAGTGTCATTACCCCGGAGGAGGAAATTCTGATTGAGGCCGAAAAAGTTATCCTGGCTACTGGAAGTCGGTCCGCTGACTTAAGCTGTCTCCAAGCCGACGGTCGGAAGATATTGACCAGCCGGGAGGCTTTAGAGTTAAAGGAACCGCCGTCGCGCTTAATCATTATCGGTGCCGGAGCGATAGGCTTAGAAATGGGGTCTATTTTTTCGCGGGTCGGGACAAAGGTTATTATCCTGGAGATTCTACCCAGACTTCTTCCTGGTTCAGACCGGCAGTTGACTGAGAGGTTAGGTCGGTTTTTGAAACGCCAGGGAATTGAAATCCAGACAGAGATGAGGGTTGAAAAGGCAGAAGTCGCATCGGGTGGAGTTAAGTTGAGTGGCACCTGTCTTAAGACTAATTCGCCTTTCAGCCTCGAAGCTGACCTGGTTCTTTTAGCCGCCGGCCGGCGACCAAATTCAGAAATTGTCAGGGATGTCGATTCCCGTCTCTGTGGCCCGGGTGGTTTTGTCCAAGTCAACCAATTTCTTGAGACAGCCTGGAAAGATGTCTATGCGGTTGGCGACCTTATTGGCGGGAAATTATTAGCTCATAAAGCCATGCATGAAGGAATCCTGGCGATGGAAAACGCCTCTGGAGCGCAACAGGTTTTAGAACCCCAGACCATTCCCCTTGCCGTTTTCACTGACCCCGAACTGGCTGCGGTTGGCTGGACGGAAGAAGAAGCCCAAGAGATGGGGCTACGGCCAAGGGTAGGCGTTTTTCCGCTGCAGGCGAGCGGCCGAGCTTTAGCCATGGGAAAAACTGAGGGGCTGGTGAAAGTTGTGGCTGACGAAGCTGGCAAGATAGTTGGTGCCCACATTCTTTCCCCTTCGGCCTCTGAGATGATTGGCGAAATGACCTTGGCGGTACGGTTTGGGCTAAAACTGGAAGATATTGGCCGGACAATTCATGTCCATCCGACTTTGTCCGAAGCCCTTTCAGAAGTTAGCCTGAAGGCAATGAACCACGCCCTGCATTTGCTCAATGAATAAATTAGGAAACTAATATTTCTCTTACCTCTGCTGCGGATAAAGCAAGGACTTGGTCGGGATGGCCTCGCTCCCGTTAAAGTTTTTCGCGGCGCTTCGTTTTTATTAAATTGTGCACACTTTTCTCTCTCATTAGCCTTTGGATATCAGCAATTTCTTTCGGCGCGCGGGCGGACAGAATCTCATTTCCGTTTTCAGTGATTAGAATATCATCTTCTATGCGAACTCCAAAGCCGGCATAGCGAGCATAGACTGGGGCTACTTTTTTCTGGAAAGCCTCAATTTCAGCTTCCGGCACTTTCCCTTTGAGGGATTCAAGATAGGTCTCAACCCTTTTTTCAGGGAAGTAGAGGCCTGGTTCCATAGTCATGACCATGCCCGGCTTCATGACAACTTTATCTAAACGCGGTCCGTGCCAACTCCAGGCATCATGGACATCAAGGCCAATGCCGTGACCAAAGCCGTGTTGAATATAAAGACGTCTCTGCCAGGGACTATTAACATCCGTTACCAGACCCAGCTTTTCCAGGCCAGCCAGCAGAATTTTTTCCACCTCATCCTGGACGGCTTTAAAGGTGACGCCGGCGACAAGGCGGCGGCAACCTTCTTTTTGGGCTTGCAGCACAAGTTCATAAATTTCTCGCTGCTCCTTGGTGAACCGGCCGCTGGCGGGAATGGTGCGGCTGACATCTGACGTGTATCCCCTGATATAAGCCCCAACATCAAAGACAATCATGTCACGGCCCATTAATTCCCGAGAAGTGGCTCCAAAGTGAATGTTGGTTGAATTGGGACCTGAGGCTACTTGAAGGAAGGATTCCTTAGTTTCTTGTCGATTAAAAATATATTTGATGATGGCGGCCAGGTCTATTTCCCGCATTCCAGCTTCAGCCGCTCGGTAGGCCTCGTTAAGAGCTTCGGTCGTTAAATCAACGGCCTTACGCAAAGCTTGAATTTCATCATCGTCCTTGGTCAGACGCATCTCCAGTAAAAGGGGGTCTAAATTAAAAAGGGCTTCGGCTTGGGCCAAAGGTTGGACTAAACCGAAGGTTCTGGAGAGGAAATCTAAATCGGAAAAGGGGAGGAAAAGCCGGCAGGGCTGATTAGCTGAGGACCGCAGAAAGGGTGAGAACTCTTCCATAGGCTTGATTATTATCGGCGGGCCTTCTTTGGTTTGAGTTTGACCGGAGGCTTTTTCAAGTAACCTTGATTCTCTGTCTTCTTCTAAAATTTCTGATGGTCCCGCCAGAGCTGAAGCCGCTCTTGGTCTTGGGGGTTGGGGCCGAAAAAGAATGGCTCTCGGAACTTCTGCTCCTTCTATAACCAGCACCGCTTCGGGTTCGTGTAGTCCTGTAAGGTAAAAGAAGTTGAGGTTTTCCCTTAGACCCTGGCGGCTCATAAACTGCGAGGGAATTATGACCAGGCTATTGGGGTGTCTCTCTATTAGTCTGGCCCGGCGGGAAGCATAAAGAGGTGAATCACCTATTTCCCGCGATGGGGTGAGCTGTTCCAGTTGTCGTTTTTCTCCAAGTTCCTCTGACGATGAAGAGTTTAAAATGCTAAGCGTAAGGATAGAAAATATTATTAATAAAATTGTCTTTTTATATGGAAGCATCTTAACAACCTCCTTTTCCTCTAAATTTATAACCGCGAAGTTTCGATTGACGGAAATATTTTAACTTCATCACTATATTTTTACTTTTCTCCATTATTATCTCAAAAATAATTTTTTTCTATTATTTTTTCCTCTTTTCGGGCCAAGCTGTGGGATAAGCTGGCGGTAGCGGAAGTTATTATTAAAGGTTTCAGCTTTTGGCTTCTCGCATCAGCCTCCGAGCGAACCTTCAAAGGCCGAGGATGTCTCAATAATAGGTGACAATAATAGGTGACAGTTTACATATTTACCTAATTTCATAAAGCGGCGCAATGGAACAATGAAAAAGGCCCAAAAGGAGGTAGACGGCATCAAGATTGCCTCGATGAACAGGGGGCGAGTTTGCCCGGCTCGGCGAAGGGAGAAGACGAAACGGCGTGGAAAGCCTTAGTGGGAGCGAGGCGATGCCGGACGTCTCTGGGCCTAACCCGCGGAACAGGGTAGACAAGCAGTTTCCTTTAATAGCGGGTAAGATAATAGTATGAATAGATTAAGCCGGAAAAAAATCTGGCGTTGACGGAGGGATTGACCAGCCTATACAATGAAAAGCTGATGAAAAAGTTTGAGGTAATCTATGAAGCGGGATGGTATAGCCAAGAGCATGACGGCCTTTATCCTTTTCGCTGGATGAGCCGCGAAGCCAGCCTGCGGATAAGTTTACCCGCTGAACCGGGAAAGAAATTGCTCGTCATCGTCGCCGGCCATTCTTTTGAGGCTGAGGAGCCAGAGCTAAGGGTTTTAATCGCTAATAGAGAAATCGGAAAAAGAAAGATTCGAGCTGCCTTCTCTCCTTATTTTTTTCTCTTAGAAGAACAAGGCGAATTCTCCGTGAAATTTATTCTGGACCGGGTTTTCCTGGCCCCTGATGATAGCCGCCAGCTCGGGGTTATGGTGCGCTCGATTGAGATCATCTGGCTGAGCGAATTGTCAGCGCCATTTTATGCTGAGGGATGGCACGAGTGGGAAAAAGGTGAATTATTTCCCTTTAGATGGATGGGCCAAGAAGCCAAAATTTATTTGCCTCCTTCCTGGAGAGGAGGCTATTTAGTCCTGCCAATTTCCAGTGAGTATTTTAATCAGAAGCAAGTCCTGACGGTTTTTTCAGGAAACAAAGAGTTGGCTAACTGGCCTCTTCTTTATCAGTGGAATACCTATAGTGTGGAGCTTCCTAGTTACGAACCAGAAAATTGGCTCGAAAATTCCGTTAGAGACGGCAAAAAATTAGTTTCTTCCGTGAGAATAAAAGAATCAGGCGTCGACGAGGCGATCGAGCTCACTCTTAAATTGAACCGCCTTTTTCCTGAGAGCTATCATCCTGAAGACCGCCGCGAGCTGGGGATAAGGGTGGGCCCGTTAACTTGGCATCAAGATAAAGAGAGACATCAAGATATTACCTTTTTCCATCAAAATGCCGTCAAGAATTACCAGGAAATGATGGCGGGGGAGACGATTCTCGCCTCCTTTCCTGTCAACCTGGGCATCGACCTTTACGCCCGATGTAATATTTCTCCTCCGTGTGTTTATTGCCTTTATGACCGAATGAAAGACCTCGAAGGCGAAGACAAAGAGATCATCGTTGATGACCGAACCTTGGCCAGCTATGGGCCATTCTTTAAGGCCGCTCGCAGTGTGGTTAATTGTTCCTTTGGTGAACCTTTGCTTCATCCCCGTCTTGAAGAAATTCTGCAGTTTTGTGCTTCGCGCGGGAAAATCGTGGAGCTTTCCACCAACGGTCAGGCTTTTACTCCGCGAACAATTCGGGCTCTCTTGGGAAAACCAATTTATCTGTATGTTTCGCTTGATGCGGCTACAGCCGAGACCTATGCTAAAATTAGAAATGAACGTTTCGACGAAATTGTGGCTAATTTAATCAGGCTGAATGAAGGGCGGAAACAGGCTAGTGGCTTGCCCAAAATATTTTTGGTTTTCATGCCAATGCGGGTCAACCTCCACGAACTCGAGGCTTATTTCGAGCTCGGCCAAAAAATAGAGGCCGACGCTTTGGTTTTGAGGCCCCTCCTTTATTTAGAAAATCCGGGTATCAAGCAAGAACGCGGTGGATATCTGTTTGATTATGAGAAAGAGCTCCTAACGACCGAAGAAATAAGGGCCATCATCAACCAAGCCGAGAAGCTCGCCCGCCATTATAACATTCCTCTGGCTAACCAGTTTGAATTTGGGACCGTACCAGAACCAGGAAAATCTATGGACTTGACCGCAAGCAACAACTCTGAGTCGGGTTAAAAATGCTCCGGAAATATGCTCTGAAATTCTGGGATAAAATAAGGGGAAAAATAGTTGACCTCAAAAAATGAGGGTTATTTTTGTTTTTTTAAGGAGGAACAGGCAATAATTAAAGGAATGGCGGGCAAAAAATTAAGACTTAAGGCAAAACAGGCAGACATAAAGAAAAGGGGAATAAGGCGCCGCATCTGAACAGAAAAGGGGCTAAATTGAGAGAAAGCAGCAGAGAATTTAAGGCTCAAGCCAACCAGGACGAGTTAGGGTTAAGAAATCTGCCGATTTGTCGGGAGCCCTGGGAGAGCTATTATATTTTACGGCGGGGGATTTTGCCCTGTTGCCACGGGGAAAAACCGATTGCTCCGATGGAAGAATGGGCCAACGCCTGGAACGGACCAACGCTTCAAGCAATCCGTCGCTCTCTTTCTCAGGGCAAGCTTAGTGCCTATTGTCTTTCCAGCTTGGGCTGTCCAATTGTCCAGAAATATTTAGAGCGGAAAAAACAGGAAGTCCGCCTGGCTGCTTTTTCACCTCAAACCAGGCCGAGCTGGATGCGGCTTGTTAACCGGATGCTCTTGCGTCTTCCGGCCAAAATTTATCGTTTCTTTCAGAGATAGAGGGAAAAAATTTTAGCGGTAAGAGACTAGGGCGGCTCAGATGCGCTTAGTCACCTTTGTTTTCCCTGGGCGATAAAGGGCGAGAGATTTTTAGAGCTATCGACCACAGCCGAGTAATCTATAAAACATAGCTACTTCCCGGGAAAAAGCCAAAAATAAGTCTAAATGAATCATAAAATCAGAAAATAAAGTATATAAAAAATATAAAACTAATCAGTTTAGTAGGAATAAATTAAGACGAAAAGTTCGGATGAGTCGGCGCCAACCTTAGGGAAAAGAGGAGAAAAGATAAGGGCGTAGAGTCAAAAATAACCAATCTAACAAGGTTGTCATTATTTCAGATATATTCCATGCTCAACGAATATAACCGAGGGAACGAAGCATTTCTTCAGTCTTCTTATCGATGAGAATTGTCTCTTTTTCTTTAAGCACCAGTCGAGCCAAATCTTCCAGTTTCAGTCTCAGGTTTTGAACTTCTGCTAAATTGTCAACCTGGCCGATAAGGTTATTCTTTTCTTCCGGGTCAGTTTGTAAATTGAAGATTTCCAGCCGCTTATCCTCAGGAGTAATAATCAGATGCCAGGGAAACTGAAGGAGGGCGAAGCGGTCGCGCACTGCTTCGGGCCGGTAAGTTTCCATAAAGATTGAGTTGGCCACATTCCTTTTTAATTTCAGAAGATTTCGTCCCTGCTGCTGCGGCAGTCGGCCCCAGCCCATAATGTCGAGAATTGTTGGGGCCACATCGAGTAAGGTAACTGGCGTTTGGCTCCTTTGGCCACCCCTTAGATAACTGGAATAGGAGATGATAAGAGGAATTTTCATGTAGATGTCGTAAAGAAAATGGATGTGGCCAATGTGCGGGTCACCAAAGGCATTCAAATATTCACCCAGGCCTTCGCCATGGTCGCTGGCAATAACGAAGAGAGTCCCGTCATAGAGCTGAAGCGCTTTGAGCCGGCTAATTAACCGGCCAATCTCGCCGTCCATGTATTCGACTTCCCGACGATATTGGTCGCGGATGGCTTCGACCGGTAAAAGGAGTTTGCCGCGGAAAGTGAAAACTACCTCCCGCGGCCGAGGGCCATTCTGAACCTCAATCAAGCTGTTAGATTTAAAGAAAAAAACATTATCTTCGCGGCGAAAATACCAGCCACGGACGAGGTCGGCTCGAATCTCGGTTTGATTTTTAGCATCAAGGATTTTGAGCCAATCCAAACGAGCTAAAAAATGGTCCGGGTTGGAATCGGCAAAATTATCCACTTCGAGGCGGATAAGGTTAGGGCCGGGCTTGAGCTTAAGAGGTAGGGTATGGGTTCGATATTTATTAAGACAGGTCTGAAAAACAAATTCTTCGTTAAAATAAACTTTTAGGTCATCAGGCGAGTCAGGAGGCGCATAGGGGTCATGGGGGTCAGAATAGTGCACCCAGAGGAAAAAGGGATGCCGGCGGTGGGCTTCGAGCCAGGGGAAAACCCTTTCATTGACCTCACCGGCATGCAGATACCAGCGGTCTTCAGGAAACGAGTCTTCGTAAACATCAAAGCCTTCGTTAAGCCCGAAGTGAGAACCCAGAACGCCTAAGGAAACAAAAGCCGCGGTGGTGAAGTTATTTTTTTTAAACAGATTAACGAAAGAAGGGCGGTTCCTTTTGCGCCGAATCTCCTGGCCGTTATTGTAGTTTTTAACCGTATAGGGCGGCTCCGAAAAGAAGATGGAGGCATGAGAGGGAAGAGTGATCGGAATAAGGCTATAGGCGTTATCAAAATAAATGCCTGTCTTGGCCAGTTCATCCAGATTGGGAGTATGAACCCGCGCCGGGTTAACAAAACTGAGATAATCAGCTCTCTGGGTATCCAGGGTGATTAGGATTACTCTGGCTGGCGAAGGCAGTCGCTTACAGTTAGATTGAGATAAAAGGCAAAAAACAGAAGCTATGCCTATCAAAGAGAGAGAAGTTAGTTTTTTTAAAGCAGACATTAACTCCCTTCTTCTCGTGAGCTAAACTGCTGGCTAAACCTCGTTTTTCAATTTAGGGCTTTCTTTTCATTCGTTCGACTAACAAAGAGCTGAATATTATCCTGAAGTTAAGCTGTTTTGGCACCTTTGAATTATATAAAAACCTCTTTCCTGGCGATAGAGGTGGGACTTCTTGCTTTCGCTCCTTTGAACTATAAAGCCACAACAACTTTCCGCCAGAAACATGATAATTATCGGGGAGAAAAAAATTTTTGTCAAAAAAATTAAAAATTATTTGAAAAAATAGTATTGACTTAAGTAAAATTTTTGGCCTAAATAGTTAGGAATGCCGTGATAGAACTAACTTTGGTTTTCATAGTTTTTGGCCTCTTGGGGGTTCTCCTTCTCTTTATGAATCATTTCCTTGGTCCCCGGCGAACCAATCCCACCAAAGAAAAACCCTTTGAATGCGGCAGCCCTTACCTGCAAAAAGATATTAATCCTTTTCCGATAAAATTTTATTTGGTAGCCTTTCTTTTTCTGCTCTTCGACGTGGAAGTAGTCTTTTTCTTTCCCTGGGCTTTGGTCTTTCGAGATTTGGCAGGTCTCGCTCTGCCCATAATGGCTGCTTACCTTGCCGTCTTGGTTCTTGGTTTTATTTATGCTTGGAAAACCGGCGCTTTTGAATGGGATTAAGTCATGGAAGGACGTTTTTTCACCACCGCTCTGAACGAGGTCTTAAGCTGGGGTCGAAAATTTTCTCTTTTCCAGTATCCCTTCGTTACTGCTTGCTGCGGGATGGAATATATGTCAGCTGCCTGTGCTCATTTTGACCTTGACCGCTTCGGCGCTGGCTGGACTCGCTTTTCGCCCCGGCAGGCTGATATGCTTTTGGTTGTCGGCACGGTTACCCAGAAGTTGGCTCCAGTTCTTAAGACTGTTTATGACCAGATGACTGAGCCAAAATGGGTCGTGGCTTTTGGTACCTGCGCCGTAAGCGGCGGTATTTATGATAATTACGCTGTTGTCCAGGGAATCGACCAGATAATTCCTGTGGATATTTATATACCCGGGTGTCCTCCTCGGCCCGAAACAGTCCTGGATGCCCTGGTTAAACTGCAGGAAAAGATTAAAAAACAGGAACAGGAATGGCGATGGAAGAGGCGGAAATCCTGACGCGACTGAAGAACCAATTTCCTCGAGCGGTTCAAGAAACACTGGTTTCCTTAGGAATGGATGTAGCCATCATTAACAAAGAAGCGCTCTTCGAGGTCATGGAATTTCTTAAGGCCAAACCTCAGGATTACGCCATGCTCCTTGACCTCACTTGCGTCGATTACTTGGGTGAAGAACCTCGCTTCGAGATGGTTTATCATCTTTTTTCTCTGAGTTCTAACCGACGCCTAAGAATTAAAGCCCGCTTGGGTGAAAAAGACCTAAAGATCGCCTCGCTTACGCCCCTCTGGAAAAATGCTAATTGGTTAGAACGAGAAGTCTACGACCTTTTTGGGGTTGAATTCATCGGCCATCCCGACCTTCGCCGTATCTTTATGTATGACGGGTTTGAAGGTTATCCCTTGAGGAAGGATTATCCCCTGCGGTGGAGGCAGCCAAGGCTTAAGTTCAGGAAATAAAATGGCGACAAGAATTGAGCGCGAAGCCAGGCCAGAAAGCCTGCTCCTTAACATGGGGCCATCCCATCCAGCGATGCACGGCACCATCCGCATCATGCTCGAGCTCGACGGCGAAAAAATCCTTAATTCCGAGGTGGAAGTAGGCTACCTTCATCGGGGTTTTGAGAAGATATGCGAAAATCGCACCTATTTTAACCTTCTTCCTTATACTGACCGCCTGAACTATGTTTCGCCGTTAATCAACAACCTTAGCTATGTGATGACCCTGGAGAAAATGCTGGGAATCGAGGTGCCACGCCGGGCTCAGCTAATTCGGGTGCTGATGAGCGAACTCTCCCGCATCTCGGACCATCTTACCTGTTTAGCGGCCATGGCCATGGAGTGCGGGGCTTTTACTGTTTTCCTTTATAAAATCAAGGCAAGGGAATTCATTTGGGATGTCATCGAGTGGACAACCGGTGCCCGGATGACAACGTCCTATGTTCGGATAGGCGGCGTGAAAGCGGACCTCCATCCCGATTATAAACCCGCCTTAGAAAAAGCGATTAGCGAAACGCGGGGGGTTTTAAAAGACGTCCACGGTCTTCTGGATAAGAATAAAATTTTCCTGAATCGAACCCGGGACATTGCGGTAATGAAACCTGAAGAAGCGATTAATTTCGGCTGGACTGGTCCCTGCCTCCGTTCTACCGGAGTCTATTACGATGTTCGCAAGGCCCACCCTTATCTTGTTTATGACGAGCTTGATTTTGAAGTTCCCCTCGGCGAAAGAGGAGATAATTTTGACCGTTATTTAGTGCGTATGCGGGAAATGGAGCAGAGTTTGAGGATTATTGAGCAAGTGATGGCCCAACTTCCAGCTTCACCGCCGGAATTAATGGCTGAGGGTCTCGAGCCGGCCCAAGCGATTAAAGAAGCCCGACGCCAAAGACCAGAGAGGCCCATCCGGCTATCGCCTAACCTCGAAGGAGCGGAGAAAAGTCGCTACCCAGAAATTCTTGCATCTGACCCCCGTTATGTGATTCCTCCCAAAGAGGACGTTTATACTTCGATTGAAGGCTTAATTTCGCACTTTAAGTTTTTCATGAAAGGGCATGGGATCCGACCACCGAAGGGTGAAGTTTATTTTGCTGTAGAGGGTGGCAACGGTGAGCTGGGTTTCTACATCGTTTCTGACGGGACAGACAAGCCTTATCGTTTGCATTTGAGAGCCCCTTGTTTCCACATTGTATCGGCTCTGGAATTCTTGATTAAAGGTCATATGGTAGCGGATGTCATCCCTACCTTTGGCTCCATGAACATGATTGGTGGGGAGTTAGACCGGTGAGCCAGCCAGCTCTGGAGTTGATTAAGAAAGAAATCGAGACCATTTTGCCTCGCTACCCCAAAAAAGATGCGGCGATTCTTCCCGCCCTGCATCTCGTCCAGAGGAGATTAGGCTACATTACCGCCGAGAGCGAAAAGTTGGTGGCGCAAGTTTTGGGCGTAAGGCCGGTTCGGGTGAGGGAAGTTGTTACCTTTTACACCATGTTCAGCCAGAAACCCCTTGGCAAGTATCATCTTCAAGTCTGTTCCAACCTGAGCTGCACCCTGGCAGGAGGCGAAACTGTTCTCGATTATCTACGGGAGAAACTCAGAATAAAGGTCGGTGAAACAACCGCTGATGGTCGGTTCACCTTAACGACTGTCGAGTGTCTGGGTGCCTGCGACCAGGCGCCTTGTTTAATGGTTAATGATGACCTTTATGGTCGGTTAGATAAAGCTAAAATTGACGAGCTTTTAGCCAAGCTGGAATAAAACCGTGAGCGAGAAAGTCTTAAGCCGCGATTTCGGAATGGCCCATCTTTTTGAACTCGGCGTTTATCTTCAGCGAGGAGGTTATGAGGCCGCGCGGCAAGCCCTGCAGCTGAGACCTGAGGAAATTGTCGAGGAAGTCAAAAAGGCCAGCCTTCGGGGCCGGGGGGGAGCTGGGTTCCCGGCGGGGTTGAAGTGGAGTTTTGTCCCTAAGGTAGATAAGCCTAAATATCTTTGCGTCAACGCCGACGAAGGCGAGCCAGGCACGTTTAAAGACCGCTTTATTATGAGCCATAACCCCCACCTCCTGATTGAAGGAATTATTATCACCTCCTATGCAGTGGGCATCAACTTGGCTTTCATTTATATCCGGGGTGAATATGAGCTAATTGCCCAGCGCTTAGAAAGAGCGATTGCCGAAGCTAAAGAAAAAGGCTTTTTGGGAAAGAATATTTTTAACAGCGGGTTTGATTTGGAGGTGGTGGTTCATCGCGGTGCTGGAGCCTATATCTGCGGAGAAGAAACCGCCTTGCTCGAAAGCCTTGAAGGAAAAAGAGGACATCCGCGGTTAAAACCACCTTTTCCGGCATCTATCGGTCTTTTCCAGATGCCGACAGTAATCAACAATGTTGAAACCATCGCTAACGTTCCTTATATCATTCAAAAAGGTGCGGCCTGGTTTACGGGCCTTGGTTTACCCAAGGACGGAGGAACGAGGCTTTTTGGCGTCTCCGGAATGGTGGAGAAGCCAGGTGTTTATGAGCTACCCGTTGGCACGCCTTTACGCCGGATTATTTTTGACTACGCTGGTGGAGTGAAGAATGGCCGGAAGTTAAAGGGGGTTATTCCAGGCGGCATGTCGGCTCCCATTTTGCTTCCAGAAGAAATCGATGTGCCGATGGATTGCGAATCAGTAGCCAAAATTGACTCGATGCTTGGTTCAGGGGCGATTATTGTTATTGATGACCAAACTCCTATTCTGAAAGTGCTGCGGTTGGTAACGAAGTTTTATTCCCACGAATCCTGCGGCCAATGTACTCCCTGCCGCATTGGCACTTCCTGGATTAATAAGATTGTTAAGAGGATCGCCGCGGGGCAGGGGAGGAAGGGAGATATCGAGGAAATTGAACGCCTGGCCTCGCAAATCAAAGGTCGGACACTTTGTCCGCTGGGCGATGCGGCTGCGATGCCTATCCTGGCCTTAGTTAAGAAATTCCGGCAGGAGCTGGAAGCTCAGCTGACCCATTAAGATAGACAGGAGAGGGAATGCCAAAGATAACCATTGATGGCCAAACGCTTGAGGTAGCGGAAGGGACGACTATTTTTAAAGCGGCTGGTCAAGCTGGGATTCACATCCCTCATCTCTGCTATCATCCTGCTTTCGCGCCTGAAGGAAGCTGCCGCTTGTGCCTCGTTGAAATCGAAGGGGCGGCGAAGCTTGAACTTTCTTGCTCCACGGTTGTCCGTGACGGAATGATAGTTAGAACCCAAAGCGAGAAAGTCAAGGAAGCTCGTCGCTCTGTGCTCGAGTTTCTCTTAGCTGAACACCCGCTGGATTGTCCGATTTGTGATAAAGCTGGCGAGTGCAAACTCCAAGACTATTATGAGGCTTATGGCTTATTCCCCAGTCAATTTAGGGAAGTTAAGGAGAAGCGGGCGAAGCTGGTTCGTATTGGTCGCAACCTGACCCTGGACCGTGAAAGATGCATCCAATGTACCCGTTGTGTGCGCTTCTTGTTGGAGGTAACTAAGACCGGAGAGCTGGGTGTTTTCCAAAGGGGTATTCATTCTGAAATCGGTATCTACGAAGGCGAGCCGGTGGACAATAATTATTCAGGCAATCTGGCCGAGCTCTGTCCGGTTGGGGCGATTACCGACCTTGATTTTCGGTTTAAAACCCGTTCCTGGTTCCTGAATAGCCAACCTTCTATTTGTCCCCTCTGTAGCCGAGGTTGCGCCATCACCATTGAATCTCATAAGGGCTTACCCCGGGTCGAATTGGGTCAGCGCGTTTATCGGGTAAAAAGCCGGGAGAACCCTGCTGTAAACCGCTACTGGATTTGTGACTTTGGTCGCTACTCCTATAAATACCTGGACGAGGCAAGAATTGAGCATCCGACTCAGGTGGTTAACGGCCGGAAAATCGGTCTGAGCTGGGATAAAATTTTTATCATCCTCAGCGAGAAGATTCGCGGCCTTCTTATCAGGAAAAAAACTTCCCGGTTAGCCATAGTTTTAAATTCAGCCCTGACGAACGAAGAGCTGTTTTTGGTCAGACGCCTTTTCCAACAAGAATTGAATGTCTCGCGGATTATTTTTAGCGACCCGCCCGATGATAAGAGCGATGGATTATTGCTGACTGCGGAGCGAACACCCAACCGGCGAGGGGCTCGGGCAATTGGTTTTGACCTTAAAGACAATTGGGAGGAACTGAAAAAGGATAAGATTGATTTGCTTTTAATCTTTGCTTCCCACCTTCCCGAAGCCATTTCCTTGTCCTGGCTTCAGGCAGAAGCGGCCAATATCGAAACTAAGGTGCTTTTTACCTGCCGGGAGTCTAAACTGGACTCGTTGGTTGATTTTGTTTTGCCTACCGCTCCCATAGCGGAAAAACAAGGTTCATTGACCAATATTGATGGCCGGGTGCAAAATTTTAGGCCCGCTTTAGAGCCCTGGGGTGAGAGCTGGCCGGAATGGCGGATTCTGGTTAGGTTAGCGCGGGAGGTCCCAGTCGATTTCCGCTTTTTTGGCGGTCTAAATTCGATTGAGGTCATCCAGCAGTCGATGGCTGGAGAAATTCCTATTTTAATCTCAAACCCATGATTGAAGTATTGATAATTTTAATTAAGATCATCTTAGCGTTGGTGTGGTTTTTAACCCTCACTCTTTATCTCACCTGGGTTGAACGAAAGGAAAGCGCGGTTATTCAGGACCGGATTGGAGCCAATCGAGCCTCGATCCTTGGCTTGAGGGTGTTGGGACTATTTCAGCCGTTTGCTGATGCGATTAAAATGATTTTTAAGGAAGATTTTGTGCCTGCTTTTGCCAATAAATTCCTGCATACTTTAGCTCCATTCCTCAGCTTTTTCTTCGTGGCCATCACTATATCGGCTATGCCGTTTGGCGATACCGTGCGTCTCGCTGGCCGCGACATCAGCCTGCAGATTTTTGACGCTAATGTCGCTTTGCTTTTTGTTCTGGCCATGCTTTCCTTAGCCATTTACGGTATTGTGCTCAGCGGCTGGTCGTCGCGCAACCGGTATACGCTTTTAGGAGGAATGAGAGGCGCGGCTCAGCTCATTTCCTACGAAGTGGCGCTGGGCCTTTCTTTAGTCGGGGTTATCCTGGTTTTTCCCTCTCTTAGTCTTCAGGATATCGTTTATGAACAGGGTAAATTGCTCTTTGGCTGGCTTCCTAAATGGGGTATTTTCCTGCAGCCGCTGGCCTTCCTCATCTTCCTGTTCGCCGCTCTCGCGGAAACCAAGCGCGTTCCCTTTGATTTACCTGAGGGAGAATCAGAGATCATCGGCTTTTTCACCGAGTATGGCGGGCTCAAATGGGGCATGTTTATGATGACTGATTTTATGGAGATAATCATTATTTCTTGCTTGCTTACGACCCTCTTTTTTGGCGGTTGGCAAGTCCCTTGGTTGGGAGCCGATGGTTTTCATTTTCCCTGGGGTTGGGATTGGCTGCTGCCGCGGTGGTTAGTAGTAATTTTCCAGGTGGCTGCTTTTAACCTCAAAGTCTTTTTCTTTTGTTGGTTCCAGGTTCTGGTTCGCTGGACCTATCCTCGTTTTCGTTATGACCAAGTCATGGATTTTGGTTGGAAGCTTTTAATTCCATTAAGTTTATTTAACATTATGGCCACTGGGTTGGTGATGAGTGTGATCCGATGATTAAATTGTTTGGTTATTTCTTAGAGATAATTCGTGGCTCCTGGATTACCTGCCGCCATTTTGTCGTCAATATGTGGTTGCACACGCTTAAAGTCCTGGGGATAAAAACCAAGCGCAAAGGCGCGGTAACCATTCAGTATCCGGAGGAAAGAAAAGAGATTGCCCCGCGCCACCGGAGTTTGCACCGGATGATGACCCGAGAAGACGGTCGGCCACGCTGTGTTGCTTGTCTGCTTTGTATGACCGTTTGTCCTTCGGAATGCATTTATATTGAGGCGGCTGAAGACCTTGACCCGGAGGTCCAGAAATATCCCCAAAAATTCATTATTGATTTAAGTCGCTGTTGTTTCTGCGGTTTTTGTGTTGAAGCCTGTCCTGAAGATGCCATTCGTATGGATACCGGCAAGATTGAAGTGGCCGCCTATTCCCGCGAAGACCTCATCTATGACCTTGACCGATTGCGCGGGTAATGGTTGAACACCTTTCCGTCGGTGAGTTTGAAATCTGGGCTCTGCGAGAGGGTCATTTCTATCTTGACGGCGGGGCCATGTTTGGGGTCGTCCCCAAGGTCCTCTGGGAAAAGAAGACGCCGGCCGATAGTTTAAATCGAATTTGTTTAGCGACTAATTCTTTATTGATTCGCAGCTCTCAGGCCAATATTCTCGTGGAAACTGGCTTGGGCGAAAAGCTGCCCGCCAAATTTAAAGAGGTCTATGCCGTTGAGCTTAGACCGGGTTTGAAGGCGGCCTTGGCAGAAATTGGCTGCGGGCCTGAAGAGATTGATTTTGTCATCAATACCCATCTTCATTTTGACCATTGCGGGAATAATACAGAGTTAGCCGGGGAAGACCTTGTTCCTGCTTTTCCTCGAGCTGTATATCTTATTCAAAGGGGAGAGTGGGAGGCAGCCCTTAATCCAAACGAAAGAGACAAGGCCAGTTATCTGCCGGAAAACTTTTGGCCGCTCCAAGAAAAAGGCAGAGTTGAGCTAATAAACGGAAATAGGGAAGTCCTTCCCGGAGTAAAAATTATTTTAACGCCGGGGCATACGGCCCATCACCAAAGTGTCCTGATAACTTCTGGGTCAGCTAATGTTTTCTATGCAGGCGACTTGATTCCAACCTCAGCCCATGTCGGCCTTCCCTATATCATGAGTTACGACCTTTTTCCCGTGGAGACCTTAAAAACCAAGAAAGAAATCCTGGCTAAAGCCGTGGCTGAGAACTGGGTTTTAGCCTATGTCCATGACCCCAAGTCTTTCTTTAGCCGTGTCAAAAAGGAAAAAGATAAATTTATCTCAAAGCCGCTGGAGAATAATTTTATTTTTTAAAATATCAAGATTTTTAAATAATAAATTTTTATTAACCCCCTATTCACCTTAATTCTCCTTTTAACTTCCGACAACTCGTTTAAGAATCTAACCGCAAAGAATATCATCTTGTCATCTGAAATATAACTATGACTGACCCTCAAAAGGCAAAATAAATGACAGCTTATATATTTACCTATTTTGTATCTTAATTTTTTTCTTCTGCCTTTTTTAGTTTGGCTCGAAGGAGAAGCCTCGGATGGCGGAAGCGAGCTTTGAAGGTTTAACCTTTGGGAATCGCTTTTAGCGGGAACCTCTGAGCGCCGGAGATGTCCAAGGCTAAAGTGGGCAAGGGGAGGGCCAAGGCGAGCTTTCTTTTTTTGAACAAAAATGCTATCCTAAATCATCTAATATTTAATGGCTCTAATCAGGAGGTTATAAAATGAAACCCAAAGCGACGGTGGAGGAGCTGCTGGCTAAGGCTGAGCAACCCTCCAAGGATGCCCTGCGTTTGCATCCCTTTTATCGAGGCAAAGTTCAGGTTACTCTAAAGTGTCGAATAAAGAGTTTTGACGACTTTGCCATCTGGTATACTCCCGGCGTGGCGGCTCCGTGCAAGGAAATTGCCCGCGACCGAGAGAAAGTTTTTGAGTACACAAATAAGGGGAACTTGGTAGCTGTAGTCAGCGATGGCTCCCGCGTTCTCGGCTTAGGTGACATCGGACCGGAAGCTGGGCTGCCAGTAATGGAAGGCAAGGCGCTGCTCTACAAATATCTGGGCGGCGTTGATGCTTTTCCGGTTTGTTTGGGGACGAAGGATGAAGACCAGATAATCCAGGTTGTCAAATGGCTTCAGCCCAGTTTTGGTGGGATAAACTTAGAGGACATTTCTCATCCCAAATGTTTTTACATCCTGGATACGTTGCGCCGTGAATGTGAAATACCGGTCTGGCATGACGACCAACAGGGAACAGCTTGTGTCACCTTGGCTGGACTAATCAACGCGGTGAAAATTGTGGGCAAAAAGATGCAGGATATAAAAGTAGCCTTGGTTGGGGCTGGCGCAGCTAATATCGCTATAGCTCGGCTTATAATTGCCGCTGGCGTAACCCCGGGGAACATCGTGGTTGTCGACTCGCGGGGAATTCTTCACAAGGACCGAGGCGACAGAGAAACGTTGCAAACCAAATACAAAGAAAAATGGGACCTTTGCCTTAAGACTAACGCCGAAGGAGTCAAAGGCGATGTGCCCGAAGCCATGCGCGGGGCTGACGTTTTAATCGCCGCTTCCAAACCAGGACCAGGGACGATTAAAAAGGAATGGGTGGCTTCTATGGCTAAGGATGCCATAGTTTTTGCTGAAGCTAACCCGGTTCCTGAAATCTGGCCATGGGAAGCAAAAGAAGCCGGAGCCAAGATTGTGGCCACAGGCCGTTCGGATTTTCCCAACCAGATAAATAACTCTCTCGGCTTTCCTGGTATCTTCCGGGGCGCTCTGGATATTAGGGCCACGACCATCACCGATGAGATGTGCATCGCCGCCGCCCAGGAACTGGCCAAAGTGGCTGAAGATAAAGGAATCCATGAGGAATACATCATCCCGACAATGGAAGAGTGGGAAGTTTTCCCCCGAGAGGCGGTAGCGGTGGGTTCCAAGGGCATAGAGCAAGGTGTCGCGCGAATTAAACTCCCGGCTGACGTGCGCTATAAGATGGCAGAAACAACGATTCGTCAGGCTCGGGAGCAAGTTCAGTTCATGATGCGAGAAAAATTCATCGTTGACCCTGACGCAAAATAAATAAATTATTAGCTAAGTTTAACAAATTAAATTTCTAAATTAAAAAGAAGATGGCTCGGGAGGGTAAAATATATTATCCAATAAATTGTATATTTTTTCCCAGCGGGTTTAAAATTTTGGCCAATTGGCTTTACGGAAATTGAATTCGTTTGCTCTGATTTAATTTGACAAATGAAGAAAATTGTGATATTTAATTGGTCAATAGAATGATTAAGAGAATTTTGGATTTGGCTGAGGTAAGCGGATGAGTCCTGAGTCAAAATCCATGGGGATGAACGACATCCCACCTCCCTAAGGATTTCTTTCTCACGGGTTTTTTCCAGAAAAGATCCGACGAGAAGGCGTTTTCTATAGAAAGGAGGTGAGAATGGAGGGGCGGTTCCTAAGGCAGAAAGGGGTCGTCTTGGAAAAAGAAAGGTTCTTGATGAAAAAGGAGGTATTGAAATGAAAAAGACCTTAGCGATTGGGATGACGGGACTGGTTGTGGCTTTTGTGTTGGCCAGCTGTGCGAAGCCACCCACGCAACAGATGGACGCGGCTAAAGCCGCTGTCGAGGCTTGCAAAACTGAAGGCGCGGATGTTTATGCCAAGGACGAGTTCAAAAAGTTGAGCGACGACCTCCAGGCGGCGCTGGACCAAGTTACGGCCAAAAAATATAAGCAAGCCAAGGAAATGCTGATTAAGGTGCAGGCCGATGCCGACGCCTTGAAGGCGACAATTCCCGCCAAAAAAGAAGAGGTCAAGAATGCCGCCATCGCCGCCCAAGGGGAGGCCAGGACAGCCTTAGACGAGGCTAAAGCCTTATTAGAGAAGGCACCCAAAGGAAAGGGAACCAAGGCGGATATCGAAGCTTTCACGGCTGATTTGAAGGGGCTCGAAGATTCCTTCCCTGAAATTCAAGCCGCTATTGAGAATGGCGACTTTTTCGGCGCCGAAGACAAGGCCGTGGCCATTAAGGATAAGGCCACTTCGATTTCCGACCAGATTAAACAGGCGATAGAAAAAGTTCAGAAGAAAAAATAACTTATTTTCGTTAGAAGCGAAGCAGTTTGGCGATTGTCGGGCAGTTGAGGCTTAAGCCTGTTATTGCGGCGATTGTAACTCTATTCTCAATTTCTTGCCAACAAGCGCCGGTCCTCCCAGAGGCGGAAAAGGCTAAAGAAATAGAGAGCCGCCTCTGGAGAGCCGGCGCTTCTTCTTTTGCCGCCGAAGAATATAATTCCTTTTATCAGGCCTTAAGAACGGTTCGAATTCATGAGTTAAAGGAGAGAGCTCGTCTGCCGCTCTGGCGACGGCTCAAGCGTGTCCAGGAGGAGTATCAGCGAGTAATAGAGGACGGAATAAAACTTTTAGCTCTGGTCGAGGAGAGAAAACAAAGCCAAGCTAAGGATTTAAGAAATGAACTCAGCGAGCTTGAGGGCCTGATTACGAAGCTGCGAGCGATTAGTTCCGCCATTAACGAGAGCCGACATATCAGACAGAGAATCACGAGGGCGGAAGTCTTGATAGAAGAAGCGAAGCGAAACATAGAGAAAGTAGAATTTTCCGGCGCTAAAAAAGCCATGGCCGCGGCTCGTGAGCCAGCCTTGAGTGCGAGAAGAATAGTTTTAAGTCTTTTCGAACGCTACCTCGATGAAAGCTACTTGCGGCGATGGGAAAAATGGGTAGCAGAGACTATTGCCGAATCGAGGGCGAAAAACAACCTGGCAATTATTGTGGATAAACTGGAGAAAAAGCTCGTCGTTTATTCCCAAGGAGAAAAAATTGAAACTTATGATGTTGGTTTAGGTCGATTCGGCCTGGCCGACAAGCTCCACGCTGGTGACGAGGCTACTCCCGAAGGAAAATATAAAGTGGTGAAAAAGAACCCTAACAGTCGTTATTACAAAGCTCTTTTACTCGATTATCCCAACGAAGATGACCGGCGTCGATTCCAAGAGATGAAAAAAAGAGGGCTGATTCCGCCTCGAATCGGCATTGGCGGTTTGATTGAAATTCATGGCGGCGGCCAGGATGGCTTGACCTATGGTTGTGTCGCTATGGAAGACGAGGCCATTGATGAGCTTTATGAGATGGCCGAGGTTGGCACCCCGGTAACTATAGTCGGGACAGTTAATCGTGATTCAATAATTTTAAACTGGGTCAGGGAATTATAAGATATAAAAGAAGAGGCTAAAATATCGGAAAGGACAAGAAAAATAGCCATTTAAAAAGACCTCACTGTATGCCAGATGATTGTTTAGATGATTAAAAGGGTAATAAAGGTCGTGGCGACTTGCCAGCAAAGATTTAGGGGGCTGGTGGCGAGGAAGAAGCGCCTTTTGTTTGGCCTCAGTGGGGCTGTTGTTCTCGTTTTAATTTTAGAAATAATCGCGATTATTCTCTCTTGGCCAGGCCGGTTTGAGGCTGAAGCTATCCTTTCGGTGGAAACCAAGGGCCTTTCAGCTTCCTGGTTAAATAGGGAAAATGCCCAGTTGGGGAAAAAAATATCAGCCCTTAAACCAAAAGGAGTCTTTATGCTGATTGATAGCGGCGCTAACCGCCTCATCCTTAAGCGAGGAAATGAGGTGTTGAGGGAAGCGGTTATTTCCTGTGGTTCAGGCAGCATTCTTGAGGACCCAAGCGGGAAAAGAAAATGGGTTTTTGATACTCCCCGCGGGGAATTTTCTGTCAAGTCAAAGGCGGTGGACCCGGATTGGGTCAAACCAGATTGGGCTTTCATCGAAGAAGGAAAGGAACCCCCCAAGAATTGGAAAGAAAGAGTAGAATCAGGCGTTTTGGGCGATTATGCTCTCGGCTTTGGCAACGGTTATTTTATCCATGGCACCCTATATACTCGGCTGCTTGGCCGTAACGTTACCCATGGCTGCGTTCGCGTGGGCGATGAGGACCTTGAGGTTATATTTAAATCAGCTCAGGTAGGTACGAAGATATATATTTATTAGCGATTTGCGAACTCTGATAACTAATTTCCGCGTGGCGAAACAAAAAAGAGTGGATAAACAAAATCACTCTTTAAGCGCAAAAAATCGTCCATATTTGCGGCCAGAAACAGCTTTCTTATATGCTAGCGATTCGGATTTAATTTTTAGCTGGCAAAAAACCAGGCTCTTTCTAAGTGAGCAAGCTATTCAATTTAATGAAATAAAGAGAAAAATAGCGCTGACCAAAGCCACATGAATCATAGTTTAATGACGAAATTCGCTGCGGTCTTATTTTTTGCGTTTTTTGTTAGTCCATTTTTTGAGGCTACTGATAGAAGGTTCCATAGCCAGATTATGGGTTCGGTCGAACGAACTAACCCCTTCCAGGCTTTGGTCTCGGAACCTATTCGTGAAGCCACTCAACTCGAATCTCTCGTGGTAGAAAACCAGGTTTTAAAGCAGGAAATTATCTTAGCCTCGAAGCCGCAACTTTATTTCCTGCTGAACTTAAGCGAGAAGCGTCTTCAGGTTAAAGCAAGAGGCATGGTGTTAAAAGAGTGGACGTTAACTCGAGTTAGACGTTGGGGGCCCCACCCTCGACTGGAGCCTTTGACTCTGGGCAAGAAGTCCGCGCTTTTTGCTCCTAAAAGAAAGGCGATTAAACCTGGCGAGAATCAGGCCAAGGACACCTTTGAGCTTCAAGCCTTAGAGCTAAAGGATATGCCGACCATATTTACCCTGAACTTGGAAGAAGGAATTAAAATATACGTCCGGCCAAAGCCTCAAGGTTTTTTAGCTCGTCTGGCCAATATCGGCTTACATTTTCGCTGGTATGGCTGGTTTCCCCTTCGGAATATGACCAGGCGAATTGCCGGGAAACCTTTTGTCAGCATTGAAATTACGGTTTCATCCCCTATTGAGGCCAAAGAAATCTACTGGGCGATGCTGGATGGGTTAAAGGGCCTGATTTACTCCCTCCCCCAGTCTTAATTCTAAGCGGTTCTCTGGCGTATTTTATGGGTTAGGCAATATCGCCCCTATTTTCCTGAATCGACCCCCCCCAATCGCCAGGATTCTCTGAGGAATTTTGTGGATTAGCCAATATTGCTTCTAATAATGGCATCGCTTCCGAGCATTTTTTATCCCCCTTTCTTTGCTCCCTATTCCGAGCCTGTGAAACTCGCCTTCCAGATGATGGGCTCAATCTCGAAGCGATCTCTATCCCATTGGGCTTCCTTTTCGCTCACTTTTATGAAAATCAGGTAAATAAGTAAGGCGGCACCATTTTGAATTTGCTCTTTATTTTTTGATTTTTTAAATACTTGACATGGAGCGCACATAGTTGGCCCCAATTTTTGAACTCTTAATTTTTTCAGGCGGAAAGAGAAAAATGGCTTTTAGTTCCGGATGAAAGCTAAAACAAAAAAGGCTATCCCCCAAACTATTAACTATGCCATTTAAAGGTTCTTTCCTACCCTTAGGAGGGTTACGCAAGATGGGCTTTTAAGGTGGGCTTTTGAGGCCATCCTCCGGAAAGTCATGGCTAACCATAGCCCTCAATTAGAGGCATAATTGATTAGTTTATTATAAATATTTATTGAAAAATCTTGACAAAATCTCGCTCAAGTTTTATTATTATTATTGAACCTAAAAAGGAGGTGAAAAGATGCCCAAGATTATTGGCATTGACTTAGGAACAACTAACTCCGTCGTTGCCGTTATGGAAGGCGACAAGGTTACGGTAATCGCCAATGAAGAAGGTGGCCGTACCACCCCCTCAGTAGTTGGTTTTACGGCTAAGGGAGAGCGCTTGGTTGGACAGGTGGCCAAGCGCCAGCGGGTAACAAACCCAGAAAATACAGTTTATTCAATTAAACGTTTTATGGGCCGTCGCTACAACGAGGTGCGAGAAGAAATCCGCCAAGTTCCGTTTAAGGTGGTTGAAGGCCCGAACGGTGATGCCTGGGTTGAAGTGCAGGGAAAGAAGTTTGCTCCTCCAGAAATTTCAGCCATGATCCTGCAAAAACTAAAGAAAGCGGCTGAAGACTACTTGGGAGAGAAAATAGAAAAAGCCGTCATTACTGTTCCTGCTTATTTCAATGACAGCCAGAGGAAGGCGACCAAGGATGCGGGTAAAATTGCCGGGCTGGATGTGGTTAGAATCATTAACGAGCCAACTGCTGCTGCCCTGGCCTACGGTATGGATAAGAAAAAGGACCAGGTAATTGCCGTCTATGATTTTGGTGGCGGCACCTTTGATATCTCCATCCTGGAAGTTGGCGAGGGCGTGGTTGAGGTTAAGGCTACCTCAGGTGACACGCATCTTGGCGGCGATGACATTGACCAGCGAGTCCTAGAATGGATTGTCTCTGAATTTCGGAAGGAAACGGGTATCGACTTGACCAAAGATAAGATGGCTCTCCAACGGCTTAAAGAGGCGGCCGAGAAAGCTAAGATGGAACTTTCGACGATGATGGAAACGGAAATCAACCTGCCTTTCATCACGGCCGACGCCTCGGGTCCTAAACACTTGCTGATGAAGCTTACCCGAGCCAAGCTCGAAGCACTAGTTGAAGATATTATTCAACGCTCTATTCCCCCATGCCGTCAGGCCTTAGAGGACGCGAAACTCCGTCCGGAAGACATCGACGAAGTAATTCTGGTGGGGGGCCAAACCAGAATGCCTCGCATCCAGCAACTGGTTCGCGACTTCTTCGGAAAAGAGCCCCATAAGGGGGTTAACCCCGATGAAGTGGTTGCTGTCGGTGCCGCCATCCAGGGAGCGGTTCTCGGTGGTGAAGTTCGGGATGTCTTGCTTCTTGATGTGACTCCCCTAAGCTTAGGCATTGAAACCCTGGGTGGTGTTTTTACCCGCATGATTCCTCGCAACACCACTATCCCGACGCGCAAAACTGAAATTTTCACTACCGCTAGTGATAACCAGACGAGTGTGGAAATTCATATCCTTCAGGGCGAACGAGAAATGGCCGCTTATAACCGGTCGCTCGGTCGGTTTCATCTGGATGGCATTCCGCCTGCGCCCCGAGGTATTCCGAAGATCGAGGTTACTCTTGATATAGATGCTAACGGTATCTTGCATGTCTCGGCCAAAGATATGGCCACAGGCAAACAGCAGGCGATCACCATAACCGGGCATAGCGGTCTGGATGATAAAGAGATAGACCGAATGGTCAAGGAAGCCGAGGCGCATGCGGCCGAGGATAAGAAACGCCGTGAAGTGATCGACGCCAAGAATCAAGCTGACCAAATGGTCTATAACATGGAAAAGCTTTTACGCGAGAATCGGGATAAGATTCCAGAAAGCGAGGCGCAGCGAGTCCAGACCGAGATCGAAAACACCAAGCGAGCCATCGAATCAGAAAACGTGGCGCAAATCCGCCAGGCTATGGATGCCTTAGCTAGGGCTTCGCATAAGCTGAGCGAACTGATGTACCAGCAGGCCACCCAATCCCAGGCTTCGAGCCAGCAAAGCTCTTACCAGAGTGGCTCTTCTGGCTCTGCCTCCCGGCCGAATGAGGAAGAAGTGATTGACGCCGAAGTAGTGGATGAAGATAAGAAAAATTAATGCCCGGCAATTAAAGGTTGCCTATGGAGAAGGATTATTACCAGATTCTTGGTGTACCCAGGGGAGCGAGCCTATCTGAGGTTAAGAAAGCTTACCGGAAATTAGCCCGCAAATACCACCCTGACCTTAATCCTGGTGATAAGACAGCCGAAGCCAGGTTTAAGGAGATTCAGGAGGCTTATTCTGTCTTAAGCGACCCGAAGAAGCGAGCTCAGTACGACCAATTCGGGTTTGTCGGCAACGTGCCCCCCGGTGCTGATCAAGCCAGGGATTTCTCCGGGTTTGAGGGGTTTGATTTTTCTGATTACGGCTCAGCGACCTTTCGGGATTTTTTTGAATCTTTCTTCGGCGGCCGGGCAACACGGCCGAGTTTTGAGGCCGAGCGGGGGGAAGACCTTCATTACACAATGAAGCTGGGTTTTGAAGACGCCATCAACGGCGTCCAAACCAAAATCAGGTTAACTCGTCTGATTCCTTGTTCGGTGTGTGGCGGTCGGGGCTATGTATCATCGAGCGCTCCTAACCGTTGTCCAACCTGTGGCGGCCGAGGAAGGACCACCATCCAGCGCGGCTTCATGCGCTTTGCTTCGGAGTGTCCCACGTGCGGTGGGCAGGGCCGTGTGCCGGGAGATGCTTGCTCGGCCTGTCATGGTGATGGCCGCGTTCAGGCCGGGGAAACAATTAATGTTCGCATCCCCGCCGGGGTTGATACCGGCTCTAAGGTTAGGATTGCAGGCAAAGGGAATGCTGGCCGGCAGGGAGGTCCAGCTGGCGACCTTTATATTTCCATCGAGGTTTCCCCTCATTCTCTGTTTCAACGAGAGGGAAGTAATATTTACCTTAAGGTGCCAATTACCATTTCTGAAGCGACTCTCGGCGCGAAAATCGAGGTACCCACTTTATCTGGCAAGACTATGATTCGGATTCCACCCGGAACTAAATCTGGCCAAAAATTTAGGATTAAAGGCCTTGGGGTGCCGACAGCTGGCGGCAAAGGCTGCGGCGACCAATTTGTAGAAGTTACCATCGTTCCGCCGCCGTTTAATGACCAGCGGGTCCGGGAGCTGATGCGAGAACTGGAGCGAGTGGTGCCGGAAAATCCCCGGGATAAAATGGGTCTTGCTTGAGGTCTGAAGATGAGAAGAAAGAGAGAAAAAAGGGTCGAGCAGCCAAAGTATTATCATATTAGCGCTGTTTCTCGGATGTATAACCTTCATCCTCAAACGCTTCGCCTCTACGAACGGGAGGGCTTGCTCAAGCCCTCGCGTAGCCAAGGAAACACCCGGCTTTATACGGATGAGGATTTAAGGCGCCTAGAGCTCATCTTGACTCTTATCCGCGACCTGGGAGTTAACCTGGCGGGAGTGGAAGTTATCTTGAACTTAAGGCAAAAGATTGAGAGAATAGAGACAGAAGTTAACGAGCTCTTGGAGTTTGTCAAAAAGGAGTTCTTTGAGGGAAGGGAAGAGGAGTTCGAAAAAAGGCGCTTAAGCCTTGTTCCTGTAAGCTCAGCCGCTTTGATCAAGCTTGAAAAGAGCGAAGAGAAGGAATCATGACCGATGACGATATTTTTGAATCTCGTTCCCTCCAGCAATATTTGGAGCAAATTTCCAAATTTCCGGCCTTGAGTGAGGAAGAAGAAAAAGAACTGGCCCGCCGCATTCAGGAAGGCGACAGAGAGGCTCTGCAGCGTTTGGTTGAGTCCAACCTGCGCTTTGTCGTCAATTACGCTAAAAAATACCGGGGTATGGGTCTGGGGATGCTGGATTTAATTCATGAGGGAAACCTCGGCCTCATCGAGGCGGCCAAAAGGTTTGACCCTAACCGCAATGTCCGGTTTGTTTCCTATGCCGTCTGGTGGATAAGGCAGGCTATTCTTCATGCCCTGACCCAGAATGCCCGTGCCTTCCACATACCGCAGAAACTATCGGACCAAATTTCCTTGATGCGACGCAAGGAAGCTGAGCTCAAGTCTGAACTGGGCCGGGAGCCAACAAGGGAGGAAATTGCCGAGGCCCTGGGAATTACACCTGAAGAAGTCGATGATTTTCGGATTCTGGCCGAGAAGAATATTTCCTTGAGCAACCATCTCCCCGACTCTGACCAGGAAGTAGAGGAGACGATTAAAGATGAGGTTGAGCCGTCAGTGGAATATCAGATTATTAAGAATGCTATCGAACAGCAGGTGCGGGATTTGCTCCAGGAACTGGAGGAAAAAGAAGCCCTAGTGCTAAGATTGAGGTTCGGCCTGGATAATAATCAGCCCATGACCTTGCAGGAGATCGGCGATATCTTGAATTTGACTCGGGAAAGGGTTCGCCAGATAGAGCTTAAAGCCAAGCGCAAACTGGCGCAATCACATCGCTTGCAACAACTCCGCGGTTATCTAAACTGAGGAATGGAGCTTGGGCTGCTCTGCCCTTGGTTTTATAATTGTCAGAGCGGAGCGTTTTGGGGCTTGATTAGGGTGTCAATTGATATACGAGGCTAAATTTAATATCATAACGGGGTTGTTTTTAGTGTAGAGATATTTAGGGATAAAATTTATTTGGTTGCTCTGAGCAAAACCTTATTTATATAGATAATCACGAACGAAGATGACGTCGAAGGAAGGTTCAGGCTGATGGCTGAAGCCAATAAGGTTTGTCCGGTCTGCGAAGGCTCGGGCTGGATTCTGGTCGAAGAAGGGGGGAGGTCAATAGCGAAGCGCTGCGCCTGCTTTCAAGAAAGGCGGCTGGAAATTTTGCTAGCGAAGGCGGGCATACCTAAACGCTACCAGAATTGCTCCTTTAAAAATTTCGAAGTGCACAACGATTCCCACCGCGACGCTCTGCGGATTTCCAAGCAATTGGTTAAGAATTATCCTGTCCAGGAGGTGGGTTTATTATTCATCGGGCCCTGTGGCGTAGGCAAGACCCATCTGGCGGTAGGTATTATCCGGGAGTTAATAGAAAAAAAGGCCGTACCCTGCGCTTTTTATGATTTTCGCGACCTCATTCGCGACATCCAGAATACCTATGACCCAGAAGCTGACATGTCCACGAGCGAAGTCCTGGCGCCAGTGCTTAATACACCAGTAATTGTCCTCGACGAGCTGGGAGCGAAGAGAACGACGGCGTGGGTCGAGGAAACAGTCTTTTATATTATCAATTATCGGTACAACGAAAAAAAACTCACCGTTTTTACGACTAATTATCTGGATAAGGCCGAGGAAGAAGATAAGCGGAGCGAATTTTATAAAAAAGGCGAGGAAACGCTGATTGACCGGATTGGAGTGCGTTTACACTCCCGACTTTATGAAATGTGTAAGATTGTCGAGATGTGGGGCGAAGATTACCGAAAAGTGGCGAAACAAGCCGGCTACCGCTTTTAAACATCCGAACCCACAGGCTGGATAGAAGGCAGCCTCATTTTGCGGAAATACTTAAGTAAGTCGAATCATAGAGGTAATTTGAATCGTTCCGGTAGTCCGGAAGGGAAAAGCCTTTTAATGATATTTAATAAGTATCATTATCGACTGGGTTCCGACCATATTGAAATCGCTGATACCTCACGATCCTTCCAGTAGTGGCGAACTTCGACCTCTTTTCGCCTAAGAGAATTTTAAGTTTTTAGCCCTATCTATGACTTGTGCAATGAGCTTCAGACACCGACGAAAGGAGCCTTTGACCAGAAAAAGTTCCGGTTAAAAATGTCATTGATGTATAGACCCCGCACAGGGGCTTGAATTTTTATTACAACAGTGATAAAAATAAAGAGCTCGCTCCGCGGTAGCTCAATCGGCAGAGCGGGTGGCTGTGGCTAATCGCAGCTTCCACGGGAAACCGTGGTTGAAAAATCGGGTGAACTCAAGGGAGCCTGCCCTTCGCCGGGTGCGAAGAATGGTAACCCTGAGCCAAGCCCCGAACATCTAATGTTTGGGGAAGGTGCAGAGACTAGAGCTTTGGCTCGTACTCCGGAGATACCCCGGAGGAAGCGCCCGACACCCTACCGTCAGGTTGTTGACGCGGGTGAAGAGATAGTCCAAGCCCAGAAGAAATTCTGGGGCCCTTGTAACCACTAGGTTGCAGGTTCGAGTCCTGCCCGCGGAGCCAATCTCATAAGGGGGATGGAAATCGAGGAGGGGAATGGTTATATTCATTGCTTCAGCTGTTGCTTTTTCTTGATTCATCCCTTTTCTTAAGAGAAAAAACCTCAGGTTAATCCTCCCGTAACAGTTAGAATGATTAGACTGCGATTAGACTTAGAAAAGAAAAAGATTTTAATATTGTTTTCTAACCATCTTTTCGACAATATATAATCTTAAAAAAGGAGATTTCTCATGAAAATCTTTAGAACATTTATTATCAGGGTTTTTTGCTTGTTTATTCTTTGGAGTTTTTCTTTTATTGCCGCCTGGAGCCTTCCGAACCAGCCGGAAAAGAAAACAGTTTCCTCCTACCAAAAT
>CAZVIN010000008.1:0-5227 GCA_964627255.1 uncultured Eubacteriales bacterium
GGAGGTAGCAAAAGCCTTTTTTAATGGCTCTAAGGCCTCGACCGTTTTTTCTACTTCCACCAGGACAATCGAATGCTCCTGACAAATTCGGGAGAAGAGGCCATCCTTGTTCCCTGATTTCACCACAATGGCCATCCGGGCTGCGGGCAAGAAGGCCTTAATAAACTCATCACTCTGCGCGCCCCTTCTTTCCTCGCCGCCTAAGTGCAGGCAGAGAATAGGAATATTTTTTTGTCGAGCGGCCTCCACAAGACCTTTGATTCGGTCCATCTCTTTGCTTATGTCCAGTCCAGCGGCTCCTAAACCTTTTAAACTAGCCCCAAGGACCAGAATAAGGGTTCTCTGGATAGAAAGGTCTTCAGCGGTAGCCAGTTTATTTAGATTATGGTCGAGGCCAGCCCTTTTGGCCAGGACCGCGACCATTTGCACTTCCGCGTTTTGTCCGGCAGAAGTAATCAAAGCGGGCGGAGAAAATTGTGGTAACTCGGGTTGAGCTGAGGCACCAAGAATCACGAGAATTGTGGCTAAGCTTTCTATCATAACCTTTGTTCGCTTCATGAGTCCTCCTTGGCTGCTTCTTATTAATAGCCTTGGCCGAAACCATCGCGGCGGGAATCCGCGCCGCCGAGAAGCAGTTTTTTCTTGTTGTCGATTATTATTCCCTGGGCGCCGCCGAAATATTTATCATAAGCCTCCCGCAAAGTAATCTTGTGACCGCGGCTTTCCAGCTCTTTAATAATTTCGGCCGGAAACCGAGGCTCAAGGTTAAGAGGTCGACCTTTGCCAGCCTGGGAATAGCTGAAAAATCGAGGGGCTTCGATGGCTTCATCGAGAGAAAGGCCAAAATCAACGATATTTATTATTATTTCTGCCAAGCTGGGAAAAATTCTGGTTCCACCCGGTGAGCCGAGAACGAGGCTAAGTTTTCCCTCCCGAAACATCAGAAGAGGGGCCATGGAACTGGCCGGACGATGGCCGGGTCCTGGACAATTAGGTCCAGAGTCATTAGGGGCAAAATCATCCATATGGTTATTCAGGATAAAGCCGGTTCCCTCGGGAATGATACCCGAGCCAAAAAAGTGATTAATCGATTGAGTCAGGGCGACGGCGTTACCCTGTTCATCCACGACACAAAGATGCGTGGTGTTGCCAACATCCGTCTCTGATTCAGAATTTTCCGGCCAATAGGCTGATAAAAGCTGGTCAGGCTTAATCATGGCTGCTTTATACCGCGCCCTGGCGGCCGAAAGGAGCTTGGCTACAGGTATCTGGACAAAATCAGGGTCGCCCAAATAAGCCTCGCGGTCAGCAAAAACCAGACGCATGGCTTCTGTCAGATGATGGAGGTAAAGAGCCGAAGTTCGGCCCCACTGCGCTAAAGGCCAGTGAGTGGCTATGTTGAGTAGCTGAAGCAGGTGGAGGCCCGAGCCAGGGGGCGGAATCGTAAAAACTTCCGCTCCCCGATATGGGCCGTGAAGTGGCTCCACTTCCACCGCTTCATAATTGGCCAAATCATCAAGGGTCATTAGTCCACCCTTTTCCTGGACCGCTTGGATAATTTTCTTGGCGACCTCACCTCGATAAAAAACTTCGATTCCCTTCTGGGCAATTAGACTCAGCGTTTGGGCCAGCTCTGGGTTGCGCCAGAGCTCGCCTGGTTCGTAAGGCAGACCATGATTAAGGTAGACTGTATTTTCTCCGGCATTAGCCAGAATTTTTTCGTATTCATCTTTATTTATGCTGCTAAAAGTTTCACTGACCGGATAGCCATTAGCGGCAATTTCAATCGCCGGCCGCAACACTTCGGCCAGCGGTTTCGTGCCGTAACGCTTTAAAGCCAAGTCCCAACCAGCCAAAGCTCCCGGCACGCCAACAGCCAGCCCCTTAGTTGTTCTCCATGCCGGCGCTTCCTCGCCTTTTTCGGTAAACATGCTGGGATAGGCCTTATTAGGTGCTTTTTCTCTGAAATTAATTACTGTGACCTTGCGAGATTGAGCTAAATAAATGATCATAAAGCCGCCGCCGCCAATCCCGGAGGCAAAGGGTTCAGCGGCATTGAGAGCGCCGGCAGTGGCGACCGCCGCATCGATGGCGTTTCCCCCCGCCTTCAAGATTTTTAACCCGGCTTCGACGGCTAAAGGATGGGCCGCCACTACCATCGCCTTTTGACCGACGTATTCATAGGGCTGATGTCGGTCCGCCGGAGGCGATGTAGCCACGCTTAGGGACTGACGCTCGGCGCAAGCCATCAAAAGAAGATTACTGATAATGATTATCCCCAAATTAAAGATGCCCAGGTTAGCTTTGTTCAATATCCCTCTCCTCTAACAAACGAGCGATTTCTTCCTCTGAGGGTAAATCTTCTAAACTGTTAAGCCCAAAATAGAGAAGAAACTTGTCAGTGGTTCGATAGACGAGGGGTCTTCCGGGGGTGGCCCTTCGGCCGACAATCTTAACCAGCTTTTTTTCCAGAAGAGTTTTGAGAGTGCCGGTGGAGTCAACTCCTCTTATGGCAGCAATCTCGGAGGTAGTTATTGGTTGATGATAGGCAATGATGGATAGGGTCTCTAAGGCAGCCTGAGAAAGACGACCTTTACGTTCTATCTGAAGCAAACGACGTACCCAGGGGTCAAATTCAGGCCGAGTGGCGAGGAGATAGCCGCCAGCTGTTTGGACTAGGCAGAGGCCCCGGTTATCGGCTTGATAGCTCTGGAGCAGTTCCTGCAACGCCTTTTCCACCTCCTCGGCTGGGAAATCAGTCAAGACTTCTTTTATTTTTTCCGGGCTCAAAGGCTCGGCAGAAACAAAGATAAGAGCTTCGATGATCTCCTTGAGATTTTGATTCATGAACTTTCCTCAGCTTGGAAGTCGTGGCGCAACCAAACTTTGATGGACTGGAAAAGACTTTCCTGCAAGGCGATAACCAGTCGCGCCTTGACTAATTCCAATAAACAAAAAAAGGCCACCAAGGCTTCTTCCAAGGATTCTTGTTGTTTTAAGTAGTCGAGAAAATCGATAACTCGCTGCGTCTCCAAAAGGGAGATGATTTCTTGCATCTTTTTTTCCAGTGATATCTCCCGGCCCTTTAAAACCTTAAAGTTTTCATTTTCCTTCTGCTTCATCAAAAAATAAAAACATTCGGCCAGCTCAAATAAACTGACCTCGAGAATTTCTTCTTCGGAGGCTGACGGCGGAGGGATAAAAGGTCTTAGCCAGCGCCGCAGCTGTTCCTCTTCTTTCTGGCGGAGAAGCGAAGAAGTGGCTTTCATCTTTTGGTATTCAATCAGCTGGTCCACAAGGGCCCGCCGCGGGTCGGCTTCGGCCTCGAGCGCCGGTTGTTCTCGCGGTAAAAGCATCTGGCTTTTAAGATAAATAAGGAAAGCCGCCATGAACAAGAATTCACCTTCTCGGTCCAGGTTAATTCTTTCCCTTTTTTGGAGATAATCAAGATATTCTCGGGTGATGACGGCAATCTGAATATCATGGATGTTTATCTTTTTTTTCTTGACCAGGAAAAGAAGAAGGTCAAGGGGCCCCTCGAAAACCTCGAGGCGAACCTGATAGCTCTCTTGAATTTCTGTTGACTCCATGAAGCTCTAAAACCCGATGGCCTCTCTTACCTCATTAATAGTTTGCCGGGCTTTTTGTCGAGCTCGTTCATTGCCTTGAGCGAAAATAGCCCAGACCTCTTGTGGATGTCTTTCATAATATTGCCTTTTTTCCCAATAGGGAGTCAGAAGCTCGATGAGACTATTGATCAGCTCCTGCTTACATTCAAGGCAGCCAATACCGGCCACACGGCAGAGAGCGGCTAATTCCTCTCTTTTTGGTTCGCTGACAAAAGCCCGATGCAGCGTAAAGACTGGGCAATCCTCGGGTACGCCCGGGTCACTCCTTCTTTTCCTCCGGGTGTCAGTCATCATGGTGGAGATTTTTTCTTTAATAACGGCGGGTGAATCCTTGAGGTAAATGGCGTTATTAAAGGACTTGCTCATTTTTCGGCCGTCAGTACCAGCAATTCGAGGAGTTTCAGTGAGTAGCATCTGGGGCTCGGGGAAGACATCGCCAAAAAAACGGTTAAAGCGACGGCAAATTTCCCTGGCCAGTTCCAGATGTGGCGCCTGGTCTTCGCCTACTGGCACTACTTCAGCCTTGTAAATTAAAATATCCGCTGTTTGCAAAACAGGGTAGCCCAAGAAGCCATAGGTATTGAGGTCTCGGTCCTCCAGCTCCCGTTGGATCTCCTTAAAAGTCGGAACTCTCTCTAACCAGGGCAGGGGAGTAATCATCGAGAGAAGGAGATGGAGTTCCGCATGCTCCTTGACTTCTGACTGGACAAAAAGAACACTCCGCTCTGGGTCAAGACCGATGCTTAACCAATCAACGGCTACTTCGAAGGTATTTTCTTTGATGGAGCGCGAATTCTGGTATTCTGAGCTGAGGGCGTGCCAGGTGACAATAGTGTAATAACATTGATAGTCGTCTTGCAACTTCAGCCAGTTGCGCAAGGCACCGGCTAAATTGCCAAGATGGAGAGGCCCAGTTGGTCTCATACCGCTTAGAACAATTTTTTTATTTAAACTGGCCATGCTTATAGAAATACAATGGTATATATGAATATTTCAATGGGCCTGATTATCACTTGGAGCACGCCAAGGTAAATTAAGCCGAGGACGATAAAAAAGCCAAAAGGCCTCAGCCGTTCGTAGCGGAGCGCGGCCTCATAAGAGAGTAGGCCCGTCAGGATACCACTGCCATCAAGCGGGGGGACAGGAATTAGGTTGAAGACAGCCAGATAAACATTGGTCAACGTCAGGTAAAAAAGAATAACCGCTAAGCCGCGTAGCGGATAAAGGCCGCGGGGCAGAGTGTGACCACCGACCAAAAAATCATGAAGAAAACCGCTAATCCCAGGGGATAATAGCTTAAGAATAACAATTGCCATCAGGGAGAGGGAGCCAAGGGTTAAATTGGCCAGCGGACCGGCCGCAGAAATCCAGAGATTATCTTGCCTCGGCCGGCGAAGATTATAAGGATTAACAGGAACTGGTTTGGCCCAGCCAAAGGGTGGAGCGCCAACTAAAACCAAGACCAGGGGAATAAGAACAGTGCCAACAGGGTCAATATGGGCCAGCGGGTTAAGGGTAACCCGTCCCAAATTATAGGCAGTCGGGTCGCCAAGTTTCATGGCCGCCCAGCCGTGAGCAGCTTCATGAATGGTAATGGC
>CAZVIN010000009.1:0-2578 GCA_964627255.1 uncultured Eubacteriales bacterium
GGAAGAGTCATAGAAAAAAAATTGAAATTCAGAGCTGGGTTTTCTTAATTGCCTTAAAATTATGGCGGAAATAATAAAAAATCTAAGAAGCAACCATTCCATCGCCTACTATCATCTTTTTTTTAATTTAACCACGCGGTCCAAAAGATTTATCGGCCCCGAAGAAACAATTCGATCTAAAATTTTGGCTGGAACCAATAGAGAATGGATTTGGTTTGAATTGACCAGAAATTTTTAGGGGAGGTTTGAATGAAAGTTAAGTTTACTGTGGCGGCCTTTGGGGTTCTATTTTTTATCAGTTTTAGCTTAGCTTTTGGCCAGGAATGGAAGCCTCTATTAGAATCAATTTATTCCTTTGGATCGCCTTCTGGATATGAACGTCCTTTGCTTAACAAGGTGCAATCGTTTCTTCCTTCCAGTTGGCCGACAGAGATGGATAACTTAGGCAGCCTTTTTATTCCAGCCAGAAACCCATCAGGGGTTTGCTTGGTTGCGGCGCCGGTGGATGAATTAGGACATTTTGTTAGCGGTATAACTACCGATGGTTATTTACGGCTTGACCGGGCTGTAAACCCGCCTCACCGCCTCTTTGAGAGCTTCCTTTTAGGTCATGGGGTGGTTATCTGGACTAAAAAAGGGCCTTTACCCGGAATAGTGGCTCAGCCAGCAGTACACATTTTAGCCCGGGAAAAAAGGGAGCAATTGGAGCGCGGGGCTACGCTCGATGATATTTATATTGATGTGGGGGCTAAGAGTGAAGCCGAAGTCAAAGCCAGAGGAATAGAAAAACTGGACGCGGTAACTCGAGAAAGGAGCCTGACCTTCTTGGGGTCGCATCGGTTAAGCGGCTATAGCTTAGGCGATAAAATTTTTGCGGCCTTGTTGGTGGCCGCGCTTCGCTCTTTAAGCCAATTCAGCCCCGGGCTTAGCACCGATACATCAATAGCCTGGGTAGCTCAAGCCCGAGTTGGGGCCAGGGGGGCAAAAGGAAGCCAGTCTCTTGGGTTACTTAACCTAAAGAATCGCCTTCAACCCAAAAAGGCCATCATCCTCAGCGGCTGGCCTGAGGAAGAAGATAATTCCAAGCCAGGGCCGAGGTTAGGACAAGGCCCGGTTCTTATCTTTGCTGAGGAAAAGCCTCCGGCCTTAGCGGCGTCGATTATCGAGGTGGCCTCGGCTGAGAAAATTCCCCTACAAGTGCTGGCTAAACAAGAAAGCCCGCTCCTGCGGCCCTTTCAAGTCGAAGGTAACGAAAGCCTAATTTTTGGCCTGACGATTCGTGATGTGGCGAGTCCGGCGGAAACAATTTCCTTGGCAGATGCCGACTCCTGGCTGAAATTGCTCAAGCTCTGGCTGGAAAAGGGAGGGGAAAAATGAAAGCCCTAAGCCATAAATTATCGAAGCAAAGCAAGGTATTCTTCTTTATTTTAATTTTGTTGGTTTCTGTTTTTTCCCGGACGCCGATTGTTCTGGCTCAAGAAAGCTTGGTTTGGAATCTCCTAAAGGAACTCGTCCTCTTGCCCGGAGTTTCGACTAAAGAGGAAGAAGTGGCGGCCGCTATAATTAAGCGCTTGCCTTCCAGCCTCAAACCTCAGAAGGATAATATGGGTAATGTCTGGTTCACAGTGGGCGAAGGAAGACCCTATCTTCTTTTTGTGGCCCATATGGATGAACTTGGCTTCTATGTCCAGGAAATAGCGCCTCAAGGAACCTTGAAATTAAGGAGCACCGGAGGTTTTCTCCTCTCGAATTACGAGGGTGAAGCCGTCACAGTTTGGACAAAAAAAGGAAGAGTTGAGGGGATAATCAGACCAAGGCGCGGATACCTGCAGACTGAGCCTCAGCGATGGGAGTTAGAAAGTCTCGAGGTTGATATCGGGGCTGATAGCCCCGCGGAAGCTCAGGCTTTAGGTATTCAGATTGGCGACCAAGTTACGTTTAGGAAGCGAGTTATTGATTTATCTCCTGATTTGTTAGCGGCGCGAGCCGTGGATGACCGGGCTGGCTGCGCTTCGCTCCTAGCCGCCGCGCTTGGTGTTGATTGGCAGAAAATAAAAGGTAAAAAAGTTGTTTTTGCTTGGAGTGTTCAAGAAGAAGTGGGGCTGAGAGGGGCGGCGAAGTTAGCTGAAGAGATGCGGCCGGATTATGTTTTTGCCGTTGACACCTTCGTTTCAACTGATTCCCCCTTAGAGAACCAGCGGTTTGGGCTGGCCCGAGTTGGTGAGGGAGCGGTCATAAGAGCGATTGATTCCTCGACTATTGTGCCTCATCATGAACTCGAAAGAGTAGTCAAGTTGGCTTCCTCGCGGAAAATTCCCCTCCAATGGGCTAATTCTCGGGGCGGCAATGACGGCTCTGTTTTTATCCCGAAGGGAGCGGTCAACATTCCGCTTTCCTGGCCTGGGGCTTATGCCCACTCCTTTATCGAAAAAATTAGCCGCCAAGACCTGGAAGCCTTAACCAACCTGATCATGGCCATCGTTGAATCCTGGTAACCAACGGGAAATATTTCTTCACTGATAATAATTTGGGAATAGGTCTAACAAAATTCTTAGCGAGGACCTAGTCCCTTTTTTAT
>CAZVIN010000010.1:0-9537 GCA_964627255.1 uncultured Eubacteriales bacterium
AATGAAAATTAAAGTTGGTTTTAAGGAATCAGCTTGGGCGTCTAAAAGGATTAGTTTATCTATAGGAATACTTATAATATTAACATTAATCACGAGCTTAATCGCAGGGATGCCCGCCAGCGGCCAGGAGTCTGGCCAACATCAAGAAAAACCCGGAGCTTCTTGGCGACAAGAAGTGATTAAGCTTAAGTTTACCACAGCCGAGGATATAAGGTTTTTACTTTATAGCTATCTCAGCCCAACCGCCAAGATTTTTACTGCGAAAAACTTGCCTAATGTGTTGACTATCGCTGACTTTCCAGAAAACGTGGAAAAAGCTTTAGCGGCAATAAAGCAGATTGATGTTAAACCAGCTGATTTCCTTTTTACCGTGCAGGTTATTCTGGCCTCTGAAGATGAGTCTAAGGTTGACCCTGAACTCCAGACTGACCCCATAATTAGGGAGTTACGCCAACTGCTTCGCTACCAGGGCTTCATTTTGATGGATACAGCTGTTATCCGGGGAGTTGACCAGCAATGGTCCAGTATTATTCTTGGCGATGCAGCTCAATTTTCCCTGCAGGTCAAGGGCAAAGTGGCCCGAGGTCAAACGCCCGAAATAATCCAGACTGAGGTCTCGCTCACTCAGATAAGAGAAAAACAAGCTACAGAAGGGTCTGTTATTAGCCCAACCATGCCTAAGGTTCCTCCTCAAATTATCTGGGCAAGCGTTAATAAGAACCTCGTTCAATCTCATCTTAATATCAAATCTGGCGAAAGGTCAGTTGTTGGGGTTTCCAGGCTCGACGGCGGTGAAAAAGGCCTCATCCTGGTCATCTCGGGTAAAATACTTGAATAAAATATGTATTGCGCCGCTATTTTTGGTATAATAGGCGTGGCGCTGGCGTTCTCATCCTCTCATCCAGAGAGGCAGAGGGTTAACGCGCCCGATGAAGCCCGGCAACCTGCTCGTGGTGAGCAAGGTGCCAAAAGCGTTGAGTTTCGGCTTCGGCCGAAACGAAAGATGGGAGGAGTGGGGCGAAAGCGTGCTTCGCCACCAGGTCCCGCTCCTCTCGCCAAGAAGAGAGGCGCCTCGCCAATGATTGCGGAGCGGCGACCGCGGTGGAGAAGAGCTTACTTAATTTAAATCTACACCTCAGACCAAATCTTCCGCCTCGTAACCGTTCCCAATATTTAATTGAATTAGGGAGGTTGCCATGTCCGACTTTTATTTTGAGGTAAAAACGGGGCGGGACTTTCTGGCCGAAGAAATGCCCGTCGAAATCGTGGAACGCAAAGGAAAAGGCCACCCCGATTCCCTTTGCGACGGAGCGGCTGAAGAGCTCTCGGTAACTCTTTCCGAAGCCTATCGTCAACAGGCGGGAAGGATCCTCCACCACAATGTAGACAAAGCCGTGCTGGTAGGCGGAAGTTCCCAATGCGGGTTTGGAGGGGGAGAGGTAATCGCCCCCGTTCAGGTTTACGTCGTCGGCCGAGCGACAGAGGAAATAAACGGGAAAAAACTCATAGACAAAGATTATTGCCAAGCCAGATTAAAAGACTGGCTGATGAGGCAGGTGCCTCATTTTCGACCCGAGCACCTGGAGGTAAAGCTCTTGATTCGTTGCGGCAGCGAGGACTTGCGTAAAATTTTTAATGGTGAAGACGAGACCCCGCGAGCTAATGATACTTCCTTGGCTGTTGGCTATGCACCGCTAAGCGAGCTGGAAAAATTAACTCTGGAAACAGAGAGGTTTCTCAACAGCCCCGAAGGCAAGCAGCGGTTTCCGGCCGTTGGGGAAGATATCAAGGTGATGGGCGTAAGAAGAGGCAAAAAGATATCCTTGACAATAGCCGCCGCTTTTGTGGCCTCAGAAGTTGCGAATAGAAAAGCCTATGAAGAAATAAAAAAAGAAATAGCTCACTACCTATTAAATGAATTCGTCCCTCGTTTCACTATGAAGGAAGTAGAGTTAATTATAAATAACGCCGATACCGAGGAAACAGCCTATCTTACAGTGACGGGGACAAGTGCCGAAGCAGGAGACGATGGCCAGGTGGGCAGAGGCAATCGAGCCAACGGATTGATTACCCCTTGTCGGCCAATGAGCTTAGAGGCTGTGGCGGGAAAAAATCCAGTAAGCCATGTCGGCAAAATTTACAGCATAATGAGCCAGCTCGTTGCCGACCGGGTCGTGAAAACAATCCCCGAGGCAAAACAAGTTTACGTCTATATGGTCAGCAAGATCAATGAACCCATCACGAAGCCGCAAGCAGTGAACGTCGAAATTTGGGGGCCGCAGATAAATAAGGTAAAAGAAGAAGTGAAAAAAATCGCTATGGAAGTCCTGGAAAACTGGCGGGAGATTAGAGACGGGTTTGTTGAGCGCCGCTGGCCTATTTTCTGATAGCTCTTCGACTTTTTTACTCTGTCTTCATCCCTTTTGGCTAATCTATTTATTTTTAACCTAAATCAGGCCAGTTGTGGGGTTTTAGGCCTAAAATTGATTCCCAACTTAATAATTCTCAGGCTTTGAATTGCTCCCCGATAATAAAAGAGGTGCGGCCGCCCCCTCCATTAATCCCTTTTCGCCTCCTCTTTGCTCGGACAAATCAATTGAACGAGGCCGAGAGCGGGTTAATTAAGAGGCGCGGTGGGTGGCCAGCTGTTTCACTCCCTCGACTAAGCGGTCAATTTCAGCCGTGGAAATATATATCGGAGTCGAAACGCGAACAGCATAAGTGCCCGCTTCTTTACTCCCAATCGTCCTGACGACGAGATTATATTTCTCCCGGAGATAATCCACTATTTTAGCCGGGTCAACACCTTCTAAACTGAAAGCTGTGAGGCCCGCACTCAAATAGGGGTCGTCAGGAGTATTTATTTTTATTCCCGGAATGGGGCGCAGTTGCTGGCGCAAATAAGCTGAAAGCACCTTGATTCTCTTTTCGATCCGGCGTCGGCCAACGGCGTTCTGAAAATCCAGGGCTTCACCCAGAGCAATGACCATGGCGTCCGCGTCCTGTCCGTGGGTCCCGAAGCGCCGCGCATCAGGATAAGTATCCCAACCGGAAGTAACAATTGTCGGCCAAAGTTGCTCCTGCACTTCCTTCCGGATATAAAGAAGCCCGACCCCACAAGGAGCCCCGAGCCATTTATAGGGGCTGGAGGCAAAGAAATCCACGCCCAAAGCTTTCATATCCAGGTCAAGCATCCCCAACCCATGTGCGCTGTCCGCTAACACCAGAACCCCCTTTTCCTTAGCTATGGCGCACAATTCCTTAATAGGAGTGATAAGCCCCGTAATAAAAACCGTGTGCCCGACGCTGATAATTTTAGTCTTAGGGGTAATGGCAGCCGCAAAGGGGTCAACAATCTCCTCAATTTTCTTGGGCGTGATGGGTATCTTGACTTCTTTAATCACGGCGCCGCTTCGCTTCGCCTTGAGCCGCCAGGGATGAAGCGCTCCGGGATGTTCCAGTTGACTCATCAAGACTTCCTCGCCCGGTTTGAGGTCAAGACCGTTGGCGACAAAATTAATGCCCTCGGTGGTATTATGGGTGATAATCACCTCTTCCGTCGAAGCGTTGACAAAGGCTGCCAATTTTTTCCTAACCTCCTCCGCTTTCGAGGGAAGAAAATTATAAACGTCAAAAGGGTTGGTCATTTGCACTCGAAACCAGCGGGTTAACGTGTTAAAGACTGGCGCGGGCATCGGCCCCACTGTCCCGTTATTCATCATCACTAAGCGGTCATCAAAAACGAAATGCTTCCGCAACGCCTCCCAGTAAGCGCCGTCGGGCGACTCGCCTTCTAAGAACTTAGAGTTGAGCGTGTTAATGCTCTGGTAGACGGCCGAATTAGTCTCGGCTAGAGCCGCCAAAGTGAGGCCGGAACCAACCAAAAAACGACGCAAAAAATCTCGTCGCGAAAAAAAATCCCTCGAAGCAATTAATTGGTCAATAGCTTTTTTTGATGATCCTTCCATCATAATTCCTCCCCGCCTGATTCTATTCTTTGTTTCGACACCGTGTCAAATTTAATCTCTTTGGGAAATTTTGGTCTTTTTTTTAGTCTTAATATAAGGGGAGACAAAAAGGTGGGCTTTTTCCAATTGCCAGCATCAGGGGGAAATTGGGGGGAGATTGCTCTAAGGATTGGCTTAATTTATATTAAAAAAAGCTTGATGGCCGACGAAAGTTTTCAAATAACGAAAGAACTGATTGCGGAAGCCGCGGTTTTTATCCAGAATTCCCTCGAAAAGCGTTTCCCTGAAATAAACTGGCAGGACAAAGAAGATATCATCCATGAGATTCAGCTTAAACTCTGGAAGCTAATTCTCCGCAAGAAGAAAATCATCAACTTTCGGGCTTATTTAAGCAAAATAATTTACACCACCGCCCTCGATATCATCAAAAATAAAATGCCTTATCTTTCCGTTGAAGAAATGGTCCGTAAGAGCGAAAAGAGCCAGTTTTTCTCAGAAGAAGCCCTCAATTCTAACCAAGAGATATCGCCGGAAACAAAGTTGATTATCGATGAAGCCTTGGCCTCACTGCCAGAAAGAAAAAGAGCTATTTTTATGCTCTATTTGGAGGGTTTTAGCTTAAAGGAGATGGCGGCCAAACTGCATTGGACAACCCATCAGGTCCGGCATCTTCTTTATCGAACTCTGGATGATTTAAGGAGAAATTGGGGGAAAAATAAAAATAAACCGAAAAGATAGGGAGGAAAAAATGGGTTTTAGGGGAAATAATCACTGTCTTTGGGATGAGGACCTGCTAAAGCTCCTCACGCAAAACCTCAAGCCAAGCGATAAAAAAAGAATAACCGACCACCTCCTCGCTTGCTCTTTTTGTCGCCGCAAATTTCTTTCTCTTCTTGACCTCCAAAGCTACTTGAGTTCTCGGTTTTCGGCTGAGAAAACATTACTTAGTGCAATTGAACTCGAAGAAGTAAAGGAAAAGGCTCGTTTTGAAGTCCAAAAATTAGAAAAGCAGAGAAAAGCATCTTCTGCGGAAGCTAAGAGGGGACCGGTAAGCTTTCGTTGGGGCGTCGGCGTCGCTATTTTTATTATTTTTTTGGCCGGAGCTTGGTGGCTTTTCTGGCCGCGCCCACCTCAGCCCGGTTATCGAAGCTCCTCCTCTGATTCAGTCGTTATCCTCAGCCCTTCGGGGAAAATGGCTGGGCCGCCAGAAGAATTTCGCTGGCAGAGCTTCGCCGGTGCCAAAGCCTATAAATTTGAACTCGTTGATAAAAGTTTAAAGATTATCTATTCCCAAAAAACTTCTTCTTCCTCCTTAATCCTTCCGGCGGCCGTAAGGGCCGAATTGCAAAAAGGCACCATTTATGCCTGGAGCGTGGAAGCCCTGGATGCGAACGAGCAAAAGCTGGCGTCGACCTCTGCCACCTTCCAAATTAAATAGCAGGCCCGCCTCTTTAATCTCGCCTAAGTTCGATCAAACCAAGAATAACGAAATTTAATAAAGCGCTTAACTTGATAATTCGCCTAAAGCACAAAAAATTATAAATTTAAAAGTTCGTCTTTTTTCTTACGGTTATGTTTCAATAACTAACCGGGAAAAGAGACAGACTTTTTTATAAAGAGAAGCTCAAAAGGATGAAGGATATAAAATTCCGCCTTTTGCCAGAGGTTGTCCGGGGCTAAGAGCTAGAGCTTCAGAAAACCATCATGTCGATGGGTCTTTTCTGGAAGCGAATTTTGTACCTTTTCACCTTCTCGTTCAGCGTCGTGTACTTAAGGCCCAAAATCTTGGCCGCATGACGCTGGTTGCCACCAGTCTTCTCTAGAATCCGCAGGATGATCCCCTTTTCGACTTCCTGCATCAGCTTTTTTAGCTGCAGGGGATTCTCGGTCAGAAGAAGTTCAATTACTTTAACCACTTTGGGCGACGGACGGTGGTTGCGGTTCCGGCTCTTTGTCCCCGTTAAATTGCTTTGATAGGCCTTCCTGACTCTCATGGCGTCATTCCTTTCTAGCCTCATTTCTTACTCCTCTCACTCCTTAAAATCCTTCCCCTCAAGAAGAAGTTTCAATCCCACCTTTCCGACTTATCGTTCTTCAGCACGCCGGCGGCTCTCCTCCTCGGCCCACAAAGAAAGCAAAGTCTGCCTAATCGCCTCATTTTTTACCGGCTGCGGCGGCAGATTGTTCCCGAACCGCCGGCGTGCCAAGAAGACGATGGATGGAGGATTCCAGCGCTTCCAGGTCAAGGGGCTTCAGGAAGAGCTGGTTAACGTTGTACTTTTTAAGGTCATCCTTATGAATGGCTTCTGGATAAGCTGAGATTAGAATTGCCGGTCCCCGATAGCCAAGCTCGCGGAAGCGAGAAATCATCTCCAATCCATTTATCCGGGGGAGCTTATAGTCAACTATGATCAAATCAAAAGAAGCACTCTTAAATCTTTCCAGGGCTTCAATCGAGTCCTTAGCCAGATATACCCGGTAAACCTGGTTGAACAAAAGAAAAAAAGTCTTCAGGATACCCTCGTCATCATCGACGACGATAATTTTTTTGCCCGGCCCTGAATCCTTGGTTTCTGTCATTTCCTTCCCTCTTTAGAGCAAGTTTCATGCCAACTTTGCGCGGCCTTTTTTCATCTTTGAGCTGCCTGATGGAGAATCCCCGATTAAAGAGGACTAAAAAAAATTTACAGGTGGATAAAAAGATTTTTACACTTCGGCCGAGTAAAAATCGGCCATAATTTAGGTTTCCGGAGGCAAAACCAACCGATATTCCCTTATTTTTTTGTCTAAGGTGGGCCGACTTATTCCCAAAAGCTCACTCGCCCGGAGTTTATTGCCTTTTACCTTCCAGAGAACATGCTGAATATACTCCTTTTCAACTTCGCGAAGGGGTTTTAGCTCCTCGCCGAAAACACGCTCTGGTTCAGGCTCTAAAAATAGATACTCCGGCAAGATAACTTCGCCCCTGGCCAGGATAACCGCCCGCGTCAACGCATTTTCCAGCTCCCGCACATTTCCTCTCCAAGGAGCCTCAACCAATAGCTTCATGACCTCAGGAGGAACGACCCGGACATTCTTGCGCAGCTCGCGGTTAATTTTGGCTAAAAGATAAGCGACTAACTCGGGGATGTCCTCCCGTCTTTCGCGCAAAGGCGGCAAATAAATCTCGACCACTTTCAACCGATAGTAGAGGTCTTCGCGGAATTTTCCCTTGTCAACCAGGGTCTTCAAATTCTGGTTGGTAGCGGCGATGATTCGAGCCTCCGCCTTTAAGACTTTCTCGCCGCCGACTTTCATATAATCCTTGGTCTCGATTACCCGGAGAAGCTTAGACTGAAGGTTGGGCGAAATATCTCCGACCTCGTCCAGAAAAAGAGTGCCCTTTCCGGCGATTTCGAATTTGCCTCGAGTCTCGGTTACGGCATCGGTAAAAGCGCCTTTGACGTGGCCAAAAAGCTCACTTTCTAAAAGCGTTTCCGAAAGAGTCGAGCAATTGATAACAATAAAAGGCTCAGAACGCCAGGGGCTGTTATAATGAATAGCTTTGGCTACCAACTCCTTTCCCGTGCCGCTCTCGCCTTGAATAAGCACATTGGTCCTCGTATTAGCCACCGAACCAATCAGTTTAAAGACTTCTCTCATCTGGGGAGAACGTCCAACGATATTGTCAATCGTATATTCCCGTTGCTTTTCTTCCAGAAGATAGCTAACCTTAGTCTCGAGGGCTCTAATCTCTTTTAACTTTTCTAAGGTCAGGTCAAGCTCGACGAAATTAAGGGGCTTGACTAAGTACTCAAAAGCTCCCGATTTTATCGCTTCGACCGTTGTTTTCATGTCATCATAAGCGGTCATCACCACCACAAAGGTTCGGGGGTCTTTTTCTTTTATCTGGCGCAAGACTTCAAGACCGTCCATATCAGGCAGCCGGACGTCAAGCAAGATAAAATCGGGGGAGTTAGCTTGAAGGAAATGAAGCGCTTCTTGGCCGCAGGTGCAGAGCGATACCTCAAACCCTCTTTGACTCAAATGAGTCGAAAGGGTGCGGCTAATGAGCGGGTCATCGTCAATGACGAGAACCGAATTCATGCTCTACCTCGTAGGGAAAAAGAATTTCAAAGCACGCCCCTCTACCCTCTTTTTTGACCACTCTGATTTGACCGCGATGTAGCTCCACTATTTTCCGGGCGTTGGCCAGCCCCAGGCCAAAACCAGAGGACTTGGTGGTAAAGAAAGGCTCAAAAACATTTTCCCAATCCTTCTCCGGGATGCCGCAACCATTATCACTCAAAAGTACTCTAACCCACGATTTGCCTCCCGCTTTGGTCCGGCTGACTTTAAGGCCAATATTCCCACCCCAATCAACTGCCTCTTGGGCATTGCGCAACAGGTTTAAAAAAACCTGCCTGATTTTATCCCCATCCACCGATAATGGAGGCAGGTCCGGTTCTATCTCTACTTCCAGCTTTATCTGTTTTTCCCGGAAAGAATCCTCTAAGAGTTTAAGCGCCGAACTAATAATCTCTTCCAGAGAGAAGCGCTCTAAGTGAAGCTCAGACACTCGAGTAAAGTTGAGCAGTTCGCGAATAAACTTTTCAATTTGTTCTATCCCCTCTTGAGTAAGCACTAAGTGTTCTCTTTCATTGCCTTCAAGCTTCGGGCTAAAAAGCACTTTTTGGATATTAAGTTTAACTGAGGTCAAAGGATTGCGGATTTCATGAGCGATGGTGGCGGCAATGCGACCGATAGAGGCCAGCTTTTCAGCCTGAATAAGTTTTCTTTGAGCTTCTTCTATTCGAAGCCGCGTCAGCCGGAGTTCGCTTGTCATCTTATTAAATTGACTGGCTAACTGGCCTACTTCGTCCCGGGACCGGATCGGAATAGGCTGAGAAAAATCACCTCGGGAAATGCGGACAGTTCCGGCCATTAGCTCCTGAAGGGGCCGGGTGATGCGCCGGGTAAAAACAGTGGCTCCGAAAATTCCGAGTAACCCGCAACCGACGCCGATAGCCAGAAGGACAGTTCTCATCCGCCGGATTTCAGCCTCCATTTGTTCCAGAGAAAGGCCAATCTTTACTGAACCCCAGCGAACGGCCGAACCAGGAGCAAAGACAGGGATTTCTATCTCCATGATTTTAGCGACTTTGCTACCAATGACAAAGGTCGCTGGCCGATAGGCCACCGTATTCTGGTTAACCTCGACGGGAAGCCGAGAACAACAAGTTATCTCTTCCCTCCCCTCGGCGGAACTCGTTGCAGCCAAAAGATTGCTGTAGCGGTCAAAAAAAACAATATAAAGAATATTCGGGTCATGGATAGAAGCTATGTTCCGCCGCACTGTCTCCACATCCCACCAGATAAGAGCCTGGAGGTTAAGGTTGGCGATGTTCTGGGCCAAAAGCACACCCTCTCTTCGGGAACGGACGTCAATGTTTCTTACTTCCTGACGCTGGAAGAAATAAATAATCATTCCGACAGTAATAGCCAGAAGAGCTGCAGTCCAGAACATAAAACGAGCAAAGAGGGAAGAACTCAATTTATTGAGTAGCCTCCCCCTCATTTCTCCTCTCCT
>CAZVIN010000011.1:0-3256 GCA_964627255.1 uncultured Eubacteriales bacterium
AAAAAGCTCCTGCAGGAGGCTCTGGATTACCTTAAAGAACAGGGCCTGGAAAACCCGCTGCGCCATGAACATCGGATGGAATCCCATGGCTGCCCATCAGCGCGGTCCATGTCCATAAAAAGAGAAAAAGACAGAGAAAGAGAAAAGGACAGAGAAATTAAAGCCACCAAAGGAAGAGTCGAGTCGCGTCTGGCCAACTGGCCGATTCAGCTTCGCTTAATCAGCACCTTTGCACCCTATCTGGAGCAAGCCGAGATATTGTTGAGTGCCGACTGCGTTCCCTTTGCTTACGGCAACTTCCATGAAGATTTCGTTAAAGGCAAGGTGGTGATTATCCTCTGCCCCAAACTTGATGAAAATACTGATAGCTATGTTGAAAAGTTAAGCGAGATTATCAAAATAAATAGACCCAAATCGATTACTGTTGCGCATATGGAAGTTCCCTGTTGTTTCGGAATTGTTCATATCGCTCAGGAGGCAATCAAAAAGGCCGGAATTGATGTCGAACTAAAAGACATTATGGTAAAAATAAGCGGCGAAACCGCTGCCTTTGCTTAAAAAAAAGTCTCGTTCTTGGCGGTGACGGCAGAGCGAGCTTCTTTATAAAAATGTCTCATCCAAAGATCGCAAGAAAATATAAATGACGAACATTTTTTCCCTAACTGTCAAGAACAGGTTAAAGACACAGGGCATCTCCGCGAAACCACCCAAAGCACCAAAGAAAGGGAGTTACTTTTTTGGTTAAAAAATATTAGATAAAAAATAAATATAAATATGAGTATAAATAAAATATAAAACTTTTCTTGTAGGTGAGTGGCTGGTGTACTGGGTGGGTGTACCTCTTAGCTCTCATTTTCCTCTTCAACCGTTACAGGAAACATAAATCCAGACCAAAGGGTTGTCAATGACCAATCAAAAATCGCATTTAGCCGGCGCAATCGCCGTACCAGCAGCAGAGCCGCCGGGAAAACGCTGAAAATCAGGCTGACCTCTACCTATTCGAGGAAAAGATCATCAAAATTAATCGGGCTGGGCCTCAGAGATGAGCTTCTGATGGAGGGGTCGGCAAAGACCTTTCGCTTGAAGGGCTCGGAGAGCAGAGATTCCCCGGCCCTGCGCTCCATTCTGGGGATATGTCCTTGCGGGCCATGTCCCTCATTACCTCCCTCGCCCCTGGGCCCTGAAGAGCTCGGCCTCAGCGGCGATGACGCCGAATGCCGGCCAGTAAGGTAGATCAGCAATTCTGCGAAACATATTGAACGCTTTTTCCTTCTCGCCACGGACGAGGAGCCGGCAGGCTAGGCCGTAGCCTGTGGTGGCCATATCGAGGTCCGAAGCGGCGGCTGCCGTCTCGAGCTCGTTTTGGGTCTTTATCCCCTTGTCAAAGAGCAGGAGGTTGAAATAGGCGACATTCTCGCCTGGGTCCATGTCCTCTCGGATGCCATCGAGGACGGCTGCAGCCTCCTCGGCCTTGCCTTGGCGCATCAAGGTAAGATAGAGCCAGTTGGAGACAGCGATGACCGAAGCGTCGTCTCTGGCGGCTTCCCGACAGCGCCGGTAGGCCTCCTCGGCCTGCCCGAACTCGCCCCGCAGGAAATGGGCCAGCCCCAGGTGATACCAGATATCAAACTCGTCGCTCTTGAGTTCAGCGGCGCGGGTCAGGTCGGCTACGGCCTTATCAAACTTGCGGACCGAAATGTAGCGGTGGCCACGGTGGCGATAGAGCAGGGCGTGGTCGGGGTGGGCGGCAATCCCTTTTGTGTAGGCCACAATGGCATCGCGATAGCGCCAGAGCGCCGACAGGGCACGACCGTAAAGCATCACGGTCTCCGGGTCGTTCGGGGAGGCCTCGAGCTTGGCCGCGGCGTCCCGGAGGCCGGTTTCGAGCTTCGACAGGGCCTCGCCGGCGGCGGGTGTTCTATAGAGGGGTTTCCCTAGGAGGGAAAAGGTTTCGGGCTCTTGCCGGCTCTCTTTTCGGCAGGCGGCTAACAGAGTTAGAAGAGAGACGATAACAGCCGCCGAGACCGTCAAGATAGATGCCACGGTTGTTCGATGAGTTCGGGTTATCATATTCGTCTCCTCCATCGCCGCCGAGCTTAACTCAAGACCAGCGGGCCAGTCAACCGAGGTTATATCGCCGGGCCCCCAAAAGGCAACTGAGGCCTTGCGATAGCTCGGTCGCTTTCATGAAATTGGGAAAATATAAGATTTTCGTTTTCTGCTGAGCTGGCTAAATGAGCATTCAGGCACCAACATCTACTATTTTCCTTGTCATAAATGATAAAAAATAATAAGCGTGGGTGCAATTTGATATCTGCCTTCAAAATAAGTGGTCGGCAAACGCTGCTGCATACTTGTGTCTTTTCATAATGGCCATGTTACCATAGCTGCTTAAAAGTTATGACAGGCCAATTTCCACCTTATTCCACTATCCAGTTTTCTGGAAGTGTTTCACTTCCCTTTTGCCTTAAAAGAACTTCTGCCAAAAAAATTATATAACATAGAACTTCATAATTCATAGCTAAAAAATCCAGCGGTTCCTATTTATCCCATCAGACTTAAATTGGCCAAACCTTGTGGCGTTTATCATTCTTGATACTGGCAGCCACCCGTTGGAGCTCGACAATGATCTCGATCTTCTTCTCAAACGGTAGTTTTGCTAACTGGCGCCGGCGTTGGCGCTTCTTCTCAAAAACGCGTTCTGCAGACTTATTTATCATGGCTCTTCCCCTTAAGCTTACTTAGCTTATTCAATAATCCATGCCGCTTAAGGATTCTGGTAAGCGTATCTCTGTCAACGGCCTCACTCTCCAGGAGGAGGAGAGCTCGCTCTCGGTCTTTCGCCCGGCCTGTCTGCAGGGCAATCGCTGTCAGGTACTCTGCCCTGACCAGCTTAACCTCAATATCGCGATACTTTACAGTAATGGCCTCGGCGACCGCTTCGCGGACGAGATTATTATAAGCAGGAATGAACTGGACGGGAAAACCTTCAATAATGATAGCCTCGGCCTCTTCAACATAGCCGCACTTTCTGGCAAAATCGTAAATTGGAGCGAGTTCGTCCAGCCCTTCTTGGACCGGAATAAAAAAAATGTCCAGGTCATATGTCAGGATAGGCTCGATATAATAGGTGGCCGCAATCCCGCCTCCGATGGCGTAAGCCTTAATTATCCCCAAACAGGTCATTTCTTCAATTACGCTGAGCGCTTTTTCCATCGGATATTGCCCTCATTGATTATATTATAATTCAAAAAAA
>CAZVIN010000012.1:0-24043 GCA_964627255.1 uncultured Eubacteriales bacterium
TGGCCTCGTCTTAAGCATAATGAAATTATGTCCAAGAGGAACTTAGACAAGCCCGGCTTTCCAATGTCGCCTCCCGAAACTTGGCCAGTCCCTCTGATAACTTGACCTTTTGCCCGGGAAAATGGTAGCTTTAAATAAGCTCACAAGCAAAAAATCGCTTATATTTGAAAACCAAAGGTCTAAAAGAGAGGGAAAGTCGGAGCTAAAACGGGTGGAGAAGGTTTTGGATCTCATCCTGAATTTTCACCATAATACTTCTTGATACCTAAGATGAGTTTTAAAATAGGCGGAAGGTTGGCCATCTTGATAATCTCAGCCTCGTCCTTGATTATTGTCCTGATTAACCTCGGCCTGGCCGGCCAAAAAAAAATCGCGCGGCAGGAAGTTAGATTAACCCCAAGCCGCCAATTCCAGCTCTTTCAAAAGATGTTAGCCTTTGAAAGAAGCTGGAAGGGTAAGGGTATCTCAGAAGTGACCATTGCTATTCTTTATGAGAAAAACTATGAACTCTCTCGCTGGACGAAAGAAGACTTCGTCGCCGCCATATCGCCTGAAACCACGATTGAAGGTGTGCCGGTGCGTTTGGTTGAGTTCTCGGTGGAAGAAAAAGCGGCTTGGGTCGACGTTTTATCGCAACAAAAGATTAATTTTCTTTATTTAACGCCGCTGCGACCAGCAACAGTCAATTCGCAAATAAAAGGCCTCCTCTCATTATGTCGCCAATTTAAGGTGGCCACCTTTACTGGTGAGGTAAGCTATGTAGACCTGGGAGTGGCCATCGGCCTGGGCGTTGAGAACGACACGCCCCACATTTTTGTTAACCTCAGGGCAGCCCGCGAACAGGGTCTTGATTTAAGCGCCCGACTCCTCCGGATGACTTCAATCCGATGATTAACAAAACCAACTCTTCGCTCGCGGCAAAAGCAAAAAAGCCAGGCCTAAGCTTGATTCGCTCCCGTTTAGCCGGAAAATTTGTCCTCATTTTAGTCCCTTTTTTGGCCGCGTTTGCCCTTGGCGCCTTTTTCCTCATTCCGTATTTTTATCAAAACCATGGCCTTCAGGATATGGCCAGTAAAGCCAAAAACGTGGCTAATATCGCTGCTTATACTGCGGCGCCCGCCATTTTTTTTGAAGATTCAATAACCCTTAAGGAGGTTGCTTCCAGCTTAGCCCAGGACGAAGACTTGATCTTTATTGTAGTCAAGGATCAAAAGGGAAAAGACCTCATTATTTATAAAAAAGATTCTCAACTGAACTTGGAAAAATTAGAGCCTCTCCCGAAGGGGTTAGCAGCAGATAAAAGAATCTTTATAGAAAGAATGGCGATAATTTATGAGGATAAATCTGTGGGCGAATTAGTTCTTGGTTTCTCCCTGGAGGCCTTGAGCCAAGGGACAAAAAGAGTCCAAAGAATAACTGGCGTGGTCTCCCTCAGCGTGTTCGCTCTTATTCTACTTATCGCCTATTACCTGAGCTCGCTTGTCACCAGGCCGCTCCGCCGGATTACCTCTACTGTGAGTAAAATTACTGCTGGCGATTATTCCCGCCGCGTAGAACTAAGTTCTCAAGATGAGGTGGGTGTGCTGGCGGCCTCTTTTAACAAAATGCTCGACCGGTTATCCGAAGCCATGAGCCATCTGGAGGAAGCCAGGTCTACCCTGGAAAAAAGAGTGCAGGAGAGAACGGCAGCCCTTGAACAGGAGGTGGCGGAAAGAAAGCAGGCTGAGGAACGACTGCGCGAAAGCGAAGACCTCTTTCGCAGCATGGTCGAAAGCTTAGGTGAGGGAGTCGCCATAGTTGATGGGCGAGAAAGTTTTATTTTTACTAACGAGGCCGCGCAACGGATCTTTGCCTCCGAAGGGCAACCGCTTGCTGGCCGCTCGCTCCGGGAATTCACCACTCCCGAACAATTTGCGCTGATTCAAGAACAGACAAAGGAGCGACGCGAGGGGAAAAGAGGTTCCTATGAGCTAAGAATTACCTTGCCTGATGGCCGCGAAAAAACGCTTTTGGTAACCGCCACGCCTCGTTTTGACGACCAGAAACAATTCACCTCCAGCCTGGCCGTTCTTACTGATATCACGGAAATGAAAAGGTCGGAAGAGGCTTTAAGGAAAATCAAAAATCAACTGGAAGAGACAATTAAACAATTAGAAAAAAGGAATGAAGAGGCTAATTTATTCATCCAAATGGGCGGTGCCTTCCAGATGGCTCAAAATGAGTCGGAAATTATCTCCATAGGTATAAATTACGCCCGACGGCTTTTTAACCAAGAAAGCGGCATTCTGTATTTACAAGGGCATACGGGTCGGCCTCTGGAAGCTAAAGGCTCATGGGGCGAAAGGGAGTTTAAGGTTAAAGATTTTTTCCCTGAGGAATGCTGGGCCTTAAGAAAGAGCGAGATGCATTTTGTCGGTGACCCGAGCCTGGACATCCTCTGTCCCCACCTAAGTCAAGAAGAAAAATTCCTGGGACCGACTCTCTGCGTTCCCTTGGTCTCCTTCGGCGAATCCCTAGGCGTAATGGTCATGACTTGTTGCCAAGAAATAGAAAGGCTCTCTAAGGAGGAGGTAGAAAGCTACCGCAAAGTGCGGCAAAGTTTAGCTCTCCAGTTTTCACAGCGTTTGGCGACAGCTATCTTCACTATCCGGTTGAGAGAATCGCTTAAGGAACAATCGATTCGCGACCCGCTGACTGGCCTCTACAACCGCCGTTTCTTGGAAGAAACTTTAACCCGAGAACTTTACCGGGCCCAACGCACGGACGGCGTTGTGGCGGTTATGATGCTCGACCTCGACTACTTTAAACAATTTAACGACCGTTACGGCCATGATGCCGGGGATGCTGTTTTAGAGGCCGTAGCTCGGGTTCTGCAGAAGTCAGTGCGGCGGGAGGATATTGTCTGCCGCTTCGGAGGAGAGGAGTTTACGATAATCATGCCCGGGAATACAGAAGAAGTCGCCCGGGCCAGAGCCGAACTAATCCTTGACCGGGTGCGGCACCTCGAAATCCCACACGGCAGCCATGTTTTCCGGCAGCTAACTATTTCCATCGGTCTTGCCATCTTTCCCCGGGATGGAGATTCAGCCGACACCTTGATTCAAGCTGCTGACCAGGCCTTGCTTGAGGCCAAGCGCCGCGGCCGGGATAGGTTAGTAATGGCGGGAGAAAGAGAGCTCAAAGCTTGATGGGCCCTTCTAAAATTCCAGATTAGGCTCAGCCTTGAAAGGAGCGCGGCTTTGGCGCTTTTTTATGAGGAATATCTTGCCTTTTCTCGCCCCCAAAAGCGCTTATTAAGCAAAACAGTGGTTTTTATGAGGCCATTATTATTTAACTTCAATCGATATTTCGGCCAACCAAAAATCTTGGTTCTTCATATCTTCTTGTGGGTATAAAAATAATAAAAATAAATAAAAAAAATGAAAAAATAATGCACCTGTTAGTGAATTCACCTCAGGCGATTTTATTATCCCTTTAAATGAGCAGCTTGTTTAGATAAAGAGCCACTACATTATAGATATTAGCTTATGTCAGCTATAAATATTCGGTTTTGCCCGCCTTCTTCAGCCCGTCGATTATTTCCCTAATTTTCTGGTCCGCCTCCCGGCGACAAACCAAAAGGGCATCCCCTGAATTAACGATGATTAAATCCTCGACCCCGATTACTGCCGTCATTTGACCGGGGTTATAAACGAGGCATCGTTCGGAATCAAGGCTCATCACTTCCCCTCGGGAAGCATTACCGGCTTTATCCCTTGGCCATAATTCTAAAAGCGAAGACCAGACGCCCACATCCGACCAGCCAAAATCACCCGGACAGACAAGTATTTCCTTGGCTCTTTCCATCAAGGCATAATCAATGGAAAGAACCGGCATTTGCCTAAAAACTGAAGCCGCCTCCTCGGCCGCCTCTTCCCTGAGGGCCCTGACTATTCTCTCCCAGAAAGGCAACCAATCTGGAGCATAAGCTCTGAGCTTCTCGGGTAAGACATCGGCTCTCCACAGGAACATTCCGGAATTCCAATAATAATGTCCGGATTCGAGAAAGCTCTCCGCTTGCTCCCGCGTCGGTTTTTCCTTAAAAGCCAAGACAGGATAAAAGGCTTCCTCGAGGAAAGAATAACTCTCCGCCGCTTCGAAATGAATATAACCATATCCGGTGGCGGGATAAGTCGGAGGAATACCGAAGGTAATAAGAAAACCTCTTTGGGCCGCAGCCGCGGCGGCTTCCAGCTTTCGCCGGAAAACATCCGGCTTGAGGATAACATGGTCCGCTGGCAAAGCGGCTACCACCGCTTTCGGGTCCCGAAGAAAAATCTGGGCAGTGGCCAGAATCAAGGAAGGGGCCGTATTTCTTCCTTCGGGTTCGATTAGGCAGTTGGAGGGCGGTAATTGAGGGACGAGCTCCCTTATGATTTCAGCCTGGCTGGCGTTAGAAACAGTATAAGTTCTTTCCAAGGGAATAAGCGGCTGCAGCCGGGCCACCGTATCTTCCAGCATCGTCTTTTCTCCCGCGATAGGCAGGAACTGCTTGGGTTTGGAAGAGCGACTCAACGGCCAAAAACGGGTACCGCTACCTCCTGCCATGATAACCGCCACTAAGTTCATCCCTTCCTCCAGCTAGCAAGCTACTCTTTCCCGAGCCGCCTGATTACCCCTTCTAATTTTGCCTTGATTTCTTTTTGCATTGCTTCCAGGGCTTCGGGAGTATCCGCCTCAAACCTGAGGACTAACACCGCTTGGGTATTAGAAGCTCGGACCAAGGCCCATCCTTGGGGAAAGCTAACCCGGATGCCGTCAATATCAATCAGGGGATAATGAGGCGCCAATTCTTTTTTGAGTTCTTCCACGATCAAGAATTTAACCTCGTCTGAGGCATAAATCCGAATTTCGGGCGTGTAATAAGTCACGGGGAGGTCGGCTAAGAGCGTGGAAAGCGGCCGCGTGGAGCCAGACAGAAGTTCGGCCAGCCGGCAGGAAGCATAGATGGCATCATCAAACCCATAATAGCGGTCAGCAAAGAAGAGGTGACCGCTCATCTCCCCGGCGACGAGCGCGCCAGATTCTCGGAGTTTCTTTTTGATCAGCGAATGGCCAGTTTTCCACATAATGGGCTTGCCCCCCAGCCTGGCAATTTCACTATAAAGGAGCTTGGAAGCTTTGACCTCGGAGATAATTGCTGCCCCTGGATGGCGGGGGAGAAGGTCGCGGGCAAAAAGGATGAGTAACTGGTCGCCCCAAATTAACCTTCCTTTATCGTCAACAACTCCGATGCGGTCTCCGTCGCCGTCATAACCAACCCCAAAAGAAGCGTTCGTGGTCAATACGGTATTAATTAAATCTTTCATCGCTTCAGGCAAGGTCGGGTCAGGGTGGTGGTAGGGGAAGCGGCCATCCATTTCACAGTAAAGCTCAACCACCTCACAACCTAGCCGTCGGAAGAGGGGCGCGGCCACCACGCCCGCCGTTCCATTGCCGGCATCAAGAACAACTTTTAGGGGTCTTTGGAGCTTAATATTGTGAGAAACAAAGTCCATATATTCAGGACCGATATCATAAGAAGAGGCAGTGCCTGGTTTACCCTGAATAAATCGGCCACCTTTAACGAGGGCATAGAGCTCCTGAATGGCTGGACCAAAAAGAGTCTCCTCACCCAGCATAATTTTGAACCCGTTCTGGTCGGGCGGGTTGTGAGAGCCCGTGACCATGACAGCCGCTTCCTTCTTGCGCTTAAAAACATTGAAGTAGAGAAGCGGCGTCGGCACAATACCTATCTCTTCGACGTTGCAGCCCGTGGCCAATAGTCCGCTAATCAAAGCCTGACTCAACTCAGGCGAGCTTAACCGGCAATCCCGGCCGACAGTAACTTCTGATGCACCGCGCTGGCGAAAATAAGTTCCGCAGGCCAAGCCAAGAACTTCAGCCAATTCCGGCGTCAGGTCCTGGCCAACAAGGCCTCGGATATCATATTCGCGGAAAATCTTGGGGTTTACTTCCATCCTTTACCTCTTTTTAGTCTGAATTATCCTTGGATGGCGGGTCGAGCAAAGTTTTGACTTTTATCTCCAGGTCAGACATTTTCCCCTGGGCCGTGAGGATAAACTCAATAAACTCTCGCACCGCGCCCCGGCCGCCAGCTGCTTGACAAAGAAAATGGCAGTTAGCCTTGACTAAAGGATGAGCGTCAGCTACGGCCGCGGCCAACCCAACCTGTTTCATTACTTCCAGGTCGCCCAAATCATCGCCAATATAGGCCACCTCTTCAAAATCAAGGCCTTGCTTGGAGACAATCGCTTCCAGAGCTTGCCTCTTATCCTGGACGCCCTCATAGACCTCTTCCAAGCGCAGCCGCTTAGCTCTTAGGGCTAAAGCCTTAGAACTCTTGCCGCTAATAACACCGGCTTTAAGCCCAGCTCCCTGTGCCAGGAGAATTCCCAGCCCGTCGCGGACGTTAAAATTCTTTATCTCCTCGCCGTCAGGGAGAATTAGGATGGTCCCGTCGGTTAAAGTCCCGTCCACATCCATCAGGATCAATTTTATGCGCCGGGCTCGCTCTTCTAAGGTCATCAGAACATCTCTGTCCGCCACAGGTCATGAAGGTGAATAATGCCTTCGACTTTGCCCGCCTCGTCTTTAATGATGAGCGAAGTAATTTTTCTCGTCTCCATCAGATTAAGCGCTTCTGTGGCTAAGCTATCGCGCTCAATTGTTATCGGGTTAGGAGTCATACATTCGCGGGCCTGACGGGTGAAAAGCTGTGCCTGAAAGCGCCGCATCATCCGACGCAGGTCGCCGTCAGTGATAATTCCCTTTAACCGCTGGTCATGGTCAATAACGCAGGTCATCCCAAATTTTTTCCTCGTCATTTCCTCGACCACTTCCAGCATCGGCGTTTCTTCGTAGACCAGGGGAACCTCTTCCCCAGTATGCATAAGGCTTTCTACCTTAACCAAACGCCGGCCAATTTGTCCCTTGGGATGAAAAAAGGCGAATTCCTTTTCGCCAAAGCCCTTCTTCTTCATCAGAGCAATGGCCAAGGCATCACCCAAGGCTAAGGCCGCGGTGGAGGAGGCTGTAGGCACCAGGTTTTTTGGGCCGGCTTCTTTTTCTACCTTAGCATCAAGGACAATATCACTATAACGAGCTAACCTGGAGCGAGGGTTGCCAGTGATAGTAATTAGCTTGACGCCGATACGTTTGATAAAAGCTAAAAGGTCGATGATCTCTTTGGTCTCCCCGCTGTAGGATACGGCTAAAATTGTATCTTCCTTTAAAATCATCCCTAAATCACCGTGTCCAGCCTCGGCCGGATGGACAAAAATGGCGGGCGTGCCGCAGCTGGCCAAAGTGGCCGCAATTTTCCGGCCGATGAGTCCGGATTTTCCCATTCCGGTGACAATAACCCTTGATTTAGTCCGGCTGAGAAGGTCGACCGCCCGTATAAAGCTCTCATCCAGCCGTGGAGCTAAATCAGCCACCGCCTTGGCTTCCAATTCCAGGACTTCCCGCGCTACGCTTAACAGGTCATTCTTTTTCATCGTCGCACCTTTGGACTGTTTCCCAGAGCTGCCGCGCCACCAGCAAAATATCCTTTAATTTATTCACTTGCAAGGAATTATGTTTATCAGAAAGCGCTTTTAACGGCGCCTCATGGACCTCAAGAAACAGCCCATCAGCGCCGGCGGCAACTCCGCCCCGGACTATTGTCGGAATAAACTCCGGATTACCAGCTGAGCTCGTCCCCGCAGCGCCCGGTCGCTGGACTGAATGGGAAGCGTCAATAACCACAGGGAAACCAAACCGCTTCAGCATAGCGATAGAGCGCAAGTCGACAATCAAGTCATGATAGCCAAAGGAAGTCCCTCTTTCAGTCAGGATAATTTGCTCATTGCCGGTACTGGCGATTTTTTCAATAACCTGGGCCATATCTTCTGGAGCCATGAACTGGCCCTTTTTGACATTAAGAGGTTTTTTAGTTTTGGCGGCCGCTAAGAGCAAGTCGGTTTGACGGCAAAGAAAAGCCGGTATCTGGATAATATCCAAGACATCAGCCGCTAATTCGGCCTGCCAGGCTTCATGGATATCGCTGAGGACAGGAACACCTATCTCTTCCCGGATTCGATGCAGAATTTCCAGGCCAGGTTTGATTCCAGGCCCACGATAGGAATGCAAAGAAGAGCGATTAGCCTTGTCAAAGGAGGCTTTAAAAACAAAGGGCAGACCAACATCCTGACAGATATTTTTGATTTCTCTGGCCAGGAAACGGGCATGTTCTTCCGTTTCGATAACGCAGGGACCAGCAATCAGAAAAAGGCTTAGCCGTCCTCCGATTATGGTGCCGTCAAAAAGTCTTATTTCTTTGCAATCGGTAGGCATAACTGGCTCCGATAAAAGATTTAAAAAGAGGATGGGGAGCTAAGGGCCTGGATTTAAACTCAGGATGAAATTGACACCCCAAAAACCAGGGATGGCCGGGAAGCTCGATTATTTCCACTAACTGATGGTCTGGGTTGCGGCCAGAAATAACCAGGCCCGCCTTTGTTAGCACCTCTTCATAGACCGGGTTAAACTCGTAGCGATGGCGGTGTCGCTCATATATTATACTTTTCCGATAGGTATTATAAGCAATAGAGGGCCGCTTCAGCTGACAGGCATAAGCCCCTAAACGCATCGTCCCTCCGAGGTTATGTTCCGGTTTAAGCTCCCGCCAGAGAAAAAAGATTTTATCCGGTGTCTCGGGGTCAAACTCGGCACTGTTAGCCCGGGGAAGATGAGCGACATGGCGGGCATATTCGATAGTCGCCAATTGCATGCCCAAGCAAATCCCAAAATAGGGAACACCATTTTCCCGGGCATAAGTAATGGCTCTGATTTTACCCTCGATACCACGGCGGCCAAAGCCGCCGGGGACGAGAATCCCGTCATGGGCTTTTAGCAGCTGCTCAGAGTCACTTCGCTCCAAGTCTTCAGCTTCGATCCAGGCGATGTTAACCTTAAGGCTGTTGGCCACCCCGCCATGGTCCAAAGCTTGTTTCAAGCTGAGGTAGGAATCATGAAGTTCAGCGTATTTTCCGACCAGCGCGATGTTCACCTCCCCGCGGGGCTTTCTCATCCGGTCAACGAAGGCCTTCCAGCGTTTTAAATCCCTTCTATGAGAATTCAATTGGAGCTTTTTAAGAATAATCCGGTCGAGCCCTTCTTGGGCAAAGATAAGCGGTATTTCGTAGATATTTTCCACATCTTTGGCGGTTATCACAGCTTCCAGCGGAACGTTAGTAAAAAGGGAAATTTTGGCCTTTAAATCAGGAGTCAGGAAGCGGTCTGTCCGGCACAGAAGAATATCAGGCTGAATACCAATGGCCCTCAATTCTTTAACGCTGTGCTGGGTGGGTTTTGTCTTCAGCTCGCCTGAAGTTTTGATAAAAGGCACCAAGGTTAAATGAATAAAAAGGGTATTCTCAGGACCCAGCTCCAGTCTCATCTGTCGGATGGCTTCTAAAAAAGGTAAGCTTTCAATATCACCTACTGTCCCACCGATCTCAACGATAATTATGTCGTTATCGTTGTCTACCCCATGGATGGCCGCTTTTATCTCGTCAGTTACATGAGGAATTACTTGAACCGTCTTGCCTAAGAATTCGCCCTTTCTTTCTTTTTTAATAATAGATTCATAAATTCTTCCAGCGGTCCAATTATGGGCCCGACTGGTTTGAGTCGAAGTAAAGCGTTCATAATGACCTAAATCGAGGTCAGTCTCGGCCCCATCCTCGGTCACATAAACCTCGCCGTGTTGAAAGGGGTTCATTGTCCCGGGGTCAACATTTAGATAAGGGTCAAATTTTTGAATGGTAATCTTATAGCCATGGCTCTCTAAAAGACGTCCTATCGAAGCCGCGGCTATCCCTTTACCGAGAGAGGAAAGGACTCCTCCGGTTATAAAAACATATTTAATCCTTTTCATAGCGTCTCTTTTCCAAAAAGATTTCGGCTTGAGCTAAATCCTCCGGTGTATCCACCCCGATTGTAGGGGCAGGAATTTCTATCATGCGAATCCGATAGCCATTTTCCAGGGCCCTTAGCTGTTCCAGCCTTTCGCTCCCTTCGAGCCTTGAGGGTTGGAGACGGCAAAAAGCTTCGAGCACTTCTCGGCGAAACCCATAAACTCCGATATGCTGATAAAAAAAATCCTTGGCCTCAAAGGGCACGGGCGACCGAGAAAAATAGAGGGCATTTCCCTTTCTATCTACAACCACTTTTACCCGGTTGCAATCGCTGAGGAGCGAAAGATTATCCACCCTGGCCATAAGGGAGCTGATATCCGCCTCACCGCTGAGAAGCGGCGGAAGGAGGCGGTCAATCATCCAGCCTTCAATTAGGGGCTCGTCGGCTTGGATATTTACCACAGCCACTGCCCTTTTTCCTTGGACCGCCTCGGCCACTCTATCCGTCCCCGAGGTGTGGTCAGGACTGGTCATGGCTACTTTTGCCCCGAGGCTCCTCGCCAAATCAGCAATTCTTTCATCCTCTGTGGCCACGATTATCTCGTTCAGGAACTTAGCGCTGAGAGCCGCCTCATAAACCCACTGGAGCAGAGGCTTGCCAGCGAGTCGGGCCAGCGGTTTTCCGGGAAAACGGGTCGAGCCATAGCGCGCGGGGATAACAGCGATGACCCTATCCATATGCTTGCTTTCCTCCCTATTCAGTCTCCTCTGGTTTGAAGCTGACTCCTTCTCCAGCTAAGCAACGGGCTTCAAGGAAGGCTCCCTCTTCCACAACGAGCCGAGGAGTAATCAAGGTCCCAACCACTCTTCCTTTATCATGGATTTCAATTTTCTCCTTGGCTTTGAGCGTGCCCTGCAGTTCCCCGCGAACAATGCAATTAGCTACCTCCACGTCAGCCTTCACTTTGCCTTCATCTCCGATAATCAGCGTCGCCTCGGAAAAGATTTTTCCCTCAAAATGGCCATCGATACGAAAGGCACCGCGGAAACTGAGTTCTCCCTTTATTACCGTGTTGCTGTCAAAAAAGCCGGTTATTTTTTCTTCATCCATCACCTTTCTCTTCTCCTTCATCACTCACCTCTCGGTCTTCAAATAACCCCCAAGCCGGCCAAGGTCTTCAGACGAATAGTAGAAAATTTTGATAACACCCCTCGTCAAGCTGCCCTCAATTTGAACCTTGGTTCCCATTCGCCTTATTAAATCCTCCTCCAGGGCTAAGAGCTCTGGAAAAACTCTTTTGGGCTTTTTTCGGCCCGCTCCTCGGGACAAACGCTGCACAATTCTCTCTGTTTCCCGAACCGATAATCCCTTGGCCACAACTTTCTGAGCCAAAGAAATCTGCTGCTCAGGGTCAGGCAGGGAAGCAATGGCTCGAGCCTGTCCCATAGAAAGCTTGTTTTCGGCCAGAAGTTCCTGAATTTGCTCAGGCAACGTCAGCAATCTTAAGTGATTCGTCACCGAAGAACGGTCCTTACCCACCTTGGAGGCAATGGCTTCATGGGTTAACCCCAGCTCGTCAACCATTCTTTGATAAACCCTGGCTATTTCGAGAGGGTTCAGGTCCTCCCGCTGCAGGTTTTCTACGAGCGAGATTTCCAGTTGTTTCTCCCGGGAAAGATGGCGAATCAAAACCGGCACCTTTTTCAACCCAGCCAATTGCGCGGCTCTCCAGCGCCTTTCGCCGACAATGATGCGATAATGGTCCTCCTCGGGAACGACCACCAGCGGCTGAATGACCCCGGTCTCGCGGATCGAGGCGGCCAGTTCCTCTAAACTTTCCCGGCTGATTGTCATTCGTGGCTGGTCGGGATTGGCCTGGAGCTCATCAATCTCGATTTCCGCCAGCCTTTCATCCTTGATTAAACCGATGTCGTCAGGCAAAAAGACCTCTAAGCCCTTGCCCAAAGCCTTCTTGGTCATCTCTTTAAAATCTCCTGAGCCAGGTTTAAATAGGCTTCAGCGCCCTTGCAACGAATATCATAAAGAAATATAGGTTTACCAAAACTTGGAGCCTCAGCTAATTTTACGGTTCGAGGAATTACCACTGAGTAGACCACTTGCTTCAACGACTTCCTAATCTCTTCCGCCACCTGGCGAGATAGATTAGTCCTTTCATCGTACATAGTCAAGACAATTCCCTCGAGAGAGAGATGGGTATTAAAATAAGCTCTGACTTTATCAAAAGTATTAAGAAGGGCGGGAATGCCCTCCATACAAAGAAATTCGCATTGAACAGGAATAAGAATGGTATCGGCGGCCGTCAAGGCATTTATAGTTAGGAAACCCAAGGAAGGGGGACAATCAATCAAAATAAAATGGAATTGATTCCTGATAGGAGCAATCGCTTCTCTGAGCTTTCTTTCTCGGTTTGAAAGGCCCACCAGCTCAACTTCAGCTCCAGCCAATTCCGGCGAACCAGGGCAGAGATAGAAATTATCCAGCTCAGTGCCCTGGATATGGTCTAATAATTTCTGGCCATCCATCATAGCCGCATAAATTCCTTTGCGGGGCACTTTATTTCGGCCCAGTCCAGACGTGGCCATCCCCTGAGGGTCTAAGTCAATGAGAAGTACTCTTTGATTTTTAAGGGCTAAAGCAGCTGAAAGGTTGATGGCAGTGGTGGTCTTCCCTACACCTCCTTTCTGGTTGGCGACAGCGATTACTCGACCCATATTTATCTATGTTTCACGTGGAACATTGGATAGAAACGCCTCTCATGGTTCAAACCGATTTCTGCTTTTTAAATAGACATAGAGGTTAATTATGGCGGCCGGTGTTATTCCAGGTATAGCTTTAGCCTCGCCAAGATTGCCCGGCCTAAATTTTCCGAGCTTTTCTACCGCCTCTCTGGTTAAGCCAGGAACACTCTTGAAATCAAAATTATCAGGAATTATTACCTTTTCCACCTTTTCCAGCTCCTGAATCTCCCTTTCCTGTCGCTTTAAATAACCCTCATACTTGATCTCAGCTTCAATAAACCTGGCTTCTTCCGCTGAAAGCTCCTTTAATGACGGGCAATATTTTATCACATCTGAAAATGAAACCTTAGGCAGGCGGAGATAGTTTTTTACCGAAATACTTTGTTCCTTAGGCCAGGAAATTTTCTCTTTTTCCAGGAAAAACATCGCCTTTTTTAGCTTTTCCCTTTTTTGCTGAAAAGCTCTGTAATCTTCCTCACTGATTAGGCCAAATTGATAGCCATAAGGAGTAAGACGCTGGTCTGCATTGTCTATTCTCAGGTTGAGCCTGTATTCCGCCCGGGAAGTAAAAAGGCGATAAGGCTCCTCTACCCCTCTGGAGACTAAATCATCGATCAAAACACCAATATAAGCTTCATTACGGCGCAGAATAAAAGGCTCTAATTTTCTTAATTTCAAGCTGGCGTTAATCGCCGCCATCAGCCCTTGGGCCGCAGCCTCTTCATAACCTGATGTCCCGTTAATTTGCCCGGCTAAAAAAAGGTTTTCGATGCCCCTGACCTCGAGTGTCGATTTCAACTGAGTTGGCAGGACAGCATCATACTCAATGCCGTAGGCTGGCCTCAAAATTTTGGCCTGGTCTAAACCGGGAATACTTTTAAGAATTTCCTTTTGCACTTCAAAGGGTAAACTAGAAGAAAGGCCGTTCACATAAACCTCAGCAGTCTGCAGCCCCTCTGGCTCTAAAAAGAACTGGTGGCGGTCATGATGAGGGAATTTAACCACTTTATCTTCAATGGAAGGACAATAACGAGGGCCAATTCCCTTGATTTTACCGCTATAAAGCGGCGATTGACCCAGATTCCGGCGAATTATCTCGTGGGTCCTCTGGTTGGTATAACCTAAATAGCAAACTATCTTGTTCTCCAGCTTCTTCTTTGTCCAAAAGGAAAAGGGCACCGGCGTTTCATCTCCTGGCTGGGGGGTAAAGCGGGACCAATCAATGGTGTTGCGGTCAAGCCTCATTGGCGTGCCGGTTTTCAGCCGCATTATTTTTAGTCCCATTTTTCGGAGGCATTGGCTGAGCTCTATTGAAGGTGGCTCATTAGCTCGGCCTGCCGGGTAGTTTTGCAACCCGATGTGGATTAAACCGTTAAGAAAGGTCCCAGGCGTCAGGACCACCGCCCGCCCTAAGAAAGTGCTTCCTTCTAATGTTCTTACTCCCCTAACTGCGCCATCTGAAAATAGCAAATCAGCCACCACTCCCTGAAAAATGGTCAGATTAGGCACCTCTTCTAACCATTGCTTCATCGTCAGCCGATAGAGGGCTTTATCACATTGAGCCCGAGGCGCCTGGACAGCTGGTCCGCGACTGCGGTTGAGAAGTCGGAATTGAATGCCTGTTTCATCAGTCAGCCTTCCCATTATCCCGCCAAGGGCGTCTATTTCCCGGACAAGATGACCCTTGGCTAAACCACCAACTGCCGGGTTACATGACATTTGAGCGATGGTTTCCAGGTGGATAGTCAGCAGGAGCGTCTGGTGGCCCATCCGGCTTGCCGTCCAGGCGGCTTCGCAGCCGGCATGACCGGCTCCAACGACGATGATATCGTATTCACCAACAACGGGCATCTTACTTCCCGAGGCAGAATTGACTGAAAATGGCGTTAATTATCTCCTCTGATTTAATTTCGCCGGTTAACTGTCCTAAGAGATGCGCTGCCTGCCTTAGCTCTTCAGCGATTATCTCCTCAGAAAAATCTGATTCTAAATTAAAAAGTGCCTTTCTTAAGGATTCGTATATCGCCTCCAAGGCTGCCTTTTCTCGCCAATGGAAAATAACTTCTTCCTGATTTTCATCGGCGTTGACCGCAAAAACTTCAGCTATAGCCTGCTTCAAGCCTTCTAAATTAACTCCGTTGAGAGCGGAAATCTCGATTATTGGTCTCCCCAAGGCTAATGGCTGCAGTTTTTCCTTTTCTAATTTAATAGGCAGGTCGATTTTATTCAGGACAAAAATGGCCTTTTTGCCCTCAGCTAAGGCGATTATTTCCTGGTCAGACTCAGAGAGCGGCTGGGAAACATCTAAGAGAATAAGCAGCCCATTGGCCTGAGTAGCCAAGGACCTCGTTCGGCGGATGCCTTCCGCTTCCACGGGGTGAGCTGGTTGGCCCAGCCCGGCCATGTCAACCAGAGTAAAGATAAAATCATTTATTCTTATTTTTTCCTCTAAATAATCGCGAGTCGTGCCTGGATAGGGGCTGACAATCGCCCTCTCCCTCTCCAAAAGAGCGTTGAAAAGAGTTGACTTCCCCACGTTAGCTCGGCCAAGGATGGCTATTTTTATACCCTGAAGCAAAGCCTGACCAAGGTCATAGGAGCGAATAAGTTTCTCAATGCCAGCCAGAATTGGCGAGATTTCTTCTTTTAATAAAGTTCGGTCAAGTTCTATTCCTTCTTCGGGGAATTCGATCGTCGCCTCGACCTGGCTGAGCAGGTGGATCAACTCCTGACGAAGCCGTTCCAATCGGCCAGATAATTGACCCTCAAGTTGCCGAAAGGAAAGCCGTGCTTGGCGCAGAGAAGTAGCCCGGATTAGGTCGTTAACAGCCTCGGCCTGGAGTAAATCAATCCGGCCGCGAAGATAAGCGCGCAGGGTAAATTCGCCGGGGTGCGCCATCCTAGCGCCAGCCTTTATTCCTAAGCGTACCACAACCTCCAGAATAACCGGGCTTCCATGGCAGATAATTTCAACCATGTCTTCTCGAGTATAAGAGCGAGGCGCCTGGAAATAGACCGCGGTGGCCTCATCGAAGGCTTCTTCTCTTTCCCAATCGACTAGTTTTCCTGAGGTTAACTGCCAGGGTTTGAGACTCTGGCCATTATTAGGTTGAAAAATTTTCTGAGCTATCGCCAGAGCCTCGGGCCCGCTTAACCGGACAATACCCAGCGCTCCCTGCCCAGGAGGGGTGGCCACGGCGATTATCGTTGTTGCCAAATCAAGCTCTTTCAACCTGTTAACCTCACTTTTCTTTATAATAGAATGTTTTTTTTCCCCTGCCAACTATGGCCAGATTCTCATATTAATCGATTCGAAACTTTTATTTGAAATAAAGCTCAATTATTAGAGCCATGCCCCTTTTCTCCCCAGAGAAAGCAAAAACCATTATTTCCCCTGAAAAGCTATCTCTCCTTCTTGCTTTACCCAGCCAATATATCCCTAAATAAAACAGCAATTAATTAAATTAAAAAATATCTTGCCCTAGATTGGCCATTTTTTTAATCCCAGTTCTCCTCTATCGTCTGTAGGTATAGGCGCTGACAACCCCGAAAAGACCTCGTTCTCGTTCATTTTTTTTGCCCTTCAGATTTAAGCCTTCTGGGCACTGGCAGAACCCATCTTTTTGCCCATAGCCGTAACCTTTGAGTCCTCGCCCCTTTTTTGCCCTGCCTTCTTTTGCCCTCTCTGTGTGTCCTGTTGGGACTCAGACATCCTCGGCGGCCAGAGAATTTTCTCGAAAGGCGAATCGCGGAGCCTAAACCTTCTGTCGCTTCCGCCGTCTTGGACTTTGGCTCTCAAACCAGCCCAAACAAAATGGAAAAGCGCCGAAAGCAATAAATTTCTGATATGGCCCGAAAGAAGGAAGAATTTATAGTCTCACTAATTTCGTTCGCTATCGCAAGTTTAGTCCTCAAACTACGCCAAGGAAAGAGGTCCGATACTCTTAATTTGTCTTGTTTTCTCTCCCACCTAAAGCCATTCCTTGCAGTCTAATATGTGGTTTCTGTTTTTATCTGATAAATTCTAACTCGCTTATAAAATCCTTCACCTAAGCTTTCGGTGCTTAAGCCAGGAATTTGGTTAACTGTCAAATGAACAATACGGCGTTCGTAAGGATTCATGAGGTCCAGAACTTCTTCTTGGCCTGTTTCCAGAACCTGGCGAGCCAGCTTCTCTACCATTTCCTTGAGTCTTTTTTCTTTGCGTCGCCGGAAGAATTCACAATCAACCTGAACTTTTCGCGGGGAGATCTTATTGAGGAGATGCTGGATAGCCAGGAGAAGACTCCCCTCTTGACGGAGCAGTAACCCCCGGTCTGGCCCGTTAAAAATAAAATACAAAAAATTATTCCTCCGTTTTACTTCAAAAGTTAATTCTAGTGGTAAAAGGGCCAAAAATTGCTGAAGAAAAGACGTCACATCGCCGCTTTCATCTTTCTCTTTTGGCCAGGCCCGAATAACAATTTCCTTGCCCTTGAGGCCAAAAAGCTTGGTTTTTTCCGTTACCACTTCAAAGGAAATTTTGTCGCGAGGTAATTTCAGCCCATGTTCAGCGTTGCTGAGGGCCTCGTCTAAATTTCTCCCGCGGAACTCCTCCCTTACCTCATTTTTTTGATTTTTTGCCATGGACTTGACCTTTTTTGCGTCGCATCATTCGGTTCATTATATATTGCTGAGCAATTTGCAGGACATTATTGGTAAGCCAATAAAGGACCAGGCCGCTCTGAAAATTAAGAAAAATAATCGTCATGAAAAGGGGCATAATCAAGATAAGCCGCCTCTGAGTAGGGTCAGCGGAAGTCGGGACCATGCGCTGGCTTATATACTGCGTAATTCCCATAAGGATGGGCAAGATGTAATAGGGGTCGCGGCTCGAGAGGTCTTTTATCCAAAAAATAAACGGACTGCGGCGAAGTTCAATAGCGATTACTAATAGCCGATAAAAAGCAATAAAAACCGGAAACTGAATCAAAATCGGCAGGCAGCCTGCGGCTGGATTAATCCCATGCTCCTTATAAAGTTTCATCATCTCTTCGTTCATCTTGCGTCGCTCTTCGATGTCTCTTTTTGCCTTCTTATATTTGGCTTGAAGAGCTTTGATTTTCGGTTGCAGCTCCTGCATCTTAGCCATGGATTTAGTGCTGCTATAGGTCAGGGGAAAGAAAATGATTTTGATAATCAAGGTCAAGAAGATAATCGCCACCCCCCAGTTGGGAACAAAACGATAAAAAGCTTTCAGCCCCAGCAGCAGGACTTCAACGATCGCCCCAAAAAATCCAAAGTTGATTAATTTCTTAGCCTCATGGCCAAAGGCCTTGAGCTGGTCTATTTCCTTGGGGCCAATCATTATTATCTGAGGCGAAGACACTCCAAGGAAATATATGGGCTGTGGCTCGGCAGTTTCGCCGGCCGGCCGGAGCTCCTTAAAAAAGACGGCTCTTCCCTTGACCGGCGGAAAGATGAATAAGGCGGCCGTATAGTTGTCTTCATAAGCCGCCCATGAGAGGGAGCTTATCTCCAATCTCTCCTCCTTCAACTTTCTTTCCGCTACCCGGATAACCTTAGGAGGAAGATAGAAGGCAACGCCGCCTCCGGCTGTTGGTTGCCCGCCTGTGGCTGATAAATGACGGCCTATACCTGGCCCCCAGATAATTAGAAAATTAGCCGGGACTCCGTCCTTGATGACGGTAATAGTTGCTTCCAAATCGTAAGAACCGCCCCGAAAAATAAACCGCTTGCTGACAAATATACTTTTCCCATCGGAATAATCAAATTTAAGCTCTCCCTCTTCACCCGAGGCCAAGGATAACGATGGGGTGGAAACCTGATAAAGGCCTTGGTTTATAGCCTCTTCCACCGCCTTATCTTCCAGCTTTAAAGAAAAGGGGAAAACCTTTAACTCCTGAGAAAGGGGAGATACAAGTTCTAACCCCTCGTTGGCCTTCTCCAAATACCGGCTCAGCCGCCAGCTTGTCAGGATGGCCCCGCGATTAGACCACTTGGCACTATAAAGAGGCGTGGTTACCAATACTTCCTGTTCGGCCTCGGCCACCAAAGTACCCGGTAAAGGGGAAACAGGCTGGAGGGAGGGGGTAACTTCAGGCGTCGCCTCTTTTTTGGGCTCAATCAATTGGGCTTCTTTTATCTCGGGCGAAATAGGCTGGGTTGTTTTGGCTGGTTTAATAAAAAGGGCTTGGTAGGCGAAGAGGACTAATATGGATAAGACCATAGCCAGAATTAATCTTTTTTCCATCAGCTTGCCTTTCAGGGAACTGGGTCAAGCCCGCCAGGGTGTAAAGGATGACAGCGAAGCAACCGCCCTAACCCCAAAAAACCCCCTTTGACCAGCCCATATTTTTGTATCGCTTCATAAGCATAGGCCGAACAAGAAGGGAAAAAACGACAGCGAAGGCCAAGAAAGGGAGAAATTGTGCGTTGATAAATTTTAATCAAAAATAAAATTAGCGCCTTCAAGGCCTTTTCTCGCCTCGATTTATCCTCTGGATGGCTTGAAAATATTCTTCCCGGAACTCCAGCCAGGTCGTTTCTTCCAATCTTCGAGTGGCGATAACCAACATATCAACGGGAAAAGGGATTAACTTCTTATTCCGCCGAAAGAGCTCCCGCACCCAACGTTTAATTTTATTCCTAACCACCGCCTTCCCGATTTTTTTACTAACAACTACGCCCAGCCGGGAAAAACCAACCGAATTTTCGTGATAAATCACGTTAAAATGTTTGACCTTTATTCGGGTGCCTTTTCGGTATAAAAATAAAAAATCTTTTTTTTTCTTGATTCTCTCTCGAGGCTTTAACCCCTCGCCCATTAAACCGTCAGCCGCTTCCGTCCTTTCTGGCGACGCCGCTTCAGGACCTTTTGCCCGCCTCGAGTCTTCATCCTAAGACGGAAACCGTGGGTCTTTTTCCGATGTCGGAGGTTCGGCTGGAATGTTCTCTTCATTTTTCACCTAAAAAAGCTATGTTAATAAACCTGACCTCATCTGTCAAGTTAACCTTGGCTCATCCTTAAGAAGGGCGGTGGTTTCAGCTCTTTTCACAACGAAAATTTGGTATCTCTTGCCTAAAAGAGCCCTTTTTAGGCGGAAATAGTGTTTTTTATGGGGACTTAGCTTAGTCTCCTTTTTAAAAGTTAGAATGAGAATAAATCATCCTTCAATTTTAGAGGGCATTTATGGCTCGCTCAAAAACTTATATCTTCTTGTTTTTAAATGAAATACGGCCAGTATAAGCCCAATAGGTCACCACAATTTTTACCGAAGAGCCAATATCTTCTTGATTTTAAAAGAAATACAGCCGATACCCGCCTAATAAATCGCTCTTCTATTTTCGAAATAACCAAAATTCCTGCTAGGGGCGATTGAGGGAGCAACCCCTTTTTAGCGGTCGGCGCTAAAAGCCTCTTATTTGGCTCGTTGGGTGGGCTGACTGCGTCTTGAAGCTACAATAACGCGACGAAGAATAATTGGCTTCTCTGGCAACACAAAATGACTGCACTGGTTCCAAGAATCGAGCGGGGCAAACGCCGACTTCCAGCCATATAGGTTATTTACCCACCAAATCTGTGGTCTTTTATGTCGTCAATTTATTTGATTTGGTCATAGAAGGGCTGCGCCGGAACGAGCTTCTCTCCCTCCTCAGAGACGGTGATGGCTAAAAGCCGCAAAGCTTCATTTCGAGGCAAAGTAATAATTTTGGCCTGCCCTTGGGTCTCGATAATATAACTAAAAAGATAACAATAGTCATATGGTTCGTTAGTGCCGTCGATGTTGTGGCGATGGGAGGCAAACCAGGCCACCAGCGCTGGCTTGATATACCCAGGAGCTAAACCCGCAAACTCCATGGATTCCCTCACTTGGGGCACCGCGGGAACGAGAATCATGCCCGGCCTGGAGCTAACTTGGGGCTCTCGAGGCGGCAATAACTGTTGCTTTACCGTCCATAGACGATTATCCCATTGGCCGATATAGCCACCCCAGCTCTGAACAGTAAGCTCCACCGGCCTGTCATCCACCCAAAAAACAGCGCGCTGGTCTCCCGAGGCTGAGGCCATCAGGAGATAAAGGCGCCGATTCTTGCCTTCAGGCAAGATAATAGTTTGCCCCTGCGGCACAACCGCATTCAAGCCCTGGCTTGGTCCTAAGAGGAAACGGATACCGGCAAAATCAATTTCCGCCGGGAGCAGCTCGGCGGGCAAAGAACGGCCCGCGGCGTCAAAGCCGCGCTGGTTCATCGAGCCGTCAGGTGAAGCCACTGCCAATTCATAATTTAAGCGTACAATCTTATATTTTGGCGGCTCCGCTTTGAACTTAGGCGGACTTAATTGCAGGGCAAAACTCTTCACTTCGAACGGCTTGAGGTCGAAAAGCAAACTGCCACCTTTTGTCGGAAGATTCTCGAGATGGTCCTCGACACCGTTCACTTCCCTTGCCTTCAGAATTGGGGTAGCTAATTGCAGGCTTATCTGTCTGGCTGGCCGGCCATCCATCTCAACCAAGCGGACAATGACTTCGTCGGACGCTTCTGCCTTTTTTAGCGCCAAAATTCTGACCCGAGGGGAATTCAAACGGAGAAAAGAGAAGGTTCGGCCCAAAGGGCCGGGATGAACGGGGCTAATAAAAACCAGCAAAGGCTGGTTAAGCCGGTAGGCGTGCCAATCGGTTTGACCGTTCCGGTAGTCGCCCGCGTGACTTGCAAGGCCAAAAAGGATTTCATGGCGCCCCCAATCTTGAGAGGACTGGTCACCGTAAGCTTCCCAGCCCTTGCTAATTCCAGGTGTCCGGACAAGGGTCAACCGGATGGTGTGGTCGTCCGGTTTATCGCTACCAATCTTATAATCAGTCAGGATAGTCACCCCAAAGGTTCGGCTGCTATCGGTGAGGTCAACCCATTGGTGCGAAGGAACTTCAAATTGCTTCTCTGTATTGGTCGGCCGCTCTACCGTGCCGATATCCCAGTTATAAATGGCCTTTTGGTTTCTGGCTGTCAGAGGGAAAACGGCTTTAAGGTGGCTTTCGGCTGTCCGCCAGTCAATCACATTATAAAACTCGATTCTGTTGCCCGCCTCGCCCGCGGCCAAACGAATAACCTGCTTAAACTTCGACCCCTCCGCCTCTCGACTGACCTCTAAGGCCACCCGGGCTGGGCCAGCTTCGACAATTCTCACCTTGGCCGGACCCGTAACGTAGGCTCTGGCCGGTCTTATCTGGTCTTCCCAGTCCATGTTCCAAGCTGGCCACTGGGCTGGCTTATCGGTCTTGATTTCTAACCGAAGCGGCGCCGCCAGAAGTTCTTTTTTGATTTTTTTGTCGAAAATACTCCGGACATCGCCATTTTCGTCTAAAGTCAGGCGGTAACGTTCGTTCTCTAAGCTCTTTTCAGAAACTTTAAGAAGGGAGGGAGCCGCAGTTTCCGCCGGTCGAACTTCATAGACAGCAACACCTAAGGGAGAAACCTTGGCGAGAAAAATTACCTTATCCTCGATGAGCTGGGCAGGAACCTCCCTGCCATCCGGCCCCAAAACTTGCACTGCCTTGGGCTTGGTTTCAGAGAAGGAAACCGCCGCTTCCACCACCTCCTCGCGGGCGATATTAAGCGGGTTATAAACAATTAAGGGAATTCCTTTGGCTTGCGTATCCAGTTGGGAGGCAACGGCTTCTAAAGCGCTTTCGATTACTCCTGAAAAGAGATTCAGGGCCAAAATCTCGTCATTCCAAGAATATTCATAGGCCTTAGGAATGCTTGTTCCAGGAAGAATGTCATGAAACTGAGCTCCCAGCACCAAGCCCCAGGCGTCATTAATTCTCCTCTGAGGATAAGCGCGGCTTCCCAGCCACGTGGCTATTACTGACGCTTTCTCCGCCGCTTCAGCTAAAACTTCGTTCATCCGGTTCCATTTTTTCATGTAGGCCTGGGAAGTAATCGAGCCGGCCGAATGGTTGGTCAACTCCAAATCGCCCTTATAACGAGGTAGCGCCGGAATCATGTCTGGCGTTAAGTCCAGAAAGAGCTGATCAGCCCGGGCCGAAATAACTCTCACTGGTCCGTCGCCCACCTGAACTTCTGACAGGGGAACAGGTTTGGTTAGCGACTCGGCCGGTGGCAGCCTTCTTAAATCTAAGGGTGGCAAGACAGTCTTAGCCTTAGTTACGATGGCCTCGAGCAGTCTAATCGAGGCTTCTGACGGAGAACCTCCGGTATCTCCAGTTCCGTAATACATATAATCAGCCATAACACCGCTTGCCTGACCGTTTAGTTTAAGCCGCGAAGGCCAATCAATTAACGGCCGTCGCCGCTGTTCTCCGGACGGAGGTTCAGGCGGTGTTTTACTCAGGTCATAGGTAATATTCTGGACATAATCGCCGGGGTTTAAGGCCGCTACCACACCCTTTCCGTCTGGGCCTTCCCAGAAACCCACGTTAAAAGGTATGCCCTCGGGGGTCTTTTCGGGCGAGTTGGGGCCGCCAACCGCCGCGTTCGAACCCCAGCTCAGCTTCTGGGTGGAAAAACCTTTAAGCCCGCAGTGCGCTAAAATGCTCGGCAGAGAAGCGGGAAAACCGAAGCAATCGGGTAACATAAACTCGGCGCTCCGCTGCCCCAATTCTTTCTGGAAAAAGTGGGTGCCGTAAAGAACTTGCCGAATAATTGATTCCGCCGAGGGAGCATTCACATCTGATTCTTCCCAAGAAGAGCCACAGGGAAACCAGCGGCCTGCCTGGGCTAATTTTTTGACCCTCTCAAAATCGCTCGGATAATATTCCTTCATCAGGCGATAACGATTAGCCCCGCTGAAATTGAAGATATAATGGGGATATTTATCCAGAAGATAAAAATTAAGCCGCATCGTCTTGGGAATATATTCTTTTATGGTGGTGACGTAATCCCAACGCCATTGAGTATCAAGATGGGCATAACCAACCACATAAAGGGTTGGCTCTTTTTTCAGGTCAACGGGCTGCGCCTGGTCAGAGATGGCGAATAACGAAGCTGCTCCGCACCAAATGCTCCAAAAAAGAGAAATAACCCATGAAGTTGCCTTCTTTCTCTTCCCCATTTTGACCTCCAGACAAAGATTATGGCTTTTTTCAATATAAAATAAGAATCTGGCGCAAAGCAACTGAACTGGAATTATTCGGACATTCGGGCAATTTGAATTCTTTTCTGTTTTAAGGTAAAATAAAATCAATGGACTCCTTCAAAATAGGTGATAAAGTAATTTATCCTAACCAAGGCGTCGGGGTCATAGAGGATATTAAAGAGTCTAATTTATTCGGCGAAACTTTTCGCATTTATCATGTCCGTATCTTGGCCAATAACTCGTTGGT
>CAZVIN010000013.1:0-19794 GCA_964627255.1 uncultured Eubacteriales bacterium
GAACCCTTGCCCCGGGCTCTTTTGGAAGCCGCAGCCTGTTGCCGGCCTATAGTGGCGACGCAAGTCGGAGGGATTCCGGAAATAATAGAAAACGGTGTATCTGGACTCCTCGTCCCCCCAGGAGAAAGCGCTCACCTGGCCGAGGCAATTATTTCTCTTCTCCAGGATAAGTCTCGAGCTCAGCAACTGGGAATGGCAGCGCGGCGTAAAATAGAACTAAAGTTTGACCTGAGAGAACATGGCCGGCAGATTGAAGAGCTGTACTCGGCTCTACTGGAGAAGAAAAGATGAAATTTCTTATTATCGCTCCCTTTCTTCCTGTACCCGAAAATCAGGGACTGAGGATTGAATTGGCACACCTGCTTCGGACGCTGCGAGATGAAGATACCTTCTTGGTTGCCTTTAAGGAAAAAGAAGAGAGCATTCCGCTCCCCGAGCTGCAAAGGTTAAGCAGGCATTTCTGGGTTTTCCCCCGGCCAACGATATCCCGCCAGGATTACGTTAAAAATCATTTTTCCTGGAAACCTCTTTTGGTATCGCGCTTTTTTACGCCGGAAGCGGCCAGCCAAATAGCTAAGATTACTAAAGACGAAAAAATTGATTATGTTTTTTTGGAGTCATTGCTGGTAGCTGAATATATCCGATATGTCCAAGGAGCCGAGACGATTTTCCATGCCTATAACATTGAATCTATTCGGGCCTGGCGCCGAGCCCGACAAACCTCCTCCCCTTTAAAAAAAGTTTATTATTATTTAATCGCGTGGCGCTTGCATCATTACGAAATAAGAATATTAAGAAAATTTGACTATTTACTTGCCTGTTCCGAAGAGGATAAACTATCTCTGGAAAAAATATGCCCTAACAAGGAGATTATTATTTTCCCTAACGTCGTCGATACTGATTATTTCGCGCTGGCTTCAGGCAAGAGGAATATTTTTCGCCTTATCTATATCGGCACTCTCTGGTATGAACCCAACGAAGACGCCGTCTTCTTTTTGCTCAAAGAAATTTTCCCGCGCCTTAAGAGTTCTTTCCCTCAAATAGAGTTAGAGATAATCGGCGAAGGAGCCTCTCGGCGCCTCGTGGCTTTAGCCCAACAATGGGGCGAGGCGGTGAAAATCCGCGGGCTCGTTAAGGATATAAGGCCATTCCTGGCTGAGGCTGGAGCTTTAGTTGTTCCTCTACGGTCAGGAAGTGGGACCAGGATAAAAATATTAACGGCCCTTTCCATGGGGCTCCCCGTGATTTCCACCCGTCTGGGCTGTGAGGGAATTAAGGTAGAAGAAAATAAAGAAATTCTCCTGGCCGAAACAGCCGCCGATTTTGAAGAAAAAATAAAGGCTCTCCTCACCCGCCCCGAACTGAGCGCCACTCTGGCTGCCAACGGACGGGCTCTGGTGGAAAAATGTTATTCCCTCTCTTCTCTTCAATCCCGAATGGACTTCTTTTTAAACATATTAAAATCTAGGAATATTTCTTCCCGTCATGCCTGAGCTGAGCATCGTGCTTGTAAACTGGAATGCTGCTCTCTACCTTCGCGCCTGTCTCCAGTCTATTATCCAAAACAGCCCTCCCTTCCCCTACGAAGTAATTGTCGTGGACAACGCCTCCGAAGATGGCAGCGCCTCGCTGGTAGAAAAAGATTTTTCGTTTGTCCTTCTCATTAAGAATAAGCAAAACACGGGTTTTGCTCGGGCAGCCAATCAGGGTTGGCAAAGTTCTCAAGGAAAATATACCCTGTTTTTAAACCCCGACACCCTGCTTTTTGCCGACACCCTGAAGAAAGCGGTAGAGGTTATGGAAAAAGAAAAGGGCGTTGGTATCCTCGGCGGCTTATCTTTTAACGGGAAGGGAGAAATTAACCCTTCCGCCTATCCCATCCCTTCGTCCTTGCGCCTTTTGGCTTTTATCACTGGCCTCAACCGACTTTTCGCTGTTTCCCGTTGGGAAAAGGCCAAGAAAAGACGTTATTCGGGCTACATTCAGGGTTCTTTTCTTTTAATTCGTCGCCAACTCTTAGAAGAGCTGGGTGGTTTCGATGAAAATTTCTTTATGTATGGTGAAGACATAGACCTGTGTCTACGCGCCTGGAAAAAAGGCTGGAAGGTTCTCTATGACCCGGAAATACGCCTTATCCATTATGGGGGCAAGAGCCGCGATGAGCGATGGCCAATAATCCAAGATTATATCCGGAGCTTTCTCTATTTTTATCAGAAACATTTCGGCATAAGCCAGACAGCCCGAATCAGGTTGGTGGCTCAAGCTAGTCTCCTTTTTTTGGCTCTAAGCAAAATAGTCGTAAACCCTCTTTTCCCACGCCGCGGCCAGGAAGAGGCCCGGGAGATAATGAGGTTTAGAGCCAGTCTAAGCCCAAAGATAAAAAAACCCAAACACTATCCTCCCTACTTTTATTTTGCGGGAATAAGGATTAACAATTTTAATCATCCCGAGGCTCTTGCCGCCATCGAAGCTGTTCTTCGTCACCAAGAGCCTTCTTTCCTTTTTACTCCTAATGCCCACCATATAATTCTTCTCCAAAAAGATGAATCTTTCCGTCAGGCTTACCAAAAGGCGAGCCTGGTTTTCGCTGATGGCATGTCTCTTCTTTTTGCTTCTTATCTTTTGGGTACTCCTCTAAGAGCCCGTCTCGCCGGTGCCGATATTTTCTCGGAGATATGCGGGCTGGCCGCTTCCCTCGGCCAGAGTGTTTTTCTCCTGGGCGGCGAAAGAGGAGAAGAACAGAAGGCGATAATCAAAATAAAAAAGTTCTGGCCGCGCTTAAGAGCTAAGGCCTATAGCCCTCCCTATGGCTTCGAGAATGACCCGCAAGAAACAGAGAAAATAATTCAGCTTATCCGCGAATTTTCGCCAGATATCCTTCTTTGTTTTCTTGGTTCTCCTAAAACTGAAAAGTGGCTTAGTAAGCATTATTCCCAATTGCCGGTATCCTTGGCCGCCTCCCTTGGTGCTGCCCTAAGTTATTTCATCGGGAGAAAGAAAAGAGCCCCCTCTTTTCTCCGCCGGCTTGGTCTTGAATGGCTTTGGCGATTTGCCCATGAGCCCCGGCGTCTCTGGAAAAGGTATCTAATTGGCAATGCCCTTTTTCTGGGGATACTGATAAAGGAATTAAATCACAGGTGGAAAGGGGAAAAATAGGCTAAAGCTGCGGTGACAAAGTTTATAGCAGTCAGCGGAGCTTTCCCTGCGTTTTTAAGGTCAAAGCTCGGGAAAAACTCAAAAAAACCAGAAAAGGAGATAAAAGCAAGAAGCAAAGGTACAATCAGCGAAAGGATACGGAACTCATCTCTGGCTTTACCTAAAAGCGGAAGGGGGTTGGACAAAAAATGGTAGACAAAAAAGGAGAAAAAATAAATAACGATGGACGAAATGAGATAAAATCAGCTAAGGCCTTTTAAACTCCCTGTGCTGAGTCAGATACATTAGTGACATATTATAATCCTTCCAGTAATGCTGAACGTCGCTCCCTTTTCGCCTAAGAGAATTTCAACTTCTTAGCCCTATGGAGGATTTGTGGAGGCGAGCTTCAGACATCGACGAAAATAGCCTTTGACTTGAAAAAATCCCGCTTAAAAGTGTCACTGATGTCCTGAACCAATGCACTCCCTTGTCTCTCCGGAGGAGGAAGTGATAACATGAACAACCATGGCTGCCTCATCAATCTTTTTACCCAGCCTGGCTGTCAGCTTGTTGAGCCTTATCACGAGCCTGGCGAGCTATCTTACCTTAGCTCTCTTAGCTTCTTCCTTCGGCACTGGGACGGAAGTAGACGCCTTTTTCGCCGCCTTTACTTTCCCTCAACTTCTCCTTGCTATTCTTACCAGCTCAATCATTAACTCTTTTCTTCCCTTTTTTATCGAGCAAAAACAGAAGAATGGATGGCAAGCCGCGCAGTTAGCCGGCCATAGCTTTAGGCTTTTCGCTTCTTCTCTTCTCGTTCTCTCTGGGGCAGGCTGGTTTTTAGCTTTCCCCTTTATTCGCTTGACTAATCCGGGGCTTTCCTTAGAGGCTACTCAGCTGGCAGCCTCTTTCTTTCCGCTTCTTTTATTTGCGTCTTTCTTTTCCGGCTCGTCTCTCCTTCTCTTGGGGCTGCATTATGCTCACCATATCTTTATCTGGCCTTCTTTAGTTCAACTCTTCAATAATTTGGTAGCTCTATTCTTTCTCCTTCTTTTTCGTTCTTCTTGGGGAATAAAAAGCCTTGTCTGGGGAACCTTAGCTGGTTCTGCTCTCCAATTTTTCCTGCTCCTCCCTTTTCCTCTCAGGAGACGAAATCTTAGCTTAAAGGCCAAAGCGAAAAGAGAAGACCTACTTTCTCTGAGCCGGCTTCTTCTGCCCTTGCTCATCGCTGCTTTTTTCTACCGGGCCAACCCTCTGGTCGAACGTTATCTCGCTTCTCGACTTGGAGAAGGAAACATTGCCTATCTTGGTTATGCCGGTAAAATCATCTCGGCATTGCTTGTCCTCCTTTCCCAGGGAATATCCACGGTTCTTTTCCCGCGGATGGCCGAACAGGCAACGCTCACTTATTGGCCGCAACTCGGAGAAACTTTAAGTCGAGCTTGGCGAAGCTTAACTATTATCGCTGTGCCGGTAACTATCTTCTTAACTGCTTTCTCCCCAGGCATAATAGCATTTCTTTTCCAGCGGGGCGATTTTTCCACCATGGCCACGGAGGCAGTAGCCATAGCTCTGTTGGCTTATAGTGGCTATTTTTTTCTTGGGGTTCTGGCCATGCCCATGGTTAATACCTTTTATTCCTTAAAAAAAACCAGCCTGGTAGCCAGAATAGGTCTCTTAGGCTTTGGTTTTTATATCCTCCTGGCCATTTTTTTGTCTAACCGTTTTGGTTTTGCTGGTATTGCCGCCGCTTCCTCCGGCCAATATATCTTAACCTTCACTATTTTTTCTCTTTTGCTCTCCCGCTACCTTGGGTCGCTTCCCTGGAAAAAAGTTGGCCAAACTCTTTTAAAATCTTTATTCGCGGCGGCTATGGCTTTAATTCCGGCGTGGTCGCTGCGCCTTATACTCTCTCATCGACCTTGGCTTTCACCCCTCCTTTTGCTCGGTCAATTCCTGGTTTTTGGTGTTATTTATTTTTCCCTTCTCAAGCTTCTTAAAACAGAAGAACTTCTCTTCCTCCGCAAAGGACTTTCCTTCCACGGCTTTAAAAGATAAAAGAGCCAATATCTATCCTTTCTCCCCCCTTCCTTGACCTTGCAGGGGTGCTTATCTATACTTACCTTAAAATAAAATGACCAAAATCCCATCGCTTAAGGAGCATAAGGGGGCCTACGAAAAAATATTTCAAGGTCAGACCTTAAGGGAATCGGACAAACATTATCGCTGGGTTCTGGCTCAATGCCTGAAGGCTGAGCCCCGGGCAGAAAAACTCCTCGACATTGGCTGTGGGGGAGGCTATTTTCTTCATTGGGCCGAAGGAATCTTTGACCAGTGCTTTGGCCTTGACCTGGCGGAAAAGGCTCTCCAGAAGGCTAAGCTAAACACCACCAGAAGTCACTTAGTCTGCGCTGCAGGAGAAAATTTGCCCTTTCCAGATAATTGCTTCGACCTTTTAGTCAACCTGGGAAGCCTGGAACACTTTCTTGACCTTCCTCAGGCGGTAAAAGAAATGTGGCGGGTGATGAAGAAAGGTGGCTGGGCGGCAGTACTTGTGCCTAATGCTTTTTTTCTTCCCATAATCCTCAACGTGCTTCTTAAAGGCAGGAGAGGGACAAGTTCCCTTCAGCCCCAAGAAAGACAGGCCACTCGAGAAGAATGGCGGGAGCTTTTTATTAGCCAGGGATTTAAAGTGGAAAAAATATTGGCTTATAACTATCGCTCGCGCCAGGCTCCTTGGGTTTATCGCCTCCTGCGTCCTTTTATTCCCTTTAATCTGGCCTATTGTTTTCTCTTTTTGGCCAGGAAAGAATGATGTTCTCTTTAAACAAAAAGAAATCACGCCTTCCTCCTCCCCCTTCAATTACGCTCAATCTGTCCGCCAAGAAAAGCCTCCGTTATTTAAAGGAAAGACTGCAGCTTGAAAATCATCCCCTTATTCTAAATCTTGGCTGCGGGGAAAGGTTTATCGGCCGAGAAGAGCTTGGCGGGCTTATTGGCCTCCAGCTAATTCTTCTTGACCTTTTCCCTCAGACCGGACTCACGCTTCGCGGTGACGCCCATTTTCTTCCCTTCCAAGAGGAAATTTTCATCGCCGTCCTCTGCCAGGGTTTGCTCGAGCATACGAGAAATCCAGAGCGAGTAGTCGCAGAGATTTATCGCTGTCTTAAAAGGGGAGGTTATGTCTATGCGGAAGTTCCCTTTCTTCAGGGATTCCATCCTGATAAAGAAGACTTTTATCGTTATTCTCTTCAGGGAATAGAAGCCCTTTTCGCGGCTTTTCGTCCCATAAAGCAAGGTCTTTGTGCCGGCCCAAGTTCTGCATTGACCTGGATTGTCCGTGATTATCTGGCTGGTCTGTTCACCGGTTTTTCTGGCGGCCGAGCTGAGGAGCGCCTCCGCTACCTCCTTACCTGGCTGCTTTTTCCTTTAAAATATCTGGACTTTTTCTTAACCTCGAGGCCCACGGCGTCGCGCTGTGCTGCTGGCTTTTTTTTCTTGGGTCAAAAGGAATGAATCGAAAACTTATCGCCAGCGAAAAACAACGCCTCGGCAGCTGGGGAAAAACCCATCCCGAGCGCACTAGAATACTCCTAAAATATAGCGGGGAAAAAATCTTAGAACTGGGCTGTTGTGAGGGTGCTCTCGTTAATTTCCTTTACTCCCAAGGCTATTCAGTCTGCGGCCTGGACATTCTGCCTTCGACTCAATGGCAACCCGCTCCCAAAAAATATTTTGTAGGGGCGGACGCTCGACACCTTCCCTTTCTTTCTGAAGAATTCGATACCGTAGTGGCTTTTGAAGTTTTAGAACATCTTGCTGAACCCCACGAGGCACTTCAGGAGATGAAGCGGGTTGCCCGGAAAAACCTCATTCTCTCCACGCCTGACGCCGAACTCCATCCTTTTTTAAGGGAATCAGGCCTCGCCTTTTTCCCCTGGGTCGACCGCAGCCACCTCAGCTTTTTCACCGAAAATTCTTTACGGGCCTTAATTCGCGAATCAGGTCTAAAAATAAGACTTTTCACTAAAATTAATCCTGTTTTCCCTGAAAGGATTTTGCTGGAAAGCCTTGGATTGCCGGCAGCTATTGTTCGCTTCTTAGGAAAATTTCTCCGTTGCTTACCTCGCCAGAAAAAATTTCGGATGACCTTCCTGGTGGTCGCAGAAAAAAATAGCGAGGAAACTTAAGTCCAGAAAGAAACCAAAATAAACCTAATTGAAAAGACAATGACGCCGCCTGCCTTTTAGGCGGCGTGAAGGCGGCCGACGCTATGAAATCTCCCGCGGATAAAAAAACCTGTTCTATATCCCTAAACTATTCATTGAAACTGGACGGCAATCAAGGCGTAGGTATCATTGGTATAATTGTTGGCGGCTGAACCAAACCCCATTAATCCGCGGCTCCCGTCACCTGAATTGCCGCTTGCGGTCACGTTTATGTAAAGCCAACAGTTTTCATAAGAGCCGGTGGTTATCCCCGCCTCCTCAAAAGGATTAAAGGATTTAAACTCCCAGGGAGCAAAAGTTTTGGTGAACCACGACCCAACCGAAGTATTGTCGGAGGCGATTATTCGAAACTGAACCGTAATTGAATGACCGCCCAAAGTGCCATTCCAGAAACCGACGAAGGTGCGGTAAGTAGGATTAAATCTTAAGTCCTGGATAACCATGTTTCTTCCTAAATTGGCGGAATTGGCGTCAACCCAGCTTAAGCTCGAGAAGGATTTGCCGAAATTGCCGTTTCGAGTCCGGGCGACAGCATGAATCTTGTGAGTGCTATCTTGGGTAATTAATTGCAGAGTTCCAACTCTACCATAATAGCTAAAAGTAGTATCAATAAGACCCAAACTGTAAAGGATATTGTCCAATTTAATGCTCCGATATGCGCCGGCACTAGTCCAGATATTAGAGATACTGCGATAGCCTGTTCCATAATAAAAAAAAGCGTTGACAACAGACCCGCCGGTAAAGTCGGTAATCTGAACTTCGCTTACCCAGGTGCCGCCTCCGCTGGCTGCTGCCCAGATCACTTCGGGAAGAATGACCAAGTTGCTTGGAGAATTGTCGTAGGCTAAAAGAACTGAGCCCACAAGCACTAACAAAATACACAGAAAAATACTCCCCCTCATTTTTTTGGCCATCGATTTCTCCTTTCAGGATAAAATAGATGGCATTATGATATTTGACCGTCACCCCCTTGTCAAGTTAATTGCTTGCGTTAACAAATGCTATTTAGGGTACACTCTTTTGGTATCGCTTTTTTGGTACCGCTTCTCCCATTTACCAAACTTCGTAGTAAGGGGTACCAATAATTGAAAATTAGGCAAATAAGTAAGACGGCACTCATAATTTTCTGCCTCCCCTCCCCACCTTTCCCCGAATCGTTTTTGTTTTTCTTTCGACGCCGAGAAAGACTCAGAAAACAAAGGAAACCTGGTTGGGGGCCCTTAATTAGCGGGGTTGGAAGGGAAGGAGCGCGGTCGGGTCGTGGGTCGAGTTATTGGCGGTCGCGCCAAAAAAAGCCCCCCCACACCTGAAACGGGAAGCATCACTATACAGGCAATATCATACGAATAGGTTGGATAAGGAATCCCGCTTTCACCAAGAGATTAAGGTTTTAAAATCATATCCCACAAAGGCTTCGCCAGAAGGGGGAAACAAGTGCTTTCGTAACAAGGTGACGAAAAAAGAAGAAATTATCTTTTTGCCGGCACGCTGATTAGGCATCTTGGTGTTCCTCCAGCCACACCTTTGGCCTCTACCTTTATCTTAATCCGAGCCCGACCCGTGAAGAGGCTTATCTCGAAAACAGGGGGAGCATTTTCAGAAAGCGCTAGTGCCTTTAAAGATAAGAGTAAGCTTTTGCTCTTTTATCTCCAGGCTGAGAGAAGCGGCGAGGGAATACAGAAATGGAGGCTCTGGTCAATGCCAGTAAACGCCGCGGGGGCCGATAATGGAATTGATTTTGGAGGTCGAGGTCGTGATCCTAAATGACCGAGACTGCAGAGGAATAATAGTAAAGAGCATCCCCCTGCAAACCTTTAAAGGAACGAAAATAGATAAAACTTAAAACGACTAAAAAGAAGACAAAATATAAGAAAGCAAAAAGAGGTTGGAGCCAGCAACATTTAGTTCTTTTTTGAACTCTTTCAAGGTTAAACATTTTTTAATACAATTTTAATTATAATCTATTCTCCATATTCCCTCTTTTTTCTCATCATGGCATAATGTATTCTCTTATTTATGAAATTAAAAGACAAGCTGTTCAATTTGAAAGAGAAGAACAGCACAAGAAGCGGACCGCGATGTCTCTTATGTCCTTCCTTCAGCTTTAGACCTCTTTATTTTAAATTCGGGCGGTCAATTATTCGCTGCCAAAAATGTGGACTCGTTTATGCCTTCCCTCAACCATCAGACCAAGAACTCCAGGCCCGTTACGAAAGCCCTCTCTTTTTTAATGAATACCTCAAGAGTTTCCAGGCTACACCTGAGGGATACGATCCTCTATTGATAGAAAAACATTTCCGCATTTTTTTAGATCTTATAGGAAAAATTTACTTTCCCGGCTCTAAGCTCCTTGACATAGGTTGCGGCCCGGGCTTTTTTCTGAAAGCCGCAATAGAGGGGGGCTGGCGGGGCGAAGGCCTGGAAATTTCTAATCAGGTGGCTGATTATGCTGAAAAAATTGTTAAAGTTCCTGTTTATTTGGGCTCTCTTGAAGCTCTTTTTCTTCCGCCGGAATCTTACGACCTCATAACTATGCTCGACCTCCTGGAGCATCTCTCTCACCCTTTAGAAACTTTGCAGGCAGCATATCGAGTTCTCAAAAAGGGCGGTTATCTTTTCGCCTGTACTCCCGATTTTCATAGCCTGAACCGACTTATCCTGGGAAAAGCCTGGGCTGTCCTCAGTCCGGCTGAGCATCTCTTTTATTTTACCCATAAAAGCCTTGTCCGTTTATTTCAATCAGCCGGCTTTAAAATTAAGGGAACCTGGAACCTTCTCATCTTTAACCCAATTTATTTCCACGGAAAACCTAATCTTCGTACCAAATTATGGTCCCGCCTTCATTCCTGGCTGGAAAAACAGTCTTTTATGGAAAAGCTCCATGGCGTCGAATACCTTGAGCTAATGAAGCTTGCGGGCTCGTCAGTACCAAAGAGTAATCTCAAGCAAGGTCAAAAAATCAGGCGCAACCTTTACCTAAAAATGAAATCATGGTTGCGAGGCGATATGCTCTGCATCTTGGCCCAAAAATAAAACATAACAAGAAGAAAAGGATGAAAAATTTTCCGCTTTCATCATCTCGCCTCATCCCTCATATCATCTTTATCATAAGCATTTCATTTCTTTTAATACGAAATATACCCTTGTGTTTCCTTTTACCTATCTGGGCTCATGGGGATGAAATCGGCCATCTTGACTATGTTCTTAAACTTAGCCGTGGCCATATTCCCCAATCCTATGATTACATCGAACCCTCTCTTTTTCTCTTCCATAAAGCGCACTGGGATAGCCGGATAATTGCATCAGGCGGTGAATTCCGGGTTAAAAAAATACAGGAAATGGGTCTTGCTGCTTATTCCTATGAAGCCCATCATCCTCCTTTGCCCTATTTTATCCTGGCTCTGTGTCGCCGCCTTTTTTTCCTTAAATCACAGCCCCTTCTCCTTCAAATAAGTATTTTAAGGCTTCTTTGTCTCTTTAGTGTGGCCATTGGAATGACTGTCATTTACCTGGCCCTGCGTCGCCATAACATCTATGACCTTTTATTTTATTTTCCTTTTCTCTTCATCTCCCTTCTCGCCCAAGATATGTTTGCTGCCATAAATACAGATAATTTTTCTTTCTTTTGCGGTGCAATTGCATGCGCGGGGTTGATTTATATCGGCTCTGATCCAATAAATCCGCGGCGCTGGTTTTTTCTGTTCATCGGCACAGTCTTGGGGTTGTGGACAAAAATATCTAATATATATTTGTTCACTCTCTGGGCAATCCCATTGTACATTTACAGGAAATCGCCCCAAAGAAAATCGATATTTTCAATTATATTTATTACCTTAATCCTAGCTTTCACCTTGTCTTTACCATGGTACATTTATAATTTTATCCGCTTTTCAAATCCAATAGTCGATCCCTCAGTTCAATATCCACTTGTTCCACCTCAAGGCTTTTCTCTTAATAGCCTGAAGATTTTTTTCCTCGCTTTTAGCCGGACTTTATTCCGAGGTGAATTCATTTGGGAAGGACACTATCTTGATATCATTCATGGAAGGTTCAATCCATTGTTCTTTGGACTCTTACCTGCATTTATCTTCTTAGTTGGGTTATATCAACTTTCTTCAAAACATATGCTGGATGCTCCAATTTCCCTCCTTTTTGGCATCCTTCTCCCTCCCTTGGTTTTTATGGCTTATTTTCTTATTTACTGCTTTAAGGGCGGATTTCCTCTTTATCATGCTCGTCTTTCCTTTGGCGAACTTTATTTTATCATGCTTTTATATGTTTCCGGGTGGAAAATTATTTTACGTTCGACCCTTCTCGCTGGAATTACAGCTGCTATTATGCTTTTTGCTTATAACTTAATTTATACCATTAATTTAGTTTCTCTGATTTATTGAAAGGTTGCGGGAAAAATATATGAGAAATCTCTCCATAAAATTTATGTTCCTTTCTAATTTTATTGAACTTCCCCTTATGTCTACTTTTAGTCTACTTATGTTTTTTACATTACCTCTACTTTTGATTATTGCCTAACAGCCCCGGCACAATCTTCCGTAAAAAGAGTGATTTATTAGGCTTATATCGGCTGTATTTTTTTCAAAATGAGAAGATTTAAGATGGCTCTTCCGAGAAAATTGTGGTGAATTATTGGGCTTATTTCGACTGTATTTCTTTTAAAATCAAGAAGGTATAAAATTTTAAATGAGCCATAAACTCATTCTAAAATTGAAGGGTGTTTTTTTCTCATTCTAACCTTTAAAAGGGAGCTTGCGAAAAATGGTTCGGGGACAAAAAGGCTCCCTTCCCCCAACTTAGCGATTTTCTGTTCCAGGAGAAACAAGCCACACCTGGGCCCCTCCCTTTTTAAACCCCAGCCGGAAGGCGTCGTTCCCCTTAAGCATCTCCGCCGCAATAAGCTCCCCAGGTTCGTAACTTACTCTCCCCCTCTTATCTCCCAGATAAATATAATTTATTCCCTCTTCTCGCAAGACTTTCCGAAGAGCTTCATAATCTCCCTGAACCTGATGAACTTTTTTTATTAGTTCGACAAAGACTTCGGGTTTAACCTCCGCCTTGAGTCTTTCTCTTCTGTATAAAGCCGGGGGGATGGTTGTCTGGCGGCCAGTAAAATAAGGAAGCCACCAGCCAGCATCGGAACCAACGGCAATACTCTTGTCAGCAGGATTTATAAATCCATTAATCAGGAATTTGGCTTTTCTTGGAGTATTCCTTTTTATCCAATCAAAAACAGCTAAATCGTTAGGGGTGACCATGGAAAAAAAAGGCTTAACAATCTTCGCTTGATAATTCACCCCTCGAAAAAAAATCAACGACAGGAAAAGAAACAAAAGAGGATAAAACAAAGGCTTTTTAATTCTGGCCACAAGAATAATTAAACTTGCAACCAACCCCAAACCCCAGCCCCAAACTAAGGAAAGAGGAATATAAATGGCCAGAATTAAGGTCTCGTTGGCAAGAAGAAAGCTATGGCGAAGGTGAATTAAATCCGGATTAGCCAAAAGAAAAGAAAGTCCGCAGAAAAGAATCAGAGGTACGGCTAACCGCCTGCGGATTATCACCCCTAATCCCAAGATAATGAAGCCAGCCACAGCAAAAAAGACAGGAAAGTAAAACTCCAGCCGCTGCCAGACCCAGATATCACGGCCTATTTTGGCGCTTCCTTCAACTGGCCGGAGACCCAGTTTAAGGAACAGGAAAGTCCAGCGCCCCCGTCCGGCAATCCATAGCCATGGCAAAATCAGGATAAGAAAAGAAAGAATGGCTAATCCGATTCTTCTAATAGACGATAACCAAAAGCGGAAGCGAAAATGGGAATTACCCAGGGCCCAAATTGACCAGGCTATTAAGGCCACTATCGCCAAAGCAGCTACTCGGTAATGAGTTAAGGCCAAACCGGAAAGCATTAAAGAAAGGCCTGAAGATAAAGAAACCGGGGTTGATTTTTTCTCTTGAACTTTTGGCTGAGTCCGTTCAGACCAGAATCTATCCAGGGTCCACAAGATGCCAGGGAGGATAACCTGGCCAGCCAGTTGAGTGTAACGTCCCCAGTTGACATAAAAGGCCGGTAACGGAAAAAGAAACCCGGCAAAGAAGAAAGCCGCCCAAGCGGCCCAAATAGAGCCACCAATTCGGAGAGCAACGGGGAATAGGGCCAAAACAGCCAGTCCGTTAAGAAATTGACCGGCTTGAAGTAAAGCCTGGTGGGCCGGAGTGCCCGTCAGCCACGCCCAAAGAGCAACATCGGCGTGCAGACCAAAATGGTAGGTCAAACTTTCCAGGGGAGCATAGGGAGACCAGGATTGAAAAAGGCCTTTATGGTCCAGGATGAGTTTAACAATTAGAGTATGATGGACTGAATCTCCCCAGGAGGGAGCAACCATCCCTCTGGTAGCCGCCCAGCGGGGATAAAAAAGGAGAATTACAGCACTCAGGGCCACGAGAAAAGAAACCAGTTTTCGTCCGGCAATTTTCTCTTTCCACTTGTTTGTATTTTTCTTTTCTTCACTTACCTCTTTTCCCCCTAATTCCTTCGCTCGATAAGTCTCGCCTCCATAAGCCTGGCCGTCGCCTCTTTCCTCCCCATATATTTTTTTTCTTCTTTTGGCCAACCGGACAAAAATAAACAGGCTTAGGCAAAAGATCTGGGGGAGGAGCAGGTAAAAGGTCATTGACCTCAGGCCAACGACAAAACCCCAGAGGAAAAAAAGGGGATAAAGGGCGAGACTAAAAGAAGAGGCCAGCCCTATCTTTTCCAAAAAATTAGAAGAGGGCGCTAACTGCAGAGCTTCCAACAATAAAAACCCCGGAAGCAGGTAAAGAAAGGCGCCGGTTATTAAAAAAAGAACAAAATCATCCATCTTTTAGCTATTAAAATTATTTCTGGCCTCATCGATAAAAATTGACATGGTACTTGGACGGTGAGAGCGAAGCGCGGAGAAAAGTACTCACTTGTTTTTGCTTCTTTCGGGCCAAGCTCTTTTTTACTTTATCTCTCGCCAGCAAAGACCGTCCTGTCCAAAAAATTAGCCTAAGCATGAATCCCTTTATAGCTAAACCCCTGACCAGAAAAGCCGCCTTTCTTCCCTTTTCCCTCTTCACCAATTGAAAAAGATTAGGGACCCAAGCGGCGTCAAAAGGAGTAAAGCTTTCCCTTACCAAGCCATGGTGATGGAGAACGGCAACTTCCGGCCAATAAAAAAGCTTAAAACCTTTTTTCCTCAGCCTCCAGCCCCATTCAATGTCCTCGACGGAAAAGAAAAAGGTCTCATCAAGCAGGCCAACTTCTTCAAAAACCTGGCGCCGCGCCAGGAGGCAGGCGCCGGAAAGCCAATCAACCTCAATTGCCTCGTTACTTCTTTTCCCGCGTCTTTGCTCCAGAAAGAGCCCCTTCACATAACCCGGGAAGAGGGTCGAAAAGCCAAAAAAATAAGCCGCCGCTCTCGATAATGAAGGCAGGTAGCCGCCGGCGCCAACCTGATAACTTCCGTCGGGAAGGATAAGTGCGGGGCCGACGCCGGCAGCTTCAGGGCATTGTTCGAGGAAACTCAGCATTTTTTCTACAGCCCGCCCCTGAACTTCAATATCCACGTTGAGCAAAAGAATGTAGCGGTGGGCCTTTTCTTGCAATATTTGTTTCAAAGCAATATTGACGGCCCGGGCAAACCCAAGATTAGTCTTCTGACACGACAACCACGCTTGCGGGTAGACAGCCTTTAAAAAGGCAACGGTTCTGTCCCTAGAGCCGTTATCGACAATAAAGAGGTCATAAAGAGAGCGCGCCGTTTCCGCCGCTAAAACCTCTAAATTGCGGCGTAGCAGCTCGTAGGCATCCTTAGTGACAACCACCACGGCTATTTTTGGGGCGCTCATTTTTTAATCTGGCCAGAAGCCACCGCTTGAAAAAGAGCCTCATACTTATCCACCACCATCTCCCAGGAATAATTCTCTTCGACGAGTTTCCGGGCCGCCTCACCCCTCCGCCGCACCTCTTCTGAATGCTCCAGGGCCCAGGTCATTTTTCGCTTTAAGTCCTCCTTATCTTTTTGAAAATAAAGACCGGCCTCAGCAAGCACCTCCCGGTTAAAGGGGACATCGCGAGCAATGACGAAACACCCCGCTCCCATAGCTTCGAGGAGAGCCGGATTGGTCCCGCCGACCTCGTTACCATGCACATAAGTATAGCAATTGGTCAGAAGCTCCTGAAGAAGACGTTTGTCATAGACAAAGCCAGGGAGAATAACTCGAGGGTCTTTTACCTCCAAGATTCGGGAAGAATAGGGTGAAGGATAGGTGACGCCGCCAACAAGAACCAGTTTCATCGCTGTTTTTAGCTCAGAAAAAGCTTCAAGTGTCAGAAGTGGGTTATTCTCCGGTTCAAAACGCGTGACCTGCAGAAAATATTGGAGCGGTTTTATCCCCAATTTTTGAAGTAGCGCCGGTTCTTCGCTCCGAACTGGCGATGCCCCATAGGGAATCCAATAGGAGACGCGACGGTATTTTTTAAAATAATAGCGCTCAATTTCCCGAGAATCACTAATCAAGGGAAGGGGCAATCGTGCTCCCACCCATTCTGCCAGGCGATAATAGGCTCGGCCCAACTTCGACCATTTGGACCGCTTCCATTCCAGCCCGTCGGTATGGAGAATAACCTTTTTTCGTCCCAAGATAAAAAGGGGAAGAAGCGGGCTGTTACCGTAGTTAAAGACAAGGTGGATGTCGAAGCGGCGAGTTAGACTATAAAGAATAGAAATGATTGTGTGCGATAAGGTTTCGAGAAACCTAACCCGGAGAGCCGGAAGATAAACAAGCTTCACCTGGCGATATTCCCTTAGTTTTTCCTCATAAAGGTGAGAACGGCAATAGACCCACACCTCATGCCCTTTTTGGGCAAGGCGAATAGCTAACTCTTCCGCGCAGGTTTCAAACCCTCCGTAGCGGGCCGGAATTCCCCTCGTACCAAGGATAGCGATTCTCACCTACTTTTTTCCCGAAGAAGCGCTTGCGTTCTTTTTTTCATATTTTTTTTATCGCCATCTCTTTTTTACTTCTCTCCTCCTTCCTAACTCTATTCTTTATGTCCGCTCTCTTTTTTTCTCTGACAACACTGCACCTTATCTTATTAGTCTTTCATTGGTCAAATATTGTTTTGATGAGCTTATCATCCCTTTGCAGTGAAATTAGGCAAAGCTTGCTTTCCTCCTCAACTAACGGTTTATTGGCAAAAATTCTTCTCATCGTTTTTTTAATTATAATAATTCCGGTAAAATAAAAAAACGCTTTATCGCTTAACCAACTAAAACTCCTGGCCTTGGAGACATCAGCCGTCTTTATTTTCTCTGGATTTTTAGTAGAACCAAAGGTAAGGCAGCAAGAATTATATTTGGTTCCCTCGGTTTAAAACCCGCGTTTCAGCCAAGTATTCTTCGTCGCCACGCCCTCAGCTTCCAAGAAACCTTAACCCAGCTTTTTCCCATTATCCTTTTTAAAAGCCCTTTTATCCAACTCTGTTTATAGGGCAAGCAGACATATTTTAATTCTCGCTTCAAGGGCATAGGCCATGATTTTACCTTCCCCGCAAGCACTTGTTCACAATGGGCTCGAAGTGGCTCAAGGACTCGTGACCAGGTATATCTTTCCCGCACAGGCCGCATTTTTTCTTTTATCCGGCCGCGAAGAGCCTCATCTTCAGCGAGGCGTAAAATTGCCCCTTTCAGTTCTGCCCTTCCTCCGGCCGGGACAACCATTCCCAGCTCTTCCTTGGCCACCAATTCAGCAAAATAATCGCCCTCCGTGCAGATGATGGGAAGCTCATGTTTAAGGTAATCAAGAATCCGGGTGCGGAAAGAAAACTCAGTTTCCAAATGCTTCTGGTGAATGGAAACGCCGATATCGGCTTCGGCAAAATAGGCCGCCCGGTCTGGATAATCTACCCACGTCTCGTTGAAAAAAACAAACCGGTTAAGGAGCCCCAGCTCTCGGGCGACATTTATGGCTTTCTGCGCCATGGCGAACTTCGGAAGGAGGGGATTGGGATGGCAAGTGGAAAGGAAAACGAGCTTCAAACGAGGCTTTTCCTGGACTGCTTCCTGGAAGGCATAGAGCAGAGTAATTGGGTCAAACCAGTTAGTAAGGACACCGCCCCACAGAAGAATAATATCCTTTTCGCCAATCTGGGGAAAGAGAAGGCGGAGAGGTCGTGACAGCCTAGTCGAAGGAGCATCCTCTTCCTCGATCCCAAAGGGAACGACACTGACGAGGTCGTCAAGCTCCGGGGATTGGTCGACGACCTCAGGGGTTAGGCGGTTTAGAGAAAGAAGACAACCAAGAAGAAGGTCTCTTTGGCGCGCGGTAGCGCAGAGGAAATGGTCTCCGCGACGTAACTGGTCATTAAAGACCCGCAGGTCATGAAGGTGAATCGCCTGGCGGTCTTTAAGATTGGGGGTGGTGGAGCGATGGGTAAAGAGATTTTCCAAGACAAAGGGCACATAAATATCAACGACAAAGTGAATTGGGAGAGCGGGCAGGAACGGGAATTTAGAAAGAATGTAACCCTGGGCGATGAGGATGCGGCTGGCAGCAGTCAGCTCCTTAATCAGCCGAGGTTGCCCTAAAGAATACCGAAAAAGAGAAAAAGGGAGGGCTTGGAAAAAAGTATTTTTATCGGGACTATAAGAATAATCGGGAATAGCTAAGGCAACGCGAAAATGCCGAGCTAAAGTTTTCGCCATTTCCCAGCATCTGATGCCGGGGCCAGCCATCCGCGGGCCAACAACATCGTCGCTGATGATGAGGATATCGTAACGAAAATCGCTCTGGCTGGAATTTCTCATGAGGCTGAAGCTCTCCAGGCACGCCAGAAGATGTCAATTAAACGCACCAGCAGAAAGCACTGGGCCACCTCGAAGAGAATAATAGCGATAATAAGGGCTGGAAGATGACCAAAAATTCCCTTAGCGTGCCGGGTTATTCGGCCAAGTTCGGTAACAATGGGCCGCCGCGAATAAACGCGAAAAACAAGGTCACCCTTTTCTGGAGACCGCTTAAAAAGATATTCTCCCTCCCGATAAATATTTTTCTCGTTCATCCAGACCGCCGCACAGTTATCCAGGGTAGAAGCCGGCGAAAGTAGCTCGAAAAAAAGCTTTTTATTTCTGATATTTTTCTGGGGCTTAAACCGGATAGGCTGATAAAAATTATCTTTCAGCGAGGAAGCGTTGAAGACCTTTTCTATTAGCAGCCGCCGTGGTTTTTCCTGGAAGAGGCGGAATATAATATCTTTATCATTTTCTCTCTGATAGGTGGTAAAAATGAGGTCGATTCGGGCGACGCCATCCTTTTTAGCGACAAAGCTTTGCCCGACCACATTTCCGGCGAAAAGAGCCGGCGCCACTACTGTATTAGGATAAATATCTAAATCAAGGCAGTCGTGTTTCCTGATGGCCAGGAGATAAACTTGAAAAAAAAGAAAAAGGATAACCGCTACGAGCTTCACCTTCGCCAGCGACCCGAGACTTCCCATTTTCATAAGGGATTTTTATTTTAATAAAATTTTCCTCATCCTAAAAGTTATTATTTATTTACAGAGTAGCCAAACCACGGAAAGGATAAAGTCTTTGCCTTAGAGCCCTCTCCAGCACCCGCAGCCGAGACAGGTGGAAAGGGCTTATCTCTCTCCGGGAATCCCATCGATTTACCCCTAAGGGTGCGAAGTTAACGCTCTCTCCCTTCCCCTGAAGATCGGAATCGGCCTAATGGCCCGCTTAACTTTCTCCAGGCAACCCAATGCCCTCGGTAAAAGTTGACTTTGGCTCCTGTTACCTCACCGACAATCGGCGGAGGGTGTGAATTAGGTGATTTTTGACTATGAATTTGCTTTTTTAATCAATAAGCTGCCAACTCATCCTTAAAAAGGGTGGTCCTTCAGGGGCTCTTTTTCTCATGTATATTTAACCTTTTTCGTCTAAAATAAGCCTTATATCTGGAGAAAAGAGGCTTTTAAAGGCCTTATTTTAATTTCTTTAAGGGTTAGGAGAAGAAGGAGTCGTCGGGCAATTTTAAAATTGGCCCGGTTAAAATTTTATATTTCCTTGTCATCAAAGGAAATACAGTAGCTATGAGCCTAATTAATAACCACCCTTTTGGCGAAAGAGCCTAACCTGCCTTTTTGAATAAGAGGAAGGGTCTTAAATAAAAAGGAATCAGAAAGAAGAGCTTAGCGCTTCTTTGACTTAGAGGTGTTCTCCCTGGACCGCAGAAAACGCTTGGGAACGATGGTCACCGTTACCTCCACCGCCGCACTCCGCCTCCACCCATCAGTCACCGCAAAATGAAGCCCATGCCGCCCCAAAAATCCCGGCCCCGGTATCCACCTGAATACCCCAGCCTCCCTATCCAACGTCGAACCTATCGG
>CAZVIN010000014.1:0-6685 GCA_964627255.1 uncultured Eubacteriales bacterium
GAGAGGCCAAAGGGGGGCAAGGGACTTTCGGGCTTTGTGGGATCAAGGAGGCGAGTTCCGCAGGCCCCGAGAAGGGCGAAGAGGGAACGGCGTTAAAAACCTGAGAGGGAACGAGGCCATCCCGAACGTCTCTAGGCCTAATCCATACAAAATAGAAGGGAATCATTAAAGTTAAATACGTTGGTCTAAGCCGTCTGCTATGGGAAGTTGATTCTCCACTGCTTTACGCTAACTATTTTTTTCGCCATAATAGGCCTTTCTGAAAGGAATTTTATAGCCGGGAGGAAAGGAGTGTTGAGGGGAAAAAAACAAGAGAAGAAAACAGCACTTTCTCCGGTGGCAGCAACTCTCTGCGTCAGCCTTTTTCTTTTTTTGAGCCTGGGCCGCGAGGGGCACTTAGCCGGCAATGACCTTATTTCCTCGCAGTCCTTCAATATCCGGCCATTTTTTTCGGCCTCGGGTTTGATTCAATTCTGGCCTCCAAGCTTGATTCTGGTGAGAGCCGAGGCGTTAACCTCTTCATTTTCCTATTCCGCGCCGGTTTCAGCGGCGGCTGCAAGTTTGGGCCAACCAAGGTTATTCGAGCCCTTCTCTCAGGACTCCGCAGTGGAGAAATTTCCCGTCCCTAAAATTCCTTTTGCTCCACCCAACTACGTTTGTTACCGAAGTTCATCTCGCTTGAAAGTCGACGGCGCTCTCGATGAGCGTGACTGGCGGCGGGCTCGCTGGACTGAGGATTTTGTTGACATTGAGGGTGAAAATCGGCCTAAGCCCCGCTTCCGAACCAGAGTCAAGATGCTCTGGGATGATACCTATTTTTATGTCGGCGCAGAACTGGAGGAAAAAGACGTTTGGGCCACCTTAACCGAGCGTGATTCCATTATTTATCAAGACAATGATTTCGAGGTCTTTATTGACCCTGATGGTGACACTCACGAATATTATGAGCTCGAGATTAACGCTTTGGGAACAGTTTGGGACCTTCTTCTCATTAGGCCCTACCGTGACGGTGGGCCAGCTGTTCATGCCTGGGATATTCGTGGTTTGAAGGCGGCGGTCAAAATTGACGGGACGATTAACCGGCCCGGTGATAAGGATAAAGGCTGGGCGGTAGAAATAGCTTTTCCCTGGGAAGTGCTGAAAGAATGCCTCGGGTCAAAAAAACTTAAGCCAGACCCGGGTGACCAATGGCGGGTGAATTTTTCCCGGGTGGAATATCGGCTGAATGTTCAGGTAGGTAAGTATGAAAAAGCTAAGGACCTGGTGAGTGGTCAACCCTTAGCAGAGGACAATTGGGTTTGGGCTCCCACCGGGCTGATAAATATCCATTATCCTGAAATGTGGGGTTATGTTCAGTTCTCCGATAAAATCGTGGGTGATGGCCGAGAAGATTTCCGGCTAAGCTTGGAACAGGATGCTTCCTGGGCCTTGAGACAAGTTTATTACCGGCAGAGAGATTTTTATACTCGCCAGGGCCGCTATAGCGACAATCTGGAAGAGCTTGGTCTGACCAGGTTGAAGGTCGAGGGCTATCAATGGCCGCCTCGAATTATGGTCACCTGGAATCTATGGGAGGCGCGGCTCGATAGCCAAGATAGGAAAACCTCGCTTTTTATCCGTCAGGACGGTCGCCTTACCCGACAGAATCTAGATTAAACCAGATTCTTTCTTTGTTTTCTTCGTAGTTAGCTTCCTGGAGTCAGAAATTCAGGTTAGAAGCCTGTTAATTATTTAGTCCTAATCAGCCTTTATACGTACTTTTTCCGGGACGATGTTCCAGCCTTCGAGGCGGCAAGATGGCTTAACCGGCTTAAGAGCGGTGCCATAATAATTGAGGGTCACTACCTTTTTTTCTCCTGGCAAAAGAGAGAAGAAATTATCGCTGAAAAGGCCCAAGTTATCTGGAATCTTTTTACCATTGTCTTCCTCAAAGGTTAAGTGAATAAAAAAAGCTATGGCCTGGTTTGGGTTATGAATCTTAATCCTAAATTTTTTCTCGGCATGTTTATGTTTATCGAGAGGACGATTGTCATCCAGAAGGCTTATTTCTTCCATCGTTGCCCGCAATTTTAGGGGGGGAAGATTTTCGAGGCCGCGGAAATCGTCGTTCGGGGCCAGCCAATAAAAATTTTCAGCTATTTGCTTTCCTTTACTCTGGGTTGAGGAAATGGGAACAGCGGCCAATTCTCTTAAGGCCGAGAGTTTATCTCGGTCTGAATTTTCCTCCGCTTCCGGCCAAGAATCTTTCTTAAAAAGCTTAAGGACACAGAAAAGAATATTATCTGATTCTGCCTGATGAGACCTCTTTTCGGCCAAGGCGGATTCCTTTAATTCATATCTAACTTTTTCTTTTTGGCTTAAGGCCTTTGGGGTCGAAGACTCAACAATTTTTGGTCCTAGCAGATTCGAAAGCCTGCCCTCTTTAAGCGGCAGGGGCCATAATTTTTTAGCGCTCTTTGCCTCCACTTCAATTCTTTCTTCGCGACTCCACACCTTTTGGCCCGCGAGGCTATACAGCTCGGCCACCAGGACCAGGCCGACGCTCCTCTGGCTCAGCTGATTAATCACCCGGATAGTTGAGTCGCGAAGGTCGAGCTGAGGATGAAGGGGCTCACAGGCCCGACGGACAAAATAATAAGCGGCGTTAGGTTGGAGATAATAATCATAAAGCTGCCACATAACACTTGGCCAGGCAGAATTAGTTTTCCAGAGAATAACGCCGGCTACTCGGTCCAAAGCCTGGTTAGCGGCCTCGAAGACAGCCCGGTAATTTTCGGCATTGACGAGCTGCGCCTTCCAGACATAATCAACTAAGCTCCGTGGTTCCCCATAGCGCTGACGGATGGCCCGGTCATAAAGACTATATTTCCCGTTTCCTTCACAGGCGTCATGGAAGCCCCAGGCATGGTTGAGGGGGAAGGGAAGGTCGGATGAAGGCCTCCAGTCAGGTATAAATTTTTTTAGGGAGGAAAGAAGCGGTAGGGAAGGTAGCCCCACTTCATTTTTAAAAAGCCAATCGCGGCCGCGGTCAATAAGGTTATAATATTCCTTGGGGTCAATCCAATAATAAGGACCGCCCGAATAAGTGCCTGAGGGTTGGTTGTCGGGCCAGCTCAAACCCCAGTCCTCAGGTGGCTCCGCATAGCCCGAGGAGGGAAGGAAAGGCCGGGTTCCGTCGAGTTTGGCCACTATATTATCTCGGAGAGGCTGATAAATTTCCTGCCGCGGATAGCCTTCATTACCTGCGGTCCAGAGGAAAAGGGAAGGATGAGGCTGGAGCCTCAGCACGGTATTTTGAGCATTGTGAAGAAAGACCTTAGCCTCCAGAGGCCAGTCGCGACTTCCTTTGCCCCAGGTAGCCTGGCAATCGCCGGTAATCCAGAAGTCGTGCCAGACAAGAAGGCCGAGCTCGTCGGTAAGAGCGAAGAATTCCTCAGGTGGCGTAACCCCGCCTCCCCAGATACGAACCAGGTTTAAATTAGCCTGGCGCCAGAGAAGGAGTTCTTGGCGCAGCCAATCAGGGTCAGCTTCGCGGCGAAGGAGCATCTCGGGAACCCAGGCCCCGCCGCGAAGGAAAACTTTTTGGCCGTTGATGAAAAAATCGCGACGCCTCCAGCCATTAACCTCGGTTACCTGGCTTGAAACCTCTCTTATTCCGAAGCGAATTCTTTTCGCGGTAGAAACCTTTTTATCCGGAACAAAGCTTAATTCCAATTGATAAAGATGGGGAAAACCCATCCCTGCGGGCCACCAGAGTTTCGGTTCTTCTAAGCGAAGCTGGGGCCATTCAGTTTCATCCAGAATTATTGGTCTTGTCTCCAGCGGCGCCAACTCGATTTCTTTTTTTAGGTAAATTTCTTCTTCAGGTAGTCTGACCGCCTTAAAATCAAGCTTCGGATTAAAGGCAGGATAAACGTTGGATAAAGAGTAGGCAATACTACAAAGATAGGGATTAAGGTTAGCCTTGAAATTAGAATTAACCTTAGGCTCTGAAAAAAGGGAAAAGAAGGGTCTTAAATCGATTGGTAAACAAGGAATTGACAACTCTTGTTCGTGATTGGAGGCCATAAAAGCCTGCGGCTGGCGATAGCTAATCCCAGCTGGTCCATTTATTAATACATCGGGTTTATTGTTGCCTGAAACATTCCTTTTCTGTTCAGAGGAAAAATTTTCAGGCCGAATTCTGGCTATCAAAATTCCCGTGATCTTTTGTGGTTCCAAGTTTCTCAGTTCAGCCTTGATAATTAGAGTGGCAAGATTGGCTCCCGTCGGGGCTGCCACAGGTAAAAGTGTCTTCGCCGCAGCCGTAGGCTGGAGCTCAGTTACTACCACTGGATTCCTGATATCGACTGGTCCGGTTGCGGAAATAGTGACCGGTTGCCAGATACCGATATTGCGGTCTCTGACCTCAGGAATCCAGTCCCAGCCAACCGAACTTTGCATGGTCACATTTTGGCCGATGTCACCCGTTGGCCCACCGTTTTCGCCGAAAGGACCAAAGGTCCGAAGTTGGGGGGCAGCCGGAAGGCCGGGATGATCAAGCGGGAAAATTTTTATGGCCAGCGTGTTGTTCTGAGCGTGCCTGACATCGTTGGTGATATCAAATGACCAAGACCCAAACATGCCAGCAACTTCTTTGGAATCAGCAATTAATCTTCCATTTAGCCACACTTCGGCTCGATAATTGATTCCGGAGAGATTGAGCCAGAGGTGTTGGTCGCGTAATGAAGCGGGAATTTTAAAACGAGTCCAGAACCAATAAGGGTCCTTCCAGGGATTACGTTTTCCCGGCAAATGGCTAAATTGGGCCAAATTATATTTTTCGCTATAGGCTTCATTGGCGTCGGGTATTTTTAGGTTGTTTAGGCCGATGGTTGGCTCAGGATATACGCCCTGCCGGACTAAAGCCGCTAAAACAGTCGTCGGCAAATTAGTTTTGACCCATCCCTTGGGCCTAAAACTTGATGATGAGATTATTCTGCCGCCTTCCTTGGCACAATAAGAAGACTGTAAATACCAGTCATGCTTCAAGCTGATTGCTGGCTGCTCAGCTAAACGAAGCAAAGCAGGAGGCATTTTTTTTGTTTCTTGGAAAGGGAAGAATATTTGGCTTGAGGGGTAAGAAGCTAAAAGGAAAAACATTGAAAAAAAGGTCAGGCCTAAAAGCGATTTTAGTTTTATTCTCCAGCGCATGATTAAAAATACAAGATTAATAATAAATTTATTTTAATTTCATACATAAGGTCAACGGCTAAACCCATTCAGACACAGTTTGGATAATCGCCTTGATGACAGCATTCAGGGTGATAGAAGAAAGACTTGAGGGCTTCTTGTATCTTGTGCCGGTAAGGAGGCGACGAGTGCAGAATAGCCTCGCTCGCCTTTCTAAAAAGCTCTAAATTTTGGCAATCTTGACTGAGTTAGGGTGATAAGATATCATAATTTCCCGACTGTCGGTGGGGCTGTAGCTCAGTTGGGAGAGTGCTTGACTGGCAGTCAAGAGGTCGGGGGTTCAAGTCCCCTCAGCTCCACCAGATTTAAATGATTTCTTTTAATTTTATTTCATTTAATTTTTATCCTTTTTTCTTTTCTCTTCTCGCCTCAAGTTGCTTTTTGACAAGCCGGGGAGTTTTTTTTGGCTTTTTCCGCCACCTTCAAGCGCAAACCCAAAGGCGACGGTGATATCAAGCGGTCTGTTAATTGGATTTTAAAAGTGGACCGTCATAAAGTTTAAAGGTGGACTGAGTTGATATCTTCAAGGTGGGTCTTGGAGTATCGACAAACCATCCATGGTCGCTCGCGCCATCCTAAACTTATGCTTCAAACCAGCTCCTCCCAATGGGAAAAGAACCTTTTAATCTTCTTGCAAAAAGGTGGCGTTTTCTTAGACCCTTCAGGGCCAGGGTTCGATTCTGGAGGCCTTTTCCAGGAGGCGGCGGCCTTCTGGTCCGAGACAAAAATACAGGTCAAGGGCAGAAAGATTGGGACAAAATTCGCCCCAGAACTGGGGATATTGAGGGAGGTCAAAATAAAGCAGGAAGACCTTAATTCCTTTCTGCTTGAATTGACTGAAATTGACATGCTTGGCCGCAAAGGAGGAAAAAAGGACTTCATCGGTTCGCAGCGCCGCGGCCAAGGAAACCAGAAGCTCCGTGCCTTGACCCGAAATACCGAGCTCTGATTGCTTGATAAAGGGTGTTTTAAAGCCAAAAGAGTCGCGAAGAAGAAGCAGCAATCCTTCGATTAAGTCCAGGAAACGTTCGCTTTGGTCATTGACGATTCTTTCGAGTTGGGAGAAAAGCGGCTCAAAATAGATTGATTTTCCGTAAAAATGGCGCAGCGTCGCTAAAAACCTTTTGGCCCACCATGCCTTTTCATAAATTTCCAGCTCGCGAATTTTCTGTCTTCCCCGGCCCTTTCTCTTGAGAGGGACAGTTAGCCAGATTTCACCCTCAGGGCCCTTAAGGCGATTGCGGTTGACGAAGGTAAATCCCCGGGCCAAAAGAGTGTCATCGAGAAGAGCTAACTGGTCTACTTTAGCCAGCCGGGCCCAGAAGCCTCCCCAGGGAATAAAGGCTGGTTGATGAAAACCGAGGCGCATTTTTTTCCTCGGCCCTTGGCCGTTAGTCATAGGATTAATTTTATCCTTTTTCTCAGGACTTAGTTAAGTCCAATCAATTACTCC
>CAZVIN010000015.1:0-43397 GCA_964627255.1 uncultured Eubacteriales bacterium
AGCTTATTTAAAGCTACCATTTTCCCGGGCAAAAGGTCAAGTTATCAGAGGGACTGGCCAAGTTTCGGGAGGCGACATTGGAAAGCCGGGCTTGTCTAAGTTCCTCTTGGACATAATTTCATTATGCTTAAGACGAGGCCAGAGGCCTTGAGGCTAAAAAGTTTTGTCCCGACAATCTACAGTTTAAGCTTTTCTTTTATTTTAAAAGGGATATAATTCAAAGAAAGGAGGTGTTAGCTTGATGAAACGCTGTTTTATCATCCTTTCCGCTGTTCTTTTTTTGTTTACCTTAGTCCACGCGGGAGAATTCCAGCTCGACGTCAAGGAGTATCAGCTGGCCAACGGGCTGAAGCTCCTGATGGTGCCCCGACCCGGAGTTCCCCGCGTCGTCTGTCATATTTACTACAAAGTGGGTTCAATTAATGAAAGACCCGGAATTACCGGCATTGCACACGTCCACGAGCACATGATGTTCAAAGGCACCAAAATCATGGGGGTGACGGACTATGAAGCTGACCACGGCCTAAATCAGAAAATCGACGAGTTGATGAAGAAAATTTACCGCGAAAAATACTGGAAGAAGAATGGCGATACCCATCAGATAGCTGCCTGGGAAAAAGAAGTAGAGCAGCTTTTGAAGGAAGAAAAAAAGTACATTATCAAGGACCATCTCTGGGAGACCTATATGAAACACGGCGGCACCGGCCTCAATGCTTCCACCTCTGACGAGGTTACTGGTTATTACGTCACATTACCCTCCAACAAAGTAGAGCTCCAGATGATGTTAGAGGCCGACCGGATGATAAATGCTTATTTTCGCGAGTTTTATTCCGAAAAAGATGTGGTCATGGAGGAACGCCGTCTGTCCGAAAACAGCCCCGGTTATCTTTTCAACGAGCAGGTCCGAGCCGCTTTCTTTATTGGTTCCCCGTATCACTGGAATGTTATCGGTTGGATGGATGACCTGAAAAAAATGACTAAAGAGGACTTGGTCGATTTTCATAACAGATATTATGTCCCAAACAATGCCGTTGCCATCTATGTGGGTGATTTTGACGCCAAGATGATTATCTCCTTGGCGGAAAAATATTTCGGGCCAATTCCCCGCGGTCAGGACATTGAACCTATTCGGACTTCCGTCCCGGCCCAGAACTGCGAAAAAAGAATTTACGGAGAAGGACCAGCTCCGCCCCAGATCGCCATCTGGTTTCATATTCCTCCTGAGGGCGACCCGGATACTTATCCTCTTTCTCTTCTCGCCAGCATCCTTTCGGGCGATACTGGCCGGCTCTATAAGTCTCTGATCAAAGAGAAAGATATGGCTTCGATGGTTAGCGCTTTTTCGCGGCCTCAATGGTATGCCGGTAGTTTTGTGGTCAGTGCCCGCCCGAAAACGGAAAAAGGCTTAAAGCCGGATGATTTAGAAGCCCACCTCTGGGAAGAGTTGGAGAAAGTAAAAAAAGAAGGGGTAACAGCTGAGGAACTCCAGAAAGCTAAGAACAGATATGAGGCCAGTTTTATCATGAGCTTGCAAAGCCCCACTGGGATAGCTAGCCGTTTTGGCCGGGCGGAGCTGCATCGTGGTTGGCGGTCTCTCCAGGCTGATTTGGAGGCGCTGAAAAAAGTAACCAGCGATGATATCAAAGCCGCGGCGACGAAATATTTTGTCCGGAATAATTCGCTGACCGCTATCTACCGTCGCAGCTTTGGCCGATAAAGGAGGGTGAAGATGAGACGTAAATTAATAGTAGCTTTATTATTCGGGCTTATCTTGACTTCCCTGGCTTTGGCTCAGATTAAGCGGCCAGAGGAACTGACTTTTCCGCCCTTAAAATTTGAGCCTCCTGACCCCCGACAATTTCGGCTCAGCTTAACGCAGGGTTTGAGAGCTTATCTTCAGGAAGACCATAGCCTACCCTTAGTCAACCTCCAAGCTATTATTCATTGTGGCGACCTCTATGTGCCCAAAGATAAAACCGGCCTGGGAAGCCTTTTCCAGCAAACTCTCATCAAGGGAGGGACTAAAACCAGAGAAGGAAGTGTCGTCGAGGACCGGTTGGATTTTTTGGGCGCTTCCCTCAATTTTATGATGGGTGAAAGGACCTCCATTCTTTCTCTTTCTATCCTGAGCAAAGATTTGGAGGAAGGGCTGGAGCTCTTTTTTGATGTCCTGATGAACCCTGAATTTCGAGAGGAGAGCCTAAAAATTGCTAAGGGGAGGATGATTGAGCAGCTGAAGACAGCTAATGATGCGCCCAGCGCGGTTTTGTCGCGGGAGTATGAGCGACTCCTTTACGGTGAGCATCCGCTTACCTACCAGCCGACTAAGGCCACAATTGACGCCTTAAAACGGGAGGACCTTAAAGCCTTTCATGGCCAATATTTCTTTCCTCGTAATATTATCCTGGCTGCCGCTGGAGATTTCACTAAAAAAAGCCTGATTGACCGCATCAACAAATACGTTTCTCGTTGGGCTAACCGGTCGCTCACCTTTCCTTCCATCCCTAAAAGCTTTCCGGAAGTCGAACCAGGTGTTTATTTTATCCAGAAAAAGATCAACCAAGGCTATGTTTCCATCGGCCATCTGGGCCTTGAGGATACTAACCCAGATTATTTTGCCGTTCAAGTGATGAATTTTATCCTCGGCGGGGGGAGTTTCACCTCCCGAATAACTTCTAAAGTCCGCTCCGATGAAGGTCTGGCCTACAATACTGGCAGCCGCTTTAGCTATCGCTGGGGATTTCCTGGGACTTTTTCTGGCTATGTGCAGACTAAATCATCCACCGTGGCCTATGCCATTTCCCTTATTCTTAAAGAGTTTGACAGAATAAGACAAGAACTCGTTTCTGATGCTGAGATGGAAACGGCAATCAATTATTATTTGGAGAGCTTCAGCAACTTCTTTTCCAGTCCCATCGCCACCATGGCTAATTTTGCCGAGCTCGAGATGCAGGGAAAACCTTGGGATTATTATAAAACTTACCGAGATAAAATCCGTAACGTTACTAAGGAAAAAGTCCTGGAAGTGGCCAAGAAATATATTCATCCAGAAAAAATGGTCATCATGATTGTTGGCGATTGGGAGCCATGCAACCAAGGCGACGCCAAGTTTCCTGGACCCCTCTCGAAACTGGGCCAAGTGCACGAAATCACGCTGCGTGACCCGCTGACTGGTGAACCCATTAAATAAGCGTAACGGCTAACTCTAAACAAATATAAGGTTAGGTCGAGGCGAAAAAACAGGAGTCGAAGATAAAAGCGGGTTAGGCGGAGGGAGTAATTTTATTTATCGCGTGGTCAATCGGTTCCAGGCAAATTTGTCCTTACTGGCTCCGAGAGCCCCGCTTTTTTGGATTTTTTGCCCCGAGAGTGGTTATATGCAAAAGCAAAAAATAAAAAAATGGGAGTTAGTCGCTTAACTATGTTGACGGACTGGTTACGGCGTAGCTGATAGAGAGCACCGGAGAATAATCAGAGGAGGTTGAGAAGCAATAGAAAGAGATGGGTAATCAAACGGCCAAGGTGGGAGAGGTTTCTCTCCAAGAAAGCCAAGACTTCAATTGACTATCTATTTTGGAGGGAAAAATGAAACGAGATTATTCCAGTCTTGTTCTTAATGGGCTCTTGCTGTTTCTTCTAATTTTTTTCTTAGGGGACGGCCAATTTCAAGCCCAAGAAAAAAAGGACGTAGAATTCCTCAACCCGCCCGAAAGAAGCCAGGCGCCCTTTTCAGAGGCGGTGCGAGTGGGCCGCTGGCTCCTCCTTTCTGGACAGCTTGGCCGCAACCCGGAAACTGGTCGCTTGGTGGAAGGAGGGATTGAAGCGGAAACTAAACAGACCTTAGAAAATATCAAGCGAACGTTGGAAAAATATGGCTCGTCTTTAGACCGGGTGGTGAAATGTACCGTCATGCTCGCTGATATGGCTGAATGGGAAAGGATGAATAAGGTTTATGTCAACTATTTTCCTAAGAATCGACCAGCCCGGAGCGCCTTTGGGGTTAGCGGCCTGGCTGGCGGAGCTCGGGTGGAAATAGAATGTTGGGCCCTCGTCGATTAATAAGGCATATTAAAAATTAGGCCTTAGCCAGGGCGGGAGAAAGACTATTTTTCTTTTTCGTTGGGGATTTTTTTGATTTCAATCCCTAACTCGCCGAGTTGATTGGGGGAAACCGGCGAAGGGGAGCCGGTTAGAAGACAAAGGGCACTGGTTGTCTTGGGGAAAGGAATTACTTCCCGAATAGAATTTTCTCCGGCTAAGAGCATGACAATGCGGTCTAATCCTATGGCAATACCGGCATGGGGAGGTGTGCCATAAGTCAGCGCTTCCAGGAAGAAACCGAATTTTTCCTCGGATTCTTTCTCGGTCAAGCCCAGGAGCTGGAAAATACGGCGTTGTAAATCCATGCGGTGGATTCTAACAGACCCCCCGCCTATCTCATACCCGTTCAAGACCAAATCATAGGCTTGCGCTCTTACTCTTAGGGGTTCCTTTTCCAGAAACTCCAAGTCTTCGGGATGAGGTGAGGTAAAGGGATGATGGACCGACACCAGCTTCTTTTCTTCCTCGCTCCACTCGAGCAGGGGAAAATCAGTAACCCAGGTAAAGGCAAAACGCGACTTCTCGGAGGCTGGCGCTGGCGCCAGCTCAGCCCGGAGCTGGCCAAGCACAGCTAAAACTATTTCCCGCCGGTCAGCGCAGAGGAGGAGCAGGTCGTTTTCTTGAGCTTCAGACCTTTCCCAAAGAGCTAAGCTATCGTCAGGCTCCAGCCGGGGTGAAGTTTTGATTGGGCCGTCTCTTTTGACCCAGATTAAACCTTTGGCGCCCAGGGCTTTCGCCTTTTCCTGAAGCTTCTCCAGCTGGGAACGGGAAAGACTGGCGCCAGAAGGAATGACCAGTCCCTTAAGAACAAAATCAGCTTCCCCCGCCTTTTTTAATAAATCGGAGGAAGCCCGGCCCAGCAACGGAGAAAAATCCAGAATTAGCGCCGGATTTCTTAAGTCAGGCTTATCGGTGCCGTATTTCTCGAGGCATTCCTGGTAAGAGAGACGAGGAAATGGGGTAGGAGCCTTTTCCCCAATCAAACGGAGAAGTTCGACCATCAAGCCCTCCACTACCGTCAAAACTTCCTCCCGGCCGACAAAGCTCATTTCGAGGTCGATTTGAGTGAACTCAGGCTGGCGGTCAGCCCTGAGGTCTTCATCTCGGAAGCACCGGACAATCTGAAAATAGCGGTCAAAGCCGGCAATCATCAAGGTCTGTTTGAATAATTGGGGTGATTGGGGGAGAGCATAAAACTTGCCTTTATGGATGCGACTGGGGACAAGATAATCTCGAGCCCCTTCCGGAGTAGACTTGGTCAGGAAAGGGGTTTCGATTTCATAAAAGCCCTGCTGATGGAGAAAAAGCCGGGTGCGGAGAGCCGCCTCATGGCGGAGGCGAAGGTTGTGCTGCATGGAAGGCCGGCGCAGGTCGAGGTAACGGTAGCGAAAGCGGAGTTCTTCTGAGGCCAAAACCGGGTCAGCTATCTGGAAAGGCGGAACGCGGGCTTCGTTAAAAACAATCATTTCCTCAGCCAGGACTTCAACTTCGCCTGTGGCCATCTGCGGGTTGACGGCCTTTTCTCCCCTGAGCTGGACCACACCTTTTATGCCGACTACATATTCTTGGCCGAGCTCCTTGGCCCGAGCCAAAAGCTCGGGGTTCGCCGCCGAGAAAACCACCTGAGCTATGCCTTCTCTATCTCTCAGGTCGAGAAAAACCACCTGGCCGAGGTCGCGGAGCCGCTGGACCCATCCACAAAGCGTCACCTTTTCACCTTCGTTTTGGCGCCGCAGAGAGCCAGCGTAGTGGGACCTCTGCCAGCGGCTAAAATCCTGAGGAAAATTCATGGCTTTGGTTCTTCTTTGGAATTGAAATCAGTTAGGTTTTTTCCCGGTGCCTCCAGCCTCTTAAGAATGTTTCCCAGGTCAGCGAGGGAGACATTGCGCTGGACGCCGGTTTTCATCTCCTTGAGCCCGCATACTCCCAGTTCGGCTTCTTGCTCGCCTAAAATAATTACCCACGCTGCCCCCAGTTTATTAGCTCGGCTAAGATGCGCCTTGAGGTTTTTTTCTTTATATTCAAGGAGGACGTGAATTCCTAAGCGCCGGAGCTCACGACAAAGGCGCAGGCCGATGGGCTTAGCTTTTTCACCCCAACCAGCTAAATAAACGAACCTGTCTTCTTCGACCTGGAGGTTAGCAACAGTCAACAGCCTTTCCATTCCCATGGCGAAACCTATACCACAGATATCTGGTCCGCCATAGAGTTTCATTAAATGGTCGTATCTGCCGCCGCCGAGGATGGCATTTTGAGCGCCCAGACCAGAGCTTATAACCTCGAAAGTGGTGCGAGTGTAATAGTCAAGCCCGCGCACTAACTTGGGTTCCACCCGGTAATTAAGGCCATAAAATTCCAGCCAGCTACGCAATGCGGCGAAATGGGCGGCGCAAGCCTCGCATAAATATTCTGTGATCCGGGGCAAAAGCGCGGCCTGCTCCTGGCAGCCTGGTAACTTGCAGTCAAAGACGCGGAGCGGGTTTAATTCTACCCGACGCTGGCAGTCTTCACAGAGCCGGGGTTTAATTTTTTCAGCTTCTTGCCGCAATAGGGAAAGGTAGTTGGGTCGACACGCAGGGCAGCCCACCGAGTTAATCAGCATTTCTGGGCCGCTGACGCCCAGCCTCCTTAGCAGGAAATCGGCCATTTCTAAGATTTCCGCGTCTAAGGCGGGGTCAGCTTCGCCAAAAACCTCGATGTCCACCTGATGAAATTGGCGGTAGCGGCCTTTCTGGGGCCGGTCATGGCGAAACATCGGGCCAAAATAATAAAAGCGCAGCGGCGCTGGCTGAAGATAGAGGCGGTGCTCGATAATCGCCCGGACCACTGAGGGAGTATATTCGGGCCGAAGGGTGACAGAACGCCCCCCTTTGTCAGTAAAAGTATACATTTCTTTGGTAACAATATCGGTGGTCTCGCCCGTGCCCTTCACAAAAAGCTCAGTGGGCTCGATGATGGGCGTTCTTATTTCCCGGTAACCATAAGCCTCAAAGACTTGGCGGCAAATGGTTTCCGCTTTCTGCCATAATTTAACTTCCTCTGGCAGGATGTCCTTAGTTCCTTTGATGGCGGTGATGGAAGTCTTCATTTGGTGGCAAAAACGCCTATCCGGCGATACTTTTGGTAGCGAGCCTCGAGAAGTTCAGTTAGCGGGGTTTCTTCGAGTTTCTTTAAAGTCGGAGCTAAAAAACGGTCGACATTGCGGAAAGTTTGCTCCGGGTCGATATGGGCGGCGCCGGCGGGCTCAGGGATAATTTTATCGATGATTCCCAGCGAGAGTAGGTCTTGGGCTCTTATTTTCAAATTTTCAGCGGCCCTATCCACGGCGCTTTGGTCTTTCCAAAGGATGGCGGCGCAGCCTTCAGGGGAGATGACCGAGTAGAAAGAATACTCGAGCATAAAAATTACATCGCCCACGCCGACGGCGAGCGCGCCGCCGCTTCCCCCTTCTCCGATGACTATATTAACGATGGGCACTCTTAATTTAGCGATTTCTTTGAGGTTAGTGGCGATGGCTTCAGCCTGGCCTCTTTCCTCGGCGCCAATCCCGGGATAGGCACCAGGTGTATCAATCAGCGTGACCACAGGGAAGTGAAATTTTTCCGCCAATTTCATAACTCTTAAAGCTTTCCGGTAGCCTTCAGGATTGGGCTGGCCAAAGTTGCGGGCGATTCTTTCCCGAGTAGTTCGTCCCTTTTGATGGCCGATAATGGCCACTGTCCGTCCTTTGTAAAAGCCTAAGCCGCCGACAATCGCTGGGTCATCGGCAAAGCGTCGGTCGCCGTGGAGCTCCACAAAATCCTCGACCAAAGCCTGGATATAATCCAGAGTATAAGGCCGCTGAGGATGACGGGCAATTTGGACAATATGCTTAGCGGTAAGGGTGGGCAGAATTCCTTCCCACAGCTGGGCTATTTCTTCCCTTAGAGTTTGAATTTTATCCTTTTTCCTGGGGTCGTCAGAAGCCTCGAGCTTTTCTATCCTCTCCTTAAGTTCAAGGATAGGTTGCTCTAGTTGATAAAAATCCGCACTACTCGTAGAAGCCATCTTTGGCCTAAGTACTGGTTTATTCTATAGGTTAGGTCGGAAGAGTGTCAAGCCACCCCCCACCCCTTTTGGTTCTTTCTCCCTCTTTCTCACCTTTAGTTAATCATTGAACCGTTATGGACAAAAAATATTCTGAATAAGGCACTTATTTATTTTGAATTTGGTCTTCTGGGAAAGGTTAATAACTACCGTGATTTTAAGATGGAAAACCTCAACAAAGGGGGTTTTCATCTTCCATGCCTCAAAAGGATTATAAGGTGTTGTTGGCTCCGGAAATTTTCGCTGGCAGGCGCAACTAAGGCCGAGGATGTCAAGAGAAAACGTCGTCCTTCATTGTCGAATATACTAAAAAGAACGAATTGCGAGAAAAGGCGGAGAAGCCAGCCGGTGTGAGCTGCTCCCCTGTATTATTTGCTAGCTCATCGAATTCACGGAAGATTGAACAGATGATTATGCCCATATCAAGGCTGAGAAGGTGAGTCCGATATAAGAGCAAGAATAGATTTTAGCGGCCAATTAGGAAATAGAAGCGGAGAGATTACGATGGCCATTTTGCGGACAAAATTTGACACGCCCAGAGCTTGCCACCTCTATTTTGACCGAAAATAAATAAAAACGAGAAAGAAGGTATTTGACCCAGCGCTTTCTAACATGCGAAGAAAAATTCTCCCGACTTTGGGGTTCTTATCTGGTTAAGGAATCTTGAGGCGGCGCTGGCGCAGGACTTCAAAGAGAAAGACTGCTGCTGCGGCGGCCACATTCAGGGAATTGGTCTTACCGACGAGCGGGATAGAAAGGAGGCGGTCGCAATGCTCGCGGACAAGCGGCCTGAGACCCCGACCTTCGGAGCCGAGGACAAGCGCCACCGGCTGGGTATAATCGAAGTCGAACCAGAGCCCTGCTGCTTGCGCTTCTGCTCCCACTACCCAGACACCCCGCTCTTTGACTTCCTCGAGAGCTCGAGCCAGATTCTTAACTCTCGCCACTTTTAGGTGTTCCAAGGCACCGGCTGAGGCCTGATAAACCGCCGCTGTCAAGCCGACCGAATGCCGCTCAGTAAGGATCAAACCATCAACTCCGGCGGCCTCAGCCGAGCGGATAATGGCCCCTAAATTTTGGGGGTCTTCCACCTCATCCAGAAACACGAGGAAGGGACAAGACGAGGAAGCCAGAATTGACTCGAAGGGGACAAATTCTTTGGCCGCAACCAGGGCGATTATTCCCTGATGATGGGAGCTTAAACTGTTGAGTTTCTGGTTAGGGACAAAGACTACGGGGATATCAGCCTGACGGGCGAGGTGAATAACCTGCCGGAAGCGGTGCGGCGCTGCCTCCTTAGAAAGAAATATTTTATTGAGCCGCTGCGGCGAGCGCCGCAGAATCTCCAGGATGGGTTGCAACCGGGCTACTTTTTCCATCTAATCTATATCAGCTTCTGCTTCGCTTTCCATTTCTTGGGTTAATTTCCGAATTGATTGAAATTGATTGACATAAATATGAGTCAAAAAAAAGCCTCGACTAATCTTTTATATATTTCCTCCTTCTAAATAAAGGAGCATTTTTCCCGCTCTTTGCTGACAGCTTAAGATGGGTCGAGGCAAGCTTAGCTTGGAACCACTCTCAATTAAAGGAATCAGCCGGTCAAGTTCTAAGCCCGAGCCTCGGGCCGTAAGAGAAACTCGAATCGGCTGGTACAAATTTTTCCCTTTCACCCCAGTCTCTTTTTTTATTTCCGTCACTATCCGGTTGAATTCCGCCGCGCTGAGTTCGACTACTTCTTGAGCTTTTTGACAGAAAAGAGAGGCTACCCGACGCGCAGCTTCCTCCGCTAAGACATTTTTAGCCTCTTCATCCATCGCCTGGGGGGAAAAATCGAAGAGGAGGAGGAAACGAGCGGGGAGCTCGTTGAGGCGGTCAACAGCTTCACTAAAGCTATCCACGGCCATTTCCAGCCAGGTCCAGTGAGGTGCAGTCATGGTTTCCGGAAGGAGGCCGGCTTCGAGCAAGAAAGGATAGGCCAGCTTCGCTTTCTCCGCCAGAGGCAGGCGTTTGAGGTGTTGTCGATTTAACCAGTAGAGCTTTTCATAATCAAAGATAGCGGCGGAGCGACTTACCTTTTTGAGGTCAAAGAGAGCCACCAGTTCCTCGCGGTTTAAAACCTCGTGGCCCTCGGGCGGTGCCCAGCCTAAAAAAGCCAGATAATTGAAGAGGGCTTCGGGAAGTACCCCCATCCGGGCAAATTGGTCCACCGAGGTAGCGCCGTGCCGTTTGCTTAAGCGAGTATTATCCTGCCCCATCACCATCGAAAGGTGGGCAAATAGCGGCGGCTCAAAACCCAGTGCCTGATAGACCAAAAGCTGGCGAGGCGTGTTGGAGATGTGGTCTTCACCCCTGATCACATGGGTTATAGACATCAGGTGGTCATCAACGACCACGGCGTAATTATAAGCTGGCAGGCCGTTGGAGCGAACAAGAATCGGGTCGCCAATCAGGCTGAGGTCAAAAGCCAAATCGCCCCGAATAAGGTCGTGGTAGGTTATTTCGCCCTTTTCCGGTACTTTAAGGCGAATGGCGGCCTTTTCACCTGCCTTGACCCTCGACAGAGCCTCTTCAGGGTTTATTTGCCGGCAACGGCCGCTGTAGCGAGGGGAAAGGCCGCGAGCCAAAGCGACCTTTCTTTCTTTTTCTAAATCTTCGGCCGAACAAAAGCAGTAATAAGCTTGGCCAGAAGCCACTAATTTCTGAGCGTAGTCAGCATATATTTCTAACCGTTCGGATTGACGGTAGGGCCCGAACCGGCCACCCACATCCGGTCCCTCGTCCCAATCAATTCCGAGCCAGCGCAAATCGGCCAAGAGCCTTGCTTCATATTCTTCTTTAGACCTTTCGATATCAGTATCTTCGACTCTGAGGATAAAAATGCCCCTGGTTTGCCGGGCGAAAAGCCAGTTGAAGAGGGCGGTGCGGGCGTTGCCGACGTGGATATAACCGGTGGGGCTGGGAGCAAAACGAACTCTGATTGGACTCATCGGCTTCATGATAAGGGTTGTGGTGGAGGCGAGTCAAGGAAGCGCAGAAAAATAGCGCTGGAGATAGCGGACGATGCGCTGGCTGGCTCGACCGTCACCATAAGGATTTTGGGCTCGGGTCATTTTCTGATAGGCAGAGCGGCTCCTAAGTAATCGCGCCGCCGAGGAGACGATTTTTTCGGTATCTGTGCCAACAAGGCGTGCTACACCCGCCTCGATGCCTTCAGGCCGTTCGGTAACCTGACGTAAGACTAAAACAGGTTTATGAAACGTGGGAGCTTCTTCCTGAATTCCTCCGGAATCAGTGAGGATGAGCCAGGCCCGGTTCATCAGGGCAAGAAGGTCGAGATAGGGCAGCGGCCGAAGCAAATGGAGGCGAGGGGTTCGGGCTAAAAGAGAAAAAACTGTCTGCCGAACGTTGGGGTTAGGATGGACAGGATAAACGATTTCTATGTCCGGGAATTCGCTTATTAGACGCAGCAGGGCCTGACAGATATGGATGAGCGGTTGGCCGAAGCTTTCCCGGCGATGGGCGGTTACCAGAACCAAGCGCCGGTCAGAGGGAGTTGTAACTGGAAGAGGGTGGGTATTTATTCTTGGTTTCATATACAAAAGGGCGTCGACGACGGTGTTGCCGGTAAGCAAAATGGAGCGTGAGGGTATGCCCTCGTTCTTTAGATTGGCTACCGCCTTTTTAGTCGGCGCAAAATGAAGAGTCGCCAAGGCTGAAATAAGCCGGCGGTTAATCTCTTCAGGGAAGGGTTGGTAACGGTCAAGGGTCCTGAGACCCGCCTCGACATGGGCGACAGGAATTTTTAAATAAAAGGCCGCCAGGGCCACGACCATGGCGGTAGTCGTATCTCCCTGCACCATGACCAGGTCAGGCTTTGTTTCCTTCAAAACTCGGCTTACCTGTAGCATGACTCGGCTCGTCAGCCGGTCGAGAGATTGGTTGGGCTGCATAAGGTTGAGGTCAATATCAGGGGTGAGGGAAAAAATGCTGAGCATTTGGTCTAGGAGGCCGCGGTGCTGGGCGGTAGCTAAAAGCAGCGGCTTAAAATCCTTAGGGTAGCGCTTCATTTCCATGATGACTGGCGCCAATTTAATCAACTCCGGTCTGGTGCCGAAGGCGATTAAGATTCGTGCCGTCATCCTGGTCCCCGCAGAAGCCCTAATTTTATTTTTCTTCGCCGCTGCAGTCAATAAAAATAAGCCTCATCCTTAAAATGTCTGCCTTTTTCAGCACCTTTTTATCATCAATATTCAGCCTCTTTTTTCACCTAATAAGCGCTTCTCTCTAAGAAAAAAGGGATTATTATAAATCATCACTTTAGTCCGCGAGGTTGTTTCGCAGGCGTCATCGCCTCACCAATAAAAGATGGAATAGCCCCATATTTTTTTGATACGGTATATCAGGAGGCGACTCAATAAGAGGGACGAGGAGTCGAATAAAAGATGAGACAACGCCTATTAGTTGGCCTGGTTAGTCTCCTTTTTTTCTTTGTGGCCTCGGCTTTTAGCCAGAGCGTCTTAATTTTTTATGACGGCTCGGAGGGAAAATCTGAAGCCTTTAAATCAGCCTGTTTCCTCAACCGCCTGCTGGGTCATTTTAAAATCGAAAAGAGCTCAGTTCTTTCCATCCGGCATTATGTCCGAGGTTTAGCTCTGGAGCCTGATTTCCTTTTCCTTTTCTTTGAGGAGGGTCAGCCTGAATTTCCGGCCGTTCTTTTGACTGACCTCACTCAGCGGCCGAAAACAACTCTTTGGGTAAATATGCATATCGACCGCTTTTTAGAGACAGAAGCTGAGAGGCTCGGTTTTGTTTATGATGATTGGGAGGAAAGGACCGACTGGAAAGTCTGGTATAAAGGAGAAGATTTTTCGAAGGAAGACCCAGGGCTTAATCGGCTCAAGCTTCAGGCGCCGGATAAGGTGGAAGTCATAGCAACCATTTCCTCTCCTGACGGCCGTACCTTTCCCTATGTCTTAAGAAGCGGCGGATTCTGGTACATAGCTGATTCTCCCTTTTCTTATGCCTATGAAGGCGGCCGGTTTCTGATTCTGGCTGACCTTCTTCATGACATCTTAGGCCAAGACCATCCGACGGCGCATCAAGCTTTGGTGCGGATTGAAGATATTAACCCCGAAGACAACCCGGCTTACCTGAAGCGGTTAGGTCAATGGTTAGAGAAAGAAGGCATTCCGTTTTCCCTTTCGCTTATCCCCATTTTTCGCGACCCTTCAACTCAGCAGGAGGTCCGTCTTTCCGAAAGGCCGAAGTTGGTGGCTGCTCTTAAAGAGTTGGTTAACCGGGGGGCGACAATTGTCCTTCATGGAGCGACCCATCAACATCAGGGAAGAACGGCCGAAGATTATGAATTCTGGGATGATATCTCGGGACGGCCCATACCTCATGAGACTCAAGATTGGGTGGAGGAGAGAATAAGGTTAGGGTTGGAAGAATGCCTGCGTTGCGGGCTTTATCCTTTAACCTGGGAAACCCCTCATTATTCTGCCTCCCAGGAAGATTATCGCCTAATAGGCCGCTTTTTTGATTCTCTTTATGACCGGGTGATGGCTGCCGAGCTTGTTGGAACCCAGCAAATTTTTCCTTATCCGGTTTTTTTGCCCGACCTTATGGTCCAGGTAATCCCGGAGAATCTCGGCTATGTCGATTTTGAAAAACCTGACCCGTCCCGGATTATCGAAAATGCCCGCCACATGCTCACTGTGCGGGATGGTTTAGCCTCCTTCTTTTTTCATTCCTTTGTTCCCTTGAAATACTTACAGGAAGTTTGTCGGGCTATGAAGTCCATGGGCTGGAATTTTATCTCCGCTCGTGATTTTGCCTGTAACTTGCGAACCGATTCTTTGTGGGTGACTTCAGCTGGCGGCGAGGGAAGTATTCGTTTACGAGGCGAATATGTCCACGAACTGCTGCTTGACCGTCTGGGTAAGACGCTTAGGGAAAGCTATTCCTCTGAACCTATCGATGGCCTTTGGCCGCAGAAAATAGCGCTTCCCCCTGGGTCTCTCTACGTCCTGGAGGCTAAGCTTTCTCAACCGACCAAGCCCAAAACTTTTCCGGCGAGCCTGATTTTGGGCCTTAAAGACATTCTTAATCCCGGCCCTAAACGAGCGCCAATTCGCCTGCACAAAACCGCCGTCATGGCGGTGGAAAATATTAGTTCCCAAGATGAAAATGATATCAAGAGTTTCCTTTCAGTTCTCCGGGTTTTTGGTCTTAATCCAGAGGTAGTGTCCCAAAAGAAGTTAGGGGCTTTAAGACCCAGCCAACCCGACCTTCTTGTTATTCCTAACCCTGTTGCCCTTCGTCTTAGCCCCGCTGAGGTTAATCGGATTGTTGATTATGTCTATGCCGGCGGCCAAGTTATTTCTGACGGCCCCTCCGCCCTGATCGAGAAGTTTGGTTTCCAGTTGGGCCAAGAGAAAATGACTCTTAAAGGGATAAAGGAAACTACCCTGCCCGCCCCTGTTTTCGAGTGGTCTTCTCCGGCTTTAATCTCGGTTTTTAATTTCGAGGCAGGTTTGGTCCTAGCCCGTGATTTAGAGCAAGGTTTGCCCGTCGTCGTCCTTCGCTCTGTAGGCCAGGGAAAAGTGCTTTTCTTAGCAGCGACTTTTGACCCGGTGACGCCCTTCGGGGTTAGTCGTTACCCTTATTTTGCCTATTATCTGAAAAATAATCTCGGCCTTCCTTTTCTCGTTCGCCGCAATAACTTGGAGCTCTATTTCGACCCGGGGTTGCGACCGGAAGTGAGTTTGGAGAAATTGGTCCGGCACTGGCGGGCTTCAGGTGTTAAGATCATCTATTTAGCCACCTGGCATTTTTATGAAAAATATCAATTTCCGTATCGCTATTTTATCGACCTCTGTCATCGCTTCGGGATAGCCGTCTACGCTTGGTTTGAGTTGCCACAGGTGACGCCGCTTATCTGGGAAAAACACCCCGAGTGGCGGGAAAAACAGGTCGACGGCCAGGATGCCCGCAACGGGTGGCGTCTGCCAATAAACCTCTTCCATCCCGAAGCCCGAGAGACGACCCTTAATTTCTTCCGGCAGATGCTTCTCCACCACGATTGGGATGGAGTTAACTTAGCCGAATTATGTTTTGATACCGACCACGGCTTGCTTTACCCAGAAAAATTTACTCCCGGGAATGAGGCGGTCAGCCGCATCTTTCGCCAAAAAGAGGGGTTTGATTTATCTGAAGTTTTCCGTCCCGGTTCTCCCTTTTATTGGAAACATAATAGCCAGGCCTATGAACGTCTTTTGGCTTTTAGACGTAACCTGATAAAGGAGCTACATCGCCTTTTTCTCGAGGAAATACAGAAAATAAATGATTATAAAAAAGCGGCATGGGAAGTCATCGTCACCAATTACGATTCCTTGCTTCATCCAGAAATCAGCGAACAATGCGGGGTGGACACCAGAGATATTGTTGATTTAATGGACGAGTTTCCTTTTATTCTGCAGATAGAAGACCCGGCGCGGAGCTGGACTGCCCTCCCCTTCCGCTACCAGAATTATCTTGAGGCCTACAAGCAGATTATTCCTGATTTAAACCGTTTAATGTTTGATATTAACGTCGTTCCCTGGAGAGATATCCGGAAGACACCTTTTCCCTTGTCTCAAGCTTGCGGTAACGAGCTGGCCACGCTGGTTTTCTTCGGCCAGCAACCCTCAGGAAGAGTGGCTCTTTATTCTGAGGCAACCATTCTACCTCTGGACTTGGTTCTCCTGCCTTTTGTGTCCGCGGCTGATGTTAGCCTTGAAGCCAAAGGTGATGGTTATCTTTTAAGAAGTCGCCGGCCCTTTAACCTGGTTTTGAGTCGACCCGATTATCAGGCCTGGTTAAATGGCCGGGAATGGCCCCTTATTTCTGGTTCTTCGGTAGCCATTCCGGCTGGCGAAAATTATCTTCAATTGAAAAAGTTGCCTGTTTTTCATCCCGCTGGGCTGAGCTATCGCTTTTACCTCGACGGCGAGCTCGTGGAGGTGGAGGCGGCTGGCCCTTGGTATCGGTTGCTTTATTCTTCTTCTCTTCCTGTGACCTTTTCTTTTAACCAGCTCCCTGGCCGCTTGCTCTTGGATAACCAAACGTGGCCTATTTTTTTGGACCAGACCAGTTTAATTTTGCCCCGCGGCCGCCACTCATTGGAAATCTACACAGAAGCCGCGGCAGTCCATAGACTAAAAACAGTGGGCTATTTTTCCTCGCTTCTCTTTTTCGTCTTGGGTTCCGTTTCTGTCGGGCTATTATTAGGGAGCTATTTTTATATCAAAATAAAGCGATGACTTTTTGGTTCTTGCTCCGAGATGGGCTGTTTATTTTTGCCGTCGTCTTTATCTGGTTAATGCTTATTTATCAGTTTGCCCTAACTATCGGGGGAGTTCTTTTCTGGAGAAAAGAAAAATTAAAAGGCTCTGCAGTAGCGCAAATGGTCAGGGCTGAGCCCTGGCCCACCGTTTCTGTTCTGATCCCGGCTAAGAACGAAGCCCTGGTCATCCAGGGTTTGCTCGCTAAACTCTTAGCTCAGGATTATCCCCGCTCCAATATGGAAATAATCGTCATCAATGACGGCAGCACCGACCTTACGGCCTCCTTAGTCGAGGCGGAGATGAAAAGAAACCCAGACATAATTAAATTAGTCAATATTCCCCTTGAGGAGAGCGGTCGGGGTAAGGGGGCTGCTCTCAACCATGGCCTCAGCCGCTGTCAGGGAGAGATAGTGGCCGTCTATGACGCGGATAATCTTCCGGAGAAAGACGCCATAAAAAAATTAGTGACGGCTCTTATGCTTAATCCCAAGCTGGCGGCAGTAACCGGAAAGTTCCGGGCTTCAAACCGCCAGCGCAATTTTTTGACCAGGCTTATTAACTTAGAATCCGTTGCCTTCCAATGGATAATCCAGGCCGGCCGGAATTTTTTCCTCAACATCGCATTTCTGGCTGGCACGAATTATGTTATCAGGCGGCAAGTTTTAGAATCCCTTGGCGGCTGGGATGAAGAGGCTTTGACCGAAGATACTGAGCTTACTCTAAGGCTTTATGAACATGGCTGGCGGGTACGATTTTTGCCTGAAGCCACAACCTGGGAGCAAGAACCAGAAAAGTGGGGAACGTGGATAAGGCAGAGGACCCGCTGGGCGCGGGGAAACAACGACCTGATTCGTCGCCAGATGAAACGTCTCTTTAAAACCAAGCTATCTTTGACTTCCATAGAAATGGCCAATCTTTTTTATCTCTATTATCTGTTTGTTTTCGCCATCATCGTCTCTGACCTTTTTTTCCTCCTTTCTTTATTAGGAATTTTATCCCTTCGCCTCCCGGGTCCCTACCTTGAGTTATGGGTTTTGGCCATAGCGCTGTTTATCCTGGAGATTCTTTTGGCCTTAGCCTTGGAGAAAGAGGACTCTCTGGCCAATTTTGGCCTTGCCTGGTTAGCCTATTTAACCTATACCAAATTGTGGGCGCTGGTAGTGCTGCGCAGTTTTTTTGAGGATTTCGTGCGCCGCCGGGAAAGGGTCTGGGTGAAAACGGAGAGGTTTCCGCGGCCGGAGGAACCTTGAGGTTTTTGAAGGAAGTTGAGGAGGTAAGATGAACAGCAGAAAAAGGAGATTTTTTCTTTTGGTTATAATCTGGCTAACGGCGGGGCTTAATGCCCAGGGATTAAGCCTTTATCCTCAAGCTGGAGCGGATTACTATTGGGGGGCTAATAAGTTCCGGAGCTTAAAACCCTGGTTTGGAGTCCGGGCGAGCCTTTCTCCTTGCAGTTCTTTCCTTTTAAAATATACTTTTCACGATTTAGATTTTGATTATCTTCGGGATGACGGCACAAAGGCTTCAAGAGAAGCCAACCTATCACAGTTTATCGCCGCCATTTATTATGCTCGGGAAAAATTAGAAAGCTACGCGGCGGTTTCTCATTTTCGCGGTAGCGAAAGCTATACGGCCTGGAACTTGGATTTGGGAATTGGAGGGAAGATTACTTCCCGGTTTGCCTTGGAAACTGGGGTTTATCTTCTGGATGAAAGCTCTATCCTCTGGTATCCTGATGAACCGGTGCGGCGTCTTCAGGTTGGCGCCCTGCGGGCAGGCTTAGATATAAAAATAACTAACGGGCTTAATCTCAACCCGCAGGTTTATTTTTATCGTAATTCCGAAAAGGTTACTGCCACCACTGTGGCGGTCAGTGCCATTTTTATTCCTCGCGAGCCTTTTACCTTTGTTCTTACCTTCTGGAATTACCGAGAATCAGCCCAGTACCGTTTTTCTGGCCAATATTTCTCCGTCGGCCTGCACTTATATTATTGACCTCTCTTTGTTTGTCCCATAACAGGGATAAATTTGGGGTAAGCAAGGTTTTATGTTTTAACGATTCTCCATATTTATTAAAAGAGACCCTCGAAAAGATATTTATAAGCCCTTGTCTTTTCTGAGTGTTAAATAACGAGGGGGAGGCATCTTAAAAACCGAGACGGAAAAAGAGGAATCGACTTGCTATTCAAATTAAATGTCATCACGGAAATAGAGATGCTTAATAACCAGAGCAGCCAGGAAGGATTGATTACCCGCGGCGGTTGCTTAGCGCATTTTAAGCTTGTCTGTCTTCTGGTAGCCCGCAGGCACCGAGTAAGCAGAGGCTGGGGCTGGTTCCTTTTTGATTTCAATAGTTTCACTGGTGCTGTGAATCTTGGCGCCCATGATTTCCCCCGTCTGCTCATAGGCTATCCAGTAGCCTTTAATCTTACGTAGTTCCGCTAAGCTGGCCTCATCGATTCTCATCATGAGCTGCAGAACTGGGCTGTAGAATTTATCCAGGAACTGGTCAACATTGAAGGGGACGTCGGTGGAAGCCCAAACGGTCATCTTCAGCGGCATCATCATCATGGAAATAGCCACTTCATAGCCCGAGCACGGCCAGGAGCCCACTGTTTTGGTCTGGCCAAGGGGTTTCACGGTGACGCTCATCTTCATCATCGCCAACATCTGGGACATTTCAGGCGGAACCAGTTTACTTAGGTCAAGCGGGAGAGATGTTTCGAGATAGCTTTTGTCTTGATGGTCAATAAGGTAAAGCAGGTTTTTCTTGGTGTCGATGATAATCGATTGGTCCTTACTGTGGGAAGCAAACTTGTCTTCCCCAATCCACTGCTCGGTTATCTCGTTTTTTTCGGGCTGAGATTGACCCATGACGGTGAAAGCATCGGTGTGCGATTTAGTTCTTATGTGGATGTCGGCAGCGGCAAGGGCCCAAGAAAAAAGTAAGACCACCAAAAGGGAAATGAATTTTTTCATCGAGCCTCCTTTAAAGCTTGCGCTTATTATAGGCAATTGGCCCGCTCAAAGCAAACGAACCTGGTCGATATAAATATTCAGCCCCAAAAAATGATTTTTCTTGACTTATCAAGGAAGAATTATTTAATTATATTTTTCCCAGGAGGGAGAAGGGCCGATGTTTATCTGGGTTTTTCATCGAGTGACGGGGCTTTTGATGATTGCCTTCTTAGGCATCAAGTTTTTAACTTCTTTTTTTCTGATGACTAAGGATAAAAAACCAGACTGGGCTCTGGCCCTCCATACCAGCCCCGTAATTGATGTTGTTTTGATGGTGGCTGTTGTCTTCCACGCTCTCTACGGTCTGCGGACTGTGATAATGGACATGGGTTGCCGCCGGGAGAAATTCTTGTTCTGGTTCTTTACGGCCCTCGGCACGGTTTTAACCGCTGTCATGCTGCTTATCTATTTTACCCGGAATTATTGAATGCTAAGTTATGATATCCTGATTGTGGGAGGGGGGCTCGCAGGATTGGCAGCGGCGCATCAAGCCGACCCTTCCCTTTCTGTGGCTTTAATTTCGCGAGTTCATCCGCTCCGGTCTCATTCTGTCGCCGCTCAGGGAGGGATTAACGCAGCTTTGGGTAACCACCCTGACGGTCGGGATGATAACTGGGAAAAGCATGCCTTTGATACGATTAAAGGCAGTGATTTCCTAGCTGACCAGCCCGCGGCCGAGCTCCTTTGCCGAGAAGCAGCGCCGGTGATCTATGAGTTAGAAAGGATGGGTGTTCCCTTCAGCCGTTTTCCCGGCGGAGTTATTGCCCAACGGCCTTTTGGCGGGGCCGGGTTTCCGCGCACTTGTTATGCCGCGGACCGCACGGGACTCGTCATCATGCATACGCTTTTTGAACAGGCGCTGCGGCGGCAACTTCGTTTTTATTCTGAATGGTTAGTGACTCGGCTCATCATCGAACACGGAGTTTGTCAGGGTGTAGTTGTCTATGATTTGACCTCGGGGCAAATCTATCCTGTCAAGGCCAAAGCGGTCATCTTCGCCACCGGTGGCTACGGCCGGGTTTATCTTAAAACGACCAACGCCTATATTAACCATGGCAGCGGTATCGGGATCGCCTACAAGGCTGGCGTGCCGATTAAAGACATGGAATTTGTTCAGTTCCATCCCACTTCCCTTTACAGCAAGAATATCTTGATAACGGAAGGGGCGCGGGGCGAAGGCGGCTACCTCCTTAACCGCTACGGGCGTCGTTTTATGGCCGATTATGCTCCTCAATCCATGGAATTAGCCCCGAGGGACATTGTGGCTCGGGCTATTCAGACTGAGATTGACCGGGGCAATGGTTTTGAGGGTGAATATGTCCTGCTGGATTTGAGGCACCTAGGCGCGGCCAAAATACAAAAGCGGCTGCCCTCTGTTCGGGAGATATGCCTCCGTTTTGCTGGTCTTGACCCGATAGAAAAACCGATCCCGATTCAACCGGCTCAGCATTATTCCATGGGGGGCATTGATGTCGACCTTAAAGGGGCAACTCTGCTTCCCGGTTTTTATGCTGCGGGTGAGTGTGCCTGTGTGAGTGTCCATGGGGCTAACCGCTTGGGCGGCAATTCTCTTTTAGAAACCATTGTCTTTGGCCAGATTGTCGGCCGGGAGGCCTCTCAATATGTCAAGAGTACTCAGATAAGAGAGGCCAGCCCTCATCTGCTGGACGCGGAAGCCAGAAAGACGGAGGAAAGAGTCGAAACCTGGATGCGTCGGGAAAAAGGAGCCAAGGCCCATCAGTTGCTCAATCGATTGAAAGTGATTATGAGCGAAAAGGTCGGGATTTTTCGTACCCAGCAAGACCTGGAGAAAGCCTTGGCCGAGATTGCCGCTATTCGCGAGGACTATGAAAAAAGGGGGTTTTTATCTGGACATTGCCGCCGCTTCAGTCAGGAAATGGTTAATATGTTAGAGTTTGAATACATGCTTGACCTTTGCGAGGTAATCGCCCTGGGTGCTTTAGCCCGCCGGGAAACCAGGGGTTCTCATTATCGCCTTGATTATCCCGAAAGGAATGACAAAGAATGGTTGAAGCATACCTTGGTTACCTGGAAAGACGGCCGACCCCAACTGAGCTATAAACCTGTGGTCATTACTCGCTATTCGCCGATGGCGCGATTATATTAATAAGAGTCGAGGCTCATGGCCCAACGCTATCTTTTCCGCCTTTTTCGGTTTGACCCGGAGAAGGACGAGGCTCCCTATTTCCAAGATTTTGTCTATGAAGAAGAAAAGCCCAAGGTGATCTTGGAAGCGCTGATGGACATCCGCAATGAGCGGGATGCCACTCTCGCCTTTCGCTACAGTTGTCGGGAGGCGGTTTGTGGCAGTTGCGGGATGGTGATTAATGGCGAATTTGAGCTGGCTTGTCGGACCAGACTTGATTCCTTGGGCTCCGAGACTATTATCATTGAGCCCCTTCCTAATTTACCTCTTCAAAAAGACCTGGTGGTGGACATGGAACCCTTCTGGCAGGCTCTCGAGGCTATCAGGCCTTACGTCATAGCGGAAAAAGAAAGAAAAACAGGGGCGCCAACCGAAAGAGAAGAAGTCTTACCCGGGATAAAACCAGAGGAAAATTCTTTCTCCTCCCCTGCAGGTTATCGCCTCGAAGAGAGAGAAATGGAAAAGATTGAAGCCTTTACTAATTGCATTTTATGCGGCTGCTGTTATAGCGCTTGTCCGGTCGTCGCCCGGGATGAAAGATATCTTGGCCCCATCGCCTTAGCTAAACTTTACCGCTATGTCCGCGACCCGCGTGACCGCCGGGTTTTCGAGGATTGGAAGAAAATCGGCAGTTCTGCCGGCCTTTGGGGCTGTGACACGGTTTTTCGCTGTAACGAAGTCTGTCCTCGAGAGGTAAACCCCGCTCATGGCATCTTGGCTCTGCGCCGTCGTTACCTCTGGGAAAAGATAAAACATATTTTTAGGAAGGAAAAATGAAGTTCGCCTATTCTTGCGTCAGCCGGCGGCGGTTTCTTAACTGGCTTGGCGGCAGCTGGTTAGGAGCGTTAGGAGCCAGCCTGCTTTATCCTTTGTTGAAGTCGGCTATTCCCCCTTATCGAGAGCCGGATGAGGTAAGCTTGCCCTTAGCCGATTTTTCTGACTTGCCAGCCAATTCAGTCAAAATTTTTTCCTGGGGAATAAAGCCCGGAATCATCAAGAGAAATGAGGACGGCACCTTGCAGGCTTTTGTCGGCGTTTGTACTCACCTTGATTGCAATGTCCAGTATTTACCTGACCAGCGGAAGTTTTTCTGCGCCTGCCATAATGGCTGGTACGATGAAAACGGCCTGAACATTGGCGGCCCGCCACCCAAGCCTTTGCGTCGTTTAACCCTAATCATCGAAGGAGAAAAACTTGTCGTGCGCAAGGAAGAAAAGGCATGAAGCCTAACGGAAGAAGGTCGAGAAAAAAAATCAAAGCTTGGTGGGAGGCGAGAATCGGCTGGCAGGCGGTCCTCAGCTTCTTGCGTAAGAAAACAGTCCCTCAAACCCCGCATACCGTCTGGCTTTATACGGGAAGTCTGATCCTGCTTTTCTTTGTAATCCAGGTAGTTACGGGTATTATTCTGGCCCTTTATTATAAACCGACAATTGCCGAAGCCAACGAAAGTGTCCGGAGAATCATGACTGAAATACCGCTGGGCTGGCTCATTCGCTCCCTCCATTTCTGGTCAGCCACAGGCATGATTGCCACCGTCTTTGTCCACATGGTTAGTATTTGGTTGCTTAAATCCTACCGCCGGCCGCGGGAGCTGACGTGGATGACCGGTGTTTTTCTGCTGGTCTTTACGCTTGGCTTTGGATTTACTGGCTATCTTCTACCCTGGGATAGCCTGTCCTTAGCCGCCACCAAGGTGGGAACAGATATTCCTCGAGTCATTCCCGTCGTTGGCGTTTGGGTTTCTAAGTTCCTGCGGGGAGGCGAAGATGTGGGCGCCGACACCTTAACCCGTTTTTTCATTTTTCATGTTTGTGTCCTGCCCCTTTTTATCCTCCTTTTTGTTGGCCTCCATCTCTTTCTCATTCAGAAATTAGGAATGAGCCAGCCGTTAAAATATGAAATAAAAGGGATGAAAGTGCCGGAAATTCCTTTTTGGCCCAATTTTGTCCTGCGCGAGGCGAGAGTTTGGCTCCTGGCTTTTGGGCTTCTGGTGACGATATCTGTTTTCCTTCCGCGTTCCCTTGGACCTCAAGCTGAGATGATGGCGCCCACGCCGACAGGAATAAAACCTGAGTGGTATTTTCTTTTTCTCTTCCAAACCCTCAAACTTTTTCCCGGACACTTTGTCCTGATTAGCGGCGAAACATTGGCTGTTTTGCTCATCCTAACTGTTTTGGCCCTCTTCTTTTTCCTCCCTTTCCTGGATAACCGGCCAGCCGAAAAAAAAGGGAAAGTAATAACGGCGGTCTCGATAGCCTTGATTCTTTATGCTCTGGCCATGACTATTTGGAGCCTGGTTTCATGAAAATATTCCCAGAAGAGAAGAAGGCGTCCAAAAAATTGGGCCTTTTTATTTTAATTTTTTTATCCCCCCTTTTGGCGGGCTTTTTTATCCCTTTTTTAGCTTGGACTCCGGGATATTCAAGCTCAAGCCTTGCAAATCCGGCTAATCCGAGTTTAATTAGCTCAGCCTTAGGCTCCAAGGCCAACCCTTGTCTTCAGCCCGACCCTTTTATTGCCTCCCGGAGAATTTTTCGGGAAGCAGCGCTTTTTTTGGGGGACATGCCAAATGCTTCGTCGAGCAAACTCCTAAGCCGGGTCTCCGAAAATAAGAGCGGGGAAAATATTTACCAGCTAAAATCCGAGGCTCAAGAAACCAGGGAGAATATGGCCAAAGAAAAGAGCCAAAAGGAACAAGCCAAGGAAGAAAGCCGCCAGGAAGCCATTCTCAAGCCAGAATTTAAAAACATCAAGGAGAAGATAGGGGTTTATGTCTTTCTTGCCTGGTTCTGGCTGATTATTGTTGTCCTTATCTATGTTTTAAAAGAGCAGATTAAGGAGGCGGACCGCCGCCATCGCCTAGGATTATAATTCAACCCGTCTCGAACTATTTTTTTCATCTTAGAATTATTTGCTTTATACGGGCCAAATAACGTTTATTTTATCCTCCCTCCCTATTTTTTACCTATTTGCTTAATTGTTTACTCGCTTACTTACTTGCTTCTTTTTTTAATAATTTCCATACTTCCTTTTTCCTTTTTTTCGTTCTTTCATTATTTCTTTCATTCTATTGTTTTTTCTTTCTCCCTTCTTTCTTCCTCCCTTATTTTTCCCGTTTTTTCTTTCTTTTTTTCTTTTCCCCCCGTCCATTTATTTTCTGAGGTTTCTCATTGCCAGAGTTTAGACGAACTGTCTGGATATCTTTAATTTTCCCTGTTTACCCTTACAGAAAACCGAGTCCGAGCCAAATTTTTTTGCTTTGTAAAAAAGAAACCGCGGGGTTTTGGATAAAGTAACGGGAAAAAAATTAGTGACACCTTACATATTTACCCCAATCCCCTCTTTTTTATTTTTTGCTCCCTTCCTATTTTTAGGACGGGTTGAAGGATAAGCCGATGATGGCCGACGCCATCATGAAAGGTTTCGGCTCATAGCCTCTCTTAATCATCCTTCAACGGAGACTCTAGCTGCCGAAGATTTCTGAGACCGAAGGGGCTAAAGAAAGATACCAGAAGCGAAAATAGAGGACTTGGAATAAAAATGAATAAGAAGGGAGAAGAAAAGGGAAAAAAGAAAGAAAGGGAATTCAAGAAAGACAGAAGAGGGGGAAGAACAGGCTAAAGACAGGGCGTCTTTTATTAGAAGTTGTAAATAAGAGATAAAAATTAAGCAATAAGTGGCGGGTCAGTGAGTTGAAAAGTGCGATGAAAGGCAGGGTCGGAGCGTCTTTCTAAAAGGATGACGACGGGAAAAAAAGAAAAAACTAAGGCTGGTGGAGATTTCGGGCAGGGGCATCGCCGTCGCCTGCGCGAGAAGTTCCTGCGCAGCGGGATTGAGGCCTTTTTGGATTATGAAGTGGTGGAGTTGCTCTTGACCCTGGCCACTCCGCGCCGCGATTGCCGCGAGCCTGCCCGCGAGGCGCTCCGGCGGTTCAAGAACCTGCGGGGCGTCTTGGAAGCCTCGCTCGAGGAGCTCCAGGAAATAAAAGGAATCGGACCGCACAATGTCTTCGGGTTGAAATTCGTTCATGAAGTCGCCCGGCGCTTTCTGCGGGACAAAATGATGAGCCGTCCCTACTGTCGTTCTTCTCGCGAGGTGTTCGATTATCTTTTCCATTCGCTCCGCGACCTGAAAAAGGAGAAATTTAAGGTTCTTTTTCTCGATGTCAAGAATCAGATTATCGAGGAGAAGACTCTCTTTGAGGGCACGGTTGATGCCAGCGCAGTTTACCCTCGGGAGATAATGAGAGAAGCCCTAAAACATAATGCTTCTGGCCTGATTTTTGTCCATAACCATCCTTCGGGCGACCCAGAACCATCACTCTGCGATAAAGAGATCACTCGAGAGTTGGTTTTCGCGGCGGGCATAATGCAGCTTAAAGTTCTCGACCACATTATCATCGGGAATAACCGTTATTTCAGTTTTGCTGATGCTGGCCTCATCGAATCTTACGAGCGACTCTTTCCTCATTTAGGAAAAAATAGTTGAACCTTAAGGCCGCGGGAAATAAACTCATGGAAGGGAGGTAGAAATGGAACCGATAGAAGTCATTGCCGCTAAGCTTGGCCTTGGACCTGAGGCCTTAGAAAAATATGGCGCAGATAAGGCTAAAATCAAGCATTGGCCGGGCCGCGGTGATTCTCAGCCGCGAGGTCAGCTGATTCTGGTAACGGCCATGACACCCACCCCTTCCGGGGAAGGAAAGACCACTACGGCCATTGGCTTGGCTGATGCTCTCCAAAGAATAGGACACAAGGCGGTGGTTGCCTTAAGAGAACCGTCCTTAGGTCCAGTTTTTGGCTTGAAGGGCGGGGCCACGGGAGGAGGGAAAGCCCGGGTTATTCCCTCCGAGGCGATTAACCTTCATTTCACCGGTGATATTCACGCTATTACCGCCGCCCATAATCTGCTCAGCGCGATGGTGGATAATCGACTTCATTTCGACGGCGCCTGCGGCCTGCTTGATTGCCGGAAGGTGACCTGGAAGCGAGTGCTCGATATGGATGACCGCGTTCTGCGTGAAATAATTGTTGGTATTGGCGGTCCGCTGCGGGGCATTGCCCGCGAATCGGGGTTTGATATTACCGCGGCTTCGGAGGTCATGGCTATTCTGTGTCTCTCGGTTGACCTCATGGAGCTTAAAGAGCGGCTTGGCCGGATTGTCGTCGGCTATGGTCCTGATGACCAGCCAGTTTCGGCCAAAGATATTAAGGCGGACGGCGCCATGGCCGCTCTGTTGCGGGACGCTATTAAACCCAACTTAGTCCAGACCTTAGAAGGAGCGCCGGCTTTAATCCATGGCGGCCCGTTTGCTAACATCGCTCACGGCACGAGCTCCGTCATTGCGGCTCGGTTAGGATTAAGTCGCGCTGATTATGTAATCACTGAATGCGGGTTTGGGGCTGATTTGGGCGCGGAGAAATTTTTCAACATCGTGGTTCGCACGGGTCACGTGCCGCCGCCAGCGGCCTGTGTCTTGGTGGCCACGCTGCGGGCCGTAAAATATCATGGTGGCCTTTCAGTTCCGGAAACTGCCAAACCCGACTTAGAGGCAGTTAAATCCGGTTTTGATAATCTTCGCCAGCATGGGGCTATCCTCCGAACTTTTGGTCTGCCCTTTGTTGTCACCCTTAACCGTTATCCTGATGACTCGCAGGAAGAAATAAACCTTCTGGCTTCCCTTTGCCAGGAGGAAGGGTTTCGGTTTACTGTCAGTGAGGTCTATGAGAAAGGAGGGGCAGGTGGGGAGGCCTTAGCGGCGGAAGTTTTGCGGTCGATAAAAGAAGACAAGGCGGAGTTTAAGTTTCTTTATCCCCTTGAGGCTTCTCTGGAAGAAAAAATCGAAACTGTGGCCCAAAAAATTTATGGCGCCTCCGGCATTGCCATGGAAGGAAAAACCCGGCGCAAGCTGCTCAAAATGGAAAAGGATGGCTTTCGCAATCTCCCGGTTTGTATCGCCAAGACTCAATATTCCTTATCAGATGACGAAGAGCTGAGAGGTCGGCCTCGCTATTTTCGACTCATCGTGACCGATGTCTCCCTGAGCGCGGGCGCGGGATTTGTCGTTGTCCTCTGCGGGGACATCATGACCATGCCCGGCCTTCCGCGGAACCCGGCCGCAGAGAAAATCGACATTACTCCTGATGGGGAAATTACAGGGCTTATCTGAGCGGGAAAATGAGAAAAGTGGCCTCCATTTGGGCATAAATCTGAATTCAATTTTTGGCCAATTTATGATAAAAAGAAGGAAAGGATTTTATGTTCAATGATGATTGTAAGGAGAAATAGATGTGTGAAGTCAGGGATGTCTTTGTTGTCAGCGCCGCCCGGACCGCCATCGGCGCCTATTTGGGTGCGCTGAAGGATTTTACCGCCCCTGACCTGGGCGGCTACGCCATTCGTGAAGCCGTAGCCCGGGCTGGACTCAGCCCTGACCAGGTGCAGGAAGTGATTATGGGCAATGTGGTCTCGGCCGGCGTCGGCCAAGCCCCGGCCAAGCAAGCCGCGGTGAAGGCTGGCCTTCCTTATACGATTAGCTGTTATGCGGTTAATATGGTCTGCGGCTCAGGGTTAAAAGCGGTGGTTCTTGGTGCCCAAAGCATCCAGTTAGAAGAAAAGGAAGTGGTTGTGGCCGGTGGTATGGAGAGCATGAGTCGAGCGCCGCATCTTGTCTGGGGCCTTCGGGAGGGAGTTAAATTCGGCAACGTCGAAATGAAGGATGCCATGATTTATGACGGCCTCTGGTGTGCCTTTGAAAACATCCATATGGGGATTACGGGGGAAATTATCGCTGAACGTTTTGGGGCGACGCGGGAAGAACAGGACCTCTACGCGGTTAGTTCCCACCAGAAAGCCATCAAAGCCATAGACCATGGTTATTTTGATGAAGAAATTGTGGCCATAAGTATTCCCCAGAAAAAAGGGGAGCCGGTTGTTTTTAAAATTGACGAAGGGCCGCGGCGGGATACTTCCATAGAACGATTGGCCCGACTTAAGCCTGCCTTTAAGAAGGAGGGAACAGTAACGGCCGGTAATGCCTCGCAGCTCAATGACGGGGCTGCGGCTTGCGTTTTGGCCTCGGCTGAGGCGATTAAATCTTTAAAGCTTCGTGACCCCTTGGCGCGAATTGTTGGCTGGGCGACTAACCCCGTGGAGCCAGCCATGGTTATGTATGCGCCGAAGGGGGCCATAGAGAAGGTGGTGGCTAATGCGGGCTGGAAAATGGAGGAGGTTGACCTTTTTGAAATTAACGAAGCCTTTTCCGCCCAGATGGTGGTTTTGCTCAAAGAGTTGAAGCTTGACAGAGAAAAAGTAAATGTCCACGGCGGCGCAGTGGCCCTTGGCCATCCCATCGGAGCAACAGGGGCGCGTATTCTAACCACCCTCATCTATGCTCTTAAGCATCGGGGCCTGAAGCGCGGGGTGGCCTCCCTTTGCCTCGGTGGCGGTGACGCGGTCGCCATGGCACTAGAGATGGTTTGAAAAAATGAGAAGAGGTCTCAAAGGATAATAGGAGGGTCTAATGGAAATCAAAACCATGGGCGTGGTGGGAGCCGGGACGATGGGCAGCGGGATTGCTCAGGTAGCGGCTGGGAGCGGGTTGAAGGTCGTTCTTCAGGACATAAGTCAAGAACAGCTTAACCGGTCGTTAAAAACAATCGACAAAAGCCTGGATAAGCTCATCGAGAAGGGAAAAATAACTGAGGCCAAAGAAGCCATCCTCAATCGGCTCCAAACTTCCACCGACCTTAAGGACTTAAAAGAGGTTGATTTTGTCGTGGAGGCCGTTTTCGAAAATGTCGAGGTCAAGAAACAAGTCCTTCAGGCGCTTGACGGTTTATTAGCGCCACAAATAATCCTTGCTTCCAATACCTCCTCGATTTCGATTACTCGACTGGCCTCCTTTACTTCTCGGCCGGACCGATTCATGGGCATGCATTTTATGAATCCGGTGCCGCTGATGGCTTTAGTGGAGTTGATTAAAGGGCTCCAGACTTCAGCCGAAACGTTTGCCGTGGTTAAGGCGCTAACTGAAAAAATGGGCAAAGTTCCCGTGGAAGCCAACGATTTTCCCGGGTTCATCTCCAACCGGATTCTCATGCCCATGATCAACGAAGCCGTCTTTGCGTTGATGGAAGGTGTAGGGACAGCCGAAGCCATCGATACCGTCATGAAGTTAGGGATGAATCATCCAATGGGGCCGTTGACCTTGGCTGACCTGATTGGCCTCGACGTTTGTTTGAACATTATGGAAGTTCTCTACGAAGGTTTCCGTGACCCCAAGTATCGGCCTTGTCCTTTGCTCCGGAAGATGGTTGAGGCCGGCTACTTAGGAAGAAAATCTGGCCGGGGTTTTTATAATTACTCTTAGGAATAATCGCTAAAAGATAAAAAGAGAAATAAAAATCTCTCCTTAATGATTGTTTGTTGGGGGGAGAGAGGAGGTAAAGATGAAAGACGAGGAAACCGAAAGGCACCAGTCTTCCCGGCTAAAAGCCTTAGAAGCGGCTGTTACGCACATCGAAAAGCAATTCGGCAAAGGAGCGGTGATGAAGTTGGGGCAGAAAGAAGCGGCTGAAAAAATTCCGAGTATTCCGACAGGGTCGATATCCTTTGATTTAGCCTTGGGCATCGGCGGCTTTCCCCGGGGCCGAGTGGTTGAGGTCTTTGGGCCCGAGGCCACAGGTAAAACGACTCTCGCCCTTCATGTAATCGCTGAAGCCCAGAAGCGAGGTGGGACCGCAGCCTTCATTGATGCCGAGCACGCTCTTGACCCCAAGTATGCCGCCAGCGTGGGCGTGGATGTTGATAACTTGCTTATTTCCCAACCTGACTATGGCGAGCAGGCTCTGGAAATCGCTGAAGTCTTGGTTCGCAGCGGCGCCGTGGACGTTATTGTTGTCGATTCGGTCGCGGCCCTTGTTCCTAAGGCGGAACTGGAAGGTGAGATGGGCGATGCCCATATGGGCCTTCAGGCCCGGCTGATGAGTCAAGCCCTGCGCAAGCTGACGGCTATTGTCAGTCGTTCCAAGACCTGTTTTATTTTTGTCAATCAGATTCGGGAGAAAATCGGCGTGTTTATCGGCTCGCCCGAAACAACGACCGGCGGCCGGGCGCTTAAGTTCTATGCTTCGATGCGTATCGACGTGCGGCGGCTAACCGCTATCAAGGAAGGCGAGGCGGTCGTTGGTAATCGGGTCAAAGTGAAGATAGTCAAAAACAAGTTAGCCCCGCCCTTCCGGGAAGCAGAGTTTGACATCATCTACGGCGAAGGAATCTCCCGCGAGGGCGACTTAGTGGACTGCGGCCTGCAATACGGCCTTCTGGAGAAAACTGGCACGTGGTATTCCTACCAGGGAGAGAGGTTGGGTCAGGGCCGGGAAAATGTAAAAAAGCTGCTTAAAGAAAATAAGGCGTTGGCGGCCCAGATTGAACAGGAGATTCGGCGCAAAGTCGGGTTACTCGAGACCCCAGAGGAAGTCAAAGCCGAGAAAAAACCATCCAGTTAACCAAGGATGAAGCGAGACCTAATCTTTTTAGGGGAGGAAGCGAAGATAAACTCGTTATATTTTGACTTATGAACACTCTCAGATGAGGCGACGCGAGTTTTTTTCTTGGTTAAAGGCGGGCGGTTTGGCCTCGATTTTGCCCTCCCCCCTTTTATTTTTTTCCAAGGAAAATTCCCTTCAGGAGAAAAAAACAATGGCTTATGTCGCTAAGGATTATTCTTCTCTTCTAGGCTTACCAGGTTTTAGCGAAACCCTTTTAAAGAATCATTTTTCTCTTTACCAGGGTTATGTCACGAATACCAATAAGCTTATCGAGACCATTACCAGTTATGGCCGCGAGGGGAAGACGACCCTCCCCGAAATGGCTGAGTTGCGGCGGCGGTTAGGCTGGGAATTCAACGGGATGCGCCTGCATGAGGCCTATTTCGAAAATCTCGGTGGCCGGGAAACACTGGACCCTTCTTCACCCCTGGCCAAGAAAATTGTAGCCTCCTTTGGTAGTCTCGAGCTCTGGGAGAAAGATTTTCGGGCCGCCGGAGCCATGAGAGGCATTGGCTGGGTTATCCTCTATCATGACCCAGTCAATGACAGCCTGCTTAACTTCTGGATAAACGAGCATGATGTCGGGCATCCGGCCGGTTGCCAACCGCTGCTGGTTATGGATGTCTTTGAGCATGCGTTTATGGTTGATTATGGGTTGCGTCGCGCTGACTATATCGACGCCTTCTTCAGGAACATCAACTGGAAGACGGTTTCTTCTCGGCTCAAGTAACCTGCCTCGATTTACTCGAAGATTTAGATAAATATTTCTATAAAGCTCTACGGGGAGGCATAAAATGACCAACAGTTCGGCTAATCCCACAACTGCCGCGGCTAAGGTTGGTTTACCGCCCGGTTCGCTGGTTCATGTTGGGGAGAAAAAAGTGGAAAAGGTAAAGATTGCCGTTATCCGGTATAACGAGTCTTTTTATGAAGAAAAGGAAGAAATCTCGGCTGAGGAATGTCGTTTAACCTCCGCCTCAGTGACCACCTGGGTTAGGGTTTGGGGCGTCCATGATAGCCAGGTCATAGGTCAATTGGGCGATATTTTTGGCCTTCATCCTTTGATTTTAGAAGACATCATGCACACGAACCAGCGGCCTAAGGCCGAAGAAATGGGTGATTATCTTTTCTTTGTCCTCCGTCATTTAAACTATGAGGAGGCCTCGAAGGAGCTTTTTTCTGACCAGGTCGCCCTTGTCTTAGGCAAAAACTATGTTCTTTCCTTCGAGGAGAGCCCCAGCTCCGTTTTAGAGCCGGTTCGGGAGCGCCTACGCCAGGGTAAGGGAAGGCTCCGGCGTTCGGGGGCAGATTATCTGGCCTACGCCCTGGTCGACGCAGCCGTTGACCATTACTTTGTCGTTTTAGAAAAGCTCGGCGAGAGAATCGAGCTCCTGGAGCAGGAGTTAGTGACCAATCCCCGCCGAGAAACTCTCCACGAGATACATCATCTCAAGAATGCCACCCTTACTTTACGTCGCTCCGTTTGGCCGCTGCGTGAAGCGATTAGCTGGGTAAGTCGTTCTGGAGCCTCTTTAATTAAAGAGAGCACCGGGGTTTTCCTTCGGGATGTCTATGACCATACTATTCAAGTAATCGATACTATTGAAACCTTTCGGGACATACTGAGCGGAATGCTCGATACCTATCTCTCCAGCCTTTCCCATCGGATGAACGAAATCATGAAGGTTTTGACCATCATCGCCACCATTTTTATTCCGATAACCTTTATTGCCGGCATTTATGGGATGAATTTCGAATACATGCCGGAATTGAAATGGCGCTGGGGTTATTTTGCCTCCTTAGCCCTCATGGCTGGCTGTGCTCTGAGCATGCTGTTTTATTTTCGGCGTAAACGCTGGCTTTAAGCCACGAAGAATTGCCCCGCTTTTAATTGAGATAAGCTGAGTCTGAAAACATAACTGGGTAGGCAAATCGATTTAAGGAGGAGAAAATGGAGGGAAAAGGGAAATTAATCTTAGTTATCTTTCTGGCCGCCCTTGTCCTAGTAGCTTTAGTCCAGAATCGCGGCCAGGCTGAATTCAGTTTTTTATTCTGGAAAATGAGCCTTTCTAAGGTCATTTTGATCCCAGTTGTCCTCCTCATTGGCTTTGTTATCGGCTATTTTGCTGGTCGCCGGCCGAAATAATTTTTTTCAAAGCCACGGCCAAAAAGGAGGGAGAGATGAAAGCAATCTATCTTCATCTCCGTCGGCATATTATTCGCGGCACCTTAGCCTCGATTCCCCTTGTTCTTTCCTTTCTCTTAGTCCGATTTCTTTATTTGGCCATTGACCAGAGGGTGGCCTCTTTGATCCAGCGGGTTTTAGGTGTCCGTATCCCGGGTCTTGGCCTGGTTTTGGTCTTAATCCTGCTCTATTTAGTTGGCTTAGCTGTTAGCCATTGGGTGGGACGGCAAGTTTTTCGTCTGATCGAAGCCTTCAGCGTCCGTTTGCCCTTGGTTAAAACTGTTTACCAGCTCGGGAAAAACCTGGCCGAAGCTCTCTCCCTCCCCGAAAAAAGAGCTTTTCAAAAGGCCGTCCTCGTCGAATTCTTCCGTCCCGGAGTTTGGACCATAGGCTTTGTCACTGGAACGATAATGGACCGACATTCAGGCAATAGATTGCTAAAGCTTTTTATTCCCACCACGCCCAACCCGACTTCGGGCTTTATGGCCCTGATTCCCGAAGTTCAGGTCCGGCCGCTTCCCTGGAGCGTCGAAGAGGCCATCAACGCGGTTATCTCCGGCGGACTAATTGGGCCCGAGACAATCTGATTTTATTGGGTGTCTTCCATTTTATATGGACTGGGTTGAGGGTTAAGTTCGGGAGGGCAGAAGTGACCATGGAAGGTTTAGCCTCGTTAAAAACCTGAGTGGGAACGAGGCCATCCCGAACTTCTCTGAGCTTAACCCATACAAGATGGAAAAGAATCATTTTATTTTAGGCCGTAGAGAAAAGTTAGCAGCGAGCTATTTTCCTTTTCTGTCCAGAACATAGCGGGCAATAGCTTCATGAGTGGCAAACCAAACCGCCTTTTTTGAGACCATATAATTAATGAGCTCCTCGAGCATGACGATGCGGCTGCGATGGCCGATGTATTTAGGGTGCATCGTCAGAATGAACATTGTTCCTTCGGCTAGGGCTTGGTCAAACTCGGCTTTCCAGATAGAAAGGACGTCGGCGGGTGCGATGTGCGGTCTTACTGCCGAAAAGCGCTCAAACCCAAAATAAGGGTAATCATCCATAATCCATTCTACCGGTAATTCGACCACGCCAGTGGGTTTACTCTGTTCTAAAATTTCATAGGGCCTCTCGTCAGCCATCAGGCTGCTGTCATAAAGCAAGCCCAGCTCGCGGATAATTTTGAGCGTCGCCGGACTGAAATCCCAGGAGGGCGTGCGGATACCAACGGGTGGCTTGCCTGTGGCTTGTTTGAGGGTGTCGAAGGAGCGGCGCATTACATCCCTCTCTTCTTCCTCTGAGAGCAACGAGTTGCGCTCGTGAATCCAGCCATGGAGGCCGATTTCATGACGCTTTTTGGCCACAATGGCCTTAACTGCCTCGGGATGAAGAAGGGCGGTTACAGCCGGAACAAAGAAAGTCGCCGGAAGGTCATATTTATCCAGAAGGTTGAGAATCCTAGGGAGAGCTGTCCTGGCCGCGTATTCTCCCTGAGAGAGAATTCCTGGGGATAAGTTGTTATCCCGAAGGGCGTTAGTTTCGGCGTCGAAATCAAAGGACAACCCCACCGCCACCTTGGCTCGACCTGGCCACTCCTTGGGAGTAAGGTCGTGACCCGCTCTCACCTGGTTGACAGCCTTTTGAATCCTCTCCAGGCTCCAAAGCCACGGCTTTTCCTCCTGTTGTCCAGCGGCTAAATAAATAAAGAATAACAGAGTGGCCAAGGCAAAGAGGACTAATTTTTTTAGCTTCATTTTTTCCCTCCCAATCAAATATTTTTTGGCCCCTGCAAAATCCTTTTTATCGATTAAAACGGTGTTTTAAAATCTAAGAGTATTTTTTGGACTAATTTTTGGACTCCTTTTTGCCGGATTCTGGGCAAAGGTTGAAACATCCTCTTTTAAACGAAATAAATCTCCGGCCCTAAGAAAAAAGTAACAGCGGGCTCGCTTAACTATTTCCATTAGGCTTTAAGAGCGGTTATTGATTTCAACCTGAGGAGGGGGGAAAGAGGGTTAAAGTCGGCAACTGGATTTCGGCTCATTTTTTCAAGGCCAGCGCTTAACGGGGAAAGCCGACGGCCGAAAGGTAAATGGTGCTTTCCTCGCGGCCATCCACGCCCAACAGGGCGTTAATTTCTTCGTCATAAAAAGCCCCCACTGGGCAGCTCCCTAAACCGCAGGCCACGGCCGCTAAAGCTAAGTTTTCGGCAATATGGCCAGCATCAAGGTAAACGTAACGGTAAGCACGCTGCCGGTATTTCCAGCTGGAGCGGGAAAAAAGGGCTGTCCAGATAAAGACTACAGCCGCGCTGGCTAAAAAATCCTGGTCCAGAGCAGCTCTGGCCAACTCCCGGCTGAAATCGCCCGTTTTTATTTTCTCTAAAACATGAGAGCTGACGTCATGGTGATAAATTCCCTGAGGAAGGTCGCTAACTTGCTGGGCGCTGAGGTAGGTTTCTATAGGATAAAGGGCGCCCGCAGAAGGCGCGGCCCGGAGCTCAAAGCCGGCTTCTTTGGCCGTTATTCCCTGCGAGGCCCAGAGGAGAAGAGAAAGCGTTTCTAAGGGAAGAGAAAGGTCGCGGAAATAGCGGATGCTTCGCCTTTTCTGGAGGCAGGACCAGAGGGAGACTTCAGATTCCGGAGTCGGCCGGGGCAAAGTTATCCTCGGAGCGCCGGGATAACGCTTATATCTTCCGGGCCATTTTTCGGACCGGCCAAGACCAGTTAAACGGCCCCGGAAATATTTCGTTTTTTCCTGAAAAATACGGCCAGCTTCGTCTTCCATTTTTAATTATATAATTATTTTCTTTTAATTTTTTCCCAGAGCAACTTAGCCTCCTCCAGCTGAGGGTCGATGGTTAGGGCTTTTTCTAATGCCACGACCGCCTTGTCTTGATTATTGGCTTGCCAGTTTAGGCGGCCCGCCTCGTAATAGAGTCGGGCTTCTCGTGGATAGTAGCTGAGACCTGTCTCAATCAGGAGAAGAGCTTCTTTTAATTTTTTGGCTCTTTCCAACTGGCCACCCCAGGTCAGAAAACGGTCAGCGGAAATAGACGGATGATGTGGGTCTACAAAAAAGGCTTCTTTCAGCGCTTTCTGGCCGCTGGCCGTCTCGCCAACCCAGAAGCAGGTAATGCCTAAGGCAGCACGCAAAGCTGGAGAGAGCGGGTAAACTTCTAAACCCAGGCGGATAATCCGAAAGGCTTGGTCGGGATTCTGCTTATTTAAGGCCTCCTGAGCCGCCCGAATGTAATCATCCGAATAATTAGGAAAAATAACCGCTCCGGCAAAAGCCGTTCGCAAGCGCTGGCTAATTTCAACCCAATCGGTAGGGTCAAGGAGACTCAGCGAGGTCCATTCAGCGGTAAAGGTTTTCGGCCAATCCCGCTCCCAAGTTTGGAAAAGTTGGGCAAATTCCTGGTCGAAACGGGGTAGATATTTTTGCTTAGGGTTCTTTTCGCTCAAGTTAATATAATCACGGAAAAAGTATACTGGTCCCTTTTGGTGATACTTTTTTAAGGAAGCAGATTCTTCTTGCGCCAAAACGGAGGCTAAAAAAGAGCCGAGCTTGGTCAGAACTTGACGGCCAGCCGGATGGACGCCGGCTAAAACAAAATATCTGCCGGCCGGACGGTTTTTTAAAAGGCTTTTGGGATTAAGGTAGCGGTTAAAGGCGTCAAAACTCGTTTTGATTTCAGAGGGTGTCAAAGTGAGCGGGCCCTTATTCCAATAGAATTGACTCAACCCATAATTAAAGGTCTGCTCACAGGCCTTCCAGATAATAGAACTATCAACATCTGTGGTGTAAACGTTAAGGTCGATTGTTTCCTCGAAGATTAGCTCGGCTAATTTTCGGACATAAGGAATTAAGTTAGTTCCTTCCAGATTAGAGGCGACGGCTATGACTAATTGCTCTTCCGGGAAAACGGCTAAATGAGTCCTGGTTTCCGGTTGCGAGCCGCCATGGCTGACATGAACGTGACCATTCCACGGGTTGACCACCCAACCCAGGCCGTAATTGGTGAAGAAGCCATTCCTCTGGGTTTGGGAGGTGAGCATCAGGCGTCTAATTTCCGGCCGTAAAAGCTTGCCCTCTACGATCAAGCCATAGGCGTAGCGAACTAAATCAACTACGGTGGAGCGAACGCCGCCTCCGGCAAACCGGCTCGAGATGTCGATAAACTCAGAAGGCCTGATATCGCCGCCGACTAACCTGTAGCCACGGACGCGATTAGGGACCAAGGCGGCGGGGCTATCCAACCGAGAAGCTGTCAACCCGAGGGGGACGAAGATTCGCTCACGAATAAAATCGCCATAGGACATTCCCGAGGCAGCCTCAACTACCGCGCCCAGGAGGTTAAAACCATAGGTGGAATAATTATATTTAGTGCCTGGTTCCGCGATTAAAGCAAAATCCTTAAAAATGGCCAAGGATTCTTCAGTTGTCTTCGGCTCCCGGATATGACCTTCGAGGTCGTAATTGCGGTAATGGCTGAGGCCGCCGAGATGTCCGAGAAGCTGGCGGATAGTTATCGGCCAGGGCTTACGGGGAAAATAAGGTACATAATTTTGGACTTCGGCGTCTAAATCTATTTTTCCTTCTTCGTAAAGGAGGAGAATCGCCAGGGCGGTTATTGTCTTGGTGATTGAGGCTAAGCGATAGGAACTTTCTGGCTTAGCCGGGACTTCATTTTCCAGGTCAGCCCCACCAAAGCCTTGGGCCCAGAAAAAATCGCGGTGTTGAAAGGCCACGGACATTCCAGGGACGCGGTCCCGCTTCATTTGCTGGCTAACAAAGGCCTCATAAGCGGCGATTATTGCCGGATAATCGGGGCGGGAGGAAGAAAGGGACTGAGGGGAGGCTCCGAGAAAAACCGGGGAAAAATTTAAGATAAAAAATAAGATTAAAGCAAGAATGATAATTGCGGGAAGTGAGAGGCTAAATTCTCCTGGCTTAAGAAACTCACCCTTCCTTTTCGGGAAAGAGCCTTCTTTTCGGGAGTGAGGCAATAATGTCTCTGGCTGCGGCCGTGGTCTGGCTCGGGCGCCCCCCTGGAGCCTTGGCTGCTGTTGCGCCATCCGGCAGCCTTTCCGAGAGGCGAGACATATGTCACTGGTCCCCTTGAGGGCGATGGTTAAAGCTGGCTTCAGGCAGCACGTAGCGAGGCGCTCAAGGGGTGCCTGTCTTTTTGTTATTTTGAGGTCATTATTATTTGGAGGCTTAAGGAAGCGAGCTTGGTTCATCGACCTTTGCTTTTTTCATTTTATATCATTCACCCCTATCGGGGTCAAGGCCGGGAATGGGTTCAGGATGTCAGTGATGCCTTGATTTCTGATTTCCTTTTCTTTGCCGTTGATATTCGTAAGGAATGAGGTAATCAAGAGATTGGCGGGGTCTGATGCAACTATAGACATATGCCCACCTTTTCAGGTGCCTATTAGGCTCACCTTAAAACAGGTGACACTTCACCTATTTACCTAATTTTTTATTTTAATCTTTTTCTTCCCTCTCCTTTTTTAGGTGAGGTTAAAGAGTATTGCCGGAATGTCGAAAGCAACTAGGCAAGCCTTGGGCTTCCCGAACACGCGTTTTATTTTATTGGTTCTCTTCCATCCCGAACATCTCAGAGCCTAACCCCTCCAAGATGGAAGAGAATCATTTTATTTAAGGTGTTTGTTCAAAAAAGAATTTATCAATTTAATTAGTCTTAGCGGCTTTTTTCTTAGCCGAAGCAGCTCTGATTGCCCTCCAAAGTTCATCGAAGTTAAGCGGCTTGCCGACGTAGCCATCCATGCCTGCCGCCAAGCATCTTTCTCGGTCACCTTTAAGCACGTGAGCGGTCATAGCAATAATCGGGGTATACCGGCCTTGCTCCCCTTCCCATTTTCTTATTTCCGCCGTTGTTTCTAAGCCATCCTTGAGCGGCATCTGAACGTCCATAATTATCAGGTCAAAATGATTGTTCTTGAGGGTTTCGATAACTTCTTGGCCGTTCTTGACCGCCGTAACTCGATGACCCATTTTCTCGAGGAGGTGGATGGCCACTTTCTGGTTGACGGTGTTATCTTCAGCCAGAAGAATATGCAGGGCAGGTTGATTTTCGCGAATATAATGGCGGGTGATTAAAACCTGGGACTCAGGATGAGCTGGCCGCTTGCCAAAAGCCAGCATGATCGCGTTGAGCAAGTCGGACTGCTTAACAGGCTTTGTGAGATAACCAGAGACACCCAGCTCGCGGCAGCGGGCAGCATCGCCTCTCATACCCGCCGAGGTGAGCAGAATAATGACGGGATTGCCTAAGGAAGGATGATTTCTAACCTCCGCGGCCACGGCAAAGCCGTCCATTTCAGGCATATGAACATCGAGGACGATAAGCTCGAAGGGCCGACGCTCCTTCACCGCCTGTTTTAAAAGTTGAAGCGCTTCCTGACCGGAGGCCGCCTCAGTAGGCACAAAGTGCCAGGCGCTTAAAAGTTCAGAAAGAATGCGGCGGTTAGTCGCGTTGTCGTCAACGACAAGCACCGGAAGAGAGCGAAGCTGCTCGATTCGGGCGGGTATTATCCTCGCCTCGTTTCGCCGCTGCGAAGTCAAATTGACCGTAAAAGAAAAGGTGCTCCCCTTGCCCACCTCGCTTTCGACCCAGATGCGACCGCCCATGAGCTGAACTAATTGGGAGGCTATGGCCAGCCCTAAACCCGACCCCCCGTAGCGGCGGGTGGTGGAGCTATCGGCCTGGGTAAAGGCCTCAAAGATAATCGACTGCTTTTCTTTGGGAATACCAATCCCTGTATCCCGGACGCTAAAAAGCAGGCTGATTTCGCGGCCTTTTCGCTTTAAGGCCTCAACTGAAACTTCCACCTCGCCCTGGTCGGTAAATTTTATGGCGTTGCTAATTAGATTGAGGAGGATCTGGCGAAGCCGGCCCGGGTCACCAAGAAACCGGTCGGGAAGATGGGGCCCAATCCGGCAAACCAACTCTAAACCCTTCTTTTCTGCCTGAATGGCTAAGGAAGAGACAGCATGTTCCACGGTATCCCTTAAGCTAAAAGGAATTTTCTCGAGCTCCACGCGACGCGCCTCGATCCGGGAAAAGTCGAGGACGTCGTTGAGCAAGCCCATTAGAGCATGGGCTGATTCTTTGACCGACTCGAGGTACTCGCGAATATCAGGGGGCGGGTTGGCATCTAGGGCTAAATCGACCATCCCTAAGATACCGTTCATCGGCGTCCGGATTTCATGGCTCATATTTGCCAAGAATTCGCTTTTAGCCTGACTGGCCGCCAGCGCTAACCGCCTCGCCTGCACTAATTCGGTGACATCGATAATGTTGACGAGCGAGCCGTCGTAGCCGCCGTTACGGAAGATGGGCTGAAAACGGAGGACACATTCGCGGTTGCCGATTGGCCTTTCCACGGTAATCAGCTTTTTATTCCCAGAACGAAAAGTCCGGAGGATTGCCGTTAATTTTTCGCGGCTTGGACCTATATGAAATTCCTGGAGCGGCCGGCCCAAAACCTCCTCCCTCTTTTTCCCGAAGAGTTGGAGGAAAAAGTCGTTGACTTCGATAACGCGGTCATCTGGCCCTGCAAAGGCTACCCCTTCTTGCATGCCTGATATCATTGAGGCTAATTTTGCTGCCTCTTTTTCTCTGGCTTCTTCAACCTTTTTTCTATCAGTTATATCTCGATAAATGGCGTAGCAAGCCTCAAGCCGGCCATCGACCATAATCGGCGAGACTAAAAGGGAAACATAGACTTCTGACCCATCCTTGCGTCGGCGGATTGTCTCCAGGCTAACTTTTTCTCCTTTAACCACCTTGGCAGTGATTCCCTTGGCTTCTTTCTTCACTTGCGGGGAAGCAATCAGCTGGTCTATATTTTTGCCTCTGGCCTCTTTTGCCGTGTAACCAAATATCTTGGTAAATTCGGGATTAATGCGGATAATATCGCCTTTAAGGTCGGTAATCACCACTGCTTCCTGGGCGCTTTCATAGAGATTATCAAGATAGGCTTTTTCTTTCTGCGCTTGTTTTTCTGCCCAGTGACGGGCGGTGACGTCGCGGGCAACCTGAATGATTTTAATAATCTTGCCCCGGCTATCAAAGACCGGCGAAGTAGCCACTGAAACCATCCGGCCAAAGGCGGTAGTTTTTTCGATGAAGTCAGTTTGACCGGTTTTAAGGACCTTTACCACCGGACAACTGACGCAAATCTTATTACGGCCATAAAATACCTGGTAGCATTTTTTCCCCAGGAAAGAGTCTGGCCGGCGGAGCTTCAGCCAGCGAGCCATGGTGGAGTTACCATGCAAGATATTAAACTGAGGGTCAATAACCATGATCAGGTCAGGTATGGCTTCAATGAGCGCCTCGACGTCAGCCTTGGCTCGTTCCAGGTTTTCGTTACTGGCCCGGAGTTCCTCATTAGTTGCTTCGAGCTCTTCGTTGGCCGCCCTGATTTCTTCCATCATGGCTTCCAGCTCTTCATTGGCGGAACGAAGCTCTTCCTCCTGTTGCCTCAGTTTTTTATTCAAATCAGTCAATTCCTGATGATGGAAAATCAATTCCTGACGAGCCGCGTCAATATCTCCGGATAACCTTTGGAGAGAAGTGGCCCCTTGGGCTAAGCTTCCTATAAGCTCATTAAAACTGCGCTTGGCCCCGAATTTTTTGCCTTTCATTTTATCCCCCCACTTGGGCTACTAAAGCATTTTTATTTTTTATTCTTTCTATTTTTTCTTCCTTCGGCCTTTTTTGATAAACCTGAAAACGAGCCGAAAGAAGCTGGAGACCATTTCCAGAAGGAATTCTTTCCGAGCGACCGAGAATCAGAAAGCCCCCCTCAGTTAAAGCGGCGCTTATTTTTTGGAGCAATTGGTCCTGAAATTCTGGCCGGAAAAAGATGAGCAGGTTGCGACACATGATGAGGTCAAAGGTTCCCGGAGGCTCGTCCTGGACAAGGTCGTGCTGCCGAAAAACAACCATTCTCCGGAGAAAGGGAGAAACTCGAAAAAGGCCTGATTTTTCCTCCGTAAAGAAGATTTCTCTTAGCCGGAGAGGAATAGGCCGCAGGTCTTCACGTCGATAGACTGCCTCTCGGCCGCGGGCCAGAATACGGGCGGATACGTCGGTGGCCAAGATTATGGGATGCAGACCTTTTTCTGAGGCCGGTCGATGAAGAACCATCGCCAAGGAAAATGGTTCCTGGCCCGAGGCACAACCGACGGACCAAACCCTGAGGGTTCTTCGTTGTTGAGCCACCAGGTCGTCAAGCCAGAGAGGGAGGAGGCGGCGTTCCAGGAAGGTGAAAACCGGCCGGTCGCGGAGGAAGCGGGTAACGTGAATCAACAAATTCTCCTTAAAATTAAAGGCTTCTGCTGGGTTTCTCTGAATGAACCGGATATACTCGCCGACACTCTCGCAAGCTGTAGCTTGAAGCCTAAGTTCGAGCCGCCGCCTTAAGGTCGATTCTCGGTAAGGCCAGGCTTCAAACCCGGTCAGAGAGCGGACCAGACGCAAAAGAGCTCTTAGCTGGGAGTGGTCAACGGAGTCCAGTCGGTTCCGCTGCCCTAATTTGTGCGTTGAAGGCTGCTCCCTCGATTGGGACGCCCCCCCCTTTTTAAAAGAGGTACAGGAAGAGAATTTCATTTTCCCAGGTTAATTAATAATTTTCACGATTAATATCAGTCAATCACCGCCAGCGGTGATTCTTGGGGGGAAAAGTCATCACCAGGGGAGTCGAATAACCGAAACCTGAGATTTAGCCAAGCTTAGGCAAATATTTTTGGCCGTAATCATCCCTGGTTAAATTGAATAAGAGGAGCTTTGAGCATAAGCCGCGCAATTGTGGCCAAAATCAAATTCGCCTCGCATACGAGGACCTATCCTGATGAGCTAACAAATTGTATAATAGGCTTATTCTCCCTTTTGCCGCGGACGGAGCTATGAGGGGTTCGAAATGGCC
>CAZVIN010000016.1:0-43065 GCA_964627255.1 uncultured Eubacteriales bacterium
AAACCAGCTTTTTGGAAAACATTAAAGGAGCGAAAATCATAGGCGCTGAAGTCTTCGATGAAGGAGTGTCCCAGTTGATTACCCTCACTATCATAAAGATAGAATTCGCAGGTAAGCGGCAAAGCCGTGGGGTTATAGAAACCAGCAAAAAAACGATAATTAGCGTTGTTATCCAAATTAGGAAGAATCATGTCTTGGCCGAGCTTAGCCAGATTAGGAGCAACATGGTTAAGACCGGGAAAAGTTTTACCAAAATTCCCGTTGACTGTCCTGGCAGTCACTACAATTGTCTGATTAACATTCTGGGTGAAGAAATCTACCGCTCCCACGCGGCCCGAATAGCTAAAAGAATTATCCGGGTCCAGACTATCGAGCGTCGCTAAAAGGTTAGTAAAATGGACGCTTCTTCCCGAGCCCCCAGAATTTGTCCAGAGAGTAAAGGGTCCACGAGAAGAGCCGCTTCCATACCGAAAAAGCGCCTGAACCTGAGAGTTTCCAGTCATATCGATTATTTGGATTTCTGTTACCCAGGTTCCTCCACCGCTGGCTGCTGCCCAGATGGCTTCGGGAATAGTCTGACAATTACTGGGTGAATTATTATAGCCTGAGCTGGCACTAAGAGCTAAATGGGCGGCGGGGTCATTACTTAAATTATTGGCTGAAGCCCCAAAACCTATTAATAGGCCATCTCCGGAGATAGGGTGAATTTTTAGCCAGCAGCTAAGATATGTCCCACTAGCTCCAGCTTTCTGAAAGATGTTGAAGGATTTAAAGTCATACGCACTAAAGGTCTCAGTAAAAGCTGAACCAAGGGTATTTCCCTGGATATCATAGAGCCTAAACTCCACGGTAACCGAGTAAGCAGAGGGATTAAAAAACCCCGCAAAAGACCGATAAGTACTCGTATTAGCCAAATTAGTAATAATCATATCGTGACCAACGCTCGCCCAATTTGAATTAATAAGATTTAACGCCGGCAAGGTTTTGCCATAATTACCGTTAACCGTCCGAGCAGCAACCAATACGCGATGGGTGTTATCCTGGGTAGAAAGAGTAATTGCCCCTACCTTGCCAAAATAGTTAAACGCTCCATCAACAGTTTGCAAAGTGGCCAGGAGGTTTGAGAAGCGAGCGCTCCGTCCTGCTCCTCCCGAATTATTCCAGATAATAAAAGGTCCTCGGAAGCTCCCTCCGCCATAATAAAAATAAGCTGTTACCTTAGAACCGCCCGTGAGGTCTATGATTTGCATTTCTGTCACCCAGGTCCCTCCGCCGCTCGCTGAGGCCCAGATGGCTTCCGGGATAATCTGAAAATTATTGGGAGAAAACTCGGAAGCCAGACCTTCTTGAAAGACCTCAAAGTTATGACCGGCAATAATCATGTGGCCGAGCCGCCTACCAGTTTCTGTCTGGGAAGATACCTGAAAGTTAACGCTACCATTTCCGCTTCCTGAGCTTCCCGAGGTAATAGTTATCCAGCTCGCTTGACTTAAAGCGGACCAGGAGCAACCACTTCCAGCGGTGACACTAACGCTGCCCAGACCTCCTGTGGCCGGGAAGCTTTGGCTCGTCGGGGCGATTAAGTAGCTACAGGAGCCGCTTGCCGCAAAGAAATTCTGTTCCTCATAGCTATGGTTGACGTTGCTATAGGAACGAGAAGGAGGGAAATAAGTATAGCCAGGTTGCCAAGGAGAGACTGAGCCTGACCAGCCCAAGGGAACGCGGTCGCTGTAATAGCCGTCGATATTAGTTTGAGGGCTGGAGGGAAGGCCGTTAATAATAACTCTATTTAGGCCGTTTCCTGTAGCGTTACGGACATATCCAGAAAGCGGGTAGAGGGGCGAAGTATTGCCAGTAAAAGCTTTTAAGCAAACATTAGCTTTATAAGTACTTCCCGAGAGGTCATACCAGCTTGAACCATTGGAAGAAACAAAGCTTTCCCCCGCATTAGCCGTGGCTCCGCCAGAGTAGCCAGAAAAGGCCATCTCGGCCGGAATCGGATAATTATAGCCAGGTGTAGTGAGTTTTATGACCAGAGAAAATAAAGTTCCGGCGGTCAAAGAAACAGGCGAAGATAAGGCAACTGTATGGTATCCTGGCGAGATGATAGTACCTGACTGATTTAGTTTGAGCGTTCCGCCCGTGGGATTTCCAGAACTTACCTCGGTATAAAGGTACAATTCATAAGAGCTATTAGCACTGGCGACATAAAAACTCACCGCCACCAGGGATTGGCTGGAATTGGCCGAGAATATGTTGGCTCCCCAGGCGGTATTGGCGCCATAACCAAAAGAAGTTACCCAGCCTAAAGGGTCATATTGATAAACTCCAGTGAAATTTGTAGGCGCTTCACCCAAAAAGACGGCGCCCGGGATTAAACGAGTATCATAGTAGGAGAGATAGAAATAACCTCCCTCTCCCCAGCTCGAGCCCCAACTGTTTCTAACGACAAAGGCGCCGTTTCCGGGAGGCACCGGGTTAAATTTATTTTTATCGAAATTGTCATCCCAGCCGACAATAGCTACCGCATGATTATTTCCCGTTCCGCTAAGGTTACAGTAATAAGAGCTAAAAACAGAATTATAATAGGCGTTGTCCCAATACATAGAGACATAAACTGCCCCATAGGTCATTAGAGCGGCTTTAATGTTATCGTTATCGAGGTAGTTAGCACGAGAGGGAATAAAGACTACTTCTTGGACGTGTTTTCTTATAGTAAAACCATTTTGAATAAGGCCCAGAGAATAGATATAAGGGTTGTCTTGTTCCCAGATTGGACCAGACCAGCGGGCTAAATAGGCTGTTGAGATCCAGTAATTCCCTCCGGCACAGGGACCCCAGTCAAATCCGTGGAAGTCAATCAGATTTTGTTCGGAAAAATCCCAATATTGGTCAGGAAGAAGGAAAGATTCCAACGAGCCATAAGAAGCGAAGGCCCAGCAGCTACCGCAGGAACCTTGATTTTTAACGGGGGTTAACTTATCTTGCGTTCTTAAGTCATAGGAAGCCGGATAGCCCTCGCGGGGAGGAAAAATTTTTTGGCCTGAGTTGTGTTCAAGGTTGAGGGGAGGCGGCAACTCTCCTAACCCATACCCTTCTGGCGTCATGAAAGATAAAACTCCTCCCTCCTTTATTATTTGGAGACAGCGAAGGAATGACGTATTGAAGGGAGCCAAGCGGGGAGTTTCTACCCTTGCCGAGGAAGCATAATTAATGACGGAAACAGAGCTTAAAAAGATAAAAGCGAGAAACAGGGAAGAGAAAACAATTAACTTGGCTTCTTTATTCGCAGATGATTGACGCCAAGGGTCAAAAGCCATCTTTTCCCTCCTTTCGCCACCATATATCAGATATTAAAGGTTACCTTCCTTTAATATGAATATTATTTTCCTCGAAGTTAGTCAATTCGCTTCTGGCGCCAGAGAGATTTTTTAGGGACCCCAAAAATTCGTCTGGAAGGTATCAATCTCGTCCACTCTTAAGAGTTAACTAAGATAGTCTGGCTATTTTCTTGGCTTGCGTTGAAAGAAGTCGCCGAAGCGCACCGAAGAACCAGCGCAGACAAATGCTGCTTTCTACTAAATTCAGATGAGATGGCAAGACTGGAATTAGGAATAAGTTATAGCTGGCTGGAAAAGGTGAATAGAAGAAGGGGGCTCCAAGGTTGTTGTCCCTTGATAAGTTGGCGGGAAAAGGCATTAATAATCATATAAGATAATAATATTAATAAAAGAAATTTCGCCACCGTCATCATGTTTATTAACATCAAAGTTATGGTTATTCTGGGGAAACGTCTGAGCGTTTTTTAGCTGAAATAAAGAATATACTTCAGCCGTGAAAGCAAAAGGTCTCAAAGGACTTCATTTTTTTCTTTAGGTGTTACTCAACTGAGAGCAGGCGAGAGAGGGGAGTGAAAGGGATAAGGGATCCCGATAATCCGGGCTCATTATCAAGAAAATCGAGCGTAAAAAATTTTTTACATCCGACTGGATTTATTTTTCTAATGTGCTATAATTTAGTTGACGCTTAAAGGAAGAGGGCACGGGCCCTTTGATGGTCATACTCCTCTCCTTTATGTCGGTCAAATTTTATTCTCAAGGAGATGTGAGTATGAACATCTACGTGGGCAACTTGCCCCGCAACGTGTCGGAAAGTGAACTGAAAGAAACTTTCCAAACCTATGGTGAAGTAGCCACCGCCTCCATTATCAAAGACAAGTATAGTGGTGAGAGTCGTGGTTTTGGCTTTGTTGAGATGCCGAACCGCGAGGAGGCGGAGAAGGCGATAGCGGCGCTTAATGGTCAAGAGCTAAAAGGAAGACCCTTAACGGTTAACGAAGCTCGACCTCGCCAGGACCGACCCCGCAGCGGTGGTTTTAGTGGCCGCAGCAGCGGTCGTGGTGGTAGCCGCGGTGGTTTTGGTGGCAGCCGGCGCTATTAAGCCGCTCAGCTTAAACTAATCAAAAAGGAACGTCGTCTCAACTACCGACTAAGAAAGGGGCGGAAGCTTATAACTTCTGCCCCTTTTGCTTCATATCCCTTTAATTAAGCCTATTCTCGATATAACTTTATTGTACTAATTATAAATAGAGAAGATATTATTTCTTTCCATCAACCTCCCTTCGGCTGTTAACCTACCTTTTCGGCCCAATAGATTAAGTGCAATTAGCGTGCCAAAGCTGGGCAATTTATTTTGCCCAAGAAATTTACCAATGAATTGGCCCGTCAAAGGAAAAGTCTAAAACATTAGACTAAAGTGCTTTTTCTCAGGCAAAATTCTTAGACTGGAATTTATAAATTATTGAGCTCTAAGGGTCCCTTTAGCCTCTACTTTTTTTTATTCCGTATTTTTTCAGCTTATTAAAAAGGGTTGCTCTGGAAACTGCCAACTCCTTAGCTGTCTTCTCGTAATCCCAATCATTAGCCAGGAGTTTGGCCAGAATTACCTCCTTTTCCACCTTATTCCGCACCTCGCTCAGACCGCTATTGTTCTCAGGATTTAAGAGAAGCCGGCCGTTAAGGCTTGCCTCTTCCAGGAAAAATTCCACTTCTTCTTTGGATACAGTATCCTTGGGGGCCAAAACCACTATTTTTTCAGTTAAATTCTTCAGCTCACGGATGTTTCCAGGCCAGGAATAGCTAATCAGCGCCTCCAAGGCCGCTGGATGAAAACGAAGGAGGGGTCGTTTTCTTTCTTCGCAGTAAATTTTTAGAAAATGGTTAATCAGCACTGGAATATCTTCTTTTCTTTCCCTGAGGGGAGGGATATGGATTTTAATAACGCTGAGGCGGTAATAGAGGTCCTCACGAAAAAGCTTGTCCCGCACGGCCTCTTTAATGTCTCGGTTGGTTGCTCCGATAATCCTGAGGTCAATTTTTATTGTCTCTTTGCCGCCGATTCTCTGAATTTCTTCAGTTTCAATCGCCCGCAACATCTTAGCCTGGAGACGATGGCTCATGTCGGTTATTTCGTCCAGAAAGAGAGTCCCCCGATGGGCCAGCTCAAATTGACCCAATTTTCTTTCGATCGCGCCGGTGAAAGCTCCCTTCTCGTGACCAAAAAGCTCTGATTCAATCAAATCTTCAGGGATGGCTGCACAGTTGACCGCAATAAAAGGCCCCGCCGCCCTCTGGCTCCTTAGATGAATTGCCCTCGCTACCAGCTCTTTTCCCGTACCGCTCTCCCCTGTAACCAAGACTTTGGAGTCTGTGGAGGCAGCCCGGTCAATGAGCTCAAAAATTTCAGTCATGGCAGGCGAGACGCCAACCATAAGGTATTTTTCTAAGGCTTGTGCCAAGAGGGATTGTTTTTCTTTTTCCAGGCGATGTTTGGTCAGGGCATTCTCAATAGTTATCCGAATTTTCTCTATCTCCACCGGTTTTTCGAGAAAATCAAAAGCCCCGATTTTCGTCGCCTCCACGGCCTTGGCAATAGTTCCGTGGCCGGAAAGCATCACCACAGGGAGGGAAAGCCCTTTGGACATTATTCTTTTAAGAACCTCGAGCCCGTCAAGAGAGGGCATAACTAAGTCGAGAACGACAAGGTCAACAGGGTGAGTTTCGACCAACGTAAGAGCTTCTGCCGGGTCGAGTGTTTTTAAAGTTCGGTACCCGAGGCCTTCCAGGAGACTCGAGAGGGAAGCAAGAACCTTTGGTTCGTCGTCGACCAGGAGGATTGTTCCCTTTTCCTGTTTCATGACCCAGCTATCTGAGAGATTATTTGTTTCTTAGTCAAAGGCCCATTCCTTCGGTCAATGATTTAATTCACTACCTTTTTGTTTGTCACTCCCATCTTTGCTTCTTGATTATTTATATATTCCTTCGGCCTCTCGGCCATAAACTCCCTATCTTCTTCCTTTTTATACCCCCCTCATTTACCTACCTACCTACCTACCTACCTACCTACCTACCTACCTACCTGCCTGCCTGCCTGCCTGCCTGCCTTTGCACTTACTTACTCTTACTCTCACTCTCACACACACTCTCTTTTCACCAAGCTTTTCCCATACTATCCTCCACACCTACTCACCCCCTCACGCTCACCCCCTCCCCAACCTATCTACTCATTCGCTACGTCATTTGTTCAGTCAGGTTGCCCATCCATCTGGCCAACCAACCAACTAACTAACCAACTAACTAACTAACTATCACTCAACCTTTCAAACACACCTACTCACTTCATCCATCCATCCATCCATCCATCCATCTATCTATCTATCTATCTATCTATCTATCTATCTATCTATCTCCGTCCGTCCGTCAGTCCGTCAGTCAGTCAGTCAGTCAGTCAGTCAGTCAGTCAGTCAGTCTGTCTGTCTGTCTGTCTGTCTGTCTGTCTGTCTGTCTGTCACCTGCTCAACCTACGTTCATTTTTCTTTCCAGGGAATCATAATAGCAAATTTTGTGCCAACCCCTTCCCGGCTATGGACGGAAATCCGGCCGTCATGAGCCTTGATTATTCTTTGGGCCATGGTTAAGCCGATACCAAAGCCGTTTTTCTTGGTGGAAAAATAAGGCTTAAAAATATCTTTTAGTTTGTCTTCCGGAATGCCGACCCCGTTATCTTCTATCTCGATCTCCAATGTTTTTTTCTTTCTTCTCAAGGGAGAATAAATAACCGAAGTCCTGATTGTTATCTGGCCACCCTCAGGCAGAGCGTCGATGGCGTTTATTACGAAATTGGTTAAGGCTTCTTCAATTTGCTCCTGGTCCACTAGGATGGCGTTAGCTTCTTTATCCAGGTCAAGAATAAATTCAGTTTTTTCTTTTAAAAGCTCCTGGTATTTGGCGACTATGCGCTGGATTAGGCTGTTAATATCCGTGCTTCTTAGCTCCAGAGTTTTAGGAGTTAGGAGCTTCATCAAAACGCGGCTAAGCTTATTTAATTCCTTGACATCCTCCAAGATGGATTGAGTAGCCGGGCCGATGACTTGCCGGTAAGAAGTTTCGTCTCCTCTTTGAGTCAGGAGGTTTAACTTTTCCCCTTCCAATTGGATGGTAAACATGTGGTTTTTCATCCTGTGGGCAATTTCCTGAGCCTGTTCCAACCATTCGCTTTCAATTCTCGGAGGGGAAACGGCTGAGGTATTTTTGGGCAATCTCAATAAAGCGATAATTAAAAAATTGAATAAGAAAAAAATAAAAATATGGAAAAGGAAGTGAGATTTAATTAGGCGGCCGAGCCAGAAGAGGAAAGGCTGAGCTTCTCGACGCAGGAGGTAGAGAAAGTCGGCATTCAAAAGGCCTGCGCCCTCTTCTTGATTGGAAAGAGGAAGGAAGTTAACGTCTTCAATTTCCCAGAAATAATTTAGACTGGACCGCAAGAGAATGTTCAGCTTTTGACCCAAGATGTAAAAACTGGTGAATCCTGCCTGGACGAAGATATTATATTCCTCATTTTGCCGGCCTAATTTAGCTATTCCTCTTATGATTGCCGGGTGGGCCAACTCGACGTTTTTTAGCCGGTGAAGCTGATTATCGAAGAGGACTACTTCACCCCGAGAATTGCCAACTACCAGAGAGGCTGGTCTATTTTTCTCAGGCAGAAGATATATTTCTGAATAAGAGGCGGAATCGTTTATTAAACGCTCTGTTTCTCCGTTAGAAGCTTGGATTATCCTTATTTCGCCCGGTTCCGGGTCTATTTCCCGGTCGCAGGCCTTAGTGACAATTAATTCCAGCTCTCCGTCGGCGTCAATATCAAAGTTTTTGATGGACATCCTCGTGAAATAACCGCCCAGAACCTGGCGCCACCGAAGCTGGCCTTTATTGTCCAAGGTAAAAACATAGCTGTGGTCGTCATCAGTGCCGTTAGCGTAAACTCCATTATGAGGTGCTCGGCCGCCGACAAGGATTTCTTTAAATCCATCTTGGTCTGTATCCATAACTTGGACGATGTCGGGCATGCAGCCCATCGGGAATTGCCAGAGTAACTCCTTTTTTTCCATATCCCACACGGCTATTCCCCGCGGGGCTGCTGAATAGCTACTAATTACAGGGGTGACCATTTCTTTGTAGGAATCGTTATTTAAATCAACAAAAAGAGCGCGAAAAATAACCTGGCCTGGTTCGAGCTGACAGGGAAAATTGAGAATATTTTTAATGTTTCCCTTTATATCAAACAGCTTTAAGATTAGCTTTTCGTCCTGGACACTAAGCAGAGGAATTTCAACTTCGCCGTCTTCATCTAAGTCTAGGGGTTGCAGCAGAGTTTCATTGGCGTGAATAAGGCCCTCCCAGAAATAGCTAAACCGGAGAAGTCCTGTTGGCAGAAAAGGTGAGAAGGCTTTGATATTTTTATGGTAAGGATTAGGTTCATAGGAATAAATAGCCACCGCATCGTCTTTACCATTTTTGTCCAGGTCGGAAACGAAAAGGGCCTGGCAGTGTTCAAGAACACGAGTGAATTTATAAGCCGCCGTGGAGAGCTCAGAGCGGGAGTAAGAGCTGATAAGAGCCTGAATCAAAAGCGCATTAATAAGTAAGCAGAGAAAAAGCGAAAATAACTTTTTCTTAGCCCGCAAGGCGTGAGGCTGTTTAAATTTTTCCATCCGTTGCGTCTCTGTTTATTTTGTTTTTTTATAAGCTAGGTCCAAATCAATTGCAAGTTTTCTTGCCGCGGCGGTCCTGGCTTAACTGGCTAAGGCCTGGTCGCTGAGCCTGATTTCTCCTGAATTTAAAGAACCTAAAAGAGGAATTTAACTTAGATTCTATTTTCTAAGGATAGGAAGGATGAGGCAGGTCGGGCCGCCGCTTCCCTTAATAAACTCGCTGAGGTCAAGCTCGTGAACGGTGAAACCGGCCCGCCTTAAGGCTCTAATCGCCGCCTTGTTTTCCTTAGAGGCAATAACCTCGTTCTTTCCTAAGCAGACGACGTTGCCGCTGGTAGCGGAGGTATCCGGGATAAAGATAACGTCAAAGCCTTCGAGGAAGGAGGGAGGCAAGACGCCTCGACAACAGAGCACGGTTTTAGGCCCAACCAAGCTCATTACGCCGCCCAAATGGAGATGATTAGGAGGTAGAGTAATGAGGCGGGGCTCATACCCCATTTTTTCAAGAAGACGGGCTAACTGTCGGGAACCGGACTCGTTCGTCCGGCCGGAGCAACCGATGAAAGCAACGGGCCAAGCCAATATAACATCCCCGCCTTCGACGGTGCCTGGCGCTTTGATTCTGCCCGCGCAGGAAAAGCCAAGGCCCGCCAGAGCCCGGGCCATCCATCGCTCCTCGCCCCGCCGGGTGGGCAGGCCCATGCGCAGCTGAATATAACCCTCAGGGGTGATCAAGGAAGTGTCGCGAGTAAAAACGGAGTTAGGGTGGCCTTTAAGCTCGGCGAGGTCAATTACCTTGGCGCCAGCTTCTCTTAATAACGCTTTTAATTGGTCATGTTGGTATTGAGCCAAGGCAGGGTTGGCTAAGGCTTCAATGTTATGGGCTTTAAGGTCAGTGACTTTGAAGTACTCTCGCCGGGGCGAACAAACAATAACCTGACGTAACCTGTCTCCCTCACTTTTCACCATCTTGACCTCCTTAAAATCGGTAAAATCGGTGCCGTCTCGGTAAATCGGTTCCGTCTTACTCATTTACCATATTTTCCGACGGAAGAGAATCATTAAATCTGCCTCCTATTATTTAGGACAAAAAGCTTTCTGTTCTGGTAGAATGGCAGGCTGAGGAGGACAGGATGAGGCTTGCTATCAGCTGGAATAAGCTAATTTTAATTAAGCGCCTTTTTAATTCTTTTAATTTTTCCCAAAGCTTAAGGCTTTTATCATTTGTTTTAAGCCTGGCCGTCATTTTTATCTCGACTCTAAGCTCGCAGACCTTTGTCCAGCCCGTCGACCCGCAGGCCAAGAGCCTTCAGGATAAGCTGCTGCAAGCTCGGCCTCTTTCCTTAGAAAAGGTTCGTCTAACAGGAGGTCCGCTGTTTCGGGCGCAGTATCTTACCGGTCAGTATTTGATGCAGCTTGAGCCAGACCGAATGTTAGCTTTTTACCGACAGCGCGCTGGCCTTCAGCCAAAGGCTGAACCCTATAACGGATGGGATGGACCAGGACGAAACCTAACTGGGCACATTGCGGGGCATTATCTCTCGGCCGTCAGCTTAATGTATGCCGCTACGGGTGATACTCGTTATAAAGAGAGGGCTGATTATATAGTTAAGGAGCTTAAAGACGTTCAGGATAAACATGGCGACGGCTATCTCAGTGCCCTGGAAAAAGGCCGAGAGTGTTTTGAAGCTCTGGCCCGGGGCGAAATCCGCACAGCCAGCTTTGACCTCAATGGCCAATGGTCTCCCTGGTATACCCTCCATAAGACTTTTGCCGGGCTTCGAGACGCCTATCGCCTGACAGGAAACAAGCTCGCCTTGCAAATAGAAATTAAATTTGCCTCTTGGGTGGAAAAAATCCTTTCTGGCCTGAACGAGAAACAAATTCAGCAAATGTTGAACACTGAATTTGGGGGCATGAACGAGGTTTTAGTTGACCTTTATGCTGATACCGGAGAACGTCGCTGGTTGGACCTCTCTCGCAAGTTTGAGCATTATGTCTTCGTCGCTCCTTTGAGGCGTCATCAGGATAACCTGGCGGGAAAACACGGTAATACCCAGATTCCGAAGATGGTGGGCTCGGCGGTTCGTTATCTTTATACCGGCGAGGCGGCAGACCTCATGGCGGCCAGCTTTTTCTGGGACCGAGTGGTTAATCATCATAGTTATGCTACTGGCGGCCATGGCCTGAATGAATATTTTGGTCAGCCGGATGAGCTGGGAGCTCGCCTCGACGGTCGAACTGCGGAGAGTTGCAATGTTTATAATATGCTTAAATTGACCCGCGTCCTTTTTTCCCTTTGTCCTGATGCTCATTATGCTGATTTTTTGGAGAGAGCTCTTTTCAACCATGTCCTCGGCTCTATCGACCCTGAGGACGGCCGGATGTGCTACATGGTGCCGGTAGGTCGGGCTGTCCAGCATGAATATCAGGATATGTTTCGTAGCTTTACTTGTTGTGTCGGCTCAGGGATGGAAAATCATGCGCTTCATGGCTTGGGCATTTATTATGAAGGCGAAAACAAGCTCTATGTTAATCTTTATGTTCCCTCTCAGGCTGAATGGACAACTATGGGAGCTAAGGTCAATTTGGAAACTGATTTTCCTGAAGGCGAAGCCGCCAAAATTTCTTTGTTCCTCAGCAAACCTCAGGAGTTCATCTTAGCTCTGAGATGCCCGTGGTGGGCTGGAGAGGGCTTTGCCGTTAGAGTCAATGGTCAGCTGCTTCCGGCCGAAATGCTGGCTCGTCTTGACCTGCCTGTTGTGGCTAACCCTCAATATGAATCAACCGAGAAAATTGCCCCAAAAACGAGTAGTTATGTAGAAATAAAGAGATTCTGGAAATCAGGAGATGTAGTGGAAGTCGCCTTACCTAAGGCGCTTCATCTTGAGCCTACCCCTGATGAACCGAGTGCGACCGCAATTTTATGGGGACCGTTGGTCTTAGCTGGCGACCTCGGCCCAGAAAGAGAAAGAGGAAGAAGAAGCGAATCAGCCGAGCCCCCAGCCAAACCTTCCTTTTCTCAGCCTGTTGTCCCTCTTTTAGTAGCCGCGCCGCGGGCGGTTAATGAATGGTTAAAGCCAATCGCTGATAAGCCAGGCTCTTTTCGGATAGTCGGAGTTGGCCGAACCTTAGAGGAGCCGGAGAAGGTTGTTGAGGTTGACCTCATGCCTTTCTATCGGCTCCATCGCCGAACATATTCAGTTTACTGGGATTACCTTGATGAAAGGGCGTGGGTAAAAAGGGTAGACGCTTATCGAAGGGAAAAGGAAAGGCAAGAAGCTGTCAACGCAGCTACGGTTATTTTGGTTCAATTGGGCGATGCTAAGGCGGAGAAGGAGTTCAATTTCCAGGCCGGAGAAAATATTACGATGCAAAGAGTTTTAGGCCGGCCGAGCCGCCGTGGCGGTACGTGGTTTTCCTTTGACCTGCCTACTTCCTCCATCAGCTCAGGCGCTCTTCTGGTGACGTATTATTCTGACGATAGACAAAGGGAGGCCTATTTTACCATCCTGGTCGAAGGCGAAAAGTTAGCCGCAGAAAAAATAACCAGGTTTCCTGCGCCTCGGCTAATAGAAAGGGAATATCCGCTACCTGAAAGACTACTGAAGGCCAAAGATAAAATTGTGGTGCGGTTTGAAGCTCAGCCAGAAAGCGAAATTGCTCCTGTTATCAGTGTCCGCCTCCTCAAGAAATGAAAAACGTTAGGGGCTTTTGGAATAAAAAGCGGTTTCTCTTTTCTCCTTTGCGGCTTAGGTCATAACGAGTCGGGAGTTGGATGGCTTCGGCCCAGCTTTTTGATACCCTTTCGTCTTCGCCCTTCTCCGAGCCGGAAGAATTCACCTCGCAGGTCATAGAGGTCATCCGAGAGTCTTTTGAGCTCATGTTGGCCTCTTTATTTGTCCAGTTCAGGTCCGGACATGCTCATAAAAGAATAGGTGAGTAAGTAAGGCGTCAGCAATTTTTTGTCCCCTTTTAGCTTCTCCTTGCGTCTTGTTATGACTCAAACATTTTCGATGGCCGGAAGTATGCTCGAGAAACGACCAACTGAGAATAAAAGCTAAAAGCTTACATATAGCTTCCGCCATCACGGTCTTACTTCTTGTCTATAAATCCGAAGAAAAAAATAAAATAGAAAATAGGCGAAAAATTAGGTAAATATGTGAGCTGTCACCAGAAAATAACCAAAAGTTTTACTGACCGCAGAGTGAAGTGTAGGGACAATAAAGGCAGCTTTCCTCTCGGGCCAACTCCCGGGTAAAGGGGATAGCCGGGTTAATTATTTCCAGCAGAAGATTTCTAATCACCTCGAAGGACATTTCCAGTTGTCTGGCTCTCTCAGCTGGGTCTTCGGAAAAAGGCCAGTATTCTATTTTTTTATTTATATTATTTTTGCCCAGAAGAAGCAGGATAGCCTTTATTTCCTCGGGTTTCTGGCTAAAATGATTGGCCCAGATATGGGCATAAAAGGGGAGCTGAAGGCTATTTATCGCTTCGGGCCAAGTTGTCCTGGTCTTGGTGTCAAGCTTATTCCACTTGATTTCATAATTTGTTTCCCGAGCCGAAGTTTTATAATCAATTATATAAGTTTCATTATCTCTTTTTTCTACCCGGTCAATTATAGCGACTACCGAAAAAACAGAGCCGTCGATTTCCAGCTGCTCCTCCAGCCGCAGTTCTAAGTTCTGGAGAAAAACGCTTTTTCCCCCCTCTTCATATTCTTTAAGCACTGGAATCTCGTAATTATGGAGAAAATCAACGAGGTGGGCTTCAACCTGTTGTTTTATCAGATAAGCTGCTCCGCTCAAGGAAGAGCCAAAATAATTAATGAAATGTTTCTCAACCAACTGCCTTAGCGGCTCTTCTTTGAGATGATAGGGGCGAAGGTTTTGACCCCGCCATTTTTTAAAATATTCTTCTAAAATATTATGAACCAGAGAACCAATGTCCTTTTTTTCCATCGGCTCTGCCAGTTCTTCTTTTTCTTCTAACCTCAAGATAAAGCGGTAATAGAATTTGAGGGGACAATTTAAATAAGCATCCAAGGCTGAAGCTGAAAACTGAAATTGCCGCATGCCAGACATTATTGACTCAGTCTTAGGAATCGTCTTTGGTTCGCTCGAGCGTAGGGCAACCTGATAACGTACTGAATGGATAAAGGCCATCGGGTCGGCTTGATTTTCCAGTTTTTGTTTTTCCCAAATCAGCCGCTCCACCAAGCGGCTTTTTTCCTTTTCGCTATTTTCCACGAAGAAAAAGGTGACCTTCTTGGCTCGCCTCGTCAAAATATCAAAATAATAGTCCACCCGTCGTTCGAGCTCCTCATAAGTGGGCAGTCCGAAGGCTTTTCGGACAGCGTAGGGCAAAATCGAATCGACCTTGGCCGTAGCCGGGATAACCTCCTCATTCATATCCAGCATGTAGACCTCCTCTAAGGGTAAACACCGCGTTTCCCAGAAACCCAGAACCTGGAGTCCGCGCAGCGGCGTTCCTGGAAAAGGCACTGTGGCTTCCGCCATCATCTGACGGAAAAACTGGAAATAACTGAAAAGATGCTCGAAGCGAAACCGGTTAATCAGGGATTTTTCCAAGGCTTCAAACTGGTGGAGGAAGGCTTCAGCATAGGGTTCAAAAAAAGCATGCAGGCTGGCCGTGGATTCATTGCCTATATATTCAGTCAAAGCGATTAGTTTTTTAGCCAGCTCCCCGAGGTTTTCTATTTCTAGAAAGGGAAGAATTGTCTTTTTATGAATCTGCCGCAGCTGAAGCAAAAAAAGGTCCGGCTCAGGGGCGTCCGGGTTGCTAAAGGCATATCTCTTCAGGGAATTGGCTATCTGGGGATTGCCTTCAATCTCCTCGAGGGACCAAAAGAGTTTGCCCCTAAGGTTAGTCAAGGTTTCTTCGACCAGGTGGAAGAGAATGCGGGTGAAATCAGCGCGACGGTGAGGTCCGGGGAAATAAATGTTTTTAGTATAAGGGTGGAGGACAAAACGAAGATAATCAGGGGTGTAAAAACGGTCTGCTTCATCTTTGGTTTGGATTAAATTGAAGAGGCTGTCAAAAAAGCTGTAAAGAGGCGTCCGCGTCAGAGGATAACCTAGGGAGATATTGAACTTCTCTGAAGGAAGAGAGCTCAGGGTTTGGTGATAGAGAGGAAAAAGCGTTTCCACCGCGGGTAAAACGATAACCTGTCTTTCGTTCAGTCCTTCTGGATTTCTCAACTTGGCTTCTATTTCTTGATTCAGAGCAAAAATCTGACCATGGCTATCCGGGGCCAGGCAGAATTTCAGCTCCGCCCGTCGAGGTTTCTCTTCTGGGTTTAATCCTTCTTTCTCCGAGTTAAGGTCTTGGTGGCGGTAAATAGTCTCGGCGTCGAAAGAGAGGCCGAGTAATTTTTCCAGATGAGCTAAGCCTTTGGCCGCTATCAGGTATAATTGCGTTTGGGGTAAGGAAAGCATTTTTTTAAGCAGCTCGGCCTCGCTTCGAGTCAAAGAGAAAAACCCGGCCAGGATAATTCTTTCCTCGTTAAAGATATCAGGAGAAAAATTATTTAGAATAAAATTGAGCCGGAAAGCCGGAGTAGAGAAGCCGGCCTTTTCTATTTCGCCGTAAAAATTCTCGTAAAAGAAAGAAAGGCCCTGGAGCCTCCGACCCGTCTCGGCGGGAAGATTAAATTGGACTAAAGAATCAGCCTGTCTTAGCTCCTCCGGTTTAACCTGAGCCTGCTTGAGCTCTTCTAAATCACGGTAAATCTTCAACCCCAGCGGGAAAAATTGGTCAAACTGAAGAAAGGCGGAGCCGCCCAAGGGCTGAGGGTTGCGTCGGTGTATTTCGTAGAGAAAACCGACGGCTTCTAACTTAGTTATTTTTCTATCCTGGCGGAGGAATTTTTCAGCATAGACGGCATCAATAAAATCATCTAAGGAAAGACAGCGCGGCGGAAGATAGCTTCGGCCAAGCCGCTCTGCCAAGGCTTTTCTTAAATAATGCCCCGGTCTTCTTTCCGGGAAAACAACCAGAAGCTGCCTAAAATCAGGTTGCCAAGTAAGGAGCTCCTCGACGATAACACTGATTAAATCTTTTTCAGGAGAGAGGAGCCTGGGGTTCATTCCACTTTTTCCCAAGAATTTTCGTCGAGATAAAAAATTATTCCCTGGACCATTTTTTGAGAATAAATTTCTTTCAAAATGTCTTGATAATTCTTGAGCTGTTGCCGGTACATTAGTCTTAGGTCGGTTTCGTCAGCGGCTCCTGTTTTAAAATCGATTACCGTCGCCACGTCCTGGTCGATGACGACCCGGTCGGCCCTGAAAAGTTCTCCTTTCCGGCTGACCATTTCCAGCTCGCGAAAAACAACCCGGCCCTCTCTTGGCTTGAAATATTCAATCAGCAATGAGTGCTCCAAGGCACGGCGCACAGTTTGTCTTGCCTCTTCCACCAGTTCAGAGTTGGCTTCAGTTAATTTAAGCTTGGCTGCCTGCGCCTCCAGCTTTTCCTCCCAATTTCCTTCCAGAGTCTCGATAGAGGCAAGCCAAGCGTGGATTAATTCACCCCTCTTGGTTTCCCGGTGGCGGTAACTTCTTTTTTGAGCCGAAGCCGTGGACAACGCCGGGGGAAGTTTGAGCGGTAAAATGGGTTTTTCTTTGGGCTCTGTTACTTTTTTTCTTACCGGGGGTTTTTGTTGATTGGGCGAGTAATCAGGGGCAGAAAGAAGTCCCAGCTCTTCAAAGAGCGTCAAAGGGTAGGCTTTCCTTTTACCCTTAACCCCGATGACATACAGTTCTTCTGCCGCCCTGGTTAAGGCAACATAGAGAGTATTTAGTCTATTAACCTTTTCCTTGGTGTGATGGCGCTCATAAACGGCCTCAAGCTCAGAGGAAGCCTGAGCGATTTTCTGGTTAAGTTTCAAAACCAGGACGTTTGAAGCCGGTTCGTCGGTCGCCGCCATCTTTTCCTGAAGATAAAAAGTCGGGCTGATATTAGTTTCCGGATAAAGGAGAAGAATGACGGCGGGAAACCCGAGCCCCTTGGCCTTGTGGATGGTCATTATTCTGACGGCGTCGATTTCGGCTGTTACGTCAATCGTCCAGAGAGATTCGTCGGCTGACTCCATGGCGGCGAAGAGCAGGAACTCTCGGAGGTTGTTTTTCCCCTTGCCCTCAAATTCCTTGATGACTTCAAGCAATTTGACGAGGGCGGCCTCTTCTTCTGGAAAAAGATTGAAGACGTTAAAAAGGCCATAGAGCTGGGTGGTCAGGTCATAAAGCGGGTAATAGTTGACGCTTTTAAAGAGAGGTTCAAAATACCGTTCCCAGACGACGGGAAATTGCCGACGGAAAGAGGTGTAAAGGGGATAATCTTTTGTTTGGGCGGAGCGGCGAATAAAATCATGAAAGATATCCCGGTTAAAATCCGGAAAGGCGGAGTTCGTTTCTTTTTCTAAAATTTCTCCGAGGAGAAAAGTGGCGAAACTCAAATCGTCCGGTGGGAAATCAAGAAAGCGAAGCCCGGCTAGAATTTCCCTTATAACCTTGCGTTCCCGAATATCCAAGGCAGAAAAGGGAATAAAGGGAATCTTCTTTTCGTTCAGCCAGGGGGCAATTTTCTTGACGGTCTCATTTTTATAGGCGAGAATCGCGACATCGGAATATCGGTACCCCCGTGTTTTAAGTTCGACCAGGAGATTCTGGACCTTGTTTTTTACCCTTGTCGTCTGGTCTTCAGCTTCTTCTTCATCTTCATTGCTTTGGCTATTCTCATTGTCTTGAGAATTTATCTCCGCCTCAGCGCCAAAGAATTCAACCTCTACGTGTCCGGGGTGACTATCCTCCTCGTCCTTCGCTTCCGCCATCGAGGCAGAGAAAGCGTCCAAACCGCTTTTTTGCGCGGCTTCGGCATAATCCTCGACACGCTTTATTCCTATCGGAAAAATTTCTCGGACGAAATCTAAGATTTTTTGGCGGCTGCGGCGGTTGAAGGTTAATTCTCTGACGTCCACGGGCGCCGACGCAAAATATTCCAGACCTTTTTCTAAATCCATCATGATTTCATAGTCCGCCTCGCGGAAACCATAAATTGCTTGTTTGGTATCGCCCACAATGAATAGACTCCCACCCTGAGAGAGGGAATTTTCGATCAAAGGCTTCAGGTTAAACCACTGAACGGGTGAGGTATCCTGAAATTCATCAATCAAATAGTGATAGATTCGGTCTCCCAAGCGGCAATAAATATCAGGAACTATACCCTGAGTAAGATAAGAGGACAAAGCGTGGTTGATATCTTCTAATAAAATTTGACCTCTTTCCTTTTTCGCTTCAGCTATAAGATTAATTAAATCATCATAAATTTTTAGGTAGGGGCAGAAGAAGGTGCGAGCATAGACCTGTTTATAGCGATTGAGACCACGGCGGAATTCCTCCCAGGCTTGAGAAGCTAAATCGTACGCCTGAACCTGTAGAGAGTTGTTCTTGGCCGGTTTATTAATTGGCATGGTCTCGATTGACCTGTCTAAAAGGTCAGCCAAAAATCCTTGTTTGATTTTTTCGAGGAGTGAAGGGAAAGCCGAGTTTCGTCGGAAACGAAGGCCAGAATCGGCGATGATTTTTTCTATCTTGGCGGCGACCTGGAGTATTTCCTCCAGAGCGGCGGAAAGCTCTTCCGTATCCCCTTCGAGCAACGGACGGCGGTTCATCGCTTCGAGTTGGTTATATAGCTCTCTGAACTTAGTTTTTATGTCATTTGTCGGGTCCCAGATAAAAGCAGCCTCGCTTTTGCCGAGTTTCTGAAGCGAAGTAACGATGTTGCTCAACGTCTCGGCCTCAGGCGAGCCGGGGGTCGCTTTTCGGAGCAAGCGGTAGAAAGCGTAATCGATGAGCCGGGAAGGGTCGAGGGTAATTTCAAAATCAGGAGTCACTCCTAAATCGACGGCCGAAGCCCGAAAGACCTCGGCCATGAAGCTGTCGATGGTCATGACTCGGAAATCACTATAACGAGACAATATGTTTTCTAAAGTCTTTTCAGCCTTAGCGGCCAGGGCTTCTTTATTTAGGGAAACAAGCTTCTGAAGCTGTGAAACCGTCGCTTCCTCTCCAAAATAAGTCTCCTTAAGCCATTGCAGAACGCGGGTTTTCATTTCCTTGGCGGCATTGCGAGTAAAGGTTATGGCCAGTATCTGACGCAGGTCGTTATTTTTTATCTTTTCTGATAGCAAGAACTGAGTGAACCTCAGGGTAAGAGCGTGGGTTTTACCCGTGCCCGCCGAGGCCTTAAGAAGGACGAATTCGGGAAAATTAATTTCCGTATCCCGGCGCAAAATATCAGCGGTGGTCATAAATTGTGCCCGTTTAAGCCGCTTTGCTTATAAAAATATACTCCCCTAAAATTTTCCGGTCAATTTTGGCGATTCCCCTTAGCTTTTGTCTTTGGTCAAAATATTTGTCAGCCTTTCTTCTGCTTCCGAAAGCGCCGCGAGCCCAGGATGCCACCACGCAAGAAAAGTCCTGCTCCCAAAACAAAACCAAAATTATACCAGTTGCCGTTGTTGTGAACCTCATAAAAGCGAATGTTTTTTGTGAAGAGCGAAATGATGAAGGTGATAGGAGAAAGTAAGCCGTGCCACAGCCCCTTCCAGAAGCCGGCCACCTTTCCTGAAGGAGAGGGTGATTTCTCGACGCTATTGGGACCCGGAAAGCAACTGGCTAAGAAAAAGAGCAGGCCTAAGGCTAAAGACAGAGTAAGCAGATTTTTCATTTTCCTCCCTCGGTTAAGCTAACTGATTTTTTAAATAAATTTAATTTCAAAAAAACATTCTCAATCTTTATAGTAGCTGTTATTGTTTCCTGGGGGAAGAAAAAAATGTTATTTTTTTTGGCCCAAATCAGGCTGCTATCAATAACGACCTTTGCCCGCTACCAGCTTTTCGAATAAACGGCCATTGAAAAGAAGAGAGATTACTGCCTAAGGGTTGGCTGATTCAGAAGAAATAGCCTAAAGAAACGGTGAAAACATAGTTTTTCATCTTAAGCTCATAGGTCATATCCTGAGCCATGGGGAAACCCATAGCGGCAAATTGGGAAGCGGGAACGAGGACCTGATAATGATTGGCGTTGAGGCCAAAGAAAAAGCGCTGGTCAAGGACCAGTTTTCCCCGCGGCAGTTTGAAATCAAGGCCGCCGCCAATGACCAGACTCCATTCTAAATTATTGGCCTCTTTTTTTATCTCTTTTTTTTCGACCAAAGTGAACTGGAGCTCAGGAATTTTTATCTTGATTTTACTCCGCAGCTTGGCGCTAAGGTTAATTCCCATCGATGGTCCGATTAAAAAAGTTGGATTAATTTTGGTTGAAAGCGGCATAGATAATTTGAAAAGGAGGGGCAACTCTATATAATTTAGGCTCCGGGTGTCATTGACTTTTATCTCTATACCCGGAAGGTTAACGGGAACATTGACCTCATATTCTCCGCCTTTCTGAAAATATAATATTTCTGGCTGAAGGGAGAAAAGTCGATTTAATTTCCAGTTGACCATCAGCCCGGCTGAAAAACCGCTCAGGTTCATATTTTCTACCTGAAAACCAGGCTCGGTTTTCTGCCCCCGCAATTGCCCTCGATTGTAAGCAAATTTTGCGCCCAGTAAATCATCTTGGACCGCCAAGAGAGGCGAAACCAACGCCAACATAAATAAAGCAGATAACAAAAAGCCCAACGAAGGCCTCAGGCGATTCACTTTTTCCTCCTGTTTGCAGATATCTCACAAAAATTATAGATAATATTTAATATAAAAAAAAGAAAATATCAAGTGCCAACAATGATGATTACTAACCCAATTCATTCTTGGGAGTTATTTTATATTTTTGATAAAATTATCTTATGGCCTTGAGCTTGCCTGCCGTCGCTTTGCCTCTCTTTATGTTAGCCGTGGTCGTCATCGCTTTTTCCTGGATGCCTTTTTTGAAGCGGAAGGCGAAGGGAGGAAGCGATAGCTTCCATCCTCGTATCTCTGTTATTATTCCGGCAAGAAATGAGGAGGGCAACCTGGGAAGATTATTGCGTTCGTTGGAGCAACAGAATCTTCCGCCGGATGAGGTGATCGTTATCGACGACCATTCTGTTGACCAGACGGCTCCCTTGGCTCGAAGCTTAGGGGCCACGGTTATAAGAGCGCCTGACCTGCCTGCTGGCTGGTTAGGAAAAAGTTGGGCCTGCTGGATAGGGGCTAAAGAGGCGAGGGGAGAATTCCTGATTTTCCTGGATGCCGATGTTTTTTTGGAAAAAGAGGCTATTATTTCTCTAATCCAAACATATGAAGAGAAAAAAGGGTTAGTCTCTGTTCAGCCCTATCATTTTACCATCAAAAGATATGAAAAGTTATCCGCTTTTTTCAATTTGGTCCTTGCTTTGAACATGGCCCTTCCACTTATTTTTAAGCCGCTTGTTAAGACAAGGGGCGCCTTTGGTCCCTGCTTAGTCACTGGCCGCCAGGACTACTTTGCGGTTGGCGGCCATGAAGCAGTTCGGTCAGAAATATTAGAGGATGTTTGCCTCGCCAGGCGGTTTCTGAAGAAAAAGCTCTCGGTTCACATTTTTGGAGGCAAAGGCAAGATGTGTTTTCGAATGTATCCGCAAGGCCTTAAACAACTCATTGAGGGATGGACAAAAAATTTCGCCTTGGGCGCCTTTTCCTCCAATATAATTAGTTTTCTTGTCTGCGCTGTCTGGATTGCCTTATGCCTCTCAATTCCTCTGAACATAATTAAGGCTATAAGGGCTCAACAATGGTCCGGGTTAATTTTTTCTATCCTTCTTTATCTATTTTATGCTAGTCAAATCCATTGGAGTTTAAGCCGCCTGGGTAATTTCGGTCTAACGACGGCAGTTTTCTATCCGCTCCCCCTCCTATTTTTTATTGCCATTTTTTTTCGGAGTTTTTTTTATACTTATTGCCTGAGACATGTAACCTGGAAAGGCCGAAAAATTAGTCTTTCCAGGAAACCAAAAGCAAAAAGCTTAATAGAAGACGATTTTTGGTTATGATTCTGAGAGAAAAAGGCCAATTTTTACGGGATTTGAGAGTCGACTGATGATCAAATATTTCCGTATAGAATAAAGATTCAGGAGGAGAGAACTTATTTTTTGGTGCAGCCAACGAGCCCTGAGCTAAAGAACACCAAAAGTGGAGTTCACGGCGCTGCCAGCCGGGGCTTCATATCGCCATGGGCCGCCATGAAAGGTATGATTGGAGTTTTATCGCTTGGGCCGTGGAAAAAAGACCTTTGCCGGTAGGAGATTATGTTCTTCATGATGAGTGGACGATAAAAGAAATCATTGACCGAAAAACCTTTGATATTGTCTTGTCTTTTTTTGCCGCTTCGCCCTGTTCCCTCGAGGTTGGGAGGAATTAGTTTCTTTGGCTAAAGGCAAAACGCAGCCCTTGGTCGAGTCAACCTAAAACCAGCTAAGAGAAAGCTCTTTCTTTAAAGAGTCAGCGGGTTTTTTCTGCAAAGACCTTTTCGAGCTGCGGCCGCCATTTTTTCATCAGCTCTTCATTAAGGTCCAAGGGTGGTTTGGCGTCAGGCGGCAGAAAGGATTTATACGGGTGGGTCTTAGAATAGGCCTCAAATTCCTCACGAATTTTTTTTAGCTCAAGGGGTTTGGTGAGAAGGTCGATGGCGGAAGCGGCCATGGCTTTTGCTCCAGCGTTCAGGCCCTTCCAGGCTGTAGAGCCGTAATTACAAGCGACTGAGGACCAATGATGGCCAATGGCGCCAGGTACTTGCCCGGGAAAACGAATAGTGGCCAAAGGAGCGACAAGGGAAACATCGCCGACATCTGAGGAACCGCCGCCAATATCCCCGCCTCTTGGCTCGCGGAGACGGCCCACTTCACGAGGCAGGCCTCTCTCTTCAGCACCGAGCTCTTTTTGCAGAGTCCGGGCGAAGGCCTCTTCCTCTTCTGTCCATTGAGGCATGCCGACGAGCTCGATATTCCGCTGGAAAAGCTCAGCTAAAGCCTTATTAGAATGGCGCTGATGCACAGCACTGAGAACCCGGACTTCAATTAGCTCGGTCTCTGTGGCCAGAGCGGCGGCTTGGGCACAATTGACAATTTTCTGAAACATCTCTTCGACTCGGTCGTCGCTGTTACGAATGAAATACCAGACACTGGCTTTGTCAGGAACGACGTTGGGTGCCTCGCCGCCGGCTGTGATTACGTAGTGAAGCCTGTGTCCGAGGTTAAGGTGTTCCCGGAGAAAGTTGGCGTTTATATTCATGAGCTCCACGCCATCCAAAGCACTGCGGCCGAGCCAGGCCGAAGCTCCGTGGGCGGTTTTTCCTTTAAAGGTGAAGATGACGGAGAATAGAGCATTGCCGCTTACCCCATAATCAGTGCCGAAATCAGCCGAACTATGGTTATCGATGACGACATCGACGTCGTTAAACAACCCCGCTCTCACCATGAAAGGACGGCTGATTAAAGTTTCCTCGGCTGGCGAGCCATACATTCTTATCGTTCCCTTTAGTCCAAATTTAACCATCGCTTCTTTAACGGCTATGGCGGCCGCAGTGGCTGCTGTGCCCATGGTATTATGCCCGCAACCATGGCCCGGGGCCCCCGGAATCAGTGGGTCTTGCTTGGCTACCCGGCCCTTCTGCGAGAGCATGGGGAGAGCGTCATATTCGCCCAGGATAGCGATGACCGGCTTTCCCGAGCCATAGGAAGCAACAAAGGCTGTTGGCATTCCCGCGACTCCCCGCTCAACTGAAAAGCCGGCTTGTTCTAAGGTATCGGCCAGAAGCTTTGAGGATCGGTATTCCTGAAGCCCTAACTCCGCAAAAGACCAAATAGAATCGGCGATTTGGCCAAATTTTTCGACAATTTCTGGCTGCCCTAACCAGTCAAGGACAAATTTCTTTTCCCTTTCGACTTTTTTTTCTTTTTGAGGCGAAGCGGTCAGGAGGGAGAAAGGAAGGATGATGAGAAGAAAAAGAATAGAAATAAAAAAGGTCGCCTTGCCTGCCTTGAATGACCAGTCGCCACCTAATTTCTCAGTTATGTTCTTCTTCCATTCCATTTTTGGCCTCCTTTTCCGAAATTAGTCATAGATTTTTATTTAGCGGCTTTTATTGTCCTTCTGAGACCTGGGCGCCGCCCGAATTTATTTAAACGCTCCGCTAAACGGTCAGCCACTGGTGGCCCAATCAATTCTCTTTTCCTTGACGGCGGCAAGTTTTCCAGGTCTTTTCGGCCGTCCTTTCCTGAAAAGGTTCGTCATTGCCACTCGACCCCTCGCTTTTAATTAAGTTTTCCCTTGAACCAAAAAATATCGCCTCGGGCCTTTTCTCCCAACTGAATTAACCGTTTCCATCAATCTTTTCTATAAACAGGGTAAATATCTTTGGGGATGTTCTTATAAGGTAAAAGGGTTAGGTCGGCTGGTCCCCAGCCTGGTGCATCTACTTCGATGACGGCGCCGGCCAGTCCAGTGTCAACAAACCCGCGACGAAAATGGACTCTTGACTTGAGAACGATAATTTCGATTTCTTTAAGGTTTATGCCCAGAGCGTTGAATATCCTGGGGTCGGTTACTTGCGTTAACACTGGCGTAAGAATTACCCGGTTATTTTGGCCGAAGCGAAGAACCGCGACTGCCTCCCGGCCGAATTGACCGCTAAACTCGACCTCGCCTTCGATTCTAACCGGATTGCCGGCAAATTCGTCAGAGTAACCTCCCAGGTCGATGCTTAGCGAATCGCCGACCTTATGTTTGCTCTGGATTAATTCTAAGGCTCGCTCATCACGCAGGGTGGTAAAGCAAAAATTCTTAGCTCCTTGTTTGAGGAGTTCTTCCAGAATGTGGGTCGAGCCACCGGTGCGGTCGCTGTGGTCGGCGATGATTACCGGTACCCTGCCTTCCTTAACCGCTGTGATGGCCGCGGCCACCCCCTCCTTAGTTTTTGGCAACTTTTTCCCGGCAAAAGCATGTCGTAAACGCCAGATATAATCAGACATATCCTGGGCAATTTTTTCCGCCAGCTCACGGTTATTGTTAGTTACGACCATCACGGTGGCACCGACGTCAGGAACATCGGCGTAGGCGAACCCAAAAGCCACGGAAACATAGGTATCGGGATACTCGCATTCCCAGACGCGGGCTCTTTCCATAATTTCCATGGCGGGAGAAGTCCCTGTCCCCTGAAAAACACTGGGCGTGATTACCCCCGGTTTTCTGACGGCCATGGTTGGCTTATAAAGTCCGCGCAGAGTCTTAATCATGACGCGGGCGGCCGTTTCGCCGGTTAAGAAGGTGTCGTAATGGGGGTATCTCTTAATAATAAAAACGGCGTCAGCCGCTTCGGCCAGCTCCTGGTCTTCGTTAGCGTGGAGGTCGAGGGTGACCATAATCGGGATGTGGCCTACCACCTGGCGTACTCGCCGGACCAGCTCGGCTTCCGGCTTGGGAATGTTTTCAACCGCCATGGCCCCATGGAGGGCTAAGAAAACGCCGTCGAAGGGACCAAGGGCTCTTAGGTCCTCAACAATAAGTCCCGAGTATTTGTCGAAGGCTTCCTGAGTCAGCCAGCTGCCTGAGGAGCCACCTCGGGCGTCGCGAGGAGAGGTAATTCCTATGAGTTCCACGTTGCCGTATTCTTGGCAAGCCGACTTAAACCCGCCAATATAACCGCGGTCAGTATTAATGAAGTCCCGCGTTGGCGGGCCGTAGTATTCCCAATCCTCAACTGTCGTTTTCCCTGGACAGAAGGTACAGGTCTCGTGAGAAAAAGTAGCCACAGCAACGCGGAATTTTTTTGATTCGGCTTTCTTTTGGCAGGCGAACGAGAAAGACAGGAGCAGGAAAATCATGAGTAAAGGTAAAGTTTTTTTGGGCCTGATTTTTTTTAGTCCCACCAGAGTCATTTTTGACCTCCTTCGCTTCTCCATCTGAATTAAATTCTAAACACGATTTTTTAAACTTATTCTATATGAAATAAAATTTCAATCATCAGGTGGTTCATAAGGGGGATTCAGCTATGGCATTCCTTCCTCTTATCAACCCAGAAACAGATGCGATGAAGAACGGTGGGTTCATGAGAAGGATTAAGTTATGGCAACTCCTCCCTCTTCACCGCTTTCTGAACTAATTAAGAAGGGAGGCAAAATAAATAGAAATTGACGCCGCCCAAGCTCTTTCTCTGGGGAGAATATCCCTCGCTTCTTCGATGGGTTTAACTGAGAGCTCAAGAGAAGGCGGGCCTTTTATGTTAGCTGTGGCCAAGAAAAGAAGTTAGCCAAACCTGTTTTTAAGGAAAGGAACTCTTATTGACGCCGGCGTCTTCCCCTCCTCAGGGAAAAGCAAGAAGCTGAATAGAAAAAGCTTCTTAGAATAAAGCCCTACCTTAGACCCCGCGACGGCTGGGAGCGAACCAAGAACGCGAGAGCTTATTTATGGCGATAGTATTGAGATGGGGTCTGGCTGACGACATATTCGACGGCTTTTTGAATGCAGACCCGGATAGCCTGTTCGGTAGGCGTCTTGGAGAAGCCGCCGAGGGCTATCGGCAACTTGCCGCCAATTACGGTTGCCCCAGCGGCGCCAAAGCTGGTCGCACTTCCCTCAACTGTCGTGGCCGCCACAATTTGCGAAGTCTTGGTGTCGATTATCCTCAAGTCAATAGCGATATGAGCTTTCTTTGCTCCCCCTCCGACAGTCACCCCAAGGACTCTTGTCCCGCCAGCAGCGCCCTTGGCTGAACCTTCAAATTCAGTCACGGCCGCGGTGACGATGAGCTCAGCTCCGTAAATTTCGCCGACCGGGGCTTCAGTTCCCTTTTTAATGCGGCCTGTGGCTCCGAGGTCCTGCTCCTTAATTACTTCGCCCAGCTGTTCTCTTTCCAAGACAATGAACCGATTGGTGTTGAAAAGAGCCGTGGTAAGCATGTCTCTCATGCCTTCGCCGATATCTCTGAATTCAATCCCCCACATCCCCATCCAGCCACCGTGCCAGCCTCCTTTGGCGGTTTTATCCTGGAACTCGCCAACGGCAATCCGGGCTTTAGGACCGTTATATTTTTCCGCTTGAGCCTCGGCTATAGAGGGTCCGCCTGTCGAGGTAACTTTGGCTGTGGGAGCGCAGGAGGCAAAAAAGGCCAAGACAAGAACGATGAGCATAAAAATAGAAATTTGCCGCATTTTTCCTCCCATCTTAATTTTATTTATTTTAAGTCAGAAAATCCAGTAATAGGGTGATGGCCGATTTTGCCAGGCGAAAAGACAGATTACCTAACCCTAAAATTGGTGTTAAAATTTGGTGTCACCTTAAAATTGGTACCACCTCACCTATTTACCTAATTTTTCCCATTCCTTTAATTGGAATAGGAGCCGTAGATTTAAGACCCTATTTTAGGTCCCGCTGATTTTCTTAAGGCTCAAAAAATAGGACAAACGAAAAATTAGCCTTTCTGCAGAAAGACCTCTCGCCGCTTTGAGTTTCTGTCTTGACCTTTGGTCAATAGCTTTTTTTGCTTCAATCTCTTTAGCCGCGACTCCCTTTCCTGGTCAATAATAAATATCTTCTTCGGCCATATCAGGTGTTCTTACCGGAAAAGGTGGTTTCATCGGAGGCAGTTTTTTATCAAGTTTGTTCCAATCGGGAGGTTCGACTCGGAGCAAATGCCGGACGAAAAAGTCATTCCGCTTTCTTTCTCCGTAGGGTCCGCCTGAGCCGTGATTGGCACCGGGAACGACGAGTAAATCAAAGTCCTTACCGGCCTTAATCAAGGCGTTAACTACCTGCATCGTTGTTGCGGGGTCAACATTAGTATCCAACTCGGGGACGACTAAAAGAAGCTTTCCTCTGAGCCGATAGGCATTAACTGTATTCGAGGAGGCTTCATATTCGGGACCGAGGGGCCAGCCCATCCACTGCTCGTTCCACCAAATCTTATCCATCCGATTATCGTGACAGCCCGCCGCCGCGAAGCCGACTTTGTAAAAATCTGGATGGAAAAGGAGGGCGGCTAAGGCATTCTGGCCGCCGGCAGAAGTGCCATAAATGCCGACACGAGTTATATCATAATAGGGATATTTAGCGGCGACAGCCTTGTGCCAGAGAATCCGGTCAGGAAAGCCGGCATCTTTGATGTTTTTCCAGCTAACATCATGAAAAGCCTTCGAACGATTACTCGTGCCCATGCCGTCAACCTGAACAACGATAAATCCCAACTCCGCCACTGACATCATCTGGTTATAAGCAAAGAAATTCTTCGGGACAAAAGAGCTATGCGGACCGGCATAAATATTTTCAATAACCGGATATTTTATATTCTTATTAAAGTTAGTCGGCCGGATAATAATTCCCCAAATGTCAGTCTTGCCGTCACGTCCCTTAGCTACAAATACTTCGGGAGCGCGCCAGCCGGCTTTTTCGAGCTCCGTTATGTCAGCCTTTTCCAGCTCTAGCAGGACTTTTTTATCTTCCGTCTGCCTCAGCAGCATTACTGGCGGCATGTCCACTCGCGAGTAAAGGTCGACGTAGTATTTTAAATCCGGGGAAAGAGTAATAGTGTGATTAGCATCGGCTTCGGTCAAGGCTTCTAACCCGCTGCCATCGAAATTAACCCGGTACAGATGAAGAAAATATGGGTCTCTTCCCGGATACATGCCACTTCCTAAGAACCAAATTTGGCGCTTCGCCTCGTCGACTCTTTCCACGCTCCTCACTACCCATTCGCCCTTAGTAATCTGATTTTTGACCAAGCCCGTTTTTCCGTCATAAAGGTAGAGGTGATTCCAGCCATCCCGCTCTGACATCCAGATTATTTCCCGGCCGTCATCGATATCGTAGCGATATTTTTTGCTGGAGTAGCAAAAAAAGGTGGCACATTCCTCGCTGATGATCGCCCTCGCCTTGCCGGTTGTTCCATCAACTTCAATTACTCGGTAAACTTGATGGCCGCGCTGGTTATATTCAAAAGTAAACGCCCGGCTATCCTTCCACCAGACAATATTAGAAAGGTCATAGGGGTTAGGAAAGAGAGAATTGTCGATATTAATCTGGGTTTTGTTTTCTATGAGGAAGAGCACGGGCTGTTCAATATCCATAGGGTCGCCAGGCTTAGTATAGCCGAGAGTAAAATATTTCGGCTGGAGCTGGTCTGAAGGCGAGGAATCGACGTATTGAATCTTGCGATGCAGTCCTGGCCGGAGGCGATAGGCCGCTATTTTTTGAGAATCAGGTGACCAGGTTATCGACTGAAAAGTATAATAATTGCCCTCGTTTCCATCCCAGCTCAGCGGAAATTCCTCTTTCTTGTCCTTGGAGCGAAGCCAGACATTATAGTTGCGGATGAAGGCCTCCCATATACCGTCCGGAGAGCTTTTAACTTCAGTGGAAGCGGCTTGAGGCGGAGGGCCACCGACATCCTGCCACCCGTCCCCGCGGGGTGGCCTGGCCGGGCCGATTTTTTTCAGCGCATAAGTCGAAAGGTCGCAACGCCACCTGGAATCACCGAATTCAAACTCGATAGCCTTTTCGTTGTCTACAAAGTTGAACATCATCAGGGGTATGTTAATGCTGGTAAATTTCTGGCCAGTCTCTTTATTGAGAGCTTCGGCCAGTCTGGCATGGTCGAAGGCCTGTGCCTTGGTCAGTTTTTCCGCATCAACCAACACAAACTCATGGCCGCCTTTTACTGTCTTGCGGTACCAGAAACGCGGCGTTTGGTTGACCCAGTTAGCCCGGTCAGGAACGTTGACCGCCAGACCTTGAAATTTTTCCCTCAGGTTAGCGGCCCGCTCGTAGTCGTCGAGCTTTCCCTGGGCCAAAAGAGGCCAACTGGAAAAAATCAGGAGCCAAAGAGCCGCTGCCCAGAAAACGTGGCTTTGCCTTTTCATGATGCCTCCTTAAAAGATTAAACTAACGACCTTTCTTTTCGGGAAAGGTTCCCCCGGATTCCTTTAGATTTAAGCCTGGACCAGCTTTTGTCCATAATTGTCTGCGTTAACGTTTCCATTCTTTCTAAGAAAGATATTTTGTCAAGCCGAATCCATTACTTTGGAAAATTTCCCGGAGGCTGCCCCGCTAACCCTGATTTTTAGTCAGCGGCCAAAAACACTTTCACCCCGCTTTCTCACTTCAGACCCAGAGGCTTGGTTAGGTTGAAATCCACACTCGTAATCTTTTTGTTAGGTATTCCTTCTCTTTCGCTGCGCAGATCTTGGTCCTCTGTGTCCTTTGAACCAAGAATCGAAGTCGTCTCTTCTGGATATTTTATCAATTAGCTTTAGGGCTAATGAATTCCTGCGGTCGGAGGCTTTGGTGAGAAAGGTCTAAAAGGGAGCAACGCCATTCTGGACGCGTCATTGTCTACGACTCCCAAGGTGGAGAGAATCTTTTCTTTAAGGTCAATCCCCAATTTTATGTTGCCAGAGCCAATGCTACTCGCTTTAAGTTGATACTGGAGAATCCTTTCTTTAAGGTTAAGTCTCAAGTTTCTGGGCGATGACCAAGGCATTCCAGGTCGTCGTGTCAGGCGGTTGGTCCAGATGGCCAAAGGCGGAGAGCTGCACCATTTTCAGCCCGGACTCAGAGAGGAATCTCCTTAGCTCTTCAGGGAAAAAATAACGCATCAGATGTTTCTCCTCAAACTCTTCTTCCTTTGAATCCTTATTTCGTTGAATATTAATTCGGTAATGGACCAAACAAAGGTGCTTTTCCGAGACAAGTTCACCCCGGGCCTCGCGGCTCAGCTGGCCATCGCCGAAGAAAACCACCTTTCGCCTGGACTCAGGTTTTATGGCCTCGACAGCCGGGCCGTACCAGACATCGGCTAAAAATAGGCCGCCGGGCTTAAGATGAGCGGCCACGGTGCTTAAAAAAGCGGCCATCTCCTCATCATTAGTTTGATAACCGAGGACCGCAAACATGGCAATAACCGCTTCAAACTGAATTCGGAGCTGCAACTTTGCTATGTTGCCAAGTAAAAATAGAGGCGGGCTGGCTCCGGGTGGCAAGAGATAGGCAGCCTTTTTACTGCGGGCCATGCGGAGCATGGGTTCCGAAAAATCCACCGCGAGCACTTGAAAGCCTCGTTGGGCTAATCTCCAGGCATGATTACCCGTGCCGCAACCCAAGTCGAGTACCTTCTCGACAGGAAAAGGACAAAAACGGTGAAAAGCCTTCTCCAGGAGGCGGCATTCCTCGTCGTAATCCTTTTCTTGGTAGAGAAGGTCGTAGCAAGCCGCATAGGCCTCGCCAAAAACAGAGTTCTTCATTGCTTTTCTTCAGCGAAGGATATCTTTGACCGCCGCGGTCACTCGGTCAATCTGTTTTTCGCTCAGAGTCAGCCCTGACGGAAGATAAAGACCCTGCCGGGAAAGGTACTCGCTAACTGGGAAGAAGGTTTCGGTTATCAAGCCGCGTTTCTGCAAGGCCGGCTGTTGGTGAAGTCCGGTAAAAAAGGCTCGCGTTTCAATTCCCTGGTTTCTGAGCTCAGCCGCCAAGCGACGACCATCAAAACCTGTTTCGGGCTTGACTACTATCCCGTACATCCAATAAACATTCTTCACCCAGGGCTCCTCGACGGGAAGCTGCAAACCTGAGATTGTTTCTAATCTTTCGTGGTATTTTTTAGCTATCCAGCGCTTCCGCGCCAGACGCTTGTCGATGGTTTCTAACTGAGCTAAGCCGATTGCCGCCTGGAAGTTAGTTAGACGAAAGTTATAACCGATATCTTCGTGGCGGAATCGGTCTTCGGTCCCAAAATAAAGGTTACGAAGCAAGCGGGCCCTGGCAGCATAATCTTCCCTATCCGTTAAAACCATTCCTCCCTCGCCTGTTGTTATTATTTTGTTGGCATAAAAACTAAAGCAGCTGATATCGCCAAATCCGCCGCAACGCCTTCCTTTGTACTCAGCGCCGTGGGCTTCAGCCGCATCCTCGATTAGGGCCAGTTGGTAGCGTTCCGCCAAAGCAACGACGGGGTCCATCTCGACTGGATGGCCATAGATATGAACCGCCATTATGGCCTTTGTTCGGGGAGTGACCTTGGCCTCTACCTGGGAAATATCGAGACACCAGGTCTTCGGGTCGGCATCAACCAAAACCGGTTTCGCTCCCCAGCTCACGACAGCTACCGCGCAGGCAAACATCGTAAAATCAGGAACGATTATTTCATCCCCCGGTTCAAGCGGCAAACACCCGACGGCCACTTGAAGGGCCGCCGTGCCGCTGCTCACGGCAATACCATACTTCCGGCCGCAATATTTAGCCCAGGCCTGTTCAAAGGCCTCGACATACTGTCCAGCCGAGGAAATCCAGCCTCGCCGCAGGCAGTCTTCGACCATTTGTTTTTCTCGCTTTCCCAGAAGCGGCTCAGAAACGGGAATTATTGCCGGGGATGGCCTTCTTAAAGCCTTGTTTCTTGCCTTAAAAATTTTCATTATTTTCGCCTAATCTTTATTTTTTATTATTTTGCCCTGCTACCCTTTAAGATGTTTGATGAGCGTTAATGTTTTTTATTTTCTCCTTGGTTAAGAAAAATGTCCTTATTTACCAGGCGGAAGAAATTGCCATCTTGTTCCTCCCTTAGGAAACAGAGACCAACCTTCTTTAATCTCCAGTCAAAGGAGCTTAACAATTCTCGCTCCAAATATAGCATATTATTTCCTTTTCCTGCGAACCTCTTCACCTCGACGCGGAATTATTTATTTCTCTTGGGTCAAAATCATTCTTCTTCCACCAAGCATTCGATTTCCTGGATAGACCAATGATAAAGGCTATGAGGTTTTGTCAGCTTAAGCCTAAGATACCTGAGGTTAGTCGGTGGTAAAACCAGCCGCGAATGATAACTTGAGAGGTCTTCGATGGTTTCCAGGTCAAAGTAAGGAAAGGTGTTTACATATTCTTTGACCACCTCCCAGCTGCGATTATCTCTTGAAGCCTCGATAACGAGATTTCGAGGGTAATCAAATAATTTTCCTTTCAAATAAAGACGAACCTCAGCCAATCTCACTTCCTGACTAAAATCTATCCAGAAAAATTCTCCGCGGCGCTGGAGCGTAGCCGACGTCCAGCCCGACTCGAGGCAATTATCGATTGCCTTTTCAGCCATAACAACATTAGAGCTGGTCCAAACCTTCCAGCCGCCTTGGGTGGCGAGCCGGGTCAAGGTTTTCCGTCGCGTGGGAACTGAAACGCGAGCCCCGCGTTGATAATTCTGTATCTCAGGGATTTTCAGTCCGTCTGCCGTTTCTTTTTCCGATGATATCTCGTTAACTTTACGCGAAGGAAGCGTTAACTCGTAGAGAAAATCACCTTCACTTTGGGCCAAACAGGTAAAATAATTAGACCAAGCTGCGAGTTGAGCGACTATTTCTTTTCCTTTTTCTGGACGAAATCCGGTGGTATGAATGAGGATGAAACTAACATTAAGTCGGTTGAGAAGAGAGATAGTCTCTTCACTGGGGAAAGTTTCCATTGCTTCCTGGATAATGCTATAGGCGGGCGGAATAAAACCGCTGTAACCGTTAACTATTTTTAGGCGATGGAAAAGCGAGTAATACATCGGCAGGGCTTCTTGATAATATGTGAGGCGACTCGCGGGAAGAGGAAGCTCGAGAAGAGCTGAATTCTTGGGAAGTTGAGATACCTGAGAATAAATTGGCGGAGGCTGGCCTTTATAGGGGACAGGGACTAAAGGCAAGGGAAAAGAAACTTCTTCTATCAGTATGGCGGCGAACAGAATGATTAAAAGCCCTTTTTGCCTTGAAAAAAACCATCTTGACCTTAAGAACGAAGCCAAGGCCAGGCCACAAAGAATGGCTAAGGATAGGGATACCATGACCGAAAAGCGACTGGGCACGCGAATTCCCTGAAGGCCTGGTATTAAGCGGAGAAGAAGGTTATAGGGCCCGGTAAGCAGTCTTTCTCCCTTGAAGGCAATAATCGGGCCGAAAGAAAAGAGCCAGCTTAATATGGTCATGGTAAGGTAAAGGTCGAAGAGGAGATGGAGTTTCCGAATCGGCACCGGCCGTTTTAAAGATGTCGAATCAAATTGATTCTTTGTCACCCCCTCGTCTCTAAAAAAGCTTAGTATCTTTTTAAGCAGTCGGGGCCAACCAGGATAAACCTGAAAACGAAGGAGCAGAGTTAGGGCCAGAAGGAGCGAAGGATTAATCAGCCGGCGGGAAGATAACTTAATCAACCCCAATTCAATTCGCCAGCCACCGGTGGATAAAATGGCTACTATGTCTATAATCAAGAGAAAGATAATTATGTCTAAGAAAAAAAGGAAAAAGGCTAAGCGTCTGCTCTTTTCGGGACATTTCTTTTTTAGGCTGAACCAGGAAATAAGCACGTTGACAAAATAAGGACGATATCCGGAGTCGCTGGAATCTTTGCTGTTGAAGCCCAGCCAGATGATTAGAAAAAGCAGGGGAACGAAGCCTAAGAAAACCTCATGTTCAGGAGTAACGCCCCTCTCGAGGAGCCGTCCCCAAACTCGATTCCAGGCCGGAACGGCTAAATAATCCTGAATTTCCGCCGAATAATGGTGCAAGTCCCCGAGGGACCAAGTAAACCCCATTTTTTGGTGAACCGGAAAGTAGGGAAGGAAAAAGGGAAGGATCATGGCCGAAGCGATGAGAACGCCAGTTATTGTTTTTGTCCAGAAAGAAGGTTTTTTCCAGAAGCCGGTTTGGAAGGCTAAAACCAGACCAAAAAGACCCAGAAAAAGCGCGGCATAGAGGCCATAATGAGCGCAGGATAAAGCTTGGATAACCACGAAAAACAAAGCCCAGAAAAGATTCTTTATCGTTGGCTGCTCGAAATAGCGATGGAAAAAGAGGAAGCTAAAGGGCAGCCAGGCTGAATAAAGAAGTTCCAGGTGGCTGAGATGGGCAAAGCGAAGCGGCGAAAAAGCAAAAATCACTCCAGCTATAAACCCGGCCCAGCGGGAGCCGGTAAAATGAAAAACTAAGCAATAAGCGCCCAGGCCGCAAAGGAAAAAGGAAAAAAGCCAGAGGAGATTATAGGTGAGAATAAGGTTTTTTGTCAGCCAAGCAGGAACTGCCGCCATTAACGTTAGAAGAGGGACGTAATCGCCATAGAGTAAAGTCTTGTGATGAGGATAGAAGACCTGTGTTTCCCAAAAATTGGTGAATCCCTGTTTAACCTTATCCAGGTTGCGGCCGATAAGCCAGACATGATGCAAGGGGTCACCCAAGTCAGAAGGAAGACGGTCCCCCAGATGGAAAACCAAGGGAAAAGTCATTAGAAGAGTGAGGCAGGCCAAGATTAACCACGGAAAAAGGTGGCGGGTGGCTTTCGGTCTAATTGTCTTCATTGTTCCAGCTGAAACTTGGCCCTGCTTAAGGAGCCAAAGAGAAAACCGCCAGCTCAGAGAAATTCCTTTTCGTCCTGACCGATGTAGGGTCCCTGTTTAACTTCCAAAATCTTGGCATCTTCTAGAACCTCAATCGCGTGGCCGCCAGAAGCGAAAAGAATTGAATCTCCAGGCTCAAGGAAAACCGTCCGTGCTAAGCGCTTAGCCTGGTCATAGAGGTCAACTTTGAGTTTCCCAGAAAGAAGCACTAAGACTTCAGTAAAAGTATCTGTTTCGCGACGAAAAGGTCGGTGTTGATGGGGCAGGACTTTTTTCCCTTTTTCATAAACCAGCATCCCCAATTGTTGAGGCCAATCAGAAGGAGTAAAAAAGTTGGCTCCGGGTACGGAGAAACTCTTTCGGACAACCAAAGCCAACACCTTTTCATCGATAATAATCCGTTCTACCGGGGCCTGATTCATGGGACAACGGGTTTATGATAATAATTTTAAGCGAAGTGTCAACCAAAAATATTTCGAACCGCGACGTAGATAGTCCAGAAGGTGCTGTCCAGTTTTGGATTGGCCAGCTTTTCGGGCTCGGTTGATATAAGGAATTTCCAGAAGACGAAAGCCCCGGCGGTGGGCCTCAGAGACGAGAGCAATAAAATATTCGCCGTAATGACCTCGGAGGCGCAAGGTTTCCAAGACGGACTTTTTAACCGCCACAAACCCGCTGGTATAGTCGTGAAACCAGCGACCGAAGAGGAGCTGACACCAGCGGTTGAGAAGAAGGCTGAAGAAAAAAGCTCCCACGGAATCCGGACTTCCCGTGATTAACTCCACCCCGCCCTCGGGTACAAAGCGGCTTCCTGCGACTAGGTCATAGCCACAATCTAAGGGTTTAATCAATTCGGGAATCTTGCTGGCAGGCATTGAGCCGTCTGCGTCCATCCAAATAATTATTTCAGCGCTGGCATTTTCAATTCCTTCTTTGAGGGACGCGACTAAACCGTGGTTTTTCTGCCGCCGGATAAGCTTGAGGTTAGGAAAGGACAATCGCATCTCTTCCACTTTCTGCCAAGTTCGGTCAGGTGAGTCATCGTCGACGACGATGATTTCGGCTTCTTCTCCCAGCTGAGCCTGAATTTCCATCACTAAGGACTCGATATTATCCCTTTCATTAAAGGTGGGCAGGATAACTGAGTAGAGCGGTTTCCTCATCAGAGGGTCCATAATAAACATTTATCGGCCTAAGTTCAAGCCAGAAGGGCGAAAAACGGCCTTCGGAGTCAAAGCCGGTTCTATTTTTAGCGTGCCGGGAAGTCGTGCTTAAGTCTTTGTGGTTCTTTTTAATAACCAAGGGGGATAAGGCGATGGCAAGAAATTAAACACGTAGCGCCAGGCCATAGCGGTCAAGTAAAGTAGCCACGGCATAATTAACCATCAGAACAACCAGGCTTTCCGCTAAAAGAAGGGTAAAGGAGGCCGCCTCGGGCGTAATCGTCTTCAACCCGAGAGTGAGGATGCCGCTAAGCATATAAATAATGAGAGGGTTTTTGCCGAGGGATGTGAAAACCGCGATTTTGAGTTTCCAGATATCCATGAGGATGAAAGAAAATAGAAAAATTATCAGACTCAGGCCTGAAGTAAAAACAATGTAGGAAAGCGAAACTCTATGTTTATTGAAGGGGATGAAGCGGCTAAGAATGAGCCCGAGGGAAACCAGAGCGAGTCCGGCCGCTAGGATTGCAATCATTTTCTTTGGCCATCTTTTTTCTTTCATCCAGTTACCGCAGCTTGATGCCACTATCGCTGGAAAGGCCCAGGCGAGTATAGCTAAGGGACCTCCCAGCCCATCTTCAATAAATAAAACCGGCAACCCAGCCAGGAGTGCCCCCTGATAGGCGACGAGGAGGAGAAAAGATACCACGAGGCGTTGAGAGGGTGCGAGGAAAAGGAGAGGGAGGCAATAAAGGCCAACAGCACCGACCATGGCCAGGACACCCCAGGTAAAATGGCCGAAAACCATTAACTCGCCGAAAAAGCCAAAAGCCCAGAGTATAAGGAAGCGCAAAAGGAAGTGGAGAATCGTTTTTTTCTTACCAGTTCTTTCCAGCCACCGGGTGAAGGAAAGGCGGTAAGAAACCCCAAGGGCAAAGAGGAAAATCGGGACGCCTAAATCCGGCAGAGTGAGGCCATCGGCTGGCGCATGCTTAAGCCAGTTGGGGACAGATTCATAAAAATAAAGGGCGTTAAAAAGGACCATAAAGAAAATGGCGCCCCCCCGCAGGAAATCAAGCGAGGCCAAACGTTCAACCGGGGATTCAAACCGGAAGAGAAGCCGGGATTCAGCAGCGGTGGACACGGGAACTTCGAAGCCTGTTTCCTTGCTGTCGGCTATCGGCACAACTACAGTTTCCCCTTCTCTAAATTTATTATCAGTTTACTATACTTTTATAATCTTTGAATAGTTAAATAATACGGTCTCTTCCTTAAAAAGGGTGGAAATGGGGGCGCTTTTCATCATGAATATTTAGCACTTTTTTGCCTTAAAGGACGTTTCCTCCGGGGAAAAGAGGGGTCTTTTATTTGAACTAATCTTAGGTGCCTTTTAAAGTTTAAACGGGAATAAATCCTTTTTATTTTGGCTCTTCCCTCATTTGAAGGGGTAAGGAGATGCGATAAAATGGCTCCGAAACGAACAAAGTTATGGAACTTAAAGAGTTTTCTCCTTAGCTTCTCGAACCTGGATTGACAGCCTCGCCGACTTATAGTAAGAAAAGGTTTGTTCTGTCAGGGGTGCCTTCGGCATCTTCAGAGCGAAGGCTGAGAGCAAACCCTTTGAACCTGAACTGGGTAATGCCAGCGTAGGGAGACAGTGTCCTTAGGGGAAAAAGCTCAGCCTCATCTGACAGAAGAATTTTATGTCAGGAGGTATGAGGTTATGTTAACAGCTCAAACTATCGGCCGCGACCTCAAAAAAATCCGCGAGCAGGTCCCTCTCGTTCACAACATTACTAACTACGTGGTGATGAACCTGACAGCCAACGCCCTGCTGTCCATCGGAGCCTCTCCGGTCATGGCCCATGCTGAAGAGGAAGTTGAGGATATGGTCAGCCTGGCCTCGGCCGTGGTTATCAACATCGGCACCTTAAGTCCCCACTGGGTAAAAGCCATGCAAAAAGCCATCCGGGCCGCCGGAAAGAAAAAGATTCCGGTAGTGCTTGACCCGGTTGGAGCCGGCGCTACCCCTTACCGCACCGCCACCGCCAGAAAACTTTTAATTGAAGGGGCGGTGGCCATAATTCGGGGCAATGGTTCGGAAATAAGAGCCCTGGCGGATTCAGGAGCCAGGACCAAAGGCGTGGACAGCCTGGAGGGTTCAGAGGCGGCAGTTGAAGCTGCCGGAAAGATTTCCAGGCAATTCCACTGCGCCGTCAGCATAAGCGGAGCCACAGACATCGTGGTCGGCGGCGAAAGAGTCATCCGCATAGCCAACGGCCATCCCCTGATGCCCCGAGTCACCGGCCTGGGCTGCGTGGCATCGGCCATCACCGGAGCTTTTGTTGCGGTTAACTCTGATTATTTAGAAGCGGCTGCCGGTGCCATGGCTGTAATGGGCATCTGCGGGGAAATGGCCGCCGAAAAAGCTGAGGGGCCGGCCAGTTTTGAGCTGCATTTCCTGGACTGGCTTTACCTCGTAGGCGAAAAAGAAATCGCCGCCAGGTTGAAAATTAAAGTTGAATAAAGATAAATTTTGATAAAGCGGAAGGCGAAGATGATAAGAGGAAGCCGATTAAGTACCTGGCTTTCTTAAAATATCTGTCAGGGGCAACCAATGAAAATCAGTTCTAACTAGAAGAAAGAGAAAGCGTTGTCGGGCTTGTGGCCGAGGCTTCAAAGCTTTATCCGTCAATTCAACCTTAGCCTGGAGTTGGCGAAGGAGCGTTGGAAACCGGAGAAAAGACCATGACTGGAAAAAAGACTTTTGATTTAAGCCTCTATTTAGTCACTGACCGGCGCTTGACGACCAACCTATCTCTGCCCGCCCTGATAAAAAAAGCTATTGCCGGTGGAGTAACGGTAGTCCAGCTCAGGGAAAAGGAATGTCCCACAAAGGATTTTTTTGAGCTGGCTTTGGAGGTTAAAAAGGTCATTCCTCCAGAAATTCCCCTCCTTATTAACGACCGACTGGATATTGCCCTGGCCGCGGGAGTCGACGGAGTTCATCTCGGGCAGGATGACCTGCCGGTGGAAGCCGCCAGAAAGCTTCTTGGACCTGAAGCCATAATTGGGCTGTCGGTTAAGAATCTTAATCAGCTCCTGGAAGCCGCAAATTTGCCTGTTGATTATCTGGCCATCAGCCCTGTTTTCCCCACTCCAACCAAGACCGATACTGGCCCGGCATGGGGACTGGAAGGCCTGGCTCAGGCCAGGAGGTTGACCGGCCGGCTGCTAGTGGCTATTGGCGGAATAAACGAAACGAACGCTTTTCAGGTAATACAAGCTGGGGCAGACGGCATCGCCGTGGTTTCGGCTATCTGTGCCAGCCCCGACCCGGAGCAGGCTTCCAGAAAACTCCGAGAAATAATCGACCAGGCCAGAAGGAGCGGTTAACATTTCATGAATTCAAGAGAATGCTTTTTTCTCCTGCTTCCTGGTCAGGGTTTAGCCCGAGCTAAATTCCGACCTGAAATGGTTAATCATTACCTTGGCCTTTATTCTGGTCGCCTGGAAAATATCATTTTGGGGAAAAGGAAAAAAGAACATGGAAAGAGAAAGCAAAGCTAAAACTAAAATAAAATCCAGCCGGGGGTTAAAAATCCTCGACCTCGGAGAATTTGGTTTCATTGCCCGCTTCTCGCCCGCCTTTCTGAAAGGATTACCCAAAAAAATAAAGGGCATTGGCGACGACTGCGCCGTCATTCCCTATCATGGCAGAAAAAAACTTCTGGTCACCACCGACTTGCTGCTGGACGGAGTGCATTTTTTAAAAGAGAGAATTTCTCCGTTTGACCTGGGATACAAATCCCTGGCCGTTAACCTCAGCGACATAGCAGCCATGGGCGGGAAACCTCTCTATGCCTTTCTTTCCATCGCCATCCCTTCGGAGACTGAGGTGGCCTGGCTTGATGAGTTCTTCCGTGGCTGGAAAAAGCTCAGCTCCCAAACTGGTGTGGCCCTTCTGGGTGGCGATACCTCGAGGTCGGTGGAAAAACTGGTCATAAACGTGGCTGTGCTCGGAGAAGCGGAAAGAAACCACATTAAGTACAGGTCTTCCGCCCGTCCCGGGGATATCGTGGCCGTTACCGGGGAGCTGGGTGATTCTGAAGGTGGACTGAGGCTCATCCTGGCCAGGCTGGACATGATGGAAAAAAAAGAATTACCGCCGGCTGAGAAGTATCTACTCAACCGTCACTACCGGCCACGACCTCATCTGGAAGAGGGTTTTTTTCTGGCCAGGCAGCCCGGGGTAAGAGCCATGATGGATGTCTCAGATGGCATTGACTCCGACCTGAAAAGAATTATGGAAAGCTCCGACTGCGGAGTTGAGGTTTATTTAGAAAACCTGCCTGTTTCTTCAGCTCTGAAAAGATGCAGCCAGAAATACGGCTGGAACCCGGAAGAGGTGGCGGCCGCAGGCGGTGAAGACTACTGCCTGCTATTAACCGTGAATCCTGCTCATTTTCCGGAAGTAGCTCTTAAATTCAGGAGACAATTCCAACGCCCGCTTCGGGCTATCGGTCGAATAACTGAATTAAAAGGAGAGCTGAATTACCTTATTGAAGGGCGACCGGTAACCCTAAAGAAAACGGGCTATGACCATTTTAAGTCCTGACTCCATCTGAACTCATAAATTAACTTGATTCTCCTCCATCTTGTATGAGTTAGACTCTGAGATGTTCGGGATGGCCTCGTTCTCACTCAGGTTTTTAACGCCGTTCCCTCTTCCCCCCTCTCGGCGCCTGCGGAACTCGCCTCCTTGATCACACAAAGCCCGAAAGTCCCTTGCCCCCCTTTGGCCTCTCCGTTGGTCCTGTTCAGGCTCAGACATCCTCGGCGGCCAGAGGTTCCCTCGAAGGGCGATTCGGGAAGGCTAAACCTTCCATGGTCACTTCTGCCCTCCCGAACTTAGCCCTCAAATCAGTCCAGATAAAATGGAAGAGAACCAATAAAATAAAAACAAGAAAAGAAAAATAATAAAGATAAAAAAATAATAAAAATATTGGTAATCGAGAATATTTTAAAATCATTATCCATTTTCATTGCGGTGGCTTAGACCTTTCCCCGTTTAATCGGTAAAATGTGTGAGGGGGGTTTTTGGATCAAAATTTTGGTCATTAGGTCAGGTTTTTTTGACGATGGAACTTAAAGCGCCGACAGCGACGACAATAGTTGAACCGACGACGATATAAAGAGGCCAAGCTAAGGCCAGGCCTTCGCCAGGTAGAAGGGCTTGGATTGGCCCGCGGACAAGGAAGAGGAGGCTTGTCAGGCCGACAAAAAAACCGACAAAGGCGTGGCGTTTATCGACCCGTCGGCAAATCAGGCCGAGCAAGAAAACACCGAGCAAGCCCCCATAAGTATAAGAAGCAATCCCTAAGCCAAGTTCCACTACGGCCGGTCTCTTTCCGGGAGAATTAAGCTGAAGGTGAGCGAAGAGCAGAGCGGAAAGAAAGATAACGAGTCCCCAAAATAAAGAAAAGAGGCGGGAAGTGCGGAGTTCCGCTTCTGGCTGAGAGGCCGAGTTAAAAGAGCGCGGCTTTTTCAGGTCAAAAACAGTCGAAGCCGCTAAGGAGTTGATGGCTGAGGCTAAGGTGCTCATAGCCGCCGCCAGGATAGCGGCAATTATTAAACCCGAAGCTCCGACGGGCATCTCTTCAACGATAAACTTAATAAAAATTTCATCTGCTGTGGCCAGTTTGAGGTCAGCCGGGCTCTGGCCCTGATAGAAGACAAAGAGGAAAAGACCGAGGACGAGAAAAAGGCCCATTTGGAGGATGATTACGAAACCGCTGCCAACCAGGGCTTTCTTACTTGAAGCGAGCTTTTTTGTGGCCAGGAGGCGTTGCACGATAAGCTGGTCTGTGCCGTGGGAGGCAATAGAAAAGAAGGCTCCGCCGATAAGAGCGGTGAAAAAAGTATAGGGCTCAGCTAAAAAATCTTTGAGCGACAGGCCGAGGCCAGAATAAAAGAGGCGTAGTTTATCAGCTTCTTTGAGCCCCGAGAAAGCAGAGCTGAGGCCTTCGGGTAATGAAACAAGGATAACGATAAGGGCGGCAGCTGCGGCGCCAAGATAGAGGCCAAGCTGGATCACATCGGTCCAAATAACAGCTCTTATCCCGCCGAGATAGGTATAAATTAGGGTGACAGCGGTGACTACCGAAATAGAAGCGGCATAAATAAGGAAAGGAGAGGCCTTTAACCCTATGAGGCGAAAAATCATGGCGACGGGGATAGCGCAGGCAAAAACTCTTACGCCGTCGGCTAAAAGACGCGTCAGCATAAAGGTCAGGCTGGCCGCTTTCCTTAATCCTTGGCTAAATCTTTGGCTCAAATATTCATAGGCTGTGGCCAGGCCACGTTGAAAATAACGGGGCAGAAAAACGAAGCCCACGATGATGCGTCCTAAGAGATAGCCAAGAGTTAGCTGCAGAAAGGTCAAGTTCCCGGCATAGGCTACAGCCGGCACGCT
>CAZVIN010000017.1:0-14307 GCA_964627255.1 uncultured Eubacteriales bacterium
GCGGTGGCTCTGGCCTGAGCTGCAGCGACAATCTGGCTGAAGGCTAAACCAGGTCGGCGAATAAAGGCGATTTTTTTCCCGTCAGGCGACCAGGTGGGGCTGGTATCACGGTCAACTGACGGGGATAAATAAATTATTTTGCGGGTAGCGATTTCATAAACTCCGATTAAGCTATGGTCTTGCCGGTCGCTAACAAAGGCTATTTTCTGGCTATCGGGTGACCAAACCGGGTTGCTATTTGACCCCCAAGTACGAAAAAGAGGTTTTAGCTTCGCCTCATCGTCTGGATGGCTACCTCCTTTTTTCTCCAAGACTTCAAGGGAGGCACCATATATCTGACCGTCTTTAACCCAGACAACCATCTTGCCATTAGGGGAGAGAACAGGCGAATTGCCAGCGGCCACTCGGAAAGGTTGGCCAACGGCTATTCTTACCGCCCAGATGGCTTGCTCTGTTCCGTCAGGAAAATGAGCCGGGTTAGCTACCCAGCCTTCGCGGTTGGCGTCGTGGCCGCGGACAAAAACAACCACCGACCCGTCGTCAGAGATAGCCACGCTGGAGAGGTCGACGCCGTCATCTAGCGGATAATTAGTCAGTCGTTGGGGTTTGAAATCAGGGCCGGCGGCAGTAAAAAGGTTTCTTTTACCCTGTTGAACTTCGAGCCAGGCAATCCGGTCCACTTTTTTGGCCGCCACTAAGCTATAACAGAACGGGTAACTTAGAAATTGCTCGATGGTCAATTTCTCTGGCGCTTGAGCCGCAAAGAGGAAGCGGCCCAAGACCAAAGATAGACTAAAAAAGAGGCCAAGAATCACTATCTTTTTTGGTCTTTTCATTTTTCCCTCCATGAATCTTGCCTCGAAAAGCTTTCGCCTTAAAGGCTCTTTTTATTTTAATCCTTAGCCCTTGTTTTGCAATTCTTTTGATAATTTTCGCTGATTTAGATTTATCCTGGCAATTCTCTTCCCACTCGTGTAGTTTGGGAAACTGGACGCCCTGGAAGCCCCTTCTCTCTGCCTTATTACTTCAGCCCAGCTTAAAAATAGGAAGGAACGCGAAAATAAAATAATTCATAGAAAAGTAAGGTAGGAAAAATAAGGTAAATAGATTAGGCGTTACCGATTTTTAAGCTGGATAGGTTAGCGGTCACCGGAAATGAGGTAAATGGGTGAGGTGGCACCAATTTGGAAGTTCTTATCTTATTTCATCACATCACATCACATCACATCACATCACATCACACCACATCACATCACATCACATCACATCTCATCTCATCTCATCTCATCTCATCTCATCTCATCTCGCTTTATCTCACTTCTCTTCGGCTGAGGGCAAATAAGTTTGAGGACCTTAGGCCAGACCTCGAAGGTGATTTGCTGGCGCCAGCCAAGAAACTCGCCGTTGTATTGGATGGGCAGCTTTTCCCCGCGCAGGGTAAGACGCCGGGCCTTGAAGTGACGAAGCCGAAGTTGTTTCCGGCCAAAATATATTGAGGGAAGAGAACGAACGTATTTAAGACCGCTCATTTCAAAGAAAGTAATATCGAGGAACCCGTCGTCCGTCTGAGCTAAAGGGGCAATACACCATTTGTAGCCGAAGTAATTAGTCTTGGTAATAACAGCGTCTAAAACCTTCAGTTCCAATCTCAAACGGGAAAAAGCTTGCCCTTGATTATCTACGGCCGATTCCAGCTCAACTTCCCATGGCTGAGGTTTAAGACTTAGAAGTTGCCGGCCCGCCCAGACATGCCCCCAGAATCCAGGAAGCTGGTGCTTGACTTTGGCTTCGGTGACGGATGCGGTCGCTCCAACGCTAATAAAGCCAGCCACTTTATCTTCAAAACGAACTAAATCCACTAATCGCACCTCGCCTTGCTGAATGATTTTTAAAGCTTTTTCAGGGCATTTAGGAATACCAAAGGCCAGGCGGAAGGCGTTTCCGCTACCGAAGGGAATGATGCCAAAAAAAATGTCATTTAAGCGGCCGGCCTTGGCTAAGCCTTCAAAAACATCGGCAATAGTTCCGTCGCCGCCCACCGCAATAATCGTCTTCAATTGCGGCGCCATCTCCCGAACTAAATTAACTGTGGATTGCTTAGTTCCGGAAGCGATTTTAATTTTCTCGCCGAAGAGTTGTTCGATTAGTCGCTTCGCCCTTAGGCGCCGTTGCCACTTTCCTGCGGCCGCTTCTGGGTTGACGATTAGAGCTAGCGGTTCAAGCTCACTCGCTCCAAATTTCACTTTCGCTCCTTTATTTTAAAGTTTCCGCTGTCAGTTGGCGCAAACGCCAGCCGCTTTTAATAATCAATTCCGGGCATTGAGCCGCCTATTTTATTCATTCCAAATTCCTGTTTCCCATCATGTGATTCATAGCTAATTATAGATTTACTCCCCATTTCTATTTCTTATCATTTCTACCGTCCAGCTATCTTCACTATATTCATCTATTGGGGAGCTTTTCTCCCCGCCTTCTTCTTTCTCTTTCTATAATCCCTTGTTCTATTCCCTGGCTGGACCCTCATTCCTCAGCCCTATTATTTTGACCTAAGATTGGGGTCATTGGAATTAAGTTGTTTTTTGGCCTGCTGGCTCTTGTAAAAACGCCGCAGAAGAGGAATATTAGCGACGGCGATTAAAATAATAAAGAGGGTGATCAAAAAATAGTCGGGAAATTTAACTAGCCGACCCACTTCCGCCAGAATAAAAAAGCGCGGGCCGCGGGAAAGAAAAACAGCTAACAGGTATTTCCAGAGCGGGTAATGGGCAAAAACAACCAAAAAGCGAAAAGGATAAAAAGGTATGGGAGTAAAGCCCGCTACCCAGAGGGCTAAAAAGGGAGCGCGATGAAAGAGAGCCACGGTTTTCTGGATGGTTTTCCCTTCCTTGATTTTCTTAAAAACCCGGAGGTCGGTCACATAATTAAAAGCAGTGTAATTAAGAGTTTCAGCCAAAAGAGTCCCCGCAACGGAGGTTAAAGCGATGACCAGAGGAGAATAAAACTTGGCAAAGAAAAGAAGCACCGGCTCATGGGGAACAGCGGCGATGATAAACTCAGCTGGAAAGCAATAAAAGAACAGAACCCAAAGACTCCGGCTGGTTTGAGCGGTGGAGTTCGAAAACCACCAGACGAAAAGGACAAGGACGAAAAGAATTTCAGCCGCAAAGATTGTTGTCCGCCACTTGGGGGAAAGCCCAGGCCGAACTTCGGTTAACTCGGCTTCTGCCCGGTTATAAGAGGCAGTTTCAGGATTATCAGTTGTCATTTGGTTTTCGTCCGCGTGACGCCCAGGTTATCGAAGAGGAGATAGCGCGGTGGTCTTTCCGTGCCGGCGCGGATACTGGTATAGCAGGTGCCGCAACTGTTTTCGGCCCTGAAGGCCTTAAGCTCCTCAAGGCTTGAATAATGACGGATGATTAACCCGCAGGGAGAGAGTCGGCCGTCGGGGTTAATGATAAAGAAGCGCTGGCCAGCTCGGCAATGGGGTATCTCTCCCTGTTCAAAATATTTTGGCATTTGCCGAAAGACATAATCAGAGGTATAAATTGTGCCGTATTTTCTCTTATAGCGCCGCAGGGTCTCGATGGTGGCGCGAAAAGCTGGTAAATTGGCTGAGGAAATCATAAAATTTTTATTATCGGTCCTCATCCAAGTATAAGTGCTGAAATTGAGCCTTACTCCCCATTGTCGCGCCAGGTCCGCCAACGAAACGGCCTCGCGAAAGTTATCATTCTGGAGCACGCAGGAAAGGGTAATCGCTTTTTCATCGAGGGGGGTCAGTTCCTTGACCAAATTCTCAATCTTGCGGAAGAGGCCGGGAATTCCCCTAAATTCGTCATGCCTTTCGTCGGGATAATCAAGCGAAAGGGAAAACTCGTCGACGCCGGCTTGCCTTAGACTCTCGTACCTTTTTCGATTAAGCAGAGCACCGTTAGTCGTGACCACAATAAAGGGTGGTCGGTTAGGACGGCGGATGGCGCGGATAATTTCTTCCAAATCAAGGCGCAGCAAAGGCTCGCCGCCTGAAATCTGGGCTACTACTGGCTGAAGCCAGCGGCTAAGCCGGCCAAATTCATCGGCCGTGGCTCTTTTTTCCCCGGGTATCGGGCCGCCTAAGTGGCAATGACGGCAGCGGGCGTTGCAGGCATAGGTTACTTCGAAAGAAATGCAAAGCGGCCGTCCGGTCAGATAATTCCTGATTCCTCTTATTAGTAAGCGGAGGTCGCGACGGATTGAGCTCATGGGACCACCTCTTTAAGCTGATTTTCCGGCTTGGGCGGCAACAAACCAGGTTTTTGCCTTAGCCAGAGGATGGAGCGGAGCTTGACAGCGACTAAGCCCGAGGCAAAAACCGTAGCTACTACCTGCCACCGAGGAAGAAAGATAAGGAGCAAAGCCACAACCGTGGAGTTGGCAAACTTAGCTCCTGGACTGAAATTGTAGCGGTAGACTTTTTTGTCCACCTGGTAAAAATAATTGGGTGAAATGATAGGGTATTTAATAAATTGATAACTGAGGTAAAAATCGACGAAGGCGAAATCAACCAGATAAATAGCGATGGGCAGAAAGAGCTGCGGGTTAAAGCTGAGAAAATTGACATAGAAAAAGATTGATTCGACTCGGTCGGCGATAATATCGATTTCAGCACCCAAAATAGTTTCCTGTTTGGCCCAGCGGGCCAGTATTCCGTCAGCCACGTCTCCAGCCCAGTGAAGGCCGAGGCCGATAAAATTGAAGGTCGGACTCGACTTGATTGCGGCCAGAGTGAAAAAGATTAAGGAAGCAACCAGGCGAACCAAGGTGATAATATTCGGGAAGCTGTAAAAGCTTTTGGGGTCGAGCGGGGCCAGAAAGCGAGGTCTTATTATATTCATTCGGGCTTAGCGGCTGATTATTCGGCCACGGAGAGTCGAGGCTTTGACCTCTTCGATGGCTTCTGGCCACTGAGGATTATACTTGCCGTCGCCGTTGGTATCAATGAAAATCGGGTTGGTCACAGCGTAGGGCAAGACGGCATCTCTTAATTGGCCAGAATCAGAGGGTTGTTGAAGCAGAGGATAAAGGCTTTTCTTGCCGATAACCTCAGCTACCACGGCTGTATCCTCGCTGACTTGAATGGTCACTACCTCCTCCATTTTGACGACAGACCGGAATTTTTCTTTGACCGGGAAGATGAGACGATAATCACCGTTGAAAATTAACCTGACCTCGTCCACCTCGACCCAGGGCGCGGCCCAAACTTTTATTTTAAAGGAAACTGGGCCGGGTTTTACCGAAACCAGGTCTCCGTAGGTAAAAGTATCATTAACCCTAAGGTCAACGAGGGGCCCTGTGCTGGCAAAAGCTTTGCCTTGACGGATAGCCTGGAGGATGGCTTGCAGGTCGACTGCCTCTGGCTCCTTTCGGTCATAAAGGACATATGTCCGGGAATAACCAGGCTCGCCGCCATCGATAGTGTGGCTGTCAGAGGAGCCAACAAGAGGATAAAAGCGGCCGCGGTTAATTAGATGCAGCCAATCCTGAAGGGCAATAGCATTAGAAGAAAACGGTGCCGCGCCGTTCATGACTTCTAAAATGTCGAACCCAAAATCAAAGGTTTCCTTAACCGTCGAGGCCGAGAGAAGGTCAAGTTGATAATTGTTGAAATAACCTAAGGTTCCGGCTCGGGGATGGTTCACCTGGAGGATCCCCTGTGGGCTTTTCGCCCGGCTGGCGGTAAAGAGCGAACCAACCACTTCGGCCACCGGATCAATCGCGCCCTTCCTTTCTTCGTTCTCTTTGTAAGGCAAGGGATAAACGTTGAAGTGAATCATATCAGGCATGGTAACCTCAGTCCCGCTGGCCACAGTTAGCTCTTTTTCGAGGCCTAAGCGCTTCAGGACAGGCGAATAATCGGTAACTATGTTATGGTCGGTGGCTATAGCGACCTCCACGCCCTCGGCAGCCAAGGATTGCAGCCGAGCCGCTATGTTTACCGTTCCGTCAGAAAAGATAGTATGCATGTGGGGGTCAAGACTGATTAGCCCCGGTTTTTCCACCACCTGGTCGACAACAAACCGCAGTTCTTGAGGCGAATCAGCGATAATTTCTACCACCCGCTGGTCAAGGCTGCATTCTGGCCCGCGCGAGGCAGATACAAAGTAAGTGCCAACCGGAAGCTCCAGCTCTAACCCTTCAGGCGGAGGGAAACAGGAATTCTTAAAGGTTTCAAAGCTGCGGCTGGTTTCAACCGGGTTTTCAGGACGAAAATAGGGAGTGCGAGTTGGCTGAAGACCGATAAATGTTATCTTCCCCGGAACTGGTTTTCCTTGGCTATCTTGAAGACGCACGCTGAGGCTACCCATTAAAGGCAAGCGGAGGCGAGCTTGATTTTCCTGGCCCTTTTCTATAGCGAGATAGGTTTCGACTACGGCCGGGTAAAAATGGCCCCTCACTCGATAGACCCCCTCAGGCAAAGGGAAATCGACTGTCGCTTCAGAGTCCTCGATAATTGCCCGGAAAAAGGTAGAACCACTTACAACCTGGCTGACAATTATCTCTTTCCAGCCGGATATCTCTGTGGGCAAAATGATTCTTGCGGGAAGAGCCCTAATTTTAAGCAATTCGTAAATTTTTTCTAAGAGTCGGCTTGGCCGGGCATCAGTTAATAAAATATAGTTGACTTTAAAGGAATCGCCCGGAGCCAGACGACCAGGAAGCGGCGCTGAAGCTTGAGTCACAGGGTTGAGATTAATCCAGGCCAGGGCGTGCCGTCGCTTCTGGTAGAAACGAAAATTTAGCGACCGATGATAAAGCTGGTGGAAGGGGGTAAAGGAATAGCTATGAAAGGCGTCAAAAAGGAGAGAATAGCTTAGGTCAGACCAGGATTCTTGGCCAGTATTAGTTATTGTTGAGGTGATATCGACTCGGCCGGCATTCAAGTTAACTGTATAGGTTGTCTTAACAGAAAGTTTTTTTCCGTCGGCGGAGGTAAAAGCTCCTGAGGCTTGAATAACAGCTGGAGCCTGATCCCACTTAGAGGGAAATTTGAATTCGGAGTAATTTATATACCGGGTTCGGCTCTGGCTCCGTAAGACGGGGGTGCCGACGTGAACCTGGCCGTCAGCTTCGCCCTCGGGTGGAGCGATGCCGATTATCGTGCCTCTGGCATCTCCGCCGGCATAATTAGCGTGAGTCATAATCGTCCGGGAACTACCGCCAAAAATGACCTTTAAACCAGTGCCAACCAAAAGGACATCCCCGGGCTCAGCTAAACGGCTCAGTCGCTGCGGAAGCTCTTGGGATGAAGTAAGAGTTATCGGCTTATTTTCCTGGGCGAGGAGGGAGGAGAAGGCAAAAATTATCAGCCAAATAAAGAGAAAAAACTTGGCTCTTTTAAGCAAACTTTGCCTTCTGGGCAAAAGTGATCTCACCTTAGCCTCCTTTTTTCCTTTATGAGAAAATAAACCTTATAATAAAATACGATGAAAAGGCAATGTTTCTGTTAAGCGCGATTAGATGAAAGATGGGAGGAGGTTTAACGAGGGCTAAGATGGAGAAAGAACGAATTATCGTCTCGAAGGGAGTCAGATTTCGGCTCAGGGTAGAGAGTTCCAACCAGCCTGATGATTATCGCAAATATGAGACCATCCGGAATGAGATTTGGGGGTTTCCTGACGACCATCTCTCAGGTACGAGGAACCTGCTTTGCGAAAATTTTCTTCATGAAGGAAGCTCTCTTTTTATCGCGGCCTACCGCGAAGACCCGCATACTGGCTGGCGGGAGGATGAAGAACATTTAGTCGGTTTTGCCTATGGTTTCATTGGCGTTCGGGATAAAGACTTAGCCTTTCGACGCCAGGACAACCTCTGGTTCTATGCCCAATTTCTCGGAGTTAAAGAGGAGTGGCAGGGTTTCGGCCTGGGTATAGCGATTAAAGAATGGCAAAGAGATATTGTCCGGGATTGGTTTGGGGTCAAGCTCATAGTGTGCACTTATGACCCTTTAACGGCGGTTAATGCCTACCGCAACGTCCATTACTTCGGGATGCGCGTTCTGGAATACCGCCTTGCACCCTACGGTGAATACGGAGGTCGACTCAATCGCTTAGACATACCGAGCGACCGATTTTTTATGGGCTGGGACATAGCGGCTAAGGCCAAACGGCCAGAATTAGATGGACAATTTCTCCTTAAGGATAGAGCCCGGATACTAAATCGGGTCGAGGAAGTTTTGGTCGAGGCCAAAGATGGTCCGGTTCAGTTAGAGGTAATTAAAGAGATAAATCTTTCCCCCACCGTCAGTCCTGTCCTAATCAGGATTCCTCGAGATTTTTATTTCATGCTGCGAACAACAGACGTGCTTGACCCAGAAGGGCGTCGGATTCCATTGGACTGGAGGCTTCAAACTCGAGAGCTTTTCCTCGCTTTATTTAAAAAGGGTTATAAGGTGGTTGACTTTATTGCCTTCTCCGAGGCGCCTCAAACCGCAGTTTACTACGTTTTAACTAAGGATAAACTTTAAGGGAAGAATAAGAACCTATAAACTTATATCGGCAAAATATAATATAATTTTAATCTAATAAAGTTTTTTGGAAAGGAGCTATTATGAGCCAATTAGGACACGGTCAACTGCGTCTTCTGCTAACCGAGGCCCTCAAGTTAGAGCTAAGAGGAAAAGAGTTTTTCCTGAAGGCGGCCGAAACCACCAACAACGAATTGGGCCGGAAAATGTTCCATCATCTGGCCCAGGAAGAAGTTCATCATCTCGAAGCCTTCAGTCGTCTCTTTACCGAGGTTTTAGGCACAGATGACTGGAAAAAGGAAATTGCACCGGAGGAGTTAAAAGAAAATTCGGCCGTAATCGAGAGTCTTATCAGCCGAATGAAAGGCGCTACCGGCAAAAGCGACTTGGAAGCGATTTCAATTGGCTTAGAGCTGGAAAAGAAAGCTATCGAGCATTTTGGCCGAGCGGTCGCGGTTTGCCCGGACATCAGGACAAAAGAGATTTTCGAGAGGATTGTGGCTGAGGAGAGATTCCACTACGACTTGCTCCAGGCTCAACTCGATTCGCTCCAGAACACAGGTTTTTGGCTCGATACCTCAGAATTCAGGATGGATGGCAAATACTGAATCAGGCGGCTGGTCCTTAGTTTAAAACCGTCATTTAGCTGCCCCGAAAACCCCTGTTTATAACCGAAGAAGGTCTAAAGTTTATATGAGGCGGGTTCCGCTAATCGGCTCTTTCGCCAAAAGGTTGTTGATTTATTGGGCTCTTATCGACTGTTTTTGTTATAAAAACAAAAAGATATAAGATATTTTAGAGGGGCCGCAAGCACCTTGGAAATGAAAAACGATTTATTCTCGTTCTAACCTTTAAAAGGCGACTTATGTAAGGCCCTATTAGAAACCCTTATTTTCTCCGAAAGAAGCGCCTTTTTAGGCGAAAAAAGCTAAATATTCAGGATAAATAAGCGCTGAAACTACCTCCCTTTCTAAGCCTGACCCTTCTTAATCTTGCACTATATATTTGACCGTGATAGAAGTAAATGCCTGTAATAAATCAGTGATTTAATGATGAAATGAACTCACCACGAGGCCAGCGAACAAAGGTGGTAAAGTCCTAAGGTTAAGAGGAGGAGACAAAGGATGAAGAATGGACCCATTAGAAAGATTAGTTTAGTTTCCTTAGCCGTTTTTCTTTGGGCTTTAGTTGGCTTCAGTCAGTTCGGTTGCCGGGTAAAACTTGAGGAAAAAGACCTCGTGACCCGGGCTCGCCAGCTCCATGCCCGTGTCTTAACCGTGGATACCCATTGTGACACGCCGATGATGATGCTGCGACCAGGCTGGGATATAGGCGTTCGTCATGACCCCGGGTTAAGAGAGAGCGGCAAAATTGATTTGCCGCGGATGAAAGAGGGCGGTTTGGATGCTCTTTTTTTTGGCATCTATGTCGGCCAGGGGCCGCGCACTGAAGAAGGATACGCTAAAGCTAAGGAAAGAGCAGACCAGCTTATCCAGGCCGTTCATAAAATGGTGCGAGATTATTCGGGGATAATCAGCCTGGCACTGACGCCTGATGAGGCTTATCGTTTAAAAAAAGCCGGCAAGCTTGTTGCTTTTATGGGAATGGAAAACGGCTATCCGCTGGGTCGAGACCTTTCTCGCCTCGAGGATTATTATCAACGGGGCATTCGTTATCTGACTCTCTGCCATTCTCAAGACAACGACATCTGTGATTCTTCCACTGACCGTAATAATCCCGAAGATAGAGGCCTTAGTGACTTTGGCCGCGAAGTAGTCAGAGCCTGCAATCGGTTGGGAGTAATGGTTGATGTTTCCCACATCTCTGATAAGTCTTTCTGGGATGTCCTAAAGGTTTCTGAAGCACCGGTCATGGCCAGCCATTCTTCTTGCCGAGCTCTTTGTGACAGCCCGCGGAACCTTTCTGATGAGATGATTCGCGCCTTGGCTAAGAAGGGCGGCGTCATCCAGATTTGCTTTCTCGGAAGTTATCTCCGTACTCCCAAGCCAAACCCAGAAAGGGATAAAGCTATTAAGGAGCTTGAAGCTAAATATGGAGGTAATCTTCGAGCGCTTCAGGATGAATCCCTCCGGCAGAAAGCCCTGGAAGAGATGAATGAGATCCGGCGACGCTTTCCCTCTGAGATGGCCACAGTGCAGGACGTAGTCAACCATATCGAACACGTGATCAAGGTGGCGGGAGTTGACTATGTCGGCATCGGGACTGATTTTGACGGTGGTGGCGGCGTCGAAGGATGCAATGATGTAAGCGAAATGTATCGAGTGACCGTAGAGCTTTTGCGTCGGGGTTATGACGAAAAAGCGGTCGCCAAGATCTGGGGCGGGAACATTATGCGGGTATTTAACGAGGTCATCAAGGTTTCGCAGCGCCTTCGAGCCAAAGGCGCTTAACACGCCGCTGGCCATTGAGATGATAGCTAAAAGTCTTCAGACGGCAAATTTTAACTCTTTGAGAGCGGAGCTAAGTTAACCGCCTCTCTTCTATTCTAGATGGGCGGGTTTGAGGGCTAAGTCGGGGGTGCAGAAGCGAGGCCATCCCGGAGGCATCATTGCCTAACCCACCTAAGACAGAAGATAACCATTAAATTTATGACCTTGTAAAAAAACAGTTTATTGGATGCCGTGGCCAAAAGCACGATAAGAAAATAGTTCTCTCGCTCTTAACTCAGGACAGGCCTGCCGGGTAGAATCTCGAACTTATCGAAAAGGAAAATTGACGGAGAAAAGAATTAATTTTGTGGGTGCGAAGTTAGGAGTTTTTCAATCAGAGGAATGGCAGAAAAAAGGTCAGGGGCGATGGCTTGTGCCTGACTAAAATCTCCTCCCTGCGAGTAGAGAGATGGTACAGCTATGACGTAGCAGCCGGCCCGACGGCCGGCGATAACACCGTTGGCTGAGTCCTCCAAAACGACGCATTCGGCCGGCGCAAAGCCGAGCTTAGCACAGGTTAAGCGATAAATTTCGGGGTGAGGCTTTCCCTGATTAACTTCATCCGATGCTTGGAGAACAGCAAATTTTGACCTTAAACTTAGCTGGTCAATAATCAGGTCAAGAAATTCTTGCTGGGCCCCAGTAGCAATGGCGAGCTTAAGGCGCCGCGAAAAAATGCTGACTATAGTATACAATCCAGGCATGGGGCGGAGGTCCCGAGCTATTTTCTGGCGCATTAATTTCGTCCGCAGGGCGAAAAGCTCTTCTGCTGAGGCCTCAAGCCCCAATTCTTGGCTGAAGAGAATCAGGCTTTCGAGGGGCTTACGCCCCATCATCCGCCTTAGAGTTTCTTCGCTGACCTCTCGGCCGAAGCTTCGAGCCATATCCTTTTCGGCAGCAAAATAAAGACGCTCGGTGTCGACCATCAACCCGTCCATGTCGAAGATAAGCGCTTTAATCATCCCTGAATCCTAACCAATCAAATTTTTCAGCCCCTCATTCTACCAGAGTTGAGTCCTTCTTCCCAGCAGGCCAAAGCTCAAAAACGCCGCAAAATATTAAGGAGACCAGATTAGGCGGCCGGCAGCCAACCTAAGTTTGCATGCTAGGAAATTTTTTGTTGACGCCCAAAATTCCTTATTTTTGCCTGAAAGGAGGGTCATAAAAATTTAGAGGATTCTCTTCCATCTTGTATGGGCTAGGCTCTAAGATGTTCGGGATGGCCTCGCTCCCCCCTCAGGTTTTTAACGCCGTTCCCTCCTCGCCCTTCTCAGCGCCTGCGGAACTCGCCTCCCTGTTCAGAGACATAGCCCGGAAGTCCCTTGCCTCCCTTTAGCCTTTCCGTTTGTCTCGTTCAGGCTCAGACATCCTCGGCGGCCAGAGGTTCCCTCGAAAGCCGCTTCGGGAAGGCTAAACCTTCTATGGTCACTTCTGCCCTCCCGAACTTAGCCCGCAAACCAGCCCAGATAAAATGGAAGAGAACCATTAAGAATTTAGTCGGTTTAGAGAGCCACAGCCAAACCAAAGTAAGAAGGCAAGGAAGGAGCGAGGAATAAGGCCTGGATAAAGAAACGATGGTTGCAATGGGGCAGAATTATCTCTATAGTAAAATAAGTTATTCATGCTTTTGAAGTTAAGAATTAGTTTAATCCTAAGGCTTTTGGTTATAGGGGGAATTTTAGGTTATGCCCTGAACGGGAAACAGGTCCAGGAAGGGGCCCAACCAGGAGGAACGCTGCGACTGAGGACTTTTAGCCCCGTCTTGGCCCCGTCGCTTGACCCGGCTTTTCCCGATGAGGAGGCAACGACAGTCATCACTGACCAGATTTTTGAGGGTCTTATTCGTCTTGATTCCAGCCTGCAGGTTGTTCCTGAACTGGCGGAATATTGGGTTATTTCTTCTGATGGCACTAAATATATTTTTTATTTGAAAAAGGGCATCCGCTTTCACCACGGTAGCCAGCTCACGGCTAAAGACGTTAAAACCTCGTTGGAGAGGCTTATTCAACCCGGTGGTGGCGCCTTTTACCAGTATTTTATCCATAGGGTAATAGGCGCTAAGGATTTCTATGAGGGGAAAGCAACAGAGGTTAAAGGGCTTGTGGTTCGTGATACCTATGTTATTGAAATTCAGTTGGAAGAGCCTTATCTTTCGTTGCTTTCAGTATTGGCCGCTCCGTTTTGTAAAATCCTGCCCGCCGACTTGCTTCAGGCTCAGGGGAGGAAATTTTTCTTCAAACCTTCTGGCACCGGGCCGTTCAAATTTGCTTATTGGTTGCGTGATTCGCGGCTAAATGTTATCGGCGTCAGACTGGAGAGGAATGAGAGTTATTATGCTCGCAAACCTTTTCTGGAAGCTATTGAGTTTAGCGCTAACTTTTCCTTAGACCAGTTTCTTGAACAGGATATCGACATCATTCCCTATTACTCTCGTTCTCTTTCTCGAACCGATTGCCAAGTCCTGGAAAGCGACTCTTTCCGGCTTATTTATCTTGGTTTTAGCTGTCATCGGCCACCCTTTGATAACCAATTAGTGCGGCGGGCGGTAGCTTTGGCTCTTGATAAGCGAGATTTAGTTAGAGCTTATTTTACTTTTGAAGCGATGCCTCAGATTCTGAATAACGTCATTCACCCCCGGCTGCCAGGTTTTTTCCCGCTGGAAGTGAAGGAGGAACGAAATGTTTTGGAGGCCAAACTGCTTTTAGAAAAAGCCGTTGTTACTCCCACCGAGAGCTTGTCCCCGATTGATTTTTGCGTCCTGAAAAACGACCGCTGGCGAGGCGAAAGGCTTTATCAGCGTCTTCGAGAACAACTGGCGGAAATAGGCCTCTCTCTTCGGCTCAAAATAATTCCTTCTTACGGAGCGACAGGGACGCTGAAGAATCCCTATTTGGTTCTTCTTACCTGGTCCCTGGACTTTCCCGACCCTGAAAACATCATCCGGCCCCTTTTTAGCGCGGGTTCGGAGTTAAATCGTCGCCTCCTTCATTATGAGAGCGAACGGCTGGAGAATCTTTTGAGCCGGTCTGAAAAGGAAAAAAGCTGGACTCGTCGCAACGAAATTTTCCGGGAAATGGAGGCTTGGCTGCTCGAAGACTTGCCCGTCATCCCCCTCTTCCTTTTGAATCAAAGATTGGCCGTCCAGCGCTATGTCCACGGGCTCAAGGTCCCTGCCCTCGGTTTTTCCTTCCTTGATATGTCTCGAGTTTGGAAAGGAGAGGAGAAATGAGGGGGAGGCTACTCAATAAATTGAGTTCTTCCCTCTTTGCTCGTTTTATGTTCTGGACTGCAGCTCTTCTGGCTATTACTGTCGGAATGATTATTTATTTCTTCCAGCGTCAGGAAGTAAGAAAC
>CAZVIN010000018.1:0-2182 GCA_964627255.1 uncultured Eubacteriales bacterium
ATCCCAAGATAATTGAAATAATCAGGATTGCTCTCATCTTTATCACAGGCGTACTCCAGTGGGTTGATGGCCGCGTCAAATTTTTTGGCCAGGACTAACATTATGCCCAACCTGGCCGTCAGTTGGAGATTATCAGGATTCTTATCCAGGCCCCTTTCAAGGGTGGTTAAAGCTTCGTCAACTCGGCCTAAGACAAAATAAGCACTGGCGAGGTTGCTGATAGCGCTAATATAATTCGGCCTAATCCGAATTACATTCGACAATTTCTTTAAGGCTTGACTATGCTTGCCGGCTTGGAATTCCTCCAAGGCCAGGCGAACCTGAGCTACTAACGGCATTAGGGCCTTAGGGTCATCCTGGACACTCCAATCTTTTTTTTCGGGCGGCTTTCCTGAAACATATCCTAAGCTTTCCAACAAGGGACGAATTTCATCACCTTTGCCTTCTATATCTTGCCTTGTACCCCTACCCTTGAGACTCTTTTTCAGTGTTTCTAATTTCCTAACCAACTGGATAATATCGGTTTTCGAAGCGAGATTTTCGGCTTCGGCGGGGTCAGCTTTACAGTCATAGACCTCTTTAATCGGCAGGTCGATGAATTTGATATTCCCTTCAATAAACCCCGATAGGGGCGCGGCGCCGAGGGAAAGATGGGGCGACATCGATTCGAAATAAATTAACTCTTTCTGGCGGTTTTTCCCCTGGCGCAGAGGTAGGAGCGATTCTCCCTGAAGTAAGGAAGGAAGCGGCAGGCCGAGCAAATCGCCGATAGTGGGAAAGATATCCACATGACAGGCATTAGCCTCTACCACTTGGGGTGAAGCTCCTGGCTCATATAATATTAAGGGCACATGAAGGGTGTTATTATAGGCAAAAAAACCGTGATGTCTTTCCCCATTCTCGCCCAAGGCCTCACCATGGTCCGCGGTCAGGATGATTATTGTTTTCGACATGAGTCGCTGCTTTTTAAGAAAATTAAACAGCAGGCCAAGCTGCGCATCTACATAAGCCACCTCGCCCGAATACAGGTCGTTCCAGTAAAGTCGTCGGTAAGGCTCAGGTGGGTCATAAGGGTCATGAGGGTCAAAAAGATGCACCCAACAGAACCACTTCTTCTTCTGATTGCTTATCCATTCTATAGCCGGCTCAATCACTTGTTCGGCTCGTCGTTCGACGAAACCGAAATGAAAAATTCCCTGTTCCGCGTTGTCATCGTTGTACACGTCAAATCCCTGGTCGAGACCAAAGCGGGAATCCAGGACAAAGGCGCCGATAAAGGCGGCTGTTTTATAACCAAATTCCTTGAGATATTCCGCCAAGGTCAGATAACGTGGCTCAAGCTTAAAACCAGGGTTGTCGTTGACTCCATGATAGAGAGGCGTGGTTCCAGTCATAATGTTGGTGTGAGAGGGGCGGGTTAACGGATTATGGGCGTAGGCATGGAGGAAGACTGTTGATTGGCGGGCTAAATCATCGATATAAGGGGTGCGGACAAATTGTTCAGAATAGAATGAAACCCGGTCATAGCGCAAGGTATCGACGGTTATCAAAAGGACATTTGAATCCTTAGCCGGCAAAGGAAAGGCAGCGGCAAAAATTAAAACAAAGAAGAGAACAAACGGCGCATAATAATTATTAACCCCTTTCCCGCACAGCCCTTTCATTTTCTTCAGATAAATTAGACGTTGCTATCGACAAAATCTTCCCTTTCCCTTCTTCCCGCCTCTTTTTCTTTCTGGCTTTATTATTTTGCATATTATCTCAACCCCGCCTTATCTTTTTAATTCTCCCAGATACTAACTCCCTGCCAGCGCCGCGGAAAAATTTAAGAAAAAAGGGAAGGTAAAGCCCTTTTTTTTTAATTCTTGTCCGGAGGTTTAAGCTCCCCTCCAGCCGGCTTCAGTCCTTCTTAGCATAATTAGACGGCGGGGATAAATAGCCGGCTCAATAGCTATGGACCCGCCTCGGCTGGCTATAGAACCGACGTCATCGAATTTAAAAAAGGGGCAAAATTGAAAACTGGTGTAATAGGTGAGGTGACATCAGTTAATTAAATATAAATTAGAAAATAAGTGTAATAAGTGAGGTGGCACCAGTTAATAAATAGCCGCTACCTGCATAAACCCAATCCCCAGAAAATTTTAGAGTTACTTTATTGTTCGTCTATTTGATGTGGCTACTT
>CAZVIN010000019.1:0-42785 GCA_964627255.1 uncultured Eubacteriales bacterium
CGATTGCCCCCTCCCTGAATTTTATGACTTGGAGAGGGATTTCGAAGAAAAGAATAACCTCATCTTGCAGGTGCCATTAGATAAGTATCAGCAGCAATTAGCAAGTTTAGAGAAAGCCCTTTCCAGTCCGAAAAACAGAGAAGGGGAGCAGGTTATCGATGCCGAGACGATGGAAAAGTTGCGAAGCTTGGGTTATGTCGCCCAGCCAGCGGCTTCGCTGAAAAAAAACTTTGGCCCTGAGGACGATTTAAAAACGCTTCTTCCTTTGCAGGAAAAATTTGCCAAGGCCATGGGCGGCTATCACCGGGGAAAAGTGGAGGAGGCCATAACGGCGCTCAAAGAAATAATGGCCGACAGACCGAGCTTTGATTTAGCTTATTCCTATTTGGCCACAATCTATAAGCGAGAAGGACGGCTTCGCGAGGCCATCAAAGTTTTAAGAGAAGGGTTGGCCAATAATCCCCAAAGTTATTCTATTATAAGCACCTTTGGCATCCTTCTGGCTGAATCGGGGTTGTATGATGAGGCCATTTCGGTTTTAGAAGTTGGGATTAATTTATGGGATTATGACCCGGAGATGTGGAATTACATAGGCATGGCCTATTGGGGCAAAGGCGATTATAAAAAAGCCTTGGAAGCTTACCAGCAGGCCCTTTCCCTTGACCCTGATTATCCTCTTGTTTTTAATAATTTAGGGTCGCTCCAGCTGTCGCTTTTTCTCCGCGATAAAAAAACCGAGGACCTGAATAAAGCCCTTAATTATTTTAAGCAGGCCATTGCCCTCGACCCAGAGTTAGTTTCCGCCTATAACGGCTTAGGCGGGGCTTATAAGAAGCTGGGTAAAGTCGAGGAGGCCATCGCCTGCTGGCAAAAAGCGCTCGAGCTAAACCCCAATTATGATTTCTCTCTCTATAACCTTGGCCTCACATATTTTGAACTTGGGGATAAAAAGGCGGCCTTAAAATATTTAGAGAGATACCTGGAGGTGAAGAAAAATATATCGGTCAGCGAAAAAGAAAAAATTGAGGCCTTAATCAGGCAATGCCGTTAATAAGCAATTAGGTAGCACCATCAATCAATCAATCAATCAATCAATCAATCAATCATTCATTCATTCATTCATTCATTCATTCATTCAGCCAGCTAGCTAGCCAACCAACTAATTATCTGTTCAAAAATTGTCTTTATTTCTCTTTTTCTTTATTAGTATTTTCATAAGTAAACCTGGGCAGAATCTCGAAATAGGGGGAAGGCAAAGAGCCGCTTCCCGCGTAGGTTATCTCTGAGTCTGCTGGCCTATGAATTATAAAAATATTAAATATTTTTTACTGATTCTCATTTGACCAAAGAAAATGGGGCGCACAGCGCTGAACCTTAACTCCACGTCAAAATTAAACGCTCAGCAGGACTTGTTTTTTCTTGGCTCTTAAGGATAATATCCCGACCGAGGAATAAGGCCCTTGCTTATGGGAGGCCTGAGGAGGTAGCCATGGCGCTTCACTGGGCTGATTTGTCGGTGTTTATTTTATTTTTCCTCATCGTGGTCAGCGTGAGTATGTACAAGAGCCGCCGGGAAAGGACCGGCGAGGAATTTTTCCTGGCCGGCCGAGGCTTAGTTTGGCCGTTAATCGGTTTTTCTTTGATTGCCGCCAACATTTCTACCGAACATTTCGTGGGGATGTCAGGCCAGGGAGCTGGAATGGCGGGAATGGCCGTAGCCAGCTATGAGTGGATGGCAGCCGTTGTTCTGGTTTTAGTTGCCGCCTTTTTTCTCCCCAAATTTCTACGGAGCGGCATTTATACCATTCCCGAGTTCTTAGAATACCGCTATTCCCCGGCTGCCAGGGCAATTATGGCTTTTTATCAAGTGATTGTTTATGTAGCCGTAAGTATTGCCGCAGTAGTTTATACAGGGGCTTTGGCCCTTCACACCATTTTTGACCTTGACCTCACTCTGTCTGTTTGGCTGATAGGCGTCATTGCCGCCGTTTATACTACTTGGGGAGGCCTAAAAGCCGTCGCCTGGGCTGACCTTTTCCAGGGCTCGGGTCTCATTTTAGGCGGCTTGGTGGTCATGGTGCTGGGCTTCAAGGCTGTTGGTGGGGTCAAGGCTTTCTTGGCTGCCAACCCTGAGAAACTCCATGTCATTCTCCCCTCCAGTCACCCGGTTGTCCCCTGGACAGCCTTGGTTGTTGGTCTGTGGATTCCTAATTTTTATTACTGGGGTTTAAATCAATTCATTACGCAGCGGACCTTGGCGGCCCGCAGTCTGCGGCAGGGTCAGTTAGGAATCATCTGGGCAGCCTTTCTTAAGCTTCTTATCCCCTTCATCATTATTTTTCCCGGAATTATGTCCTACCAGCTTTTCCGAGACAGGCTAACAGCTCCAGGAGCCACCACCGACATGGCCTATCCATTGCTTATCAGAAACCTGGTCGGACCTGGCCTTCGTGGTTTTATCCTCGCCGCCATTGCCGGCGCGGTGATCAGTACCCTTGGTTCTTTGCTGAATTCAGTTTCTACGCTCTTGACCATGGACCTCTATAAGCGGCATCTCAAGAAAGATGCCAGCGGCGAGTCCTTGGTCAAAATAGGCCGTCTTGCGACGCTAATTTTTGTATTCTTAGTTTGCCTCCTCGCTCCTCACTTGGCCAATCCTAAATTTAAAGGCATTTTTAACTACATCCAGGAATTTCAAGGCTATATTTCTCCCGGCATTTTGGCCGCTTTTGTTTTTGGTCTTTTTAGTCGGCGGACGCCGGCTGTGGCCGGTCTGGCTTCTCTTTTAGGCTGTGTGCCTCTCTACGGCTTTTTGCAATGGAAATTTGGGTATATCGCCTTTCTTAACCGGATGGCCATTACCTTTGTTATTCTTATTATTATAATGGCGATAATAACTTGGCTGAAGCCGCTTCCTGAGCCGAAAAAGCTGCCGGTTCAGGCTAATTTTGACCTCCGTCCCGCGCCTGCTCTCCGTTGGCTTGGTCCCTTAATTATTGCCGTTACCTTAATACTCTATATTATTTTCTGGTAATAATTATTGGCGCTAATTGATTATAATCTGGTCTCAAAAAAGAGTTTTGAAGAGCGGCATTTAAAACAATAGAATTGGTGACAACTCAAATATTTACCAAATTTTTCGCTCCCCCATTTTTCCCTATTCTTCATTTTAATCTTTGCGTCATTCGTATTGCCAGGATAGGTTATGGGGTTAACCAGGCGATCGCAGGGCTTATAATAAAGATTTTGGCTCTCAGCCTTGTTGAATCGAGCTTCAAGGGAACCCATTGGCGGCGAAAATTTACGGCCCAAAATTTACGAACCAGAGCCGAGCAAGGGAGACCCTAAGCGTGGGAAGAAAATTGGTGTCGCCTTAAATGTTTCCCTTTTTTAAGGATTCTAACGAACTCTTGGAATTTTAATCTTATCGCTTTTACTCGAAAATTTAGGATAGTCGTTAATTTTTAGCCCCGGTTTTGTTATATTTAAACAGTCATTTCTGGATGAAAGGAGGCCGCATGAGAAAAGTCTGGTTAGGTTTATTTTCAGGATTCTTTTTGTTGTTATTCATCGTGGCCGCAATAAAGCCTGGTCCTACTTTAGTCTTAGCTCAGGAAGAACCTTCCTCTCAAGAAGGAAAGCAGGCTAAGCTCTGGACTGCGGAAGACATTATCTTGGCGGAGTCTGCCTCCAACTGGGAGATTTCGCCTGACGGGAAATGGACTGTCTGGGTTAAGAGCCGGATGGATAAGGAGAAAAACGGCCGCATCTCCAACCTTTTCTTAACCAACCTGGAAACAAGAAAAGAGACCCAGCTCACCAGGACTTCCGAAAACCATTCTCGGCCGAAATGGTCCCCTGACGGAAGTCTGATTTCTTTTCTTAGCTCTCGACCTCTGCCCAAGCCGAAACCGGATGTGGCCGGTTCGCAGCTCTGGCTGATTAATCCTTTTGGTGGCGAGCCCTATCCCTTGACGGAGCTCAGCCGCGGGATACGCAATTATTACTGGATTGATAACGAGACGATTATTTTTAGCGCCCAGGAAGACCCGACGTTGTATGAACAAGAATTAAAGAAAAAGAAAGATACCTCGCAGGTCATTGACGACGTCGAACATGAACCACCCGTGAGGCTGTTTAAATTGACCGTGAAAGATAAAAAGATTACTCGGCTCACCGATAATAAAGATTTTATCAGCGTCTGGGCTCCTTCGCCTAACGGGAAAATGGCCGTCAGCAGTCATCAGCAGTATTTGAGTTTTGAATGGGACCACCGAATCCTGCCTAAAACTTTTCTCTTTAATTTGGAAACAGGCGAGAAAAAAGAGTTGTTTGCCGGTCAAAGAATTGTTCCCCAGTCGTTTAACTGGGCGAAGGATGGTTCTGGGTTTTATCTCGTTGCTCCTTTCAGTAGCGACCCTCGCTTTTTTACCGCCTCGATTGCGGTTCTTTATTTTTATGAAGTGTCTTCGGGCCGCTTAGCTCAGGTTAACCTGAGCTGGCCAAATGGCTTGGCCGAGAGGGATATAACGATAACCCCCGACGGTTTTATGGCGCTTCTGGCTGACGGGGTTAGATTGAAGTTAGCTCGGTACACCAAGAGCGGCTGGGAATGGAAAAAAGCCGATATTAGGGGAGAGCAGGCCGCGAACATTTTTGATTTTGCCCTGAGCGAAGATGGTCAGAAAATTGTTTATCTTTATACGACCGCCAGTCTTCCTCCCCAATGGTATGCTGGCTCCTTAGCTCAGGAGGCTATTGTTGGCCCCGTCCAGCTAACTAACCTTAACCCATCCTTTAAAGAGAAATTCATCGCGAAAACAGAAGTGGTGCGCTGGAAAGGCGCCTTGGGAGAGGAAATCGAGGGAATTCTTTACTATCCTAAGGATTATCAGCCGGGGAAGAAATACCCTCTTTTCACCGCGCCTCACGGCGGTCCGGCTGGTGCGGATATGGACGCCTGGGATGAAAGCTATGCCTATCCTCAGCAGCTTCTCTGCCAGCGGGGAGCTTTTGTTTTTAAACCTAATTATCACGGCAGTTCTAATTACGGGCTCAAGTTTGTCGAATCGATTAAGAACGGTAAGTATTATGAGTATCCAATCGAGGATATTGAAAAGGGCGTGGATTTTCTTATTGGGAGGGGGCTGATTGACCCAGAAAAGATTGGGTCTTTTGGCTGGTCGAATGGGTCAATTCTTTCCATCGGGTTATGTGTTCATAATCCCAAACGCTACAAAGTGATTGGCGCCGGCGCCGGCGACGTGGAGTTTATCAGCGATTGGGCCAACGTCGATTTTGGCCATTCCTTTGATACTTTCTATTTTGGCAAATCACCGCTTGAGGACCCGCTGCTTTACGTGAGGTTGTCGCCATTTTTTAAATTAGACCGGGTGGAGGCACCGACGATTATCTTCTTTGGCACCGAAGACAGGAATGTTCCTACTGACCAAGGCTGGTCGCATTATCGGGCTCTTTATCATTTGGGTAAGGTGCCGGTAAAATTTATCCTTTTTCCTGGTGAACCCCATGGGCTTCGTCAATTCAGTCATCAGTTGCGGAAAGTAGAGGAGGAGATGGCCTGGTTTGACCAGTATTTCTTTAAAACCTACCAAGCGAAAAACGAAGCCTTCAAGGAGGATTCGCCGCTCAGTTGGTCGCTCCGGCTCAAAAAGGCTGCCCGGGAAGGGGCGCTTTTTGGCGTGAAGGTAGGGAGTGGCGAGCTCGTTCCTGAAGTTATTAAAAGAGGTAACCTGTCCATCGGTCGGTTTGAAGTAACTCGGGCCCAATTGGCTGCTTTTGACCCTTCCTACAGATTTCCCGCGGGAACAGAAAATTATCCGGCTAACGGAATTAGCTTTGAAAAAGCGCAAGCTTATGTTGAATGGCTGACTAAGATTACTGGTGAACCGTGGCGTTTGCCCAAGGAAGAGGAAGTGGCCAAGCTGTATGAGCCTCGGAGCGAGGAAAACACTCTCGATTACTGGGCTGGATACAGACTAAACCCTGATGATGCCTTGCGCCTTAAACCCAAGGTAAAAGAGCTTGGCGACAGCGCCGGGTTACTGAAAGAAGTGGGTAGTTTTCCCGGCGTTGGCTCCGATGAAGAGGATTATCTTTTTGACTTGGGAGGCAACGTCGCAGAATGGGGCATCAGCAAGGATGGAAAGCCTAAGCCCCTGGGCGGAAGTGCTGACCGTCCCGCTGACCAGAAGGGCGTTCCCTTTGAGCCCGCTCCGGATTATGTTGGCATTAGAGTGGTTCGAGGTAAATAGCTCTCAAAGCGGGAGTTATGAGTCATAATTTGGGGCGCGAGGGAAAATTTTTCCCGAGCTAAAGACATTTTTTCTTTTTTGAGATGATAGGGCGAGGCTTTAAGTAGCCGACTAATTGCGGCCCTGAACTCCTTGGGGTTTGGCTTCTAAGACTGAAATTATTTCCGGCGCTAAGAGAAAAATTTCAATTTTTTGCCTTACGTTTAAAGTCCTGAGCTTCGGTTTTGTTAATTCCAAAAATTCCTTGGCTAAACCTACGGACACGCCGTTTTCATAACACTCGCCTTGATGCTCTGATTTAAACCCTTTTTAAGTCTTTGGTGGCCTAAAACCGAATAATCTGAACATTGTCTGCTTTAGAAAAGAAGACGATGAATATCCTGGAGGCAGTAGATTTCGGGGACATTTTTTCTTCGTAACTCGATAGCGGCACAAGCCGCACTGGCGGAAGGAATCGTGGTGAAGCAAGGTACGCGATAACTAAAGGCAACATGGCGGATAACTCGGGCGTCATCCATTTCTTGCTTGCCATTAGGAGTATTAAAAATTAGGCTTACCCAGCCTTTTCTTATGTCGTCTAAGATATTATGGCGAGAGGCCGAAACTTTGCCGACGGTCGCCGTTTTAAACCCATGCCGCTTTAAATATTGGGCGGTTCCTTCGGTGGCCGTGAAGCGAAATCCGAGGGAATCCAATTTTTCCACCAGCGGGAGAAGTCGTGGTTTGTCTTCATCGGGAACGCTAACAAAAACTCGGCCTCGCTTCGGAAGTTGAAACCCTGCTCCTTCTAAGGCCTTAAGGAAGGCCAAGCCAAAATAGCGGTCAATGCCGATGGATTCGCCAGTCGAACGCATTTCCGGACCGAGGACAGGGTCGACTTCATGGAATTTATCAAAAGAAAAAACCGCTTCCTTGACCGCGATTAAATTATGGTTGGCGGGGGCTAATTTCATTTCGCGCAGTTTTTGACCCATGATCAGACGAGTCGCCACCTTGGCCAGGGGTATTCCCGTGGCCTTAGAAACAAAAGGCACGGTTCTTGAAGCCCGCGGATTTACCTCCAGGATATAGATACGACTTCCCTTGACGGCCACCTGAACATTCATTAATCCAACCACCTTTAGCTCTCGGGCCATTAAAACCACCTGTCGCCGAATTTCTTCTACTAACCTATCAGCCAGAAAATATGGTGGCAAAACCATCGTGGCATCACCAGAATGAATTCCCGCCTCCTGGATGTGCTCTAAAATACCTCCCACGAAGACATCCTCACCGTCGCTGAGGAGGTCGACGTCGACCTCCACGGCATTTTCTAAAAATTCATCTATAAGCAAAGGATGTTCGCCCATGTATTCAGCGATAGCTTGGAGATATTTTTCTAAATCCTCTTCATTATGAATAACCTTCATCGCCCGGCCGCCTAACACATAGGACGGTCGGATAAGAACCGGATAGCCTATTCTGGCCGCCACGCTGAGAGCTTCATTAATTGTCCGGGCAGTACCGTTGCGGGGTCGGATGAGGCCAAGGCGCTCAAGAAAGACGTCGAATTTTTCCCGGTCTTCGCTAATATCAATCATTTCCGGGGAAGTTCCCAGGATATTAATCCCGTAAGCTTTTAATCCCAAAGCAATCTTAAGAGGCGTCTGACCGCCAAACTGGACGACGAGGCCAGCGGGCTTTTCTTTGAGCGCAATTTCGAGGACATCTTCCGTAGTGACGGGGTCAAAATAAAGCCGGTCAGAAATATCATAATCCGTGGAGACCGTTTCCGGGTTAGAGTTAATCATGATAGCCTTAATACCCATGTCCCGCAGCGCTAAGACACCATGAACGCAGCAGTAATCGAACTCAATCCCTTGGCCGATACGATTAGGCCCTGAGCCAACGATGATCACTTTCTCGCTTTTCATTTCAGGTGACTCATCCTCGTCTTCATAGGTAGAATAGAAATAAGGAGTCTCGGAGGCAAACTCGCCAGCGCAGGTATCGACAACCTTCCACATCGGCCTTATCCCTTCTTTCCAGCGGATCGCCCTGACCGCTTCTTCTTTAATTCCTAGAAGGTCGGCCAATCGGCGGTCAGAAAACCCCAATCTTTTGGCTTGGAAGAGGAGGGAGGCATCAAGAGACCGGAAACCAGCTTGTTCTATTTTTTCTTCCCAAAAAACTATCTCCCGGATGTTCTCTAAGAAAAAGGGGTCTATCTTGGTCAAAGAAAATATCTTTTCCAAGGTCAGACCGCGTCTCATGGCCTCAGCAATGGCCCAGAGGCGCTCGGAGTGCGGCTGGCTCAGGTTTTTCTCCAGCTCTTCGTCACCGAGGTGGCCGAAAATTTTTTCCAGACCCCAGCGATTAAATTCGAGAGAGCGAATAGCCTTAAGGAGGGCTTCCTTAAAGGTGCGGCCAATAGCCATAACTTCGCCCACTGATTTCATCTGGGTTGTTAATGAACCCGGCTCCTCAGGAAATTTTTCGAAGGCAAAACGGGGGATTTTAACGACCACATAATCAATGGCCGGTTCAAAGCAAGCTGGTGTCTTCTTGGTTATGTCATTAAGGAGCTCGTCCAAGGTGTAGCCCACGGCTAATTTAGCGGCAATCTTAGCTATCGGGAAGCCAGTGGCTTTGGAGGCTAAGGCAGAGGAGCGAGAAACCCGGGGGTTCATCTCAATGACCATCATGGCGCCGTTTTCCGGGTTAACGGCAAACTGAATATTTGACCCCCCGCAGGTAACTCCGATTTCTCTCATGATGGTTATAGCGGCGTCTCTCATCTGCTGATATTCTTTATCGGTCAAAGTCTGGGCGGGCGCCACCGTTATCGAATCGCCAGTATGGACGCCCATCGGGTCAAGGTTTTCGATGGGACAGACAATAACCGCATTATCCCGGCTATCGCGCATTACTTCGAGCTCGAATTCTTTCCAGCCGGCGATGGATTGCTCTAAAAGTACCTGGGAAACTGGGCTTATGGCTAAAGCCAGAGGAATAAAGTGATGAAAGTCATCCCAGGTGTAAATGAGGCTACCGCCGGTGCCGCCGAGAGTAAAGGAGGGGCGGATAACTAGCGGAAAACCGACCTCTTTGGCCACCTGTTTGGCTTCTTTGACGGTACAAGCTATGCCTGAAGCCGGAACCTTTAGTCCGACCCTTTCCATCGAACGGCGAAAAAGCTCTCTGTCTTCAGCTTTGCGGATGGAATCAGCCTTAACTCCTAAGAGCTCTACGCCATAACGAGCCAGCACCCCCTTTTCCTCGAGCTCGATAGCCAGGTTGAGGGCCTTTTGCCCCCCTAAGGTAGCCAAGAGGCCATGGGGTCTTTCTTTCTCGATAATTGCCTCTAAATAAGCCGCAGTAAGTGGTTCTAAGTAAGTTCGGTCGGCAAATTCCGGGTCAGTCATAATTGTCGCGGGGTTAGAATTAATCAGGATGAGACGATAACCCTCTTCTTTTAAAGCTTTAAGGGCTTGAGTCCCAGAATAATCAAACTCACAAGCCTGGCCGATAATGATCGGCCCAGATCCTATAATTAAAATAGACTCAATATCTGTTCTCTTAGGCATTCGAGCTTGCCTTGAATTTTTCGATGAGCTTGATGAATTCCTGGAAAAGATAGTGAGCATCATGGGGTCCCGGAGAACTTTCCGGATGATACTGCACTGAAAAAGCGGCCAGTTGGGGATAAGCCAATCCCTCGACCGTGCCGTCGTTGAGGTTAAGGTGGGTAAGGAGAGCTCCGGAGGGCAGAGTAGAGGCATCGACAGCAAAACCGTGATTTTGTGAGGTAATTTCCACTTCCCCTGTTAGTAGATTTTTTACCGGATGATTGGCCCCGTGATGGCCAAATTTGAGCTTATAGGTTTTAGCGCCCAGACTGAGGGCCAAGAGTTGATGGCCCAGACAGATACCAAAAATTGGAACGTGGGCAACCAAACGCCTTATAGTGGCAAGAGCATAATCAAGCGGCTCTGGGTCGCCGGGGCCGTTGGAAAGAAGAATGCCGTGAGGCTCAAGGGAGAGGATGTCTTCCGCTGAAGCCGTAGCCGGGACAACGGTAACGGCCGCACCCGCAGCCACAAGGGAACGGAGAATATTGCGTTTAACCCCATAATCGATAGCAACTACCTTAAAGCGGCATTTCTCCTTCTTTATATAGCCATCCGGCCAGACATATCCGCCTTCATCAAAAGAATAGGCTGAGGAGCAGGTAACCGAGCGAACGAGGTCAGCTCCGATTATCGAGGGAACTTCTCGGACACGGCGGCGCAATGTTTCTGTGTCGGCTGCTTGGGTGGTAAGGAAAGCTCTTTGGGCCCCGCCTTCGCGAATCATTTTGACTAAACGCCGGGTATCAATTCCCTCAATGGCTGGTATCCCATGACGCTGCAGGTAGGCAGGAAGGCTTTCCTTGGCTCGCCAATTAGAAGGCGCAGAAGCCATTTCCCTTAGAACAAATCCTTCCACCCAAGGCCGGTGGGATTCTATGTCCTCGAAATTAATCCCTGTATTGCCTATGAGCGGATAGGTCATGACAACAATCTGACCGCGGTAAGAGGGGTCGGTCAAGATTTCCTGGTAGCCGGTCATAGCGGTATTAAAAACAATTTCTCCCTGGGCCTCGCCTCGGGCACCGCAACTAATTCCCTCGAAAATCGTGCCGTCTTCAAGCACTAAGTAAGCTAAGGATGAAGAGATGGGTCGAGCCAAAGGAAAGGGTGGATCTGCCGGCAACGAGGGTGAAGAAAAGTTGAGAATCGAAGTACAGATAGAATTAAGAGAAGAAGAAAGCGTTAAAAATCCTTCCCCGCGACCAGAATTGCTTTTCGCGGGGCCTGACATTTGGTTTATTTTACCACAAAATTTTTAAATTTCCAGCTTCCCTCCTCCATGTTTGTTTATGGTCTAATTTAAAATTGCGCCGGGTACAAAATAGTTCTTCAATTTGACAGCAAGTCTTGAGCCCTTGCAAACTCTTCTTGCGGGTTAGAAAACCTTAAAAAACGAAATTTTCAGCTTTATTCGAGGAATGTCCTAAAAAAGCCTCAGGCAAAGATTATCAATGGCGGTTTAAAAATTTGGGGGAGTCGGTGGAGTCTGGCGGCGAGCGATAAGGGAAAAAGCGAGGCGGAGGAGGCGCCGGAGGGTACGTTCTTCTTCCCAAATAGTCCGGTAAGGTTTTTGACCGGAGACGATATGGAAAAGGGCTCGCTTTAAAGCCGGTTCATTCTCGGCCTCAGTTAGGATTCCATCCATCAGACCTAATTTAGTAAAAATAATTGTCAGCCAGCGAAGTCTTCGACCATAAGGAATATCAGCTATCAAGTCAGCACATTTAGCTTGAAACACCCTGACCATGTTGGCGGTTAGCCCATGAGCAGCCACTGCCTCGGCCGCCCTCACCCCGGTAAGAATTGCGGAATTAATTCCCTTTCCCTTAAATGGTCGGTTAAGTCCGGCGGCATCACCGACCATTATTATTCGGGGAAGGAGAAAATGCCGGGCGGGGCCAGTGGGAAACCTTCCTTTATAATAAGACAGAGAGCCAAGAAATTTCTCGCTTCCTGGGGGGAGCACTCTTCTGACTGCTGGCAATCTTAGGAACACTTCCATGGCCGTGGCTTTAACCTCTTTACCAGCTATATTAAGGCTAAGATGGTTACCCTTAGGCGTAATAGCGCCAAACTCGACTTGGCGGAGGGAAGCAAGCAAAAAGGCATGAAGATATTGACCAAAAGAAGCCATGGCCTTTTCACCAGGGTGAATCTTGGTGACAATGGACGAAAGACAATCTGGTTGCCGGTAAGGAGTCAACCGTTCCATAACCTTAATCATGCCCTCGTCAAGACCGAAAGCACCAACAACCAGGTCAGCCTTGATATTATTGCTTTCGCTATAAACCATGACGCCGTCAGATAAAAGGTCCAAATCAACTACTCGTGCCCGAACAACGTTCACCCCCTTTTCAATTGCTTTCTGAAAAAGATAGCTATCAAATTCTACCCGGCGGCAAGCATAGGAAGGCTCATGAAGGCCGTCGAGACGAAGAGTTGTTTTTTCTGTATGAAGATAATAGCCAAGGATGCTTTTTTGAACTAAAAACCAAGGGGAAGGGACTCCCAGGTCTTTTTCCATTAACTCGGGCAGAGGCGGAGAAAGAACGCCCAAACATTGGTTATAGTGACTCTTTTTTTCCAGCGGTTTTCCCTCGTAGAGGAAAATTCGGGGAGGTTGGGGACGATTTCTAACTAACTGGCTTAGTTTAATAGCAAAAGAGGTCCCGGCGGGTCCTCCGCCGATAACGATGATTGTTTTCTTATCGAGCTGTGCGGATTCTTGAATCCCGGCCACTTTGATAGAATAGGGTGGGGGCGGAAGGAGATTGTTTTTTTGGGCTAAAGGAGAAGAAATAGCTTGCCGCTCAGAATTGGCTTTTATATTTATATCAACCTGAGTAGATGGAAGAGAACAGCCCTCTTGACCAGACGGGCTGGTTTCATTGATGCCCCCCAAAGGAGGGAGTTTATTATTCTTTCGAGACGGAAGGACTTCAGAAGAAGTAATCTCTTTTTTCCTAGCATTAACTATCTCAGTCACTAAGGATTTAAGCAACTGCCACTGCAGGTGAGGCTGAAAACAGGCTTTGAAAATTTGTCGATAGGGTTTTTCCCCAGTGAAAATATCCCAAAGAATTTCTCTTAGTTTTCGACTAAGAAAAGTATTCGCCGACCTTTTGACCAAAGAGAGGTGGAAGTAGGTCAAAAGCCTAAAAGAAGCGATAAAATCGTTCAAGCGGAAAAGGATTCGGCCATAAAGATTATCTTTAACAATTAATTGTCTCGCCAGGTGATAATAAACCTGGCTGGGGGCTTTATCCGGGAGGCGACTAAAAATAGCTCCGGCGGCCAGTTTAGCGGACAGAAAAGCCGATTCTAAGCCATTTTTATAATAACGACAGAAAGCGGCATCGCCCACCACAAGAAACCGAGAACCTTTTGGTGGCCGACAGGCCGAAACAACAATGCGGGGATAACAGAAACAACTGGGCTCGGCCAAGGGTAACAGACTCTTTATTTCTGGCAACTGGAAGAATTCTTGAAGAATTCCAGGTTGGACGTCTTTCCAGCCGATTATAGTAAGCGTGGTGAATGGTCCCTTAGGAATCAAAGTAGCATAACGTATAAGCCGATGCCGCGGGAAAAAAATATGGATATAGTTGCCGATAATTTTTTGTCTTATTTCTTCCGGAAACTTTAATTCAGCCTGAAAAGTAAGGCGAGTGCGTGGTGGCAGGTAGCCCAGTCCCAGGTTTTGAATCTTTTGGCCTAAATTAGTGTTAACCCCAAAGGCGCCGATTAGCCACTCGACTTCCTCCTCTCCAGCCGGAGAAGAGGTAGAAGTTCCATACTGGACAATAATTGGTTCAGTTTCTTTTTGGGGCCAACGAAGAGCTTGAACTGGATGAGGAATCACCTTAGCCCCGACATCCTGAGCCCAGGTCAGGAGAAAATCATCGAAACTGACAATCTCCGGGAAGCGAACATACCTTGGTCCGTTGCCGCGAAACACTGTGGCCACCTTTCCTTGTCGGTCGGGAGGCGAGGTCAGGCGAAGCGACTCAAGTTGGACGTGAACCCTGTAGCCCTCAACCCAGCTCATAATTCTCTTAGCGGGAAGAAAAATTCCTTCCTCCTCCAGCCGTTCTTGCAAACTGCGCGAGATGACTCCGGCGCAGAGATTACATCCGGAGGGCCCACTTTTTTGAAAGCTCTTGCCGTCAAAGATAGTTAAGCTTATTGGAATGCGGAGGCGATTAGCCCAGCGCTGGGCAAAATGGGCAAAAAAAGAACCAGCGGGACCACCGCCGATAATTCCCAAGCGCCAGGGCTGGCTCCTCCCTCCACCCATAACCCAATTATACTATTAAATCTATAAAATAGATAGAAATTATAAATAATAAAGCACCAGTAGGTGGTCACACAGGTTATTATTCTGGGTTCGCCGCTCCCACTGTGGGCAGTACCAATGTCCTTGCGGTTATTGATAGGAATAAATATACAATGCCTACTGGCGTCAGACTGGGTGGTGAAATATTCTAACCACGGGGCCAGCAATTGAATCCACGGGGATACTTTTTTGTTCAAAGGGCAAGACCGGAGTCATTTTTTAGCGGAGATACGGCTGATTGCGCTTTGATCACAACTTTCGGCGCCAGACCCGCTAACTGGTTGGTTATGGAATGCTTCCTGACAGAATTAAGGGGAACTGCTTATTTTGCTGCAAACCCGGTTGCGGCCGAGCCATTTGCTGTGGTACATAAGCTTTTCCGCTCTCTCGGTCAATTCTTTCACGTTGTCCCGTTTACGGGCCAGGGTAGCGCCGATAGAAACCGTAGCGCTCACGGAGCGGCCGTTAGTGAAAATAAAGGAATTTTGAACTAGAAGGCGCAGTTTATTAGCGACCACATCAAGCTTGGGCTCGTCCACGTTGGTTATGATTGCTAAGAACTCATCGTCTCCCCATCGACCCAGGACATCAACAAAACGAAGGTTGCTCAGCAAAGTTCTGGCAATGGTAGCAATAATCCGGTCGCCAGTAAGCCGGCCGTAGAGGTCATTAACCTCGCTCAGGTGGTCTATGTCTATGAGCAAAAGGCCGAAGGTGAGACCAAACTTTTGCATTTCATGAAGCCGTGACTGAAGATAAACTTTAAGGAAAGTGCGGTTACCGATTAGAGTCTGAGGGTCGATTAAGTCGAGGCGATTAAGCTCCTCAGCTCGCGGTGGCATGCTTAAACGGGGTGAAGTATCGATGAAAATATGGGCCGACCCGATGACCTCTCGACGGGAGTTGTGAAGAGGAATTATCCGCATCATGACTGGAAGACGATAGCCTTCCTTGTGATGGATATAGATTTCCAGGTGTTGAGTTAGACCTTCCGAGACGGCTTTGTTTACTGGACAGAGCTTGGAACAAAGCAGGCGACCTTCCTCGTCTATCGGCGCCAGAAGCTTATCGGAACATTTTCGGCCTATGGCCTCGGTCGCTGAATAGCCAGAAATTGACTCTGCCCCTTGATTCCAAAAATGGATATTTTTTTCCTGGTCAATTAAAAAGGCACCCTCAAAGGAACGCTCCAATAATTGCGACCAGCAGGTAGGGTCAATTGTGTTGAAGATATCGGCCCCTTTGTTTGAACTCATCCTCCACCCCCGCTATCGCGCTGGCGGTGCTTTTTTTGTATAACAAAAATTGCTGGCTATGTCAACTTTAAATCCGAATAAAGAGACCACCAAAAAAGAAATTTGCCTTTATTGGTCTTAAAACTCTTGAAAGGTCAACGCCTCAAGCCTAAAAGGGTCTCAAAAATCATCATAAGGGAAATGCTGGGCGGGATTTAGGTTGACCAATTTTTTTAAAATTGGGCGAGCTAAGTTAATTTAGTTGATATTCTCTTCCATCTTGTATGGGTTAGGCTCTGAGGCGTTCGGGTTGGCCTCACTTCTGCCCTCCCGAACTTAGCCCTCAAACCAGCCCATATAAAATGAAAGAGAGCCATTTAGTTTAAGCCTCTCAGTTCAGATTTGTTGGGAAGGAGAAACGTTCAGGAGCCCTTCGGCTCGGCGTTGTCTCTCTTCGGCAATTTTTTGGTACTCTAAGGGATGGAGTAACCGCAGCTCCCGACCGGTTATTTTTCCGTCCAGCCAAACTCGGCTCATCGGAAAATTCTCCGGGTTAAAATGAACGTTATACATGTGCCAAATAATAATAGCCAGGAAGGCCAGGATGGCTTCATAGCCATGAATGATAACAAAAATATCATGAACCCAGAGCGGGAAAAGGCGCAACGAAAGCTCCACGTTCCACATAAAAAACCCGGTGAGAATCATGATGAAGGAACCCCAGCCTAAGGACCAGTATTCGAATTTTTCAATAAAATTATAGCGGCCGTAAAGAGGAGGACGGGCAAAGAGCCAGTAGGGATGGCGGTTAAAAAAGCTCTGGCCGACCCCTCGGCGGGCCAAAAATCTGGTGAACCCCAGGTTATACATGAGCTGCTCAAAGGCGTCTCTAAAATCCTTCCAGCGGGGAAGCATCTCTTTAAAGTTATTTCGGCCCCGCGGAGAAAAAGCAGTGTAAAGGAGGTGCCAGATAAGATTGGCGATCATCAGCACCGCCGCGCCGCGGTGAAGAAGACCTCTGATTAAAAAGACTCGACCGCTCGGAATCAACCAGCGGAAAAACTTAAATTCATAAAAGAAAAGAGGCAGGCCGGTCGCAATAAGGGTAAAAAAAGTAATGATGAGAATAAAGTGCTGAATCCTTTCAATCAGGTTCATCCTTAAGAAGACTTCGTCGTCTGAAATGTAGGGAGATTTATCCATGGCGCTCGCCTCCGAGCAACCGACGGCCTAAATCCGCCGCGATAAAGATGAGAAAAGCCGAAATAATGAAGACAATCAGAGCAATGTAAATTGTCTTGACTAAATAAGAGACCCGGTATTTAGGTGTTTCTACTTGGTCGGGCATCAGATGAACCTTGCCCTCGGCAAAGCGGCGGCTGGCTCCGGGATGGCACTGGCCACACGTTTGTGGGATGTTAGCCGGGTGAATCGAGGATTTGGGGTCAGAGGAGGGTCGGATATCATGATAGCCGTGGCAGCTGGCGCAGTTAGCAACTCTGATATCCCCATACCGAGAAGCCGTTCCGTGGTAAGTTTCGGCATAAGTCTTATAACGCGCTGAAAGTAATCCGTATTGCCTGGCTATAGCCTGGTCGTCATGACAGCGGGAACAGACGCCAGCAATTCGCGTCGCATAGACTGAAGAACGCCTATCGAGCGGACTCAGGATATTATGCTCCTGGTGACAATCAATACAAACGGGAACATCTTTAATACCCTTGACATAATCTTTGCCGTGAACTCCTTCCAGATAATCGCGTTCGATGCCCACATGACATTGGCCGCAAGTCCGGATAATTTGGCGCCGCGAGGTCTTGGATTCGGGGTCTTCAATGGATAGAATATCGTGGCTTCCGTGACAATGGCTACAGTTAGCGGAAATGGTCAAGCCAGCTTTTTCCAGGGCTCGAAAATGAATACTTCCTTGATATTGACGAATAAAATCCTGACCGCGAGGGGTCATCACCCTGTCTAAATGACAGTGTTCGCAGGTCTGGGGCAAGTTGAGGGGGTAAACTTTGGATTCCGGGTCAGTTTTTGGTTTGACCTCATGGCCGCCATGACAGTCGAAGCAACGAACGGGCTCGAAACCAAGGGAAGCTGCTCGGCTATGAATGCTCTTTTGCCATTCTGGGAGTAAATCAGAGTGACAAGATTCACAGCGGGCTGGCTCGAGCTTTTCCCCGTGAGGAAATTCTTTAATACCCCGCAGGTCTTGATGACAATCCAGGCAACTTAGGCCAGCAGCGCCATGAATCGAACCCTCGATATTTTTCCTAATAGCTTCGTCATGACAGGTGAGACAATCTTCCTCTGTCTGGGCCAAGGATGGCAGAGCAAAAAGAGCCATGAAAATAAAGGATAAGAAATAGGTTAAAATAAGGTTCAGCCGGAGTTTCATCTCCTTTTCCTTGTAAGGAGCCGGGTGCGGCGGATGAGCCCGGGGATAAACCAGATTATGGTTACGGCCACAGTTAGGATTACCATGATAATTAAAATTCTTTCCACATAAGAGAAAACCCCAGGTTTGGTGGCCGCCGGCCCGATATGAATTTTTGTCCGGGCCACTGATTCTGGCATTCCCCGGTGGCAGCCAGATTGGTTACAGGTTTGAGCGAGGTTAACCGGGTTGACGGCGCTTCTCGGGTCAATCGCCGGGAGGATGTTATGAGCCCCATGACAGCTAACACAGGTGGCGACTCCCTTAACTCCATATTCAAGGGCAATACCATGAAGGCTTTCAATAAAGGTGGCAATCCGGTCAGCGGGCACGCCATATTTTTTCATAATATCCGGACGGGCATGGCAAGCAGCACAGGTGCGGGGTATATTTTGATAATAAGCCGAGGAGCTGGCCTCGCCAGGGGGCATGATGCTATGTTCTCCATGACAATCTACGCAGAGGGGCGCGTTAGGGTCGCCTTTAATCATCAGTTGACCATGGATGCTTTCTTTATAGGTTAAATAAACCTGCTCGTGGCAACGTCCACAGGTGGCTGGTTGGCGAGCCATCAGGTGGGGTTCACTTACTCCCTGAATGTTATGAACGCCATGACAGTCAGTACAGACAGCGGCGAAGGAAACCATTCCCTTATCAAAAAGAGCTCGGCCATGGACGGATTGGCGGTATTCTTGGTAGGGAGCTTCTCGATGAATATGGTATTTTATGACTACGGCCATATTCTCATGGCAATTAGAACAAGTGCGTGGGATATTAAGCCGATTGATGGTCGAATCAGGCGCCGCCGCTCCCTTAATGTTGTGTTTGCCGTGACAGTCCCAACACTTTGCTACCTCTTTTTCCCCTCTTTCCAGATAAGCCCGGCCGTGAACGCTGTCCTTATACTGAAGGGGGCCGAGGCCTTTTTCCACCTTAATATCTTGGCGGTGGCAGGAAGCCGTACAGTCGGGAGTGGGAATGTTTTTTTCGTGAGGCAAGGGGCTGGCCTTTTTTTCTTTGATTAAATGACAATCTGTGCAGCTTAAGGAGGCGTGGGCCGAAGAGGCAAAGGCGCTTTCGTCTATTTTCAGGGTGGGAGGCAAAGAAGCCTCGAGGCCATGGCAGCGCAGGCACTCCCGGTTATCGCTTGAGGGCAGTGGCTGGCCTGCCAATGAATAATAGAAAAGGAAGAAAAAAAAGAAAGCACTTCCCCCAATTATAAACCAAATGCGGCTTAAAGAAGTTAGTCTTTGCCACTTTCTTTTCCTATCCTCACCTTTTTCTTGAGGGGTGGAAATTCTAAAAAAATCTTTTGATGGCATTTCAGCCTTCTTTTTAGTCCCCCAAAAAGGGCCTGGCCCACTTATTTGGCTTCAGGCACCGGATGCTTTATTTTTGCCCAGGAAAGAGCAAAATCAAAACTCTTGCCGTGGGCGTTGGCATGGCAGGTGAGGCACTGTTTTTTGATGACTTCTTCGCTACCGTAAAGAATAAGCCCGTTTTTGGCGGCTAATTCGCGGTCCTTCATGATATTAAGTTTACGGTATTCACTTCCTGGCCCGTGGCAAACCTCGCAAGTAACCCCCTCGGCCTTAAGCTCGGCCGCCTTTTCATAGAGAGGCGAATGACATTTGAGGCATTGCGGGCTGTCAGCGGGATTACTTACGCCGGCGCTCTGGGCTATGGAGGCGGCCTGAGGGGAGGAGAGAGCGTTAAGCGAGGTCGCGTGTTTTGATTTTTCCCAGATGGGATACTGCTGTCCTTGTTTTTCGCTCTTGTGACACATGGAGCATTTACTGGCGCCAACGTAAGTAAAGTTGGTTTGAGCCGTAAGAATAATTCCTAAAATAAAACCAACGGCCACTACCAAAAAGATTGTCTTCCGCATTATAAATTCTCCTTCCTCGATTTTAGAAAGAACTGAAATTATTGTCAATATTTCTATATCTTTTATTCTTTCTATCGGGAAAATAGAAAATGAAATTATTCGAAAGGAGCTTGTAATCGCCGCTGACGCAGTTGACGAGCCTTAAGCAGGATAGCTAAGGCTAAAAGAAAAAGGAAAGCCGTAGCGATAATCAGGCCAGTTTTCCTGAATTGCGATTCCTTTTCCGCCGCCTCAGCCATCGCCGTAACTCGAGTGAGCCGCTCCGAGCTATCTTTGAGCCGGCTTTCCATCTCAGAAAAAAACAGCCCGTGGACCAGGTTACGAGCTTCAAGAAAAGGCGTCCTGGCTTCCTGAAGTTGGAAACGAGCTTCGCTCACCTCCACTCCTTTTTTAGCCACGACGTCTAAGCGCGAGCCAACTGATTCCAACTCGGCGGCCAGCCGCTGCAATTCTTGTCTCAATTGCGAGCCTTGTTGAATAGCCTTGGAGTCTGCCTCGTGGCATTGGACGCAGGTATCAAGCTTTCCTCCCGGTAACATTTCGTCCGTGGGCTTGACTATCCGGTGATGGCCGTGACAGGCTTCGCATTCCGAGATGCTAGCGTCGTCAAAAGCGGCTTTGTGCGCGCTACGGGCAAAAAGCTGGCTTGGGCTGGGATGGCATTGCCGGCAAACATTGGCCACCGACGTGACTTCAGGAGGAGAAGCCCCGTGATTGCCGTGACAATCATTGCATGTCGGCGCGGACAAGTCCTTCTTTTCGTAAAGAGCCTGAGCGTGGACACTCGTTCGATAGTCTTCTTCCTGATTCGTAGGCAGGTTATAGGACTTCATGAGGCTGGTATCAGAGTGACAGCGACCACAGGTCTGGGCAATATTCCAGGCAAATGTCTTTGACTGGGGCATGTTGGCGGCTTGAATGCCATGGACTCCGTGGCAATCAGTACAAATAGCTGGTTTGAGGTCACCCTTTTGAAAGGACTGACCATGTTTGCTCGTCAAATAAAGCTCAAGCTGGTCAACTCGAAGCCGTGGGTTGAAATTCCGCATATAGGTAGCGTTGCTATGACAGGTAGCGCAAAGCTTAGGAATATTCTGGCGAGACGGAGTGCCTCGAAAAGTCTTATCCTTAGCTTCCCCGATTTCTTCCTTTTCCGCATTGCCTCCATGACAATCTGAGCATAGTAAGCCGTAGTTGGCGTGAATATCTTGGGGAAAGGAGCGAGCCGGCAAAGCTAATTTATCATCGAGTTGGAGATGGCATTCAAGGCAGGTGTTTATTTTATCCGCGGCCAATCCCAGTTCCCAAACAATGAATGAACCAAAAGCAAACAACAGCCAAGTTTGTTTTTTCATGGTCGTTACAATCTCGGGAAAAGATAAGTAATTAGAGTCAGACTTAAAATATAAACCAGGACAACAACGCCCACTGCCGTGGTCAACGGATTTTTCTCGTCGCGTTGGGCCCTTTTATCCCAGAAAGGAACAAGCATCCAAAGAAGACCGCCCAGCGCAAAAACGAGCAAAGCAAGTTTTTCGCCCTCGAGGGATAAGATATGGGCCGGAACCAATTTCAGAGTAGTAAACATGAAGGTAAAATACCATTCTGGCCGAATACCGATTGGCGTGGGAGCAAAGGGGTCAGCCTTTTCCCCCACCTCCCAGGGGAAGAAAACACAGAGAACACCGATAATGGCCAAAACAGCAAACCAGATCGCGGCGTCGCGAAGGATAAAATCAGGGAAAAAAGGAACCTCTTCTGTTTGTTCCGGCTTAATCCCTATGGGTCGGCTAATGCCTTGGACTTGGACCAGGTAAAGATGAACACCAAGAAAAAAAAGAGTCAATAAGGGCAATATAGCTATATGAAACCAGTAAAAGCGGCTGAGAGTGGCGCCAGAGACCTCGGGTCCGCCCAAAACAAAGAACTTAAGGCTTTGGCCGATAATCGGGATTTGCCCGATGATGTCGGTGCCTACTCTGGTGGCAAAAAAGGAGAGCTCATTCCAGGGCAGAAGATAGCCGCTAAACCCGAAAGCCAGAAAAATAAGAAGGAGGAAAAAACCGGAAATCCAGGTGATTTCACGGGGTGGTCGATAGGCCTTAAGCAGAAATGTGCTAAACATATGGATGAAAATAGCGCCGATAAGGATGTTAGCCGACCAGCTATGGACTGAACGAATCAGCCAGCCAAAGCGCACCTGGCCCATGATGGCGACAATACTTTCATGGGCTTTATCGACCGAAGGAACATAATAAAGGAGAAGCAAAAGACCAGTAATAACTTGGATAATGAATAAGAAGAGGCAGATGCCGCCAAAATATGTCCAGAAAGAGTAGGGGTGTTCAGGGACAGTCTTTTTCTTGGCGAAATCAACAATCGGTTGCCATTGGAACCTCAGTTCAAAATAGCTCCGCAGCTTAGCCCAGGTTTTATTTTTGGGCTTAGCCTTATTGCGCCCACCACCTTTTATAATTTTGTTTCCCAAAGCCTCCAATTCTTATCCTCCCTTCTTACTTGGCTAAGGAAATTAATTTTTTGCCGATTTCAGTCCTTTATTCATAAAGCTTAGATATCTCTTATCTTTTAAGCCGTTCACACTTGGGCCTGTGGTTTTTACCTTCATATTTTCGCCAGGCAGCTTTGTTCACCTGACGGGTAATAAACTGCCTCAAGCCTTTCGTCTCGAAACTAATATTTCTTCACCCAAGGTTTCCACCACGAGCTCTTCAAGAGGTTGGGGTGGCGGGCCGGCTATTACTTGACCGTTAAGGTCAAAACGACCATTATGGCAGGGGCAGAGCAAAGTTCCCGTCGTTCCGTCATAGCCCACAGTGCAGGTGAGGTGAGTGCAGATAGCAGAGAAAGCTTTATAAACACCGTCCGCGGTCAAAATTAGAAGTGCTGGGGTCGAGCCAAAACGGAAAATCTTAGACGAATTAGGGGCTAATTCGCCCACTCGTCCGGCCACAACTCGCTCGATATTTTCTTCGCTTCGAGGTGGAGGTATTAGGTAGCGGATAACGGGATAAAGGAAAGATAAAAAAACACCAAGACCCGCTCCTCCCAATAATAAATCGACAAAATTTCTTCTCCTCATGGCCTCAATCCTTTTTTAGGTCTGATTTAGAAGACCATTTCTCTAAGCAAGCCCCAAGCCAAGTGTTAATAAAAGCCAGGTTATGTGCCCCTGAACTTCCTTCAGCCTTAATTCTTTGCCAAATCGCCCTATCGTTCGCCAGAGCCTCTTTTTCTGCCGGCGCGAGTGAAGCCTGCCTTAAGTCATTGAGCAATCTTCCCAAGCTGTCTATCTTGGCTTGAACTGAAGCCTGGTTTTCTTGAAATTTTTGGATATCTTCCTTTTCATGACATTCCAGACAACTGGCTTCTTCCCAGCGAGGTATTTGTCCTTTTTTTGCTGGATGGCAGTTAAGACATTCCACTCCCGCCTCAGCCATGGAATCAGCTGGAATCTTAGTCCCCAAAAGGTCGCCCCCGCGATAGAAAAGGGGCTGAATTTGATGGCAAGCTTCACAATCCGGGGGAGCGGGTTCATGATGGCAGGAGGCACAAAAACTCTTCGTGGCCACAAGCTTTCCATGCTGAGGGGCGAGAGAGTGGCAGGCTTGACAGTCCAAGTTGGTCTTATTTAAATGAAGGGTATGACTAAAGCTTAGGCCAAAGATTTCAACGGTTACGGCCTCAATCCCTTGATGGCAGGTAGCACAAGAAGCCGGCACGCGACCCGCAGTCAAAGCTGATGGCTTTGGCTTATAGCCTGAGCCAATTAATTTCATGGCGTCGCCAATTAAAGAATAAACAGTCTTGAGGAGCTCTTGACTATAGGCCATGTTATGGACAGCTTTACCTTTTTCGACTACGGCGATATTGAAGGCAGCATTAGATAAAAGCTTTTTGGCTTCTTCTTTTTTCTCCGACCGGCTGGCTTCCAGCTCCGTCTGCGCTTTATCCAGCGCCGCCTTAGATAAAGATATTTCCTTTTGAGCTGCTTCTTCCCATTGTTTCAACAGCTGAGAAAAGCCCTGGCCATGGCAGGTCTCACAACTTTCTCCTGAGGCCTTTAGTGTTTCGCTGGGAATAACCTTACTCCCCACTGCTTCATGAAGGACATGGCAGCCCTGGCAGCTTAGTCCCTTCTCCATTTTAATTGAAGGTAGAGGATGAACCGGTCCTTTACCCCCTTCACCCGCATAAAGGATTTTCTGGGCTTCGTGGAAGCCTGAATGGCAGGCCCGGCAATCGGCCAGGACCTCCACATCTTTTATGACTTTATGCTGAATTTCTAAATGGCATTGGTTGCATTCGATCTTATGGGCCGTGATGTGGGTGGAATGGATGAGCTCGGTTTCTTCGTAACGGTCAAGCCGGTCTTTTTCCCAGTGGCACTTATAACAATTTTCCCGCGGCACAATACCATCACCCAAGGTGACCTGAATATGGCAGCGCTGGCAGGGAAGATTATTCTGGAGAGCTACCTGATGGTCATAGCGTGTTTTGTTTGTTGGGAGGTTTTCTGGTTTGTGGCAATGATTACAATCAGCGACTCGCGGATAATGCTCGCTCTTCTTAAAGTGGCAGATAAAACAGGTGCTTTCAGTAACCGTAATATGTTCACCCTGAACAATCTGGGAGTGGCAACTCGTGCAGCGAAGCTTTTTCCCCCGCCGCAGGTCTTCGAAGTGAATTTTATGGTCGAAAACAACCGTCTGAAATTTGACCTGCCCCTCGAGCAGCCGGCGGTCATGACAGCCAGGCCTTAAACAAGCTTCGTCAGGGATTTCGGCCCAAGGTTTTGATTTAAGGTAAAGTTTGGTCCAGTAGCGACCAACCTGGAGAAGGCCTTCTACTTTGGCCCGCAGTTTTGACCTTAAGCCAGGCGGATAATGGCAGACCTGACATTCAATCTGGCCGTGGGAAGAAGCCTGCCAGCTTTCGTAGAACGGCTTCATATAGTGGCAGACAGCACAGAAGCGGCTCTGGGATGTGAATTCAGCCGCTAAGATAAAAACTAAAAGAAATATCCCTAAGCCTAACAGCCACCAACGCCACTTTCTTCGCTTCATCCTTTAATCTTGCTTCTCTGAATCGCGCCCTTATAGCTAGTTTCGATTACCCATCATCTCCTTTAACAGCTGAACCCCTGACCAGACGTAATTCCTCCAATTTTTGCTTTCTGTTTCCTCTTTTTGTCCGTCTTCACCTCTCTCTTTCTCTTAATTCATTTAATCCCCAGCTTCTTTTTTTTCTCTTCTTCTTGTTTTTCTTTCTCTTTTTCTTTTTCTTTTTCTTTTTCTTTCTCTTTCTCTTCTATTTTCCTAGCTACCTGCCAGGTTTTTTAGTTTACTCCTGGTCATTCCCGTCCCTCCTCTTTTACTTCCGGCTTTAACCAACCTTTTTTATTCTTTCTTTTCTTCTTTTCTTTTACTTACTTGGCCTTTTTTCGCCTCGGTGTAAGTGCCAAGGCTTGCGGCGCTTTATTTGGCTCTCAACTTATTCTTTAAGGATACTCAACTAACAATTTGGCCCCTAACCCGTCGAGCGGCTGATAAACTGGCGCTTTGATCTTAGATTTATCTCAGGCATAGCTATGGAGTCCAGAAATAAGATAATTGACTCCAAAATAAGTGAAAAGGGCGGCCAGGAAACCAACTATAGCGATGAGAGCCGAGCGTCGTCCCTTCCAGCCCATAACTAAGCGCGTATGGAGATAAAGAGCAAAAACAAACCAGGTAATAAGGGACCAAACTTCTTTTGGGTCCCAACTCCAGTAGCTTCCCCAAGCGACATTAGCCCAGACCATGCCAAAAACCAGACCCCCTAAGGTAAAAAGAGGAAAGCCGATGGCCACGGCGCGGTAGCTAAGGGAATCAAGTTTTTCAGGATTTAAGGCTAAAGATACTTGTTCGCTCTGCTTTTGCTTTCGCTCAGCAAATAAATATAGTATGCTGGCAATGAAAGCGATGGCGAAAAAGGCTTCGCCGAGCAGGGTAACTGAAACGTGAAGCCAGAGCCAATAGCTTTGCAAGGCCGGGACAAGTGGGGTTGCTTCTTTGGGCATGAGGGGGGACGAAGCCAAGGCGACTAATGCGATAACTATGAGCATAAGATAAGCACTCAACCGGTATATCCTAAATTTCTTCTCGATAATGAGCAGAGCTAAAACCGTTGACCAGGCAAAAAAGGAGAGGGATTCATACATATTAGTAAATGGGGCATGGCTCGTTTCTATGGTTCTCAGGATTAGGGCCAGACTATGAGCAAGAAACCCGAAAAGAGCTAACCGAGAGGCAAAAATAGCCAGCTTATCACGGCGGGTGAAGTTAGAGGCAAAATATAAAATAGCCGAAATAATATAAACGATAAAAGCTAAAGGGAAGAGGGTTGCTTCTTTCATTTCTTTTTCCTTAAAAAAGAAATAATGGTTTCTAATTCTTTAGCGAAATTTTCTCGATTTTTATTTGCCAGCCCGCCGGCAACGATAGTTGTTTTGCCTAATTCTTCTTGGAGCCAAATCCGGATTTCATAGGTTGGCCAGTAAAAGGCTAAACCTAACCCGAGCATAATCAGGAAGCAACCTACCCAGATAAGCCTGGTTCCCGGGTCACGGGCGACATGAATTACCGAATACTGAGAGCCAGCATATCCTTTAAGTTCTAAGTTTAGGGCTGAGCTCTTACCCGGATGGAGGCTGGAAAAATCAGGAAAGCGGCCAAAAAGCCAGCCTGAAAAGAGGCTTTCGCCGGAACGAGTTATTTTAACCAGAGCCGCCGGGTTATTCGGTTCTAAGGAACGAGTCGAAGGTTGTCTATTTTCGTCCAAAACAAAATCAGGTAGAAAACGGAGAGCCTCGATTTCGATGCCGTTTTCAAGGACCATTTTTTCGCCGACTTTAATTTTGACCACCTTTTCTTCTGCTTGTCCGCCGGGCTGCTTAATCAGAATTTCGAGTGAAGCCTGGTCCCAATCCCAGCCGTAAGCACTTTGATAAAACATGAACCCTCGGTAGTTGAGGGGATGATTAACTTCAATGGTCTTGGACAGGATTTCTTTATCTTTTTCGAGAACCGTGAGAGTGCTTTTCCAGTCTTTGACTTGGCCGTTAGGGTAAAATTCGGTCTCAAAGGAATCAAGTCGAAGCGAAAAGTCAGCCTGAGGCACAGCCGCAATTTGCTTTTGGTGCAGAGCCAGGTCAGTCCGGAAACTTCCGAGGCCGCTAAGCAGGCCACCGGCTAAGATAATTAAGATAGCCAGATGCACGATGTCGGAACCAAAGATTCCAAGAATTCTTTTGCGGGCGGCTATTTTTACCCCCTTTGCGTCGTTTTTCTCCAAGAAGTGGTAATGATGGTCTTTGAGAATTTCTTTTGCTCTCTGTTGAACCGAAGCCAATGGCAGATTCAAGTTAAATTGGTGATGGAAGTGCAGGGCCATAAGGTCGGAAGCTTTGAAATCAAGAAAAGGACGGAGGGCTCTTTTCAGTTTGGGACGAAGTCGAACTACGGTGCAGATAATCAAGTTTAGAGAAAAGAGGAAAAGAAGAGCTAAGTACCAAAAGGAATGGTAAAGGCGGGTTAGTTGGAGTTTCTCCAACAGGTATGCCAATTGGCCATAATGAAGCAAGTATTCTTGGTGGCTCCGCCCCTGGGGGATGAGTGTGCCAATAATTGAGGCTATGGCGATGATTATGATCAGAGTGATGGCGACTTTGACCGACGTAAAAAACCTGACAACTGGCGACACTAAGATGCCTTTTCTAAAAAAAATAAATAGTATTATAGTTTTAAAGACTATAAATCATATCGAATTACTAAGCAAAAAGCAAGCGCTAAAAGCCAAGAATAAGAAGCTTTTTTTGGCCGGGTCGCAATAATACCTGGGTCTTCGGAACGGTGGTTTTTTTGGGCGCTCCGCTGCCACCTCCAACCGAAGGGATGCCTGCGAAATTTTCCATCAGGGGGCCCAAGGGGACTGTTTCTCCGGCGGGCGGGACCCAAGGCTGCCTCCAAGTCGCCTAATCTGCCCGGTCTGATGTTTGGCTGCTTCCTGGGTAGGTTCATTTTTTGGCCTTGAGCCGATAATCTTCGGCCAGCGCTTTAATCTTGGTTAACGAGCGAACCATCTCGCTCCAGCCATACCATAAAGCGTAGTCTGGGTTGCTATGAAAGGCTCCTTGGAAGGTCCGCATCCGATGCTCTAAGAACATAACGAATAGCTCCTGCTCAATTTCTGTCGGCGCATCATGAAAAGTGAGAAGGTCAGGAAACGGGTAAGAATAATTCTTGGGTTTGGCCAAGATGCCTTCGCTATAGAGACTGGCCACGGTTCTTATGGCTTCAGCCATCAACTTATCGGCTTCTTTGATGAGGCGGTCGGCCTTTTCGAGCTCGCCGCGGGCGAAATTAGCTGAATGACAGCGATTACAGGTTGAAAGCATTTTATCCCTTTCTTTTTGCCACGCTTCCTGAGTTAGGCGGGCGACGTCAGCAGCCTTAACTACTTCTAAACGGGCTGTTGACTTACCATCTGGGTCGAGAACGCCCAACGCTTGAAGAATTGTTGCTCTATCTGCCGCCCAAGAGCTATCCTCAGGCATCGGCAACCTCACAGCCAGAAAGCCCCAAGCAGTTCGAACCTCGTGATTGCCATCCTGCATATGGCAGGTCTGACAAGTAGGAGCAGCGGCATTTTCAGGCAGAACCTTATTTTGTTTCAAGAGAAAACGGACTCCGTGCTTTGAGGCCGAGTACATTTCCCATTGGGGATGGTCAAAACCCATGTGACAGGTCTGGCAAGCCTGAGGCTGCTTAGCTTCAGTCACTGAAAAAAGATGCCTTGTATGGCAGGCATCACAGGAAGCTAAACCGAAGCCCTGTCCAGAGGCCTTTAGTTCCTTGATTTCGGCCTCGCTCTTTAACCCTATTTTATGGCAGCCGCCACAACCCTTCATCCCCTCCATCAGTGCCATGGGTTGCCAATGGGCGGTGGGCATGGCCTTCATCGCGGCCCACCCGAAGGCATGTTTGCCTTTTTTGAATTGATTGACTTTATCTTCATGGCATTGGGCGCAAGTTTCTGGAGTGGGGATACGAGCCTTGGCAACATCATTTTCGGCCTTATGCTCTTCGCCATGGCAGATATTACAGCCCACATCATTCCGGCCATGCTGGCTTAAAAGCCAATCAGAAACAATGAGCGGAGTTCGGCTCTTGTGACAATCGACACAATTCTGAGAAAACAGGCCAACCCTCAAAAGAAAAAAAAGAAGAAAAATTGATAATAATATTTTAAGCGATAAAAATAGGCGCCTGGCCGGCTTCAATTTTTTTGTCACCTTCATTCGGCCACCCTCCTTTCCTTAGAACTTAAAATATAAATTTATAAAAGATTGATTATTATTATATTAGCCTTATATAAATGAATCAAGACTTTTTTGTCAACTGTCCATCAACTTTTAAGCTTCAGGCGGAGGAATTAAGCGGCTAAGCATCGAAGAAAAATTAAATTATCTGAGAGGAGCGGGTTTTATATGCCATGATGAAAAACATGAATGGAGAGATAGAAAAGGGGGGCTTAAGTCGGAAAAAACTTATCCCCCTAATTTTTTTAGCGCCAGGTGTAGCGGGAAATATTACCGCCCAAGTGTTCGATAGAATCGACGAGTAATTGAGCAATGTAGCGAGAATTATGAATATAACCGCAGGGCTCTTTCTTGCTTAGCTGGTAATTATAGGCGGCTCGAAGCAGAGGCGCGTCGAAGGAAAAGCGATTGGCCATAGTGGCTTCATTAACGTCGGCAATGCCGTTGTTATTGAGGTCTTTAAAGAAATAGGGGTAAACATGTTCATCGTAAACAATGGGGATACCAAAGCGAGAGGCAGAATAAGTTCTCATTTGAGCATAGAGAGCCTTTTCCAGGTCATCGATTTCCGCTTGAAGCGATTCGGCGATATTGCCGTCTCCATCATAATCAGGGACAGAAGCTGGTCTAATTCCGGAGAACTCGAATTTTTCGGGGTCAGCGCCCGGGTGAGGCTGAGAAATATCTTGCCCATGGCAGAAAACGCAATCCTTTGGATTGGGTGAAGAAACATTATGGAAAATCATATCCTCCGCACTTTGGGTTCTGTTAGGGCTATTAGTTCCCATATGGCATTCGATACAGGTATCGAACCGGCCGTTGTGGTTGGCAAAGATTTTTCGAGTGGCGTAAATCTTGTCGGGAAATTCATATCCTCCCTGAACCTCGGCGCCAAAAAAGACTGCCGCCGAAGGATAGTAGTGGATGTTGATAAAGCTATAAGGCCCCTTAGAAGCAGCAATAGCACTATCAACCGTGACCTTAGCGGCTCTTCCTTGGTGACAATTTAAGCATAAATTAGAGGCGTCATTCAGGTTTTTGACCACGCCAGAAGGAAAGGTAACTGCGCCGACTGGTCTCAGCCTTGGCGGGCTGGTATGGCAAGTAGTACACAGCAAGCCGTTGGAAACAGGTTCGCTGATATCCATGATACCCTTTTGGAGGAAATAGGGGAGACCCTCGGCACTATGGCATTTAGCGCAAGCAGACGGTACCGCACCGTCAACGTCCCAGTGGCGCCAGGCTTCAGAAGAACCATTAAAATGACCTTCGTCATTGCGGGTGAATCGGGCTAAATCAACATAATTGTCTATTTTGCTGTTTAAGTCTTCAATTGAATCATAGAGCAACTCGATATGGTATTTGCCATTATGGGCAAAACCGGCCGGGTCCTTTTTACTTACCTGGTAGTTATAAGCGGCGCGGAGGAGGCGAGGAGTAAAGGCATTATAGCGGTTAGCCGTAGTAACCTCATCTGAATCAGGCGATCCGTTGCCATTCTTGTCAATAAAGAAATAAGGATAAGTATGTTCATCATAAACAATGGGGAGCCCGACAACCTGGCGGGCGTATTGTTTGATCGAATCGTAAAGAACAGCTTGGAGGTCGGCTATTTCATAATAAATTCCCTCCTGAATATTGCCGTCACCGTCATAATCAGTGAGTGAACCCCAGTAGCGTATATCTTTGAGGTCTTTAACCCCCCCATGACAAGTATTGCAGGCGTTGAAATCAACTTTGAGAGAATGGGGGTTATGACAGGTGATACAAGCGTTGTAGCCAGTGATATGGGCGAAGCGGGCGTCGTAAGTTTTAGCCGCATATTGATAGCCACCCTTAACCACTGTCCCGAATTGAGAAGCGGCGGCAGCATAATAATGGATGTTCTGAAAACTGAGGGCCGAGCGAGGGGTGTCTTCAGTTGGGGCAGCCGCATTGGTGATAGCCGTATCGACAGCCACAGTGGAGCTTCGGCCTTGATGACATTCCATGCAGAGACCTTCGGGGCCAAGTTTTTCTACTTTAGCTCCAGACGGAAAAGTCACGGCCGGCCTTTCGCGGAGCGCTCCTGTCTCGGGACTGGTGTGGCAAACAGAGCATTCTACGGTCGTCCCAATAGCTGCTGCCTTGTCCACGACATCAGGTGTTGAGCCGTCAGCCCCTAAGAAATCCAGGAAACCTGGCGTGCTATGACACTTGGCGCAGGCGGTGGGCACCTGAGCTGGCGAAGCCGTGTTCCAATAATTAAAGGCCGTTGCCTCTTTGTCAGCGTGGCCAGAAGTTTTCCATAGTTTTTCGGCCCTGGATTTTTTGGAAAGAAGGTTTATCTGGCCGTCATTGCCGCTAAAAAGTAGGAAAGGAATGACGGCGCAAAAGACCATAACTATTAATAAAAGCATGATTTTCTTAGACATTAGACCCTCCTCTAGACAGCTGTTTCATGGGAGTCTCTTTAATCCCAGCGAGCACCGCAAGAAAGCTCGAAGATACTGGCTTTGTAATCACCGAACCCAGAATTTTTCTCTTTAAAATCCCAATATTTATAAGTCGCTTTCAGGAGTAGGCCGTGGGGTAAGCTATATTCAGCTCCGAGCTTAGCGATAAGTCGGTTAATGGGCCAGAATCCCTTGTTGGTGTATTTCCCTATCATTCCTTCCAGCTTGAGATTAGTAGCCGGAGCTAAGCCGAGGCTGAGGTCATAGAGACTTGATTTTCCCTCATAGCGGATAAGCCAGGGAAAAGTCCCGGCTGGACCAGTCCAGAAAGGTCGATAGGCAACCGAGCGGTCTGCCCGGCTCTTGACGTTAATCATCGTTGTTCCCGCGGAAAGAGTGGCTTTTCCCAACTGGTAGCCAATTCTTAAATTGGCCTGAGTTCGGTCTGACTTCCAAGAATCTTCAAAGACTTCGCTTTGCTGGCGATAAATAAGATAAGAACCGGAGACTTGAAGCTTATTTAACCGGAGACGGGAGTCAACTTTAAAACGATTAGTGGCTGTGGGCGAAATCAAGGTAAAGGGGTCGTCAATATCGGCTCTTTGGTAATCCAAGGAGAGGCGGAAGTTTGGGGAAGGTTCAAAGCGAAGATGGCCAAAAAATCCCTTCTGGGTTGTTTTTTCCTCATAAGTAGCTGTCTCCAGCTCTTCCAGCTTTCTTTGTTCCTGGCGATAGCCAAGAGTAAGATGGAGGCGTGAAGAGAACATCGCCTGTACCCCCGCTTCTATCCCTAAGGTATTAAACCCGAATTTAACCGTTTCCTTTTCTTGGTCGATAGTCAGAGTTCCTTGCTGGTCAAAGGTTTGATAACGGACTGTAGCCACTAAGGCGAGACGGTTGAAAAGGAGATAAGAAGCGTTGACATCATAAAGTTTAAGGTCGCGGCTATAATCGCCTTTCCCTTTATATTCATGAGCAAAAAGCCAGCCCAAATAATCTACTCCTTGCCCTTTTTCTTCGTAATCCAGGTTCATATCTAAATTAATCAGGCGGGCCGAACCAGAAAGCAACAAGCTGGAGAAAGGTCTTAAATTAAATTTAAGGCTATGAGTGGAGGAACGGAAGTCATAAGGTTGATTCAAGGAATAATAATTCAAAGATGTGGGATAGGGCGAAGCGGGCCCGCCATCCGCATAACCAGGAAGGAAAAAGGAGTTAGAAGTTTTGAAATCGTGAATTTTTTCATCCAGAACCAAGGAGAAGGGGCGAGTATGGAAATTCACGGTTATGGTTCCTAATTTAGATTCTTCGTCATAGGGTTGGTCAAATTCAAATTCAACGCGGTTAACGTCGAGAGTCGGGGTCCCTTTGCCTTTTCGGCTGAAGCGTTCGTACGCTAAGACAACGTCCAGCTGACGGGAAAGGGTCAAGCTGAGTCGGCCGCTGTCACTTCTTCTTTCTAAGTCAAAAGTATGAGGGTCATAGATTGTTCCAGCTACTTCGTAGGGGTCGTGGTAAAAATAAGCCGCCTTTTTTCTATCGTAACGAAAGGCAAAGCGACCAATTTTAGCCGCCTCGAGAGTAAAAGTTTCAAAGGGGTCGCCGCCAAAATTCTGAAGCGAGAGATTTAATCGGTCAAGAATTTTGGACCCATTCTCTGGCGGCAAATAGCTTAATGAAAAGTTAAAGAGCCGCGCGCCTTTTTCTAAGTTAATGTCTTCCTTGTATTTAAACTCAGCACCTGAAGTGCCCACGAAACGGTAGCCAAAGAGGAATGACCCCTTCCAGTTGGAAGTAGAATCAGCAGCGGCCGAGGGCAAAGAGAATAACCCGAAAAGAAAAATTAGGCTCCATAGGAAAAGAGTTGATTTTTGATTCATGATTGCCTCCTATTTCAAGAAAAGCCGGCTTAGATTGGAGCCGTGAATGGTTAAATGACAGGTAGTGCAATTAGTCGTGGTCGAAGTGAAACGGCTGTGCCAAGCCGGAGCGATGCTGTGACAGCTAAAGCAAAGGTCAGAAATACTTTGCTGAGTTAAAAGATGCCGATTTGGTGAACCATGGGGGGTGTGGCAGGCAGTGCAGCCTTCAATTCGCGACGCGGCGTGCTCATAAAGATAGGGGCCGCCCTTTTCCACGTGGCATTTTAAGCAGGCTTCCTGTTTGAAGCCGGCTAACTGTTCCCGAGTTGCGGGCTCATGCGGGTTGTGGCAAGAGGTGCATTCCAAGATGCCTTCCCGGAGGCGGTGTCTTTCGTTGAGGTTAAATTCTGCCAGCACATCCTGGTGGCAAGAAGCACAAACCTTGGTGGAAGCGGCTGAGATGACTGAGGCTTCATTTAGGCTCTGGTGGACAGAATGGCATGCTGTGCAATCGAGACCGCCCTTTCCATGAGGGCTTGAGGCGTAATGACCCGCGTCAGCTAGGTGACAGGAAAGGCAAGGCTTGGTTTTGGCCGCAGCACTTTCCTTGGCGGTAAAAGAAAAAATCGATTCCTTGGTTCCTTCCTCCACGTGCTTAGCCGCCCCCGAGTGACAAACAGCGCAGTTTTCCTTCTGATGAACCGTGCGGCTAAAGGCTTTAACTACCTCTTCATGGCAGGCCTGGCAATCATCTAGACTCTGGGTAATTACTGGTCTATTGGCGCCGGGGAGAAAAGCCAGGCCTAAGCCGGTGAGGAAGAAAAGGCTAACAACAAAAATAAGAAAAAGCCGAGGGCTTGCAATTTTAATTCGTCCTCGCAATTTTTGCCTCCTTTCTTATGGGCTCGGCCTTCAATGATAAATTTATAAAAACCCTTTAAGTTCATCGACTTATTCTTTCTTAACCCTTCTAAGATAAGAAACTTAAGTTTCGCGTTCAAGAAACCACCTATTAGACTAATTTTATCGGAGATATAAAATTTATAAGAAAAATAGTATAAATGTCAAGTTTTTTATCATTTATTCTCTTCCCTTTGGGAAGGGCTGGTTTGAAGCCAAAGTCTGGGATGGCGTGAAAAAATCGGTGAAAAAGATTGGTGACACCTTACATATTTACCTAATTTTGCGCAAAATTGGGTAGAAAGAGAGACCAAGAAAAGGTAAAGAACTTCAAGATTTTCTCTATGAGCAGGGTGGCCAGTTGCACCGGCTCGAGGAAGGGCGAAAACAAAACGGCTTAAAAAAGCTCAAGGGGAGCCAAGCCTTTCTGGACGCGTCTCGGACTTACCTATACAAGACGGATAAGAGCCTTGTTATTTAATGGAAATTGGGAAAACTTACTCCGGCCATTGCCCTTAAATCGATTCTTCACTAAAAAGAGTACTTCGGCTCAAAATTTGAAAGGCGGGAATAGAGCCTCTGATTTAGTGAGTTGTTTTCTTCTTAGGTTTCTGCTTTTTGGTGCAGGCCTCAAGAATAGATTGAAGGGTTACTTGAGCAAAGTAATTTTCCAGGGCCTGAGAAGCCTCTTTCCAGATTTCCGCTACCGCGCACTGGGGAAGACGATGGCAAAAATTCTTGTCGAGAACACAATCGACAAGCGCACAGGGCCCCTCCAGCGCCTCCAGAATATCCAGGATCTTGATTTCTGAAGGTTTCTTGGCCAGGCTATAGCCGCCACCCGCTCCTCTGATGCTTTTGACCAGGTTAGCGAATTTAAGGGGGATAATAATTTGTTCCAGATACCGAAGCGATATACCTTCTTCTTCAGCCACGTTTTTCAGAATGACCGATTTTTTGCCCTCAGTATAGTTGCGGGCTAAAACTAACATGAGCCTCGTTCCGTAGCGTCCCTTGGTGGATAACTTTATCATTCCCTTCTCCTTAAAAATTAAAAAAATTTTAAACATAATTATGTTATTCCAAGTTTAAACCAATTGCAAATAAATTCTATCGGAATTGCGGTAATTCTTAGGCAAAAGGGTAGATGAACTAGGTCAGCTATAGTGACCACCGAGAATCTCCAAGGTAATAAAGTAAGCCCGAGCCTTAATCTTTTTCTGCTTAGAGAATTTTTGACCTCTACATATAGACAAGTTAAGTCTTGTGGCCCAAAAGTCAAAAATTAAGCCCTCGCGGACGTGGTAACTGGGGAAAGACCGCCCTTGATATCTTGACCCCTGTTCGTAACTTGACAGAAACGGAGCGAAAGGATAACTTGAGAGGTTAAATTCTTGTACAAAGAACTTAGTTAACCAAACAGGCACGATGGAAAAGATGGTTCTTCTGGGCGATGAAGCTGTGGCTCTGGCCGCTATTCATTCCGGTTTAGCAGCTGCTTATTCCTATCCGGGAACCCCCGCTTCTGAGGTAATGGAATATCTCATTCGGGAGGCGCAAAAAGAGAATAAGTTTGTTGCCTCCTGGTCGGTCAACGAGAAAGTTGCTTATGAGCAAGCCTTAGGGGTTTCTTTTGCGGGCAAAAGAGCCCTCGTTTCGATGAAACACGTTGGCCTGAACGTAGCCGCTGACCCTTTTATTAATTCCAGCTTGACGGGAGCTAATGGTGGCTTGGTTTTGGTCGTGGCTGATGACCCTAATATGCATAGCTCCCAGGATGAGCAGGATAGCCGTTTTTACGCTCAATTTGCCCAGATATTCTGCTTTGAACCGACCAACCATCAAGAAGCTTATGACATGACCAGGCAAGCCTTTGACCTTTCCGAAGCCGTCGGCCTTCCAGTGATGATACGGTTAGTTACGCGGCTGGCTCACAGCCGCTCCTCTATTGAGGCTCGGCCGCCTGTCCAACTTCAAACCTTGCCGCCTGGAGATAGAAGTCACTGGACGCTTCTGCCCATTAATGCCCGGCGTCGCTTCCGGGTTGTCTTGGACAAGCAATCAGAATTGCTTCGACTGTCCGAAGAGTCGCCCTTTAATCAGCTGAAACTGAGCTCCGAAAACTCTTCTCTGGGAATTATCGCCTCGGGTATCGCAGCCAATTATGTCTTTGAGAACTGGCCTGACCTTAAGCCGCGGCCGTCTTTCTTAAAAATTTCTACCTATCCTTTGCCGGAGAAGCTAATCCGACGCTTAGTAGAACGAGTGACGACAATTCTGGTGGTGGAAGAAGGTTATCCGTTGGTCGAAAGAGGCTTGCGCGGTATTATGGGCCTTCCCGGGAAGAAAATAAAGGGAAAGTTGAGCGGCGATTTGCCCTCCTCTGGAGAATTATCTCCCGACGTTGTTCGGCAAGCTTTAGGTCTTTCTCCTCGGTCACAAGTTAAGCTTAGCTCTCTACCGTTAGCCCCACGACCCCCACAGCTTTGTCAAGGTTGTCCCCATGCCGATACTTTCCTGGCTCTGAAAGAAGCGTTGAAGGACTACCCCCAAGCCGCGGTTTTTAGCGATATTGGCTGTTATACCTTAGGTTATTTCCCACCTTATAACGCCGTTGATACTTGTGTTTGTATGGGAGCCAGCATCGGTATGGCTAAGGGAGGAGCTGAGGCGGGGCTCCATCCTTCGGTCGCCGTCATAGGCGATTCCACCTTTGGCCATTCGGGTTTGACACCGCTTCTTGAAGCCGCTCGAGTCAATACTCCCATGACAGTTATTATTTTGGATAACGGGACTGTGGCCATGACCGGAGGTCAAATGAGCTATGCCTCGGGTGAGCCTCTCCTTAAAATAATTGAAGGCTTAGGAGTAGACCGAAAACATCTGAGAATCATCGAGCCTTTGCCTAAGAATTTAGCTCAGAATGCCGCCATTATTCGGGAAGAAATAAACTATCCAGGTTTATCAGTAATCGTGGCGGTTAGGGAATGTGTCCAGGAAGCGAGAAAAAGAAAGAGGCCGCAGGAATGAATTTCGACTTGATTTTAGCCGGGGTTGGCGGGCAGGGCGTTCTCTCGATTGCTTTTGTTATTGACCGGGCCGCGGTCAGTGAGGGGTTGAATTTTAAACAAGCAGAAATTCATGGCATGGCTCAGAGAGGCGGAGCGGTCGAATCCCATTTGCGGCTTTCCGACCAGCCAATATATAGCGACCTTATTCCCAAGGGGAAAGCGGACCTCCTTCTGAGCGTGGAGCCTCTCGAGGCTCTCCGTTATTTGGATTATTTAAGGCCAGATGGATTATTGATTACCAACACGACGCCCTATGTTAACATCCCCAACTATCCAGCCTTAACCGAAGTATTAGCCTCTCTCAAAGAGGTTCGCCGGCATTTGCTTATTGAGGCCGAATTAATGGCCAAAGAGGCGGGTTCATTCCGGACTCAAAATATGGTTATGGTTGGGGCGGCCTCTCCCTTCTTACCCTTGACTCCCGAAAACTTGAGAAAAGCAGTGGCTGAATTTTTTGCTCCCCGGGGAGAGAAAATCGTGGCGATGAATCTCAAGGCTTTTGAGCTTGGCCGAAACGCGGCTTCTTCCTATCCCTTAGGTGACATAAGACCTGGGGAAAATTGAATTGGCTCCTAAAAATAGAAAAAAAAATTAGGAAAAAAAGAAATAGAATGAAATTAGCTTGTCTCCTTAGCTTTCGAAGCTAATTTGATTATCATTTAGATATCCTCCAGCCAAAGGATTCTGGAGATATAAAATGAATAGCTCCTTTAAAGCCATCCAGCAATTATTAATCAAAACTGAAAAAGAAGGTCGAAGGCATCTTTTGGAGCCGGAGGTCTATTCTGTTTTTAAACACCTCGGGTTTAAAGTGCCCCAATTTGTCTTTGTTCCCGCCGACAGGATGCCTTCAGCCGCTAAACTAAAAAAATTGAGGACTCCAGAAGTTGTCTTGAAGGTAGTTTCGCCGCTTATTCTCCACAAAACCGATGTTGGCGGCGTTCGCTTTTGTCCAAACAAAATTAAGGACATTAAAGAGAACTTAGCTCTGATGCTTCAGGAAATTCCCCCGCGCTGGCTTAGTTGGGCTAAATCAAAAGGCATTCTCTCCGCTGAGGGCCAGCCTCTTAGCGAGTTAAATATACGTAAAGCCATCAAAGGGTTTTTGGTCGTCGAAAAAGTTTCCTTTGAAAAAATCGGTCTGGGAGAAGAGTTGGTCTTGGGTCTTCGTCAGACGCGAGATTTTGGTCCTGTGGTCACTGTTGGCTTAGGAGGAGTCGACGTTGAGTATATAGCTTCGCGACTTAAAGAGGACCAATCTTTGGGTTTTTTTGCGGCCTTTTTAATTAAAAGAGAAAAAATTGTTTCGACCTTAGAACGGCTGGCTTTTTATGAAAAATTGATAAAAGGGCCCAGAGGAGGGAAGCCGGTTATTTCTAAGGAGAGATTGGTTCAGGTTATCGAGAGTTTGGCGAGTTTAGGTCGCTCCTTGGCTTCTTTAAGAAGGGGGAATCAATTGATCATCGAGGAGCTCGAGGCCAACCCGGTAGTTGTCGCTAAAGGAGAGCTGATTCCTCTCGATGGCTTAGCTCGTTTTTCTCGTCCTCTACAGACTCGATTGAGACCGCCCGTTGAACCCATAAGCCAGCTCCTGCGACCTCAATCTCTAGGCATAATCGGAGTTTCGGAAAAAATGAACCTCGGCCACATAATTCTTAACAATATTTTGGAAGCGGGATTCCCGCGGGAAAAGATTTTTATCGTCAAGCCAAATTGCGAATCAATCGAAGGTTGCCGCTGTTATCCCTCTATGGCTGAGCTGCCAGAAACAGTTGACCTTTTTGTTTACGCTCTTCCTGCCGAACAGGTCTATTCTTATTTACAGCAGATTATCCAAGCCCAGAAAGCGAGGTCAATGGTTATAATTGCGGGCGGGTTAGGTGAGAAAAGCGGTACGCAAGCCGAAGAGCAAAGAATCCGCCAGCTCTTGGAAGAGGCCAGGCGGGGAGGCCGACTGGTGCCCGTGGTCAACGGGGCTAATTGTCTGGGAATAATCTCCCGTCCAGGTCTTTACGACACAACTTTTATCCCTGAATACAAGTTTCCACGGCCCAGAAGCGGCCGGCCGGGACTGGTTTTTATCTCGCAAAGCGGTGCTTTTATGATTACTAGGCTAAATAAATCCTCTGTCCTTGCTCCCTACATAGCGATTTCTGTCGGCAATCAAATTGACTTGACGGTAGCTGATTATCTCCGTTATTTTGCGCAGACTCGCTGGCCAGAGGTAAAAGTTATTGCCCTTTATCTCGAGGGGTTAAGGGAGGGAGACGGAATAATTTTAGCTAAAGCCGCGGCCCAGCTTATTCGCGATGGCAAAAGAATTATTGTTTATAAAGGCGGGAGAACCCCCGAGGGTCAAGCGGCCACAGTTAGCCATACTGCTTCCATTGCTGGCGATTATTCAATCTTTAAGAATCTGCTGAGCCAGGTGGGAGTTTACGTGGCTGATACCTTGGCTGAGTTCGAAACCGGAATGAGAGCTCTCTTTCACTTGGCCAACAAAAAGGTGCGAGGCCGAAGAGTGGGCTTAGTGAGTAACGCTGGGTTTGAATGTGTCATTATGGCTGATAATGTTGACCCGGAAAAAGGCTTGAAGCTGGCTCGCTGGTCTCCTCGCACCCTTCAGCGCTTTCTTTCCGCTCTTTCTCCCTTGGGTATCGAAAAGCTTCAGGATATTCGTAACCCCCTTGATTTAACTCCAGTGGCCGATGATGCGGCTTTTGCTGCCTGTGCTGAGGCGGTGCTTGATGACCCTAAGGTTGACTGCGCAGTTATTTCGCCTGTCCCTATGACGCCGGCGCTCCAAACTTTGCCTTTTGGAGATAAGCATACAGAAGATTTTCATCAGCCTTCGAGTTTGGCCTCGCGCTTAGTCGAGCTTTTTAACCGGAGTGCGAAACCCGTTGTTTTCTGCTTGGATGCTGGTCCCCTTTATGACCCCTTAGCCGATTATCTGGAGACTTGCGGCCTACCGGTTTTCCGTCGAATCGACGAGGCCCTTCTTTTCTTAAAAAAATTGGTCAGGCTTTAAAAATTAAAGTTGACCCAGGGGCCAAAAACCAAGCCCTGAGGAATAAAATCGATTTACCAAGCGCAGACAGGGCTCTTTACCTTTGGACTCTAAGAGAAAAGGCTGTTCTATAATAACTAAGGTCATTTATTAGGCTATATAGGCTGTATTTCCTCTAAAAACAAGGAAATATGAAATTTTAACCGGCCCCTAAGCGTATTTTAAAATTAGGAAGACGATTTATTCTCATCCCAACCTTCTCGGCTAAGGGGCATCAGAACAACCAACAGACTTGCCTCCGACCGAAAGCGTAATCGTCGTCCCTTTAAAATTGGTTGCTTACCCTTGCTAATAAAAAAAGCTGTAATTTTGGTGGAGTATGATATAATATTAAATATCTTTAGGCTCTTAAATAGGGAATGGGGCGATGAAATCGGATTTTCGTTTCTTAGAAGATTTTGAAGAAGAATATGAAAAATCAGTGGAAGGGCAGCCTGAGCCCACGAATGTCTTGGAGGCAGTGGTGAAGGATGAGACAGATTTATTGCCTCTGATTGAACAGCCGCTAGAAGTGGCCGAGGCCGTGGCAACGGTCGAACCTTTCAACGACCCTCTCCGGCTTTATTTTCGAGATATGGGGCGGGTACCCCTGCTTACCCGGGAAAAGGAAATTGCTCTGGCCAAACAGATGGAGAGGGGTGAGAAGATTATTCTGAAGGCAGTTACCAAGACTAACCTTTTTTTCCAAGAAATTTTTGACGTGGAAGAAAGAATTCGGCAAACGCCAGAAAGTCTGAGTGACGTTTTTGACCAATCAGCGGAAATAGAAAGGGGTAGCCCAGAAAGAAGATATGAAAAGCAACTTGCCCAGATAGGTCAAATCCGCGGCCTGACGGGTCGGTTGGTAAAAATTCCCAAGGCCAAAAGGTATCGCTGGAAAAGAGGCCGCATTTTAGTCGCCATAATAAAGCTATTTAGAGAGTTGAGTTTCTCGACGTTCTGGAAGGAAAGAAACTATGAAGGGGTGAGAAGAGCCATCCAGCAGATGGTCGAGCTAGCGGCTGACTTAGAGGAATGGTCAAAGGAGGTTTCCAAACGGCTCTCCGCCGAGAGAAGAGCTGGTTTAGAAACCAAGATAAAGGAAACCCGCCAGCTATCGCGGGAGATGAAAAAAACCTTAGGTGTTTCTTTGACCGAAGCTAAGGCTATTCTAAGGCAAATAAATCAGGGCCGAAAAATCCGCGACCAGGCTCGTGGCGCCCTTATCGAAGCTAACCTCCGGCTGGTGGTTTCAATTGCCAAGAAATACACTAATCATGGCGTAAAGTTTCTTGACTTGATCCAGGAGGGGAATATTGGCCTGATGAGAGCGGCTGAAAAATTTGATTATCGTCGGGGCCACAAATTCTCGACTTATGCTACCTGGTGGATTAAGCAAGCCATTACCCGAGCCATTGCTGACCAGGGGAGGACGATTCGGATCCCAGTTCATATGGCGGAAATTCTGGGCAAAATGAGGAAGATGGCCCAAGAAATTCAGCGGGAGAAAGGTAGAGAGCCAACTATCGAGGAATTAGCGCGCAAGATGAGGAAACCGGTGGAAAAAGTGAGGGAAATAATTCGCCTCACCCAGGAATCAGTCTCCTTAGATGTACCCATCAACGACGACGAAGAAAGTTTCCTTCGTGATTTTATCCAGGACAAAAATATTCCTTCGCCGGCCGAGGCCGTTATTCAGAGCAGTCTGAAAGAGCAAATTCTTGAAGCCCTAAATACTCTAACCGAAAGGGAAGCAGAGGTTTTACGAATGCGCTTTGGTCTCGAGGGCGGTCGAGAATATACTTTAGAAGAAGTCGGTCAACACTTTAAGCTAACCCGAGAGCGAATTCGCCAGATCGAGGCAAAGGCCTTGCGAAAACTGCGCGAGCTTAATCAGAATGCCAAGCTTGGTAGTTTCGTCAAGTAAACCACCCAGCTTTTGAGGCGTCCCCCTGCCAGTTTTATATAAGCGAGGCCACCCCTGACGCGTCATTGCCTATCTCACCCAAGACGGAAGAGAACCACTTAGGATGAAAGTTATTATTAACCAGCCAAGCAGATGGGAGAAGCATTTTTTGGTTATCCGGATTGTCTTGACAGCTGTTTCCGACTCCTTTAGAAATGGGGAGAAATATTATTTCTTTTTAAGGAGGCTAAAATGAGAAGAATTTTTGTCTTGACCTTATCGGGCTTCTGGTTAATTTTTTGGTCATTTGGTCTTGGCCAAACCCCACCCCCAAAAATTTATATCTCAGTGGACATGGAGGGAATCTGGGGAGTAGTTCATGGAAACCAGGTCTC
>CAZVIN010000020.1:0-2897 GCA_964627255.1 uncultured Eubacteriales bacterium
CCTCGCTTTCTCTGGCTTGAGCTTCGGCCTGGTAAAGCTGGCGATAATAGGCCTTTTCCCGGCGCTGCCAGAGGTTTTCGGTCAAGCCGAGCTGACCGGTCAGAACGCCCCATATTACCAAGATAATCAGAAGCGAGCGCGTCCTCCAAGGGCCAAAGGCCTCTGAAGTATCAATTTTAGCTACCATCAGCCAGGGGGTTTCGGGAATCCGGGCGATATGAGCGATAACTTTCTCGCCACGATAATCGCGGCCTTCAACCAGTCCAGTTTCACCCAGAGCCGCTCTAACTGCCTGGATTTCTTTTTCCGTAAGGGGGAATCTAAGATTTAAGGCCGTGTTTGGGCGGTGGCGGAGTTCGTTGAGAAAAAGCACTTCCTGGCCTTCCCGGCGGACAAGAAGAGTTTCCGCTGTCTTGCTGGGAACTGGCCATTCCTGAATCAAAGGGAAAAGGAAGCTTGCAGCTTCAACTCTGAACAGCGCAAACCCAATTATCAAAGTGTTTGGCCCTGGAGGTGCAATGAGGGGGGCGGCAATATCAAGATGAATTGGCCCAGAAGGTGATTCGCGATGAAGGTCGGAGAAAACCGGTTGGCGAGTGTGGGCCGCCATATCCAAAACATCGTAACATTCTTTGGGGAGTGAACTAACGGTGGAAGGCGAACTGAAACGAATGTTTTTTTCGGCATCTAAAATGATTATATCTGAACAATGATAAGCCTTCGCCGTAAGGGAGAGGCGGCTTAAAAGTTTTTCCCGACGAATATCATCTGGCTTCTGAAAATAGAGCCTGGCTTCTTCTGAAAAGAAAGGACTCGAAACCATGACTTCGGCGTCAGCCAGCCTTTCTTTAAGCCAGCGGCTAATTTGCTCGACCTTTAGAGAGGCAATAGAAGTGAGTTGGTCTACAACAATCTTCCGGGCTGCTTTCTCTTGAGTTCGGTAATAAAGATATCCGCCGCTGATAATGACCATGCCGATAAAAAGAGATAAAAGATAAAGAGGCGTCTGAAACCTGGCTCGCCAACGCCTCCCAAGTTTTCCTGCCAGCTCTTTGGCGCCGTTCATCTTTCCCTCCCGCCGCTATTTTACCAAAATTGGTCCCTCTCTACACATTTTGTACGCCATTTTTGGGTCAAATTTAAATTGTTCTTAATCTTTCCTTAACATTTGTCACCTAAGATTGGGTCTGGTTTTTAAGTATCCCTCTCGCCTATAAAGGAGAGGAGTATCGGGAGGTTAGAGCGGCCGCAGACTTCCAAAAAACCAGAAAAGTTAAAAAAAAGGAGGTTAAAGCAAAATGAGTCAAGAAACGAGCCCATCCAACCAAGGAAATTTTGGCCGCTTGTCTTTTAAAAAAGCTACACTCGGCCAAGGACTAAACAGGAGGATAATATTCCTCATTTTCTTTGCTCTCATCGTAATTAATTTAACTCGAGGCCTTGCTTTTGCCCAACAGACCTTTGGGACGACCATCTATTTTGACTACGTTTATTTTTTAACTGACGACGGGCCAAAAACCACCACTGTGGCACCCGGTTATCGCAATAATTTTTTCCAGTTCCGTCGAGCCTATTTTACTTATGAAAACCGCATAGGCGACCGGCTTCGCTTCCGTTTTCGTTACGACGCCGATAACACCTCAAACGTGACTTCGGTCAATTTCAAAACGGGGACCACTTCCAGTGACGCCAAGCTACGCCCCTATATGAAGCATCTTTATGTGGAGCTAGCTGATTTTCTTATCGTGAACACCCGACTGCGCCTTGGTATGGCTGATACTTTAACTTTCAAGCCAGCTGAAGATAAATGGGGCTATCGGAGTGTGGCTAAGACCATAGTCGACGGTTACAAGGATATTACGGGTGAGGACATTGACGCCACTAGCGCTGATATCGGCGTCTGGTATGGTGGCAGCCTCAATAAATACGCCCGCTGGGCCTTCATGCTGACCAACGGCTCTCACTATACCAAGATTGAGAATGACAAGTATAAAAAAGTAATGGGTCAACTCCATTTACTTCCCATCGCCGGGCTCTCCCTCGTTGGTTATATCGACTATGAAAAGCAGACGGCCGACGCCTCCGCGTATACATATAAGCTCGATGTCTACTTCGAAATGGTCCGTAACTTAACTATCGCTTCTGAATATTTTGTTTATTCTAACGACCTGAAGGTAGAAAAAACAACCAATAAAAAATATGACGTTTCAGGTTTTTCCCTTTACAGCAACTATATTCTAAAGCCTGGCGTTTTCGCCGTTTTTGGTCGCTATGATTATTATGAACCCAATAACAAGAAAGCGAATGACCGGGTCAACCTAATCATTGCCGGTATAGATTGGGCTCCGCTTGGTTCATCCCTAAAAATTCAACCAAACATCTGGTTTTATCAGTACGAAGATGCGAACAAAAAAGATGACCTGATCTTCCAGTTTACCTTCTTCTTATCATTCTGAGGAAGAATAAAAACCAAAGACAGAAACAAGGAGGAAAAAATGAATAATAAGAAAGAAATTACAATGAAAAGGACAGATTTTGGTCGGAAGATGCCAGGAAAAAGGGCATCTTCCAGGCCGAAAAGCGATAGGGGAAGTAAGAAAATTCTTTCATTGTTCGTTTTGATCAGTATTTTCTCTTTTGTCCAATTTTTAATGTGGTCGCCTCTTTTTGCCCAGCGCAGCAAGATGATTCAAATCAAGGGCTCCGATACCATGGTTAATCTGGTACAGATTCTGGCCGAGGAATACATGAGCCGCAGCCCCGGCGCTGCGATCGCTGTCCTTGGCGGTGGCTCCGGCACGGGTATTGCTGCTTTGATTAACGGCACCTGTGATATTGCCAGCCACTCCCGGGAATGGCGCCAGCGTGAAATCGACCAGGCTTGGGAAAAGGGAGTT
>CAZVIN010000021.1:0-1752 GCA_964627255.1 uncultured Eubacteriales bacterium
CAAATAAGATTAGCCGAGGCTTGACAATGATTACCTCCGTTTGGCTTGTCCTCCTAGTTATGATTATCGCCTATGTAATTGGCCAATGGCGCCGGTTATCAGTTGAACTCAGCCTTTTTCTGGCCGCTTTTTTAGGGGCAATTGTCGGTTCAATCTTCTCGACTCCTCCAGTCTGGGAGATTTTTCGGCACTTAGCTGAGGGCTCCTTTACCTATCTTGATGTCATCCTGGTTTTCTCGACAGCCACTATTTTTATGGCTATTTTGAGGGAATCAGGAGGGATTGATTATGTAGTCCAGGCAACCATGAAGGGGTTAGGTCGAATCAGGCCGTTAGCGCTTTTTGTTTTGATGATTATTGTCCTCATCCCTGGAGCCTTAACTGGCGCCGGAAGCGTCTCTCTCCTCGTAGTCGGCGCTCCGGTAGCCGTGGCTCTTAATTATTTAGGCATCTCGAAAAAACGCACGGCCGCAATTCTTTTTATCATTGCCGGGCTAAGCGCGGCCGCTCCTCCGGTCAATATCTGGGCGATGGTCCTCTGTGCGGGAACAGCTATTCCTTATGTTGGGTTTGAGCTTCCTTTAGGCCTGCCCGTTCTTTTGTTAGGAACATTCACTATATTTAGTTTAGGCTGGAAAAAAGAGGATAACAGCGCCGAGGGCCAGGCCTTGAACAAGATTGAAGTTCCGCCCGGCATGAACTGGTGGCGAGTGCTTTTGCCTTTTTTGCTTCTCTTCGGACTAATTATAGCCTATCGCTTCTGGCCTTTTAGCTTGCCGGTCTTGGGTTTACCTTTGGAATTTTTTCTGGCCTCCCTTGTTGCTTTGGCCACCAGTCCTAAAAGGATTCCGTTACTTCGAGTGGCTCGAGAAACGATGGCCAGGCTCTTGCCTCTGATTTCTACGATGGTCGTCATCGGCATGCTACAGCAAATAATGACTGCCAGCGGTGTTCGAGGCCTGTTATCCTATGCGGTCATCAGTATCCCGCTTACTTTGCTTTTCCTTCTCTTGGCCATAATCATTCCGGTCTCAGAAGGAATTTTGACCTATGGCGCCGCGGCCATTCTGGGCATCCCGCTTATTTGGTATTTAGATTCTCTCGGTTATCACGCCACAGTAGCCATGTCTGGTCTCAGCCTTCTCTGGCCCTTGGGCGACGGCCTGCCCCCAACCGCTTTAATCGGCCGCCTTTCAGTCATGGTTTCTAATTATGAGGGTTCCTACTGGAGTTTTATCAAAAAAACTTGGCTTCCCTGGCTAATAATAACTATTACTGGTGTGCTGATGGTAGTTTATAGCTCAAAACTCAGTTTCTTGGTTCGCTGGAGTCCAGGCTATTAAATGAACATGAGTAAAAATTTCGGGACAATAATCCATGGTTAAAGTAATAATGATTTTGTATTATTTGATCACAGCTTTTGTGGCAGCGATGATTTTCTGGAATTTCTGGCTGGAAAAAAAGAAGGTTGACCGAATGATCCTTTATCTTCTTGTTCTCATCCCGCTTATTCTTCGTCTGTTGAGGATTAAATAATGACCAGGATTAAACTGGTTTTGCTAATCTGCTTAGGGATAATTCTCGCTATTTCTGGGTTTCAGCTTTATCGCCACCGCCATTACTCTTTGCCGATTGTCGCTGGCCCCGGCGTAACCAAGGTAGTTAAACTAAGCACCTATTTACCCGCAATTAAAGGAACAATGGCTGATACCTGGGTTTTCTTCCTGGAGGGGCAAGAGCCAGGTGGCTCGG
>CAZVIN010000022.1:0-9188 GCA_964627255.1 uncultured Eubacteriales bacterium
TAATCCCTTCAACGATAAAACCCTCGTTATCGCCGATGTCAACAGCGTCTTCCCATGGTCTATATGCCCTATCGTCCCTACATTCACATGAGGCTTCCGCCTCTCAAATCTCGGCTTCGCCATTTCACCTTCCTCCTCTCAAAAGAGATGGGTTAATGCCGCTTGCGCGATTTTATATCAAGCCCACGACCAGACTTGAACTGGTGACCCCATCCTTACCAAGGATGTGCTCTACCGACTGAGCTACGTGGGCTTTTAAACTCAGCAGAGAGCGGGAAACGGGATTCGAACCCGCGACCAACGGCTTGGAAGGCCGATGCTCTACCGCTGAGCTATTCCCGCTCAAGTGGGCAGGGAAGGATTCGAACCTCCGAAGCGTTTCCGCAGCGGGTTTACAGCCCGCCCCATTTGGCCACTTTGGTACCTGCCCATTGATCATTGGCAAACACACCTCAACGCTAAGCCAGCGAAGGGATTCGAACCCCCGACCCGCTGATTACAAATCAGCTGCTCTACCAACTGAGCTACGCTGGCAGCCATTTTTGGCCAAATAATTTCCTCTCTTAGGCTCATTTACGCGGGTAAATAATGAGAAAGCCGTTTTTTTCCTTTTTAGAAAACAAAATAAAATTTTACTCTCCAATCCTACCCGAATCGGGCTTTCTTGTCAAGTGAAGCGGGCTAATTTTTAAGGCGATTTTTTTATGGGCTGGGGCTTATTTCGCTGCATCGCCCTGACTTTTTCTAAATTTTGACCCAGAAATTGGGCGAAATCAAAATTAAAAAGGACATAACGGCCCCTTTGGATGACAGTCAGGTTATCAACCAGAAAGGCCTCAAATTCGGCCTCTTTAGCTCGAATCGCCTCTTTTAATTCATTGATCTTCTGAATTTTTTCTTTGATTTTGGCTTCTTCAGGCGAGGCGATGGCCAAGAGAGAACGAAGCTCTCTAATTTCCAGAGCCAATTGACGGTTAAGCTGCGTTTTTTCTCTTTCCACTTTATTAGCCACGGGGAAAATCTTCGCTGCCTGCCCTTCTGTCAGGTCAAGCGCCCGAGTCATCCTCAGCAGACGGAGAGTCAGGATATTCTCTCGCATCTGCTGCTGCAGCCTTTCCCGGGTCGGCACATCCTGGACTGCACCCACGGTATCGTCCGTCAACAAACATTTGCCTTTCCCCCACCCGGGAAAAGCGAATAAATCCGAAAGCAAGAAGGCGCCCAAGAAGAGGCCGGATATCACCCTTCCCGAAAAAGTTAGCCTGAAGATTCTTGGATTAAATATGCCTATTGATATTCTCATTTTTTCCCTCCTTTACCATTCGTCTCGAAGCTCCGCTCCCTCCAGCTCTTTCAGCATGAGTTCGATTTCTTCATCTGAAAGACTTTCTAAGGATAACCAGTGGTCCTCCCAGACGGGAACATCAGCCATTTCTTCCCAAGCTAAATCTTCTATCTGCGCCTCGATTAGCTCGTTAAACGCTTGAAAATCTGAGGGGTCGAGCTCCATCTGGTCAAGCCAAGCCGGAAGACTCTCCGGAGACGCCATGTATTCGACAGCGGGCACTTTTTCTTTTATCTCAAAAAATAGATGCCAGAGGAAAGCCGCTGAGGCCAAAAAGACCGGCAAGGCCACGACCCAGGGTCTTCGCCTCAACCAGAAAATTAACCCTTTCTCTCTGAGCGGCTCTTTTTCCTGCTCTTCTTCTAATCGCCGCTTAATTCTGGCGATTGATTCTTGCCAATAATTAACCGAGGGCTTGGGTAAGGGCAAAGAAGCCACAACCGATTGAATCATTCTTAATTTTTCCTGGTAATCGCGACAGGCAGAACAAGAGGAAAGATGCTCTTTGAGCTTAGCCTCTTTCCTGGGGTCTATTTTTCCGTCTAATTGGTCAGAAATTAATTTTCTAAATCTTAAGCAGGACATTTTTTACCTCAGGAGATAAGGAGCCAGGTTTTTCTGCAGCCACCGCCGTGCCTTATGCATCCTCCAAGAAACAGTATTTACAGAGCAACCCAGGATACTGGCTGCCTGGCGATGACTCATGCCCTCCAGAGCCACCAGAATAAAGGCGCTGCGATATGACAAAGGGATATTGGTGAGGGCAGATTCGACCTTCTCCCTCAATTCAAAATCTTCAGTGGCTGCAAAGCTCGATAAACCTTGTTTAGAGCCAACCTCGATTCGTTGTTTTTTCTCTTCTAAGCTTTCTTTTTTCTGTTTCTTCTGACTCTTCAGATGATTCAAGGTCAAATTTATGGCAATCCGGTAGAGCCAGGTAGAAAAAGAGGCCTCACCCCGAAAAGACCGGAGCGAACGGAAAGCACACATCCACGTCTCCTGGGTTAAATCGGCCGCGTCTTCATGGTTAGAAACAAACCGGCGAACCGCTTGATAAATCTTATTCTGGTGGCGCTCCACCAGGTAAGAAAAAGCTTCCAGGCAACCATTTTTGGCCTCCGCCACCAGCTGTTCGTCACTAAGCTCATTCATCCCTCGGCTCTTTATATTAGACACCAAAGTCGGCTAAATCCTTAGTTTTATTTTTACCTCATGATATATAAATTCATCAAATTAAGCCCGCGTTTCCACTTTAAGAGCACAAAATTTCTGCCTGCTTTCGCCGCTCCCATATTCTATCTTTAGCCTGAATACCATGTCTTAACCTGAAAGAAGAAGTTCGTTGACATGCTGGGACCGTCCTGTTATCATGGGGCTTCCCCAAGGAGAAAGATGATTAAGCGTTATTCTCACCCCCAGATGGCCAAAATTTGGTCTGAAGAGAACAAGTTCCGACACTGGCTGGATGTAGAGTTGGCGGTCTGCGAGGCGTGGGCAGAATTGGGGAAAATTCCAGTCCGTTCGCTCCAAATAATAAAGGAAAAGGCCGCCTTTTCTGTCGAGCGCATCGAAGAGATTGAAAAAGTTGTCAAGCATGACGTCATTGCCTTTTTGACTAATGTTGCCGAGTATGTAGGCGAGGAGGCCCGTTATATCCACCTTGGTTTAACTTCCTATGATATCGTTGACACCGCCCTCTCTCTCCTCTTAGTGGAATCCGTTGACTTAATCAGGCAAAGAGTGCTGGAGTTGCAAAAAATAATTAAAGAACAGGCTATCAAACACAAAAAAACGGTTATTCCTGGCCGCACTCATGGCGTTCATGCTGAACCAATCACCTTCGGCGTCAAACTTTTGGTCTGGTATGAAGAGCTCCGCCGGCATGAACAGCGGATAGCTCAGGCCCGGGAGATGATTCGGGTAGGCCGGATTTCAGGGTCGGTAGGGACTTATATTCATCTCGACCCTCGGGTCGAGGCGATTGCTTTAGAAAAATTGGGGCTTGTTCCCGCCAGGGTCTCGAACCAGGTTCTGCAAAGAGACCGTCACGCTGAAATTCTCTTTGTCCTGTCTCTCATCGCTACCTCCTTAGAAAAATTTGCCGTGGAAGTCCGCCATCTGCAAAGGACGGAAGTCCAAGAACTAGAAGAACCATTCAGCCGGGGCCAGAAGGGCTCCTCTTCCATGCCTCATAAAAAAAACCCGGTCCGGGCGGAAAGAATCTCTGGCTTAGCTCGGGTAATTCGGTCTTATCTCCTGGCGGCGCTAGAAAACATACCTCTCTGGCATGAAAGAGATATTTCTCATTCCTCAGCCGAACGAGTCATTTTTCCGGACGCTTTCACTCTGACCGATTTTATTTTGACTGAGGCCAGCGACATAATCGGCCACTGGAATGTCCATGAAGATAAAATGGCTCAGGATGTTTTTCTGACCCAGGGTTTGGTTTTTTCTCAAGCCGTTTTGCTTGCCTTAACGGAAAAAGGCCTGAGCCGAGAAGAAGCCTATGAAATTGTCCAGACTCTCAGCCTTCGCTCCTTGGAAGCAAAAATCCCCTTTAAAGAGCTTGTCCTGGAGGAAAAAAGAATCAGGGAGTGGCTTTCTCTCCAAGAAATCGATGATTGTTTCCGGCTCGAACCCTATTTAGAGAAAGTCGATTTTATTTTTGAAAGGGTTTTGGGCGATGAAGGTTAGAATTTTGGTGAACTTAAAGAACGGTGTTCTTGACCCTCAGGGACAAACAGTCCGTCACGCGCTGCATGTTCTTGGTTATCACCAAGTCAAAGACGTTCGCCAGGGCAAAGTATTTGAGCTGGAATTAGAAGGCCTTGACCGGCAGAGTGCTACTCGCCTTATTCCGGAAATTGCCGACCGGGTGTTAGCCAACCCCATCATCGAGAGCTTCTCTTGGGATTTTCTCGAAGAGGCCTGACTACAAAGATGAAGTTTGGAGTGGTTATTTTCCCGGGGTCTAATTGTGACTATGATACTTTTTATGTCCTCAAAGAAGTTTTAGGTCAGCCTACTGTCTTCCTCTGGCATAAAGACCACGACCTTCAGGGAGTTAATTGTGTCGTTCTCCCTGGAGGTTTTTCCTACGGCGATTATCTTCGCTCGGGAGCCATTGCAAGGTTTTCCCCCTTGATGCAAGAAATTGTAGAGTTCGCTCAAAAAGGCGGGTTAGTCCTTGGCATCTGTAACGGCTTCCAGATTCTTCTGGAAGTTGGGCTTCTCGAGGGCGCAATGTTGCGGAATAAAAACCTAAAATTCCTTTGCCAGCACGTCTGGGTTAGAGTCGAAAACCACCAGACGCCTTTTACCTCCCGAGCAAAAGCCGGGCAAATCTTAAAAATCCCCATAGCTCATTTCGACGGCAATTATTATGCACCGGCCGAGACGTTAGAACGGCTGAAAACAAAGAAACAAATTATCTTTCGTTATTGCACCGAGTCAGGGGAAATCAACGAAGAGGCCAATGTCAACGGCTCGCTCGAAAATATCGCTGGCATTTCGAACGAGGGGGGTAATGTCTTAGGTTTAATGCCTCACCCCGAAAGAGCCTCGGAGCGGCAGTTAAACAGCTCGGACGGCTTGGTCATCTTGAAATCAATTCTCGACTCCTGGCAAAGAAAATGAGGCTGGCTGAAATGTCGCCCCGAATAACCAACTTTCAGGTAAAGAGAGCCCTCGTCCCTTTCCTGTTTGGCAAGGAAATAAGAATAAAGAATGGTTTTTTAGTATATTTTAGCTAAGGTAAGGCCCTGTTGGTTTCTGAGATACTCTTTACTAATTAGGATATAAAAATGAAGGCAATCTCAGAGTCGGTGCTCAAAGACCATAATTTAACGTTCGAAGAATATGGCCGAATTACCGCTCTCATCGGTCGAGAGCCAAACCTGACTGAATTGGGCATCTTTTCTCTGATGTGGTCAGAGCATTGCAGTTATAAGAGCTCAAAAATTCATTTAAGGAATTTGCCCACCACTGGTCCGCGAGTAATTCAAGGACCTGGAGAGAATGCCGGGATAGTCGATATAGATGAGGGCTGGGCGGTGGTTTTTAAAATCGAATCCCACAACCATCCCTCCTTTATCGAGCCTTTTCAGGGCGCCGCTACGGGCGTGGGCGGCATTCTGAGAGACATTTTTACTATGGGTGCCAGGCCGGTGGCCCTTCTTGACTCTCTTCGCTTCGGGCCTCTCTCTGACCCCAAAAATAAAGCCATAATGGAAGGCGTCGTCTCGGGTATATCTTCCTACGGGAATTCCGTCGGAGTGCCCACAGTTGGTGGAGAGGCAATATTTCATCCTTGTTATAGCCTCAATCCCTTAGTTAATGTTTTTTGCTTAGGGCTAGCCAGGAAAGAAAAAATTTTCTACGCCCGAGCTGGTTCTCCAGGCAATGCCGTCATCTATGTCGGCGCAAAGACTGGTCGAGACGGTATTCATGGCGCCACCATGGCCTCGGCTGAATTCGGCCGGGAGACAGAGCATAAAAGACCCAATGTTCAGGTCGGTGACCCCTTTAAAGAAAAGCTTCTCCTCGAAGCCTGCTTAGAAGTGATGGAAAAGGGGCTGATCGTGGGCATCCAAGACATGGGCGCGGCTGGCCTCACTTGTTCCACGACCGAGATTGCCGCCAAATCCGGCACGGGCATAAGGGTTAACCTGGACCTCGTTCCGCAGCGCGAGCTGGATATGACTCCCTACGAAATCATGCTCTCCGAGTCTCAGGAAAGGATGTTGATTATAGCCAGGCCAGAAAAGGTGGCTGAGGTTATCGAGGTGTTTGCCAAGTGGGACCTGGATGCTATCGTTATCGGAGAGATAACCAAAAGCGGTCATTTGGAAGTTATTTTTAAAGGAGAAAAGGTAGTAGATGTCCCGGTTTCCGCGGTGGTTGACCTCTGTCCTGTTTATGACCGAGCTCGAGAAAAACCTCCGACCCTCCCTGCCTTAAATAAGCTGGACATAGAGGCCTTAGATTGGAGGCAGGATTTTAACCATACTTTCTTAACTTTGCTGACCCACCCCAATATTGCTAACAAGGAGTGGATTTTCCGGCAATATGACCATATGGTCCAAACAAACACTGTCCTTCTTCCTGGCGCTGATGCCGCTGTCCTGAGGCTAAAAGGTTCCAAGAAGCTTTTGGCCATGACCCTCGACGGCAACGGCCTTTATTGTTATCTTAACCCCAGGCAGGGGGGGAAAATTGCCGTGGCGGAAGCGCTTCGCAACCTGGCTTGTGTGGGGGCAACACCCTTAGGTATAACCAACTGCCTTAACTTCGGCAACCCCGAAAAGCCGGAAATCATGTGGCAATTTGCAGAAGTGGTGGCCGGTATGGCTGAGGCTTGCCGCTTTTTTGAGGTTCCAGTAACAGGGGGAAATGTGAGCTTTTATAATGAAACCGAAGGAAGACCGATTTATCCCACCCCCGTCATCGGAGCAGTCGGTTTGATTGAAAGCCTTGATTATCTATGCCAGCCTGGTTTCCAGGAAGAAGGAGAGCTGGTGGCGCTGGCCGGGGAAAACAAAGAAGAGTTGGGGGGCAGCTTATATTTACAACTGAGGTTCGGGTTAGAAAAAGGAATGCCTCCTGAAATTGACCTGGGAGCAGAAAAGCGGCTGCACTTTTTTGTGCGGGAAGCCATCAAAAAAGGATGGCTGAGTTCGGTTCATGATACTTCTGAGGGCGGGCTGGCCATCGCTTTGGCCGAAAGCTCCTTCCTCAGCCCGCAGAAATTGGGTTTTGAAGTGAAGCTCAACGACTCCCTCCGACCCGACGCTCTCCTCTTTGGCGAATGCCAATCAAGAATGGTCCTCAGTTTTAAAGAAGAAAATTTCGAAGCCCTGGAAGCCTTGGCTCAAGAAATGGCTGTGCCTCTTAAGGTTTTAGGAAGGGTGAAGGGAGACTATCTCCGCATTTACCATCACGGGAGCCTCCTGGTCGACATCCCTTTATCTGAGGCTTATCTCGCCTGGAAAGAATCGCTAAATAAAGCCATGGCGATTGGCTAAGGTGGTTTAAAAATTGAGGAGAAAAAGGGGGCAACTAACATTAACCCTTTCCCTCTCTTTTCTTTTTTTGCTTCTTCCTTTCCGGTTAAGGGGCGTCGAGGTTTCCTTTATCCTGGCTGGAGGTTTCAGCAATTCTTCTTTCAACCTCGTCAATCGAAGTTTAGAAGGCTGGGCGGAAAAAATTAACCGCGAGGCCTCCCTCGCCGGATGGGAAATCAACCAGGGTTCAAGAGCGCAGCTTAAAAACGGAATAGAGACTGAATTGGGAGTCCTCGTCCGCTTAAGCTCGAGATTCGCCTTTTCTTTAAGCTCTGGGTTCGTTCATTTTGAGCTCAGCGAAAAAGATACTTCTCAGGTTGTCAAAAAAGAAGCTGAAACCTACGTCTATTCTCGGCCAACGAAGGCCAGCGCCATTCCTTTTTCTTTAAGTTTATTCTATTTTCATCCGCTTAACGCCAACCTGCGCCTCTATCTTAAGGCAGGAGGCGGGCTCCTTTTTGGCCGTTACATTGACCGGGAGGCAAACCGTCGCCAGGTTGACTTGAAGTATGTCTACCCCACCTATCAAAACGCCACCGCTACTTCGCCTCTGCTTCAGGCCGGAGGCGGGCTTCATTTTCAGCCGGAAGCTTCGATGGGCTTTTTTATTGAATTTAGCTACCGATTGGTCAGGATGACAGCCTTTGAAGGGAGGAACAAAGCTGGGGCTCAAGGCCCGCTTGAGTACTACGAGGAATATCTTCCCCAGTTTGATTTTTGGCAACCCCGAGTGGTTATCCTTACCACTGAGCCTGACCCGCAATTAATACGTTCTAAGCAGCGGGCGGTCGTTGATTTCAGCGGGTTTTCAGCTAAAATAGGCATAACTGCCAAATTTTAACCCTTTCTGGGTGGAGAAAACATGGCTGAAGAAATTTTCCGCAGTCCCAAGAAAAGGGGTCGTATTGCTGTTTTTCTTTCTGGCCGAGGCTCCAATTTTCGGGCGATCCATGACGCTATCCTCGAAGGTCGAATTAACGCTGACATCATCCTTGTTTTCAGCAACCGCGCTGAGGCCCCAGGCATAGCCATAGCACGAGAAAGGGGTTTGGAAACCCTGATTCTTAACCCCAAACTTTTTCCCAATCGAGAGGAGTATGACCGCGAAATCCTCAAGGAATTGCTCAAAAGAGAGGTCGACCTAATCTGCTTGGCCGGTTACATGAGGATTCTTACGCCAGTTCTTTGCCAGGCCTTCCGCCATCGCATCGTGAACATTCACCCTGCCCTCCTTCCGTCCTTTCCGGGGTTGGAGGCGCAGAAACAAGCTCTCGAGTGGGGCGTTAAATACTCCGGGGCTACAGTTCATTTTGTCTCCGAGCAGGTCGACATGGGACCGATCATCCTCCAGGCAGTTGTCCCTGTACTTCAAGATGATACCGAAGATACTCTGGCTGAGAGGATTCTGAAAGAAGAACACCGAATTTACCCCGAGGCCGTGCGGCTCTTTTTCGAAGGGAAACTCGAAGTGCGAGGCCGGCGAGTTTTTGTTCTCGATTCTTAATTTTTAAGGCGGGCCCTTTTCTCCCCTTTTGAGCTATTTTCATAGGGATGAGGAGAGAGAAAATGAACTCCAATGACCTCAAACTGCTGGCCAAGGAACATTTTGATTATCTCAAGAAAGGCACGGTCGAAATCATCCAGGAAGAGGAACTTCTTAACCGGTTGGAGCGGTCACTTCGCCAGCACCAACCGCTTCGGGTTAAAGCGGGGTTTGACCCGACAGCTCCTGATATCCATCTTGGCCACACCGTTCTTTTAAGAAAGATGAAACACTTCCA
>CAZVIN010000023.1:0-97512 GCA_964627255.1 uncultured Eubacteriales bacterium
CTCAGCCAACTCTTTAATATATCTGTGCAATGTACTCTTACCAGGAGCCTCTCCCTTAATCCTTCTTACCTCTTTCTCGGCCACCCGGTAGGAAAGATGAATCACTTGTCCCACACCCGCTTCCAAGGCTTCTCTCTGATACTGTTTATGCGAAAGAATCGAAAGCTTTTTAACCAATGGAGCAAATACCTTTTTTGTTTGCCGGTCATAGAGCTGGGCGAGTCGGTAGCTGACCGGACCGAAAGAAGTTCGCAACTTCCGCTCCCGAGGCTGCCGGCCATATCTGGAGTATTTATCAGGACAGTTGGATATGTATTCCTCTACCACTTTCTTTTCCAATGCCGCCAGAATCGCCCTAACGATATTACGCATGAGGTGGTTTGAACCTCCTGAAGGCCGCGCAAAATTGCGTTGAGAGTGAGGCCGTTTTCTGGTACTTTATAGAAAAGGACGATCTTGATTTCGAGTTCGTCCATAGGGCTACACCTCCTTTGGTTTTGGTAACCTCTTTTGAAGTTTGTAGCCCTTCTTTTGGATTCATGTCAACATTTTCCCGTCACTTTGGGACAAAGCCTAAATTTTTGTTTATCCCATATAATTCAGCCGTCAGCCTGGATGAAGCCCTTGAAGTCTTTATGAAAAAAATGACGAGCTGGACCGGTTTGGTCTTTTCGGCCACGGAGACTGGCTGTCAGGCACGCGCTCAGCAAATGCCTACGAGCAGGGAATTTACATGCCGCTCAGCCAGCGGGCACTGGAAAAATTTTCACCCCTTAGGGTTTTCCTGGGGCATATTCACCTGGTGGACCAAGGAGTGGACCGCGCCGTGGTTTATCCAGGTTCTCCCTGCGTCCTGGAAATCAACTGTTCTCATGTCGGACAAGAGGGTTTTGTCTATGGTGCCATGCCAAGAGGCTTGGGGAGTGGGGCGAGTGGATGAGGGAGGAACTTCTTCTGGCCAGAAGGAGAGGTCCGGCTGATTTTTCGGCCTTGCCCCAATTTATCAGTGCTTCAGATGGGGTGAGTCGAGATTGATGCTCGGACGCTCAGTTAGCCAGCGCCGCAGAAAAACCAATTTCTTATCCTCAAAAGATTGATGGGGCGGGCGAGAATCACAGAGACGAATCGAGCTTTTCCGGATGCGCCTTGAGCCAGGACTGGAGAGCTCGTCCGATCATTTCCACATCGCCCAGCTTATTAGAGCAGATTTCGTACAGCTCATTCTGAGAGACCTCATGATAAAAATGAACCATACGGTTGCGATAGCCGGCGAGAACTTCAAGGATTCGGGTTTGTTCGTCTGACAAGACGCCTTGCTCACGGAGTCTCGCGGCGATGTCCTTATATTCAGTGACGCCCAGGCCAAATCCTTTGGCCAGAAGATGCCGGCCTATGTCAAAAATCGCTTCCAGGCTGCGACGCAGACAGGACTCGGCGGCCCAGACATTCCTTCGGTCGGCGAAAAAAGCACCCGGGTCGTCGAGCGGGAGGCTCCGGATTTCCCCCAAAAGGAAGGTGACTGTCTCCAGGCGGTCGGTAACGACTCTCTTGGATATGAGCTTCGGGGTCATGGCGCTTCACCTAAGATGAGCGCCATCCTTTCCTTTTCTAAGGGAGCGAGGTCTCCGGCTCTCCGCAGAACATAGAGGTCGTATTCATCCGCTTCGACTTCGTTCCGAGCATAGACTCGTTCTCCCCGGACGACCTCAGCCGCCAGGAAGGGATCGGCCTCGTTGAGCAGGACCAAGTCGACTCTCCTGCACCCGAAATAATCTTCCAGCTCGATGGTCAGGAATATCTTTTTTTCTATCGGCCACCGCTCGCCGGTTTTGACTTTGATGCCCACATCGATATCGGAGGAGCTGGGAATCGAGCGGTCTGTTTCTTGTTCCAGCCAGCTTCGGACTTCCTCTGCCCGGCTGCCGAAAAGATAGAGAGAATCCACGCCGTATTTTCGGCAGATTTCTTCCAGCATGGCGCGGCGATTAGAACTTTTCCGGGACATTACTTTCACCTCCTGGAATTTTACGAAATCATGAACGGGAAATCAATTGGAGTTAGTTTTCAAGGCCGATTTCCTTGACTTCGATGACCCGGTTTTCGACTGCAGAGTTGATGAAAGGATAAAGGATTATAACTTCGTTTTTGCCGACGCCGGCCGGGTGACCTCGTTGTGACAATCTCCTCTTCCGGTGGTCCTTAGAGAGGATAAATCGCCGCTCATGAAATGTGAAATAAAGTGGGGCGCTGCTCTTGGCGGGTCAAAGAGTTGTCGAGGAGCTCGGAGAGAAGATATGAGAACACGCATTGAATTCAAGAGAATTCGGAACATGTCCGCAATTTATCCTCTCGGCCCGGCCTTTGACGGGGATGGGCCAGAGGAAGCCATACGCCTCGTCTACAGCCCGGAGCGGCTGACGGCTGTCGAGCCGTCGGCTGATTATTTTCCGTGATCTTCTTCGTCCGCAGGAGAGGTCGGGCTGATCTCTCGCGCTTTTGGGCTCCCCTTCGTCTTCTGACCCCCCTATCCCAATTTTTTGTTCAATTTGACATTCGACGACGCCCCCGTCTATCACCCCCAAAGACGGTGTGAGGCAAAATTGGTGCTTGAACAATCACTCGACCGGCGCCGCAGAAAAACGAATTTCTAATCTTTTAGAATGGACCAGCCCATGAACATGAATGTTTACGACGTTGCGTCCCGGAGCGCCGTTTCAGCCTTGAGTGAGAAATTGGTGGCCAGGGACTCCGAGCGGGTGAAATTCCCTGATTTTACCTGCCAGGCCTGGAAGACAACCCTACCGCTGGGCATTATTGAGGGCTGAGCCGGAGGAGACCTTTTTACCGTCTTTTCAGATTTTAAGATGAAGAAGAAACAGGGTCAAAAGCTTTATTCACAATTAGCCAACGCCGATTGGGTCTGCTCGCCATACCTCCAGCCCTGTCCTAAAAACTCTTGACCGCCGGCTCTGATTTAATATAATGAAACTATGAAAACTAAAATCGTATCATCGGTATTATCGCCACCGGCCGACCTCAAGTTGCGAATTCTGGAGCGGTCGCGGGAACTTTTCTTCAAATACGGCTACAGCCGGTTGAGCATGGACGAACTGGCCGCAGACCTGGGCATTAGCAAAGCTACCGTCTACCGCTACTTTCCAGACAAGGAAGCCCTGCTGCGGGCGGTGATGGTGGAAACCAGGGAGTGGGTATTGCGCCAGTTGCAGACTATTGTCAGGAATGACCGGCTTCCGGTCAAGGCCAGGCTGACCGCCTACCTTGAATTCATCAGCCGGTTCATGTCGGGTCTCAGTCGAGATTTCATCAGGGACCTGAGGCAGAAGCTACCCGACCTCTGGAAAGAAATGGATAACTTCCGCCGGCAACAGGTTTTTCCCCTGGTTTCGGAGGTCATCCTGGAGGGCGTAAAGAAGGGAGAAATAAAATCGGACCTGGACGGCCGGTTATTCCTGGAGATGTTCTGGTACCTGGTACAGGAATTCATGAATCCCGACTGGATAATCCGCCATGATTATTCTCCCTCGGAGCTGCTACAGAGCATCATTGATATCGTTTTTTACGGAATATTTGTGGAAGAAAAATCCGGAAAGATGGTCGGCCGCAAGTCCAGCGGGCATAGGAGGAAGAAATGAAAGACGTTAAATCTGGTGAGAGAAGAGTGCGGGTTGCCTTCATTTATATTTTTGGTGTGACCTTATCTAGCTTTATTCTTATCCTGAACCCGGGTTGCCGAAAAACTGCAGAAAATAATCTGATCCGGGTTACTGGCACCATTGAAAGCCGGACTGCCAGGATCAGTCCCAGAGTAAGCGGCCGGGTGCTCCAGGTGCTGGTGGAAGAGGGACAGGCCGTAAAACCGGGCCAGCTTCTGGTGGAGCTCGACCATGAATACCTTGACCTGCAACTCAAGCAAGCCGAAGCAGCCGTGGCTGGGGCCCGGGCCCAGCTTGAACTCTTAAGGAAAGGTGCCCGCAGCGAAGATATCAGCCAGGCTGAGCAGCAGCTCAAACAGGCTGAAATAAACCTGGGGCAGGCCAGGATTGATGCCGGGCGTTTTCGCCGCCTTTATGAACAGGGGAGTATCACTCAAAAGCAGAAAGAAGAGGCTGAAACCAGATTAGCCCTGGCCGAAGCCCAGCACCATCAAGCCCAGGAAGCTCTGAAGAAAATAAAAAGTTTAGCCCGGCCGGAAGAAATTGAAGCAGCCGAAGCCAGATTGCGCCAGGTGGAAGCGGCGGCCGACCTGCTGAAAAAGAGCATAGAAGACTCCAAGGTTGTCTGCCCGATAGAGGGCATGGTTACTGAGAAAGCGGTGGAGTCGGGCGAGCTGGTCAATCCCGGCACCACCCTCGTGACCATCTCCTCTCTGGACCCCGTCTATCTCTGGGTTTATGTCACGGCCGAAGAGCTGGGGCGGGTCAAGCTCGGGGAACCAGCCGAAGTTACCATTGACAGTTTTCCCGGTATAGTCTTTAAGGGCAGGATTGTTTACCTCTCGCCCGAAGCGGAATTTACTCCGAAAAATATCCAGACCAGGGAAGACCGGGTCAAACTAGTTTTCGCCGTAAAAATTGAACTGCCCAACCCTGAGGGTCAGCTCAAGCCCGGTTTGCCGGCCGAGGCGGTCATCAGAGCTGAATGAACGAAGGATAAAATGGTCCAGCCCGTTCTGGTTTGCCGGGAACTTAAGAAGTATTTTGGCCGGGTAGAGGCCCTGTCTTCTTTCTCCGTTGACCTTTTAGCCGGGGAGTTTCTCTGCCTGGTCGGACCGGACGGTGCCGGAAAAAGCACTGCCCTGAAATTGCTGTGCGGGCTGGAAAAAGCTGATTCGGGGGAAATCGAGCTTTGCGGTCAGAAAGTCGTCAGGTTCAGTTCAGACCTGCGAGCTCGAATCGGTTATCTACCACAGGGCTTCAGCCTTTATGAAGACCTGACGGTTGAGGAAAACCTGGTATTTTTGGCCGAGCTCTATGGAATCTCGGATTACGGGGCGCTTATCAATTCGCTGCTGGAATTCACCCGGCTGCAGCCATTCAGGCAGCGCTTGGCCCGGCAGCTTTCTGGCGGGATGAAGCAGAAACTGGCCCTGGCCTGCACCCTGGTCCATCGGCCAGAAATACTGTTGCTGGATGAACCGACTACCGGAGTGGACCCGGTTTCCCGTCGCGATTTCTGGCAGATTCTCTTTAAGCTGCAGCTGCAGGGAAAATCCATCCTGATGACCACACCTTACTTAGACGAAGCGGAGCGGGCTTCACGGGTGGCTTTCATTCTCCAGGGCCGGGTGCTGGCCTGCGACCGGCCGGAAAAAATCAAGGAAAAATTCAAGGTACGACTGGTGGAAGTAATTTCCGCTGACAACCGCCGGCTGCAGCAAGAATTAAAAAAGTCCGGAGAATTCCTGGATACTCAGCTTTTTGGCGACCGTCTCCACCTGGTTCTGCCCGAAGCTTATTCTCTTCAGGACTTGGAAAGGCAGATGGCTCAAGCCGGGGTGGAAATCCAGAGCCTGACTGAAATCCAGCCGTCGCTGGAGAACGTTTTTATTCTTATGATGAAAGCAGGCATGGAGGCCAAGAATGAGACCGGCAGTTGAAGTCGACAGGCTGACCAAAAAATTCGGTTCGTTCACCGCTGTTGATGGCATATCGTTTGTTATTCAGCCGGGGACGATTTTTGGTTTTCTGGGGGCTAACGGCGCCGGCAAATCCACAACCATCAGGATGCTCTGCGGCCTGCTCCGGCCGACCTCCGGCCGGGCCCGGGTAGCCGGGTTAGATATTTTCAAAGAAGCGGACAGGATTAAAAAGGTCATAGGTTACATGTCGCAGAGGTTTTCCCTGTACCTGGACCTGACGGTCGGAGAAAACCTGGAGTTTTTTGGCCGGGTTTACGGCCTGAGGGGGGAAAAATTAAGCACCAGTCTGGCCCGCCTCAAGAAACTTACCACTCTGGAAGGGCTGGAGAAGACACTGACTGCTGAGCTTCCGACTGGCTGGCGGCAGCGTCTGGCCCTGAGCTGTGCCCTGCTTCATGAACCAGAAATAATTTTCCTGGATGAACCGACAGGCGGAGTGGACCCGCTGGCCCGGCGGAAATTCTGGGACCTGATTTATGAACAGGCGGACCGGGGCCGGACAGTCTTTGTCACTACCCACTACCTGGATGAAGCTGAGTACTGCCACGACCTGCGAATAATTCATGCTGGAAGGATTATCGCGGCCGGCAGCCCGCAGGAGATAAAAAAGAAATATTTTCCAGAAAGTCTCCTGGAATTAACTTGCAGCCAACCGCTCCCAGCCTACGAATGGCTGAAACAGCAGCCTGAAATCAAGCGGGTATCGCTGTTCGGACTCAGGCTGCACCTTCTGCTGGAACCGGCGGCAGTCGCCGGAATCAAGCAGAAGCTGGCACAGTTCATGTCCGGTGATTTTGAATTAAGGCCGATTTTACCGAGCCTTGAAGACGTTTTCATCAGCCGTCTGGAAGAAGAAGCCGGAGAAAGCGGGAAGTGAGATGAACCTCAGGCGCCTCAAACCGGTTATCAGAAAGGAGTTCATCCAGATCAGGCGTGACCCCATCAGCCTGACCCTGCTCCTGATTCTTCCGGCTTTTATCCTGGTCATGTTTGGCTATGCCCTCAACTTTGATGTTAAACACCTGGGCCTGGCCGTGGTTGACCTCGACCGCAGCCAGGCCAGCCGGGAACTCGTCCGGAAGATTACTTCGAGTGAATATTTTGACCTTAAATACCAGCTTGAATCTCTGTCAGAAATTGACCCGCTCATTGACCGCGAAAAAATAAAGCTGGCAGTGGTGATTCCGCGCAATTTCGCCCGGGACCTGGCCTCGGGTGGCAGCCCGGCGGTCCAGGTACTGGCCGACGGAACCAATTCCACTACCGCCCTGACCGGCCTGGGTTACCTGAGTAATATTTTCCTGCAATATTCCCTGAAACTAAACCTGGAACTTCTCCCGAAGAACGGGCGGCAGCAGGTGGCTTTGCCCGTGGACAGCCGGGTCAGGGTCTGGTACAACCCGGAGCTTAAAAGCTCCAGGTTCCTGGTGCCGGGACTGATGGCTTTTGTCCTGATGATTATCATCGTCCTGGCCACAGCTCTGTCCATTGTACGAGAAAAAGAGAAAGGCACCATGGAGCAGCTCCTGCTTTCGCCCCTGGGCCCGGTAGAGATGATCCTCGGAAAAATCATTCCCTATCTGCTCCTGTCGCTTCTCGGAGCCCACCTGGTTCTGCTGGCCGGGTGGCTTCTTTTCGGCATTGCCATCAAGGGCAGCTATCCGCTGCTGCTGCTGGTCCTGGTGATTTTTCTTTTCTGCGGGCTGAGCCAGGGCATCCTGGTCTCGACCGTGGCTACCTCGCAGCAGGTGGCCTTTCTCCTGGCCGGGCTGAGCACTCTTCTTCCGACTTTTATTCTTTCGGGCTTTGTTTTTCCCATAAGAAACATGCCGCCGGTCATCCAGGCCATTACTTACATCATACCGGCGCGGTACTTTCTGGTGGGCCTGCGGGCCATCATCCTGAAAGGAGCGAGCCTGGTCGCTTTCTACCGGGAAATCATATTCCTGGCCATCTATGGCCTGCTGGTAACGGCAGTCAGCCTGGTCAGGTTAAAAAAGAGTCTGGCCACATGAAAAAACTCCTGGCTTTCATCACAAAGGAGCTGATTCAGGTCCGCCGTGACCGCCGGATGCTGCCGATTGTTATCGTAGCCCCAATCCTCCAGCTTCTAATCCTGGGCTACGCCGTCAGCCTGGATGTCCGGGATATACCGGTGGTGGTGGTGGACCTGGATATTTCTGCCAGCAGCCGGGATTTACTGGAAGTGGTTTTCAACTCCGGCTATTTTGTTGAGGTCGGCCGGGCCGGGTCCATCGCTGAAGCTGACGGCTGCCTCGACAGCGGCCGGGCGGCTGTGGCTCTGGTTGTGCCCGAGGGCTTTGAAAGAAACCTGCTGGCCGGGAAAGCGACTTCTTTCCAGGGGTTGATTGATGGAACAGAAAGCCAGACAGCCACAGTCGGGCTGAATTACCTGGAAATGATTGCCCGCCATTTCAACCAGAAACTAATATTGGCCAGGCTGGAAAGACTGGGAGCCAGGTTCCGGCCGGTCGTTATCCAGCCTGAAGTCAGGGTGTTTTTTAATCCGGCCCTGGTCAGCCGGAATTTTCTGCTGCCGGGCGTCTTTGGACTGCTATTGATGGTCATGACGGTCATCCTGACAGCCATGGCCGTGGTCAAAGAGTACGACCTGGGGACTATGGAGCAGTTGATTGTCACCCCGCTGCGGTCGCTCGATATAATCCTGGGTAAACTCCTGCCTTTTTTTATTATCGGGACAATGGATATTTTCCTGATATTTGCGGTGACCCGCTTCTGGTTCCGGCTGCCTCTCCGGGGGAGCTTCCTGTTGTTACTCGGACTGAGCTTCATTTACATGCTGAGCACCCTGGGGGTGGGCTTATTTATCTCTACCATCACCCGTACCCCGCAGCAGGCCATGCTGACTTCCTTTTTCTTCATGATCCCGATGATGATGCTGTCGGGTTTTGTCTTTCCGATTGAAAACATGCCCCGGATGTTTCAGTGGTTAACAGTCGTCATTCCGCTGCGCTATTTTCTGGTCATACTGAGGGGTATCTTTTTGAAAGGGGTGGGCTTGGCTGCTCTGCATGATGAGGCGCTGCTGTTACTGCTCCTGGCGGTAGTGATAAATCTTTTGAGTGTCAGCCGCTTCCGCCGCCGCCTCGATTAGCCAGGGCATCCATGTGAGGTTCTAATAGTCTGGTTCAGGGCAGTGGTAAAACCGAGTGCTATTTATTGGCTCCCAATCAAGATTAACTGGAACCAGCAATACGACCTCTTCAGGACAGTGGGCTTGACTTTTACTCAAATAATTTAAACTATATGTGCCCATTAATGTATACCGTTAGTTAATAAATATCATAAAAAGCCGCTTATCTGCCCTACTCCGTTCCAGGAACACTGTTTTTACTTTCAAAGAGCTTTCTTTAATCTGGGGAGAAACAGATGCTGATCTGGTCAAAAAATACGCCTATCGCTATGTAAAAGCAGGCCAGCTTTATCCGGTCCGGAACGGAATCTATGCTAAGGATAAAGATTATGACCGGCTGGAACTGGCGGTAAAAATATACACCCCTTCCTACATAAGCCTGGAGACCGTCCTAACCAAGGAGGGGATAATTTTCCAGCATTATGACCGGATCTTCGTCATCAGCTACCTGTGCCGCGAGATTTCCTGCGACGGTCAAACCTATGTTTTTCGCCGCCTAAAAGAAACTATCTTGACGAACTCGCTGGGGATTCAGAAAAAGGATAACTACTATATTGCTTCTAAAGAAAGAGCTTTCCTGGATACTATCTACTTAAACCAGAGTTACTATTTTGACAATTTATCTTCCATAGACTGGGAAAAATGCTTTGAAATGATCATCATTACTGCCAGCAGGGATGTTTACGATATCTGGTTCTTTTTGAAAAACCTCTGGCCGGTCAATAAAGAAATCGTGGAAAGAAGAACCGGGACGGACTTTCGGGATCACTTAAGGAGATGCCTTTCTTTTATTGAATCTTTCAGCGACAGCCACCTTCTGGCAGGCCTGGGAGACCTCTTGGACGAAAAGCAGAAGGCCTGGGCGAGGGCCCGTCTCAAACAGGACACAATATATTTGCTAAAACCCAGGTTGCAGCCGAGGGTCTTCGGGAAGAACACGAAAGATGTTCGAGACTGCCCAAAAAAGAGATGAAGGCGTCTCACTTTTCCTCCGATATCCAGGATTTTCTCTATTTGCTTTCGCTCCATAAAGTCAGATATCTCATCGTCGGCGGTGAGGCCGTCATTTACTATGGTTTCGCCAGGCTAACTGGGGATGTCGATTTCTTTTTCGAGCCAGCACTCAATAACGTTCAGCGGCTTTATCGAGCCCTTCATGAGTTTTGGCAGGGTGATGTGCCCGGAATTCAATCGCCTAATGAGCTCATGACTAAAATATTTGAGGGCCGCGGCCAAAAAAAGAACAAAATAATCAGCCCCAGACGGAGCTAATGAGAGGACGATGAAGTGCCCGCGATCCTTGGCAGAAAATCCTGAGACTGTGAAGTCCTGCGGACAGAGATGGACCGGGCTGGCTGCGCAAATAGCCGGATTATTTAAGATTTGGCTCTGTCCCCAAGTTACGTGGTAGCACTAAAAATCCGTTAATATTATTTTCAAATATATTTGGCTTAGCATCTTACTTAGACGAAGATATTAACTCCCCTGTTTTCGCCATATATTCCCGGCTCACTCAAAAAACAGAACTCGGTTTAAGCGGCTAATCAGGAGCTAACCCTAACCATAACCTTTAAATAAATTCCCATCTTTATGAGTAGTGATATTCATGCCCGAATTCAAGACCAAAAATTCCGACTTCTATGCAGAATTTGAACATGCACAATGGAAAAGGTGTTAAGAAAAGTTGGGAGTGGCTCCTGGCGGGCCGCAAAGCCACATAACCCGCAGAGACGCTCAACAAGCGCCAGAAATCACCCGGGCCTCTCCTCCTGGGAAAGGAGAAAATCATGAAAAATATGCAACCGATGCCTCCTTCGCGTCAGGTCGTCTGGCGGGAATTCTTCCCTCATTTCGGGGCTTGGGCCGATTTTTTCCTGATCTTATCTTTGACCAGGGAGAAGTCTGGCTGGTTTTTGGCCTTTTCCGGCCGTCCCGGCAGCAGCTGAGGCTTTTTCGCTCACCAGGTGCGAGTTTTGATTGTCCTTGATATACATTTTGTCGCGATTTAAATTTCTCTGTGACGAGTAAACGGGAAAATGAAGACTAACACGCCCACCCAGACAGCTAAGCCGAAAAGCAATTCCTCTAGTTTTGAAGACTAAAATTTGGTCTGGAATCCTGTCTGCCTTATTGCCCAGCTCAAAAATCTTTACCCTATTTAATCCTTTAATTTTCCAAAAAATTCGGAGTGAATTGCCGTGATTACCTTTTCTAAATATTCTTCTTTAATAATAAAATAATAAGCAACATCGGATGCCCCACCCGACATCATTTCAATATTCACTCCTTCTGTGGCCACGGCCGAAAAAACTCTGGCCGCTATCCCCTCTTTTTTCAAAATGCCTTCGCCTACCACGGCCACCAGGGCTATGTTTTTCATTTCTTCAATTTTTTCTATCACACCTCCTTCCAGGGAATTGAGACATCGCCAGCTTTCACGAGAATCATTTCTATCAATTATCAGATTGATACAGGTTTGAGAGGTAATTATTGAATAAATATTGATATCTTTTTCAGAAAGCCTTTTTCCGATTTCGGATATAATCCCTGGCTTATAACCAACGCCTGCTCCTTGAATTCTCAATATGGAAATCTGGCGGTTGCAGGTCACGCTTTTAATGATATTTTCAGCCTCATTCCTTTCATGGGTTATAAGAGTGCCGTTCTTTTGCGGTTCTTTCATATTTTTGATGACAAGCGGCACTTTCTTCATGGCAATGGGCTCAACAGTTCGGGGGTGGAGGATTTTGGCGCCAAAGTAGGAGAGCTCCGCAGCCTCGCTATAGGAAAGCCTTTTAAGGGGCTTTGCATTTTTGACAATTTTGGGGTCAGCACTCATAAATCCATCAACATCTTTCCAGATGAGAAGGACAGAGGCATCAAGAGCGTAGGCGATTACTGAAGCCGAATAATCAGAGCCATTTCTTCCAAATAAACTTACCCTTCCTGAAGGGGTACACCCGAAATACCCAGTTATAACAGAGACAATCCCTCTTCTTAAAACAGGAAGAAGATTGCTTGTTAAATTTTTCTCTGCCTCCAGAAGGTTTGCAGAGGCGTTGTCGTAAGATTCATCAGTAACAATTCCTATCTTGTCTGATTCGAAGGCTTCAGCTGGAATCCCTTCATTCTTTAAAAATCCCGCGAGCAAAAATGCGGAGAACCTTTCTCCATAACTCAAAATCCTTGCTCTGACAGAATCTGTTATTTCAGATGTATAACAAATTCCATATAAGTTCCTCCTCAACTTTTCAATCCTTGAACCAATCTCCTTTCTAACCACAACCTTAATCTCATTTTTAATAATGCCTTTCTCACATATTTCAAAATGAACATTTTTGATCTTTTCAACTATTTCGTCTATCTCCCTTTCTGAAATTAATGCCCTCTTCATTGCCTCAATTAGAAGGTCTGTTAGACCATAGATTGCAGAGACAACGATTATTAATCTTTCTTTTTCAGGTTTGACTATTTGGGAAATAGTAAGGAAATCCTTTTCGTCTCTCAGACACCCACCACCAAATTTCATCACCTTCATTTCAACCTCCCAAAATTCCTTTGTAACACGCAAATTCAGCACTGAGAATGGTTCCTCCCGCTGCGCCCCGAATTAGATTGTTCACAACAAGGAAAAAGCTCAAGAACCTTCTTTTTTTTCTAAGTCTACCTATGCTAACAGCCATTCCCTTCGCCCTCCCAGGGAACCCGGCATCTGAATCAATTTCTGGCTGAGGCCTGTCTTCTTCCAATTTAACTATCAACGGTCTTTCTGGTGCAGTTGGAAGATTCAAATTCTGAGGCTCGCCTTTGAAGCTTTCAAATCTCTCTAAAATTTCCTCAAGGGTAAAATCATTCTGGAGCTCCACCACCACACTTTCGAGATGCCCCATTTTTGTGGGAACCCGGCAACAGTTGACAAACATATCTATTTCCCGATTCTCAACGGCATTTTCTCTGAGGCTCCCCAGAATTTTCCTGGTTTCCTGCTCCACCTTCTCTTCTTCATCTCTTATAAAGGGTATGGCATTCCCTAAAATGTCCATTGATGGAAGCCCTCTTCTTCCTGCTCCTGAGATTGACTGGTAAGAGCTCATAAATATTTTTTTTATTCCTAAGTCAAGGAGGGGTTTTAAAGCAAGGACAAGACCGGATGTTGTGCAGTTTGAATTGGTAATTATGAAACCGCCGTATTTTTTCTTCTGACTCGCCGCCAGTTTGAGATGGTCAGGATTAATCTCCGGAATTAAAATGGGGACAATTTCATCCATTCTATTGGCGCTTGAATTGGAAAAAATAAATAGGCCCCTTTCTCTCAAATTCCTTTCAATCCTGGCAGCGATGCTCGAAGGAAGAGAGGAAAAGACTATCTTTACTCCATGACTTGCTACAATACCCTCTGAAGTAAATTCAACCTCCATGTTCTTAACTTTCTCCGGGATTTCAGTCGGTAACATCCATTTAGCCGTCTCGGCAAACCTTCTCTTTGCCGATCTTTCAGAGGCAGTGAGAAGATTTATCTCAAAAATAGGATGATCCTCGAGCAGTTTGATAAAGAATTGACCCACCAATCCTGTGCATCCTAAAAGAGCAACCGGAATTTTGCTCATCAGCAACCTCCTTATGTTGCATCAGTTTTATGGAGAAGCCCATTTTTTTGGTTTCAGCCGCCTCAATCTTGTGGGACAAACACACCAAATATATTTACCAGGTTGTGACTAATTCATAGGGGATGGGGGCTTTTACCAATTCAGGGAGATTACCGCCCAAGCCAAACAAATCGCCTATAACAACAACTATTCCTTCGATGTCTTCAATAAGAAATCTATTAATAGCTCTTTCTATTTTCTCCGGGTTTTCTTCTGTGACGGAGTTACAAAGGGCGGTGGCGATAGCATCAGCAAGGACAGGGTCTTCGGCAATCACGGTAACTGAGTCAGCCTGGCCAAAACTTAGCGAATGTCCCATCACACCGGAGGAAGTGCAAACCCCGATCATTGCCTTTTTGGGATTAAATTTTAAGGTAAGATTATTAAGCTTCGTCCCGGAATAAATTCCGACTAACACCGGCTGTTGAATGAACATGGCAATATCGCCGCCATTTTCAAAAATGACATGGTTAGCTCCTTTTTTGACCATCTCTCTGACAGCAAAATAAGCTATTGCTCCTGCTACCGAAGCCATTGGACCTACTCCGGCTTTAAAGGCGGCTGCGGCCATTCGCCTCACTATTTCGGGAGAATCAGCCGGAACAGGGACAGGCACCAGGGAATAATGAAAATCCGGGTTTTTTGAAATATAATTTTCAAGCATCTCTCTTTGCCTGGCCACTTCCTTTTCGGCCACAGCAAAAAATTCCTGCTCCGCTATTACTGTGGCTACCGTCTCCTTTATCTTTAACCTGTACTTTTGCCAACTCATTTATAGCCTCGCATTCAAAGCTTTAATCGGACAGGCATCAACGCATAGACCACAGGCATTACAAGAATCAGGTTCAAGAAATATCCTCCAGTTTTCATCTCTGGAGAAGAGCGCAAGCGGACAGAGGGAGAGACATTGACCACAATGAATACAAATGGACTCATCTTTAACAATTTTTTTATTTTCCGGAATTGAAGGCTCTTTTCTGACAAAAACTTCTGCTTTCTCTGGCTTTTCCGTTAATGGCCCGGTTACGCCCTTAATCGACAGTCTCTCAACCGGCATAGTTAGAAGGAATTCTCCCCTTTCAATTTTTTCTTTTAAAACCAGAGCGATTTTTTGGGCCAGGTGAAGACTTGAAAGAGGCGAAGTTCTAACCTTTCTTCCCTTTATTTCCACATAGCCGGATTTCAGTTCTTTGTAACTGACTCTTTTTACTACCGGTCTACTTCTTGACGGAATGCCGTAATCGATAATACTGGTTAATATCTCTTCATCCGCAATACCTGTTTTTCTGGCCATTCCTTCATTGAGAACAGGAATGGGAATACCAATGCCCACATAAAGGGTGCAACCATAGCCTTCAAAAACAGCAGCTCGCAAAAATTCGGGCGACATATTCTTCAGGTCACCCGTCACCATAAGGGTGGCAAAACCGGTTTCGGGAGAATGTTGAGTTCCAGAGCCCACGATATAACCTGCGGTACCGCCAATAAAAATTCTTGTTCCAATTCCAATGGTTTCAAAATCAGGGTCATTCATTAGCGGCGAAAGCTCACCCGCGCCGGAAAAGGTAACATTCCCTATTTCAGGCAGGAGTTTTCCCATATAAGTATAAAGAACCCTCTGCGTTGAGTTAGTGGCGGCATTATATCGCTGATAGGCATTTCTTGGATTCAGCATTATCGCTTGATTTAATTCTTCAATACTTATCACGGTTTCAATTTTCTTCCGGGGATAGCATTCCGTTCCGTAAGCCTCGGCTCTTAATTTAATTTCTCGCCTCCTGACGAGGTCTTCGATCACATGAGCTCCGCCATATTTTATATGGAGTTTTTCCGAAGGCTCCGTGGCGCCAATATAGGCATCAACCGCGGCAATACCCGTATATGCGGGCACATCATTTAGCCAGACTCTGGTCATTTTTATCGGAGGATCAGAATGACCAAAATTAAGAAAAACCCCAGAAGAACACATGGCGCCAAAAGTGGCGGTTGTAACAACGTCGACCTCATTAAAAGCTCTCTTGGCTCCGACCTCCTTCACAATTTTGGTCATTTCCTCGGCGGTGACGACTACCGCCTTACCTTTTTCTATCCTTTCGTTTATCTCTTCGATTTTTTTTCTCATGTTACCTCCTCGAGATAAAAAGAGAGTTGTTGGTTTTGGGTTTTTTAAAGGGTTAACCGAGCTCAGAGATTAGAAAAAATTAAGGCGGGCCCGAGCTTCAGGAACTCAGCACTCTGCTCCCTGAGCCCGGCAGCACATTATCATGGAGGTGCATATCTCTACGATTTTGAAAATAGACGTCGTCTTCAATCTCTGTTCATAATCCGTTCTTAGCTCAAAACCTAATTTCATTTTGGTTTTCTATATTATTTAAAAATATCATAAATGTCAAATCGCCAAAAAATGCTGCTGTCCAGAGATGTTCTCAATTTGACTTAGAGGGGCGAGCCTTCTTCAACTCTCCTTTTTGAACAGAAAACTCTAAAAAAAGGAAGTTTTCATTTACGATAGCTTAAAGAGATGATAAGGCGTTTTTGGAGAGATGGCTAATGAGAATTTTGTTGGAGGAGGCCTCGTTCAAGTCGAGGTTAGAGTGGTTGTGAACAGCAGGCGGTTTAAGCGGCTAATTAGGAGCGAAGAATTAAGAGTTTACGATGGCCCTTTTGGAAAAACAGCGTATACATGCATTTGACGAAACGGGGATATGGGCTATGAATAAAACGAAGAAGGGGGTAATTGACGCCGTGCTTTCATACATGCGAACAAAATATGACACGACCAGAAATTAGGTAAATAAGGAGCAAGCGAGCAAGCAAGTTAGTTAGTTAGTTAGTTAGTTAGTTGGTTGGTTGGTTGGTTGGTTGGTTGGTTGGTAAATCCGCAAATATTCTATTGGCCAGCCGGCTGCAGGCCGCCTGGAATAAGTTTGAAGCTAAGAGGACTCTCTGCAAACTCTCCTTCGTCTCCTCTTCCATCAGAAAACGAAACCAACGATGCTTGAAAAAGGGGCCAGGGCTCGGGTTAATAACATGAGCAGCGAGAGTAGTAAAAAAAGAGGAAATGGGTATCATCCCACTGTTTGGGCGTGTCACCAATTGGGGGTTGTGAAAAAAGGAGGAAATAGGTATCATGTCATCATCATAAGGAGAGTAGGCAATGGATGAGATGCAAAAAACAATCCTTGATTACGTAAAGCGAGAATATTTAGAGGAGGACCAAGAACTCACCCCGGACACGCCGCTGATTTCGAGCGGGATTGTCGATTCCTTCTCCATGGTCTCGCTGAAGCGCTTTCTCGAAAAAAAATATAATATTTCTATTCCTGATGACCGGGCGACTCCTCAGGCCTTTGACACCGTCAACAAAATCTGTGATTTAGTCCGAGCTATCCAGGAAGGCCGCTGACCTCGGTCGCTGGCTATGTAGCTTGCCAACAGCTGGCCATGGAGGCCAACCGCTTCAGCTGAGTCATGAGGAAAAGGTAAAAAGAAAAACCAGGTAAGAATAAACAAAGAATAGGGCATAAAAAAATCGGATAAAAAAGATATTAAAAAGATTAAAAATATACCTAAGATGGGCTGGCTGAAGAAAGCAGTTTTTCCTTGGTCAGACCAAGCTTCAGCCGCGGAAACCCAGAATGGCGCTTTTTAACCAGCTTAAGAATTTTGCCGATGATAAGATAGACCAGGGTAAAATAAATAATAATAAATAACCGAGGAGGAAGAGCCATGGCCTATAATGAAGCAATTAAAAAAGCCTTTGAACAGGAGCTTAAATCTCTCCGAGAGGCCGGCCTTTTTAAGGAAGAGCGCTACATCCATTCCCCCCAGAACGCCGATATTGCTGTGGAATATCCAGCCGGCTCGCCCCCCCGTCAAGTAATCAACCTCTGCTCCAATAACTACCTCGGCCTCTCTAGCCACCCTGAAGTCATCAAGGCCGCCCACGAGGCCTTAGAGCACCGCGGGTTCGGGATGAGCTCAGTTCGCTTTATCTGCGGCACCCAGGATATTCACCGCGAGCTCGAACGTCGGGTCAGCGAATACCTCGGCACTGAAGATACCATTCTTTTCTCCTCATGCCTGGATGCCAACGCCGGCGTTTTCGAGGCCATCTTAAATGAACAGGATGTCATGATTGCCGACCGCTTAGTTCACGCCTCGATTATCGACGGGATGCGACTGTGCAAAGCGCAACAGGATTCTTACAAGCATGCCAACCTGGAACACCTCGAAGAGAAACTTAAGGAGCATCAGGACAAGCGCATCCGGATGGTCATTACAGACGGCGTCTTTTCGATGGACGGCGACACGGCCCGCTTGGATGAAATTGTCCGCCTGGCTGAAAAGTATGACGCCATGGTCTTTATCGATGATTCCCACGCCACCGGTTATCTTGGGTCGACGGGCCGCGGTACTCATGAGCTTTATGGTGTTATGGGAAAAATCGATATCATAACCACAACCTTCGGAAAGGCTTTGGGAGGCGCCTCTGGCGGATGTGTTTCTGGTCGCCGGGAAATTGTTGAACTCTGCCGTCAAAAAGCCCGGCCCTACCTTTTCTCCAACACCCTTTCCCCCGTCATTGTCGCCACGACAATTAAAGTAATCGAACTCCTCTCCCAAACCGCCGACCGCCGGGAAAAGTTGCTGGCTAACACGGCCTACTGGAGAAAGGCCCTCCAAGAAGCTGGTTTTATCCTTAAGGAAAGCGATACGGCCATCGTCCCGGTCATGCTTTACAACGCCAAATTAGCCCAGGATTTTTCCCGCGACCTCTTCGCTGAAGGCGTTTATGCCATTGGCTTTTTCTTCCCCGTGGTTCCCAAAGGCCAGGCGCGGATCCGCACCCAGATTTCGGCGGCTCATGAGAGAGAGCATCTTGACCGGGGTCTCGAGGCTTTTATTAAAGTTGGGAAGAAATACAACATCCTCCAGAAAAGCAAGGAAGAGATAATCGAAATGTATGGCTTATAAGGGGAAGCCGGCCGCAATATAAGCTAATATAAATTATTTAGGAAAGGTGGGATTAAAGGAAATTTTATGAGGGGCTGAGCCTAACGGCGATAAAGATAAATAGTGTGCTGGGTGCCGTCTTCGGCCGTTACTGTTTCATAAGCTGCTTGTTTTTCTTCCCAGCCAGGAATCTCATAATTATGGGAAACAACTCTGGCTCCCGGCTTTAGTTGGGCCTCCAGCAAGGGCCGCAGCATTTCGTTGGATTCGGGCAGGAGATAAATGGTCACCACTGTGGCCTCAGAAAAATCAGCTTTCATCACATCCTCCTGCCGAAAGCGCACCAGTTTGGCCACTCCTTCCTGGTTGGCTCTCTCTTTGCTTTCGGCAATCCGCTGCGGGTCTAAATCAATCCCCACCCCGCGGGCGCCGTATTTCTTGGCAGCCGTAACCACAATCCGGCCGTCGCCGCAGCCCAAATCATAAACCACATCATCTTCGCTGACCGCGGCCATCGCGAGCATTTTTTCTACTACCGCCATAGGTGTCGGGACAAAAGGTGCCAAATCAGCCGCATCGGTTCGACCGTGTGAGCCCTCGAAGAGCTCTAATTCTCCCTTTTCATCATAACGGAAAGCATAAGCCTGACCCGCGTCAAGGCGGTATTCTTTCTCGCCAGAGGCGCTCTCGAAACGAATTTCCAGGCCGGCCGGAGCCTTGATTTTTTCCACGGCGCCCATAGGCAGCGTCTTTTCTTCCCAATTAGAATCGCTATAGACCTGACGAATAGAATAACGCACCTCTTCTTTGACCACATTCCGCAGGGCAATTTCTGAAGCCGAGGCGGCAGGCGCCAACTTCTCCGCTTCTGGTTGCGGCCGAGGTTGAGAGCAGGAGACAAACAGAATAAGTCCAGAAAAGAAGAGAATTAGCGAGAGCCGACTTATAAGTTTAATTTCGGCTTTAGAAGAAGCCAAAAAAGCCCTTTTCGCCTTTAAATCAGACCACCCCTTGCCCAGGCTTTTTTTAATGCGAATTCTTTTCGCTTTTTGAAATCGCCTCGCCATCAATCCTTCTCCCTTCTTTTTGGCTCCAACTGGCTAACTCCTTTTTCCGCTATTTTTTCTGCCAGGTCTATGTTCTAACCCGGAAAAATCGGCTTCCTCTTTCCCATAATAATACTTTTTGGTTTCATTATAGCTTTCTTTTCCCTCCAGGTTATTACCTCTTTTCCCCAGCTTAAGCCAACACCTCCGCTTTAATCCTGGAGAAGCTCATCTCGAGTCAGCAGGGAAACAAACCGATAACCTCGAGCCTCGAGGTTTTCGCGGCCGCCTTCCTGACGGTCCACAATGGTTAGGGTCAGCACAACTACTCCCCCCTCCTCTTCTACGGCCTCACAGGCTTTGAGAGTGGAACCGCCTGTCGTCACCACGTCGTCCACGATGCAGACACGCCAGCCTTTCTTAAAGGGCCCTTCAATCATCTTCCTTTCCCCGTGTTTTTTGGGCTCTTTGCGGACAATGAAAGCCGGAAGTGGCCGGTCTGTCTCCGCACTCAGCGCCGCCACCGCCGCTACAATCGGGTCGGCCCCTAAGGTAAAACCACCGATAGCGTCCACTTCATAAGAGCGAAGAACCTCGAGAATCAGACTGGCCACGAGACGCGCACCCTGCGGGTCAAGCGTGGTCATCTTGGCATCAATATAATAATTGCTTATTCTACCCGAAGTTAGGACCCTCTCGACTCCAGTGATTAAGGATTTTGCTCGTAATAGCTGCCGCAATTCTTCTTTTAATTTTTCTCTTTTTTCCTGGGACAAGGCACTCTCCTTTTTAATTGAAAAATCAATAGAGCTTGCCTATTTTAGTCCCAGGATAATATTTGTTCAAGATATGACGATAGGTCGCCCCTCTTTGCGCTAAACCATAAGCACCTACCTGGCAGAGACCAACACCATGGCCCCAGCCTCGGCCGGTGAAAACAAAATAACTGACCCGTCCGTTGCCTTCCCATTCCCGGTCTACTGTGAAGAGAGTATCTCGAAGCCCTAACACCCACCGAACTCGGAGGCCTTTCACTGAGGCCTTGCCAGTCTGACCGATTATTTCCATTTCCAGAACTCGATGCGACTGGCCGCGGCGAAGCATCCTCAAATCCTCGACCTCACCTACTGGATAATACTCGTTAACCCGGCGACTCAGCTCCTCGCGGGAAACGCGAACCTGCCAATTAGCATAAGCGGAGTTGCGGTCAAGAACGTTGGTTGGTGGAGTGGGTCGAAGTTCGAACCAGACTACCTGGCCATCTCTTGCCCAAAAAAGAACGTTCTCGCCGCCTAAAAGCGTTAAAGAAGAGGCGGGTGAAACCTCGCCATCCATTTCGCGGAAGAGAAAAGCCTGAGGCGAAAGGATAAAGGTTACAGTTTCATTTTCCACTTCGAGTTTAAGCTCAGGGCCACTCTTTCCCTTGAATTTAGCCGGCTTAAACGGCGGCTTTTCCTTTTGAATGATTCGGGCCAGAGAAAAAAGAATTTCTCCCCGATTCATGACTTTTTCCGGCTCAGCTAATCCTGGTGTAAGGGGAAGAAAGCCTTCCCGAATAAGATAGGCAATGGGTCGCAGGTCCTTGGAAGGCAGCTTAGAAAAATCACGAAGCAAATAATCAGCCTCACTCTGCAGCAGCAGATTTTGAGCGCGCTCTCGCCAGCCCAAATAATCAATTAAGTAGCGACTGAAAATTAAAGGAGTCAAGGGTTCTACGGATGGGCTGAGCAGGTTAATTGAATGGGCTTTGCGACTTAAATAGCTGCCCATTGCTTCAACCCACGTCGTGAGCTCCTCGGGCTGAGCTGGCTCGTTAAGATAGACGGAAAGGCTTGCGGACCAGGAATCGAAGTTTATAATACCTGCAGCCATAAGCCAGCTTATTTCTTTGGTAATGTCTCTGGGCCCAAGAGAAAGATGAAGTGCCTGCCGAGAAGTTTCCAGTCGGTATTCAGGCAAACGTTCCTCGACGCATTCTGTGGCTCTTAGGTAAGGCAGGTCAGAACCGCCAAAAACCGCGCTCCCCTCTTCGGTCATCCCGCCACAGGTGGAAGTATAAAGAGCGTTGATGGGTTTGCCCCGATAAAAAAGGCCTTCATTCTTTGTCGCTTCCACCGCTTCGTTACTAAGCGGGTGCTCTGCGCTCATTCCTCCGTAGGCTTGATGCTCTGGCGTGGCGTTAAGGTCAAAACCCTCCGCGGCCATCAAACCAAGGTTACGAAAGGCATAGGTCCGCGCTGCCACCGCCTGAGCTTTCAGGGCTTCAAGTTCCCCAAACTGGCGAGGCGAAAGCTCCATCGGAACAACGCCCTTTAGATAATCTTCTAAATTAAGGACATTAACCACCTGCAAACCAGCGCTTTGGCCTTGAAGAATGAACATGCCTCGATAAGCCGTGCCGTTAAAAGTTAAATAACTCCACTCGTTGGCCGGAATAATATAAAGGGTTGTCTTGGCCGCAAAATGAAGCAACTGGTCATCAAGAAGCGCCCAGAAGGCGTTTTTTTCGGGTCTGGCTACTTCCTCCCGGACTATCCACGCTTCCGTAATCCCTGCTTGGTTCAAAGTTTTAAGCCAAGCCAAAGCCTCCCCGCGGGTGAGAAAATCGCCGTACCGAAGACTAAAAAAGCGGCGGCCGCGCAGCCGGTCAAAATCTTCGACGACCACAATTCGACCCGGTACTTTTTTACTCAGGTCGCGGACAAGCTTTTCGGCTTCTTGACGACTCTCGGCTTGGGCTGCCTGGACTAAAAATTTCTCGGACAACTGAACCTTTTCCCCGCGGACTAAAATTTCGGAAGCCTCGGCGGCTAAAAGTCGATATTGATGATTAACTTCGTAAACTTTCATCCCGGAAGAAGCGGTGATTCTCGCTTCCGAGAGCCGGCGACCGATGGCCACCCGAATAACCGGTTGAGCGATGGCGTAGCCATGAAAAAAGCTTCTTTCTTCCCCGAATTCAACCGGCCGGGCAGCAAAAAAGAAAAGAAGAATAAACAGAACAAACGGATATTTTATAAAACATTTCTTTATTCGCCCTTTCCAGATTCCCGAGTGCTTCATTGTCTTTTCATTTCTAAAGTTGTTGATATTTTATGCTCTTCGTTCCTTTCGCTTTTTCCATTCTTAATTCCGTCTAATAATTTTTTTTTGATTAATTTTTTATACTTTTTGGTTAATTATTTTTTCTATAACTGATTTTCCTCTCAGGAAAAAAATTAATTAGAAACCAGGCGGGATAAATAATCTCATTATATTTTTGTAAGCTCTCTAAATATAACCTAATTTTGGGCCAAAGTCAATAACAAATAGGCTCATCCGTAAAAAGTGTGGTGATTTTTTGATAGAAATGTGGTGGAGACTCCCTGGAAATAAAGGAGAAAAGGAAGGAGCTATCCTTCATTAAATTTTTATCAGACTTTTCAAAAGCGGCCTTTGATTAAATAATCTTTATTATTTAATTATTCTTTTAATTATTATTTAACTATTCTTTTTATTTTTTATGGCCTTTTTATAGCCGACAATTATTAGTGGTCGACGATAACTTGCAGGAGTACAGGATAAATAAATTTATATATTTTGATGGTAATATTTTTTGCCAAGGTGGGTTCGAAGAATTACTCCAGGATGGCGGGAGCGGCTAGGACCGGTTAAAATAAAAAAAGATGCCTCACCTATTTGGCGCTTTTTGAGTCTTCCTGGAGGCGGATTCAAGGGAGTATCTGGCCGAACGAGGAGGCCTAAGCGTAAACGAGACAAAGGGACAAGGCGAAAGCAGAAAAAGAGGCGCAAGAAAAGCGGTGACACCTCACATATTTACCTAATTCTTACCTAATTCTTATTTCAGAGCCGAGGTTGAAGAGGGAGTCGGCGGTGGCACAAGTGGACGCTGTAATAAGAATCGGTTAAATGTAATAAGAATCGGTGACGTCTTACCAAATCACTTCATTTTGTAGAATTCTTTTCCTCCTAATGTAAGCCTAAAGGTTAAATCCGGCGCCGCGGAGGTGGACATTGAAAAGCAAGCTTGGTGGCATCGCCCTTGGAGAGAGGCGCTGTCCGGCAAGAAAGAAAAGAGACAAAAAAGCACCAAACACGAAAATATTATCCCGCTTCTTAGGAAACAGATTTAATCTTAGCGTTCTCTATTTAGCGAGGGAGGCGTCGTCGGTTTCGATTTTCTGCCGCGCTTGCTCTTGCCATTGCGCCACCTTGTTTCTGACCTCAGGGTCAGAAAGCCCGATAATTTTGGCCGCAGCCAAGGCGGCATTCTCGGGCTCTAAAACCACCAGGGGCGCCACGCCTGAGGGCATCCTTAAACTCGATAAAATATCGAGGCCGCCAAATTTTTCCGCGTAGGGCGGACAGGCGATTACCGGCCAGGTTGTCTGAGCGTCCGCAAACCCGCTCAAGGCATTGCTCCGGCCAGCCACCGTAATAAACACTGCCCCCTCTTTCTCATATTCCTTAATAATTTCTAAGCATTTGAGCGGAGCTTTGTGCGCCGAAGCTATTCTCATAACAAAGGGTAAGCCCAACTCCGCCAGCGAAGCGGCAATCTTTTTCGACCACTCTAAATCTGCCTTTGAGCCCATAATTATGACGACTCTCATTTCACCCTCCAGTTAGAAATCCGACCTCAGTTTTAGTTTCCAACGGAAGTAGAATATCAATTTTAGCCAAAAAATTATAGAGATTTTTTTATTATTCTAATGTTCTAAGCTTGGGTACGAGTCCCCAAATAACCAAAATAAAGGCCAAAAATAAACCGGTGTTAATGATGAGGGCTGTTCTCTCTCCTAAGAGATGAGCTATCTGTCCAACCCACAAAGAGCCAAGCGGCATAAAACCAAAAAAGGATAAAGCATAAATTCCCATAACCCGACCTCTCATGGAATCCTCAACTAATCCCTGGACCAAGGCGTTAGTTAGGTTGGCAACGACGATTAGACCGACGCCGACGCCAAGCAGGATAAGCAGGCTCAGTCCTAAGTGCCGGGAGAAGGAAAAGGCCAGCATCAAAACCGGCAAAGAAAAGGCGCCCGCGGTCAGCAAGCGGCCGCGGAACTTGAATCTACCTAAGGAAGCAATAAGAAGAGCCGCCAACAAAGCGCCCAACCCGCGAGCTGACTGCAGCCAGCCGTTAGTCCGGGCATCGCCCCCTAACTCTTTCACCGCCCAAGCCGGCAGAATAGTTAGGGCGCCCGCTCCAAAAAAGCTCAAGAGGCCGATGTTAGCGATAAGCGCTAAGAGCACACGCTGACCAAAAAGATAGCTGAGACCATTGCGCCAATCCTGCCAGGCCGAATTCTTGACCACCGCTTTCTCCACAGGCCTGAGCTTCATGGCCAGGAGAGCGAAAATTATCGCCAAATACGAAATACCGTTGATCAAAAAACACCAGGCTGGGCCGAAAAAGGTATATACCAGACCTGAAAAAGCCGGACCAAGAAAAAGGGCGGCGTTAACCATCGTCGAATTGAGAGCGATGGCGTTCGTTAAGTCCTCACGGGGTACTAATTCGACCACCAAAGCTTGTCGGGCGGGCGCGTCAAAAGCCTGCGCCACGCCCAAGAAAAAAGCTAAAAGAATTATCAGCCAGGGTTGAATTAAATGGCTGAAGGTAAGACCAGATAGAAGAAAAGCTAAAACCATCATAAAGGTTTGGGTGGAAATGAGGAGCCAACGCCGGCTGACACGGTCAGCAATAACGCCGCCATAGGTGGCTAACAGCCACATTGGTACGCCCATGGCAAAACCAATATAGCCAAGGAAAGCCGAGGAATGAGTTAGCTCGTAAATGAAAAAGCTTAAAGCCGTACTCTGCATCCAGGTGCCAAAAAGCGAAGTCATCTGACCCCAGAACCAGAGACGATAATTGGGATGCCGAAGCGAAGCAAAGGTGTTTTTCCAGCTTAAACGCCGGGCCGCTTCCTTTGCCCAGTAAATAAAGGAGCCGGAAACTGGGGCAGCTTCAGGCTCATAGAGAACCGGCGTTTGATTTTTATTAGATTGGTTCACCCCCATCTTCTCACTTAAATTATTTGGCGCGAACTATCCAGAGCCTACCCTTTAGCCGTTCCTGAAGTTATTTTCTTCTGGCTAACCTCGAGCAAAAACTTGGCGACTTCTTCTGGTTCCAAAGGCCAGGCATAAAAAATTTCTATTTCCGGATGATTGACCTGGACCCGGCGGATAGCCGCCGGGATATCCCGGGCCGCATGTTCGCCTCCCTGAGTCAACATCGGCGTAAGCACCAGCACTCTGCCTGGCCGCCGAGAGCAGGCTGTCTCTAAGGCCTCTTCCACCGAGGGAGAACAAAACTCGTTGAAGCCAAGAATCACTTCGTCGCCAGAAATATTCGCCAGGGCTTGTCGCAGCTTCTCAGAGCCAGTATAAAAAGGGTCGTTGGTTTCGGTCCGGGGCCAGCGCTTTATTTTATCTTCAAGCTGAAGCAATTTCTCTTTTTCGCCGGCAGACAGAGGCCAGCCGAGATGCGCGGCTCTAAAAGATAGCTCAAAATAGGCTAACAACTCCTGGCGAGGGAAGTCTGCTGGCGGCGCGCCGTGCATGGCCAGGACAATGACCTGCTGCTTCTGGCCTAAACTCATACCCATCCTATTTATCGGCAAGAAGATAAGCTGTGGTATAAACCAGCCGCGAAATTTTTTCAATCAGCTCGCCGCTCACTTTCTCCACGCTGTCACTGGTTTGATGATAGTCAGAGGTCATCGCGGCGATGGCAAAAAGCCAGGGGATTTTTTCGGAGGCAAAGGAAGAATGGTCGCTACCACCCATCCCTCTTCCCTCTTGACCAGAGGATTCTCGGAGGAAGAGGTCAAGACCTACATACTGGTTGGCTTCGCGCAGAATTTCGCCAATTCCGGCACCAGCCGAGAAAGAAACAGGTAGAAAATTGGCTGGCTTAATTTTTTTCAAAAGCTCGTCTGGTTGGGGCAGGTTAAACATCCGGCCTTGACGAGCTAAGGTTGATTCATCATAGGTTCGGCTGATCATGTCCATGTTGAGATAGGCGACTGTTTTGGCCAAGGGATAAGCGGGGTTCCGAATATAAAAGCGCGAGCCTAGAAGTCCCTGCTCTTCCCCGGTCCAGAGGGCAAAAACCACAGTTCGCTTCGGTTTTTCCGGGTTAAGCGCCATGGCTCGGGCAATATTCAGCACCCCCACCGACCCCGAGCCGTTATCGTCGGCGCCATTATAAACGTAATCATCAAAGGCACCAAGATGGTCCAAGTGGCCGCCAACAATAACCAACTCCTCCTTTAACTTCGGGTCAGAACCTTCTATGTAGCCTAAAACATTAACACTACGAACCAAGGCCGCCTTAACTTCTGAGGTAATCGTCACTCTGGTTTGGGGAAGAGCCAGGGAAGCAGGCTTGAAGGTCTTTTCAATCCTGGCTTTGAGTTCATCTATTGTCACTCCGGCTCCTTCCAGAATTGCGTTGGCCATTTCCCGGGTGATATTGATTACTGGCGACCGTTCCCAGGGCATATTACCTGGTGTTCCGGGAAGCATCAGCCGACGACGGGGGCGAGGGTCAATCGGTCGGTCGTCAGAGGCACGACGCCGCGGCACAAAACCTCGGATTACATCTAAGTCGGAAGTGGTGTTCGCCACTTGAAGAATAGCCGCCGGACCAAGCTTAGAGATGGCTTCTATTTTATTAAACCGGCCAGCTGCCGGCCGCATCATCGGGGTTTCGGGAGGGAAGTATTTCTCTTTTAGCTCTTTTTTCTGAAAGGGCGAATTCGGGTTGTCCTTGCCCGGGGCTTCAGAGATGACCAAAACAATCTTATCTTTAACGTCAACATTTTTTAAGTCATCATAGCCGATTTCTTTTTCGGTAATGCCGTAGCCGGCGAAAACGACTGATCCAGAAACAGATTCCGGCGTGACAAACATGCTCGAATAATCAACCCCGCCCGTAAAGGTTCTGGATTTGAGCGAATCGCCCTTTCTTGTCTCTACTACAATCTGGCTTGAGCTTTCCGCTATTTCTTTTAAAATCACTTCCTGAAAATAACTTCTCCGGGGCGCAGCTGGCGCCTGACCTGTCGGCGGCATCATAGCGGGGCGGCCAGCGGCTCCAAGTTGGTCACCAGCGGGCTGAATATTCCAGAGGGAGAAAAGCGAGGCCGCATATTCTGCCGCTAACTGATAACCACGAGTAGCCGTCTGCCGGCCTTCCATTAAATCAGAGGCTAAATAGCCGAGCATGGCCAACGAGTCCTTGGCCGTGATTGATTCCAAGCCAGCCCTTAGCTTAGCTGGAGCCGGCGTCAACTTTTCCACCAGGACCAAGTTCTTTAAAACATCTTCGGGCTTAGCCTGAGGCTGGGTGGCCTGTTGAGGTGAAGCTGCCACCAAGAAACCCAGACACAGACCAAGACCAAGCCAAGCTAAAATTTTTTTCATCTTCTCCTCCTAATAATTGATATCATTCATGGCTTCGGGGATGGAACAAGATAAAAGAGATGCGACAAGATAGCTCCATTCCATTTAATTAAGCTGCTTCCAGCGAGTGCGCAACCTGGCCAACTCCCGGCGGTCGTCAGGGCGAACAATCTGGTGCCAGAACTCCTTTTTCGCCTCGTCAGCGGCGTAGATACGAGAAAGAACCCGATGGCCGTAGACTGCTTCTGCCCGGTAGGCCACCTCGATTTCAACGGGCGAAAGATTAAATAATATTTCCGCCGGCATCCCCTCCAGAGCCCAATGGACATAGACCACATTGTTAACATGGCGGTTAAGGTCGAGATGGGATATTTCCACAGGAAATTCGACTTCTTGCGAAGCCGAAGGCAAAACAGGCAACGGCGAAAAATCATCATCGAGAGCTCGCTTGGAGACGATGATTTTTTCCGCATAAAGAGTTTCAATCGGGACTGGCTGCTTTTGCTCTAAGCTAATTACCATCCAGGAACTGGTAGCCGTTAGAATTTTCTGGCCGTCGGGGTCGAGGATTTCCCAATCTCGCAAGGCATAGTATTCGCTTCGACCTGAGGGCCAAGTCAAGATAACAATTTTTTCTCCCAGCCGGGGAAAACGGTCGATTTTAATATGATAGCGGGAAAGTACCCAAGTCAAGCCCCGGCGAAAAAGGGCCTCGACAGAAAACCCAAGTTCCTGGGCTTGAGCTCCCGCGGTATCCTGAAGATAATTTAAAAGAGTGTCGGGTCGGGCTCGACCGCGAAAATCTATCTCATAAGTATGGATTATATATTCGGCTCGATAAATAAGTTCTTCTTCCATTTTAAGCCGAAAAGAGGTTTATTATATCAAAAATGAAAAATATTAAAACTCGGGAGAGAAAAATGAGACAACGCGCTTTCAGTCGGCTCAGGTTTTTTGGCTTTATTACCTTAATTTCCTGGTTTGCCTGCTTCCTGGGCGACGGAATGGGACCAATAAAACCAAGTTTATGGGCCTGGTCTGAATTGGACCCAATTTCCTCATCTTCCGCCAGCCTCGTTGATATTTTCGCCTTAGGTCAGGGAATTCTGGATACTGATGAAGACGGCCTGGGAGACAGGCTTAACCTCGCCATCATCATTCCTGATGACCCTAACCCTTATGAAATGACTGCGGCCGCAGAAATTGCTGCCCGCTTGAGCTTTGAAAGTCTCGCCACCCGCTTTGACCTGGTCTACCGGGAAAGAGAAACCGTCAATTTAGGCCAGGTCAGATTTCTTATCCTCGTGGGTGATAGATTGGCCCTTCTCCGCCGCCTCCCCGCCAATTCATCCGCTCGGCAGCCGTTATCACCTGACCAGGGTTTGGTGAGTTTAATTTCCCTGGAAAACAAGGAGGCGATTCTCATACGGGGTGGGTCACCCCAGGCTCTGCTTCGTTCCGCCCAAGCTTTCTTTGACCGCTTCCCCTATCTTTGGGATATCTGGGGCCTCGAGTCAGGAGAAACTTATGCTTTGGTGGAAAAGGCTGTCCACCAATTCTCGCAACAAGCCTCATCGGTCAACATTCGGCCTCTAATAAAAGAAATTCTTTACGAACTGCCTCAGCCTAAGGCTGCCTATGATTCGCTGCGGCGCCTTCGCTACGAATGGGGAGAAGTTAAAGAGCTTACTGTCGAGCTTCCCACCATCGATAATTCTTTGGCCGAAAAAGTCTTGGAAGCCCTCAAAACTCTGCGTCAAGAACATGCCCGAGGGAAAAGCACTGATATCCTTTCCTACGCTAATTGCCAGCGGCTAAGGTTTGAACTTGGCCAAGGAAATACCAGGCGCACCCTCACGCTCGAACGCGTCGGCTTACCCCGGCGGCTTTTGACTCCTTCTTTCCGGAGCCGTCGCGAAATCAGGGGGCCGCAACGAGACTTTGACCTTCTCGAACTTTTTACCTCAAAGGGGCTTTTGGCCGACACCAACAACGATTCTATCCCTGATTCTTTAGAGGGTTCGGTCATTGTTCCTAACGATAGAGTTATTCCGGGCCTACCACTTTTAGGCCTCAGAATTTCCCTCGAAAGCGCCGGCATGGCTTGGCCGATTTTCTTTCTGGCAGACCAGATAGAAGAAAAACAGGCCTTTACCGCACCGATACTTGTTGCCCCGAGCTCTCTAACAGCCGAGCTCGAAAAAACAGGAAAACTTAGGCTGCCTTCCCTTGAGCCAGGCTCAGGAAGTATCGTCATTGTCCCCCAGGCCTGGCCTCGCTCCAACGCGGTCGTTATTGCCGGAGGCGATAACGCCGGGCTGGAAAAAACCATCGCTTATCTTAGCCAGACTTTTCCCTATTTAGAAAAATACGGACCGGGAAACGTTCACTGGGTTGATGTCCGCCGGGGCTTAGAAAATTTTTTTAAGGGAGAAGGGGGCGCCGCTGAGGCTTTTTTCTTCAGTCAACTGCAGAAAATCCTCAACGACCTGAAGCCCAAGGAATTGGAAGAAATTAAAATTGAGCTAACCCTCCCTCAACCCAACGAGGCCCTGGCCAAGGAATTAGAGCGAGAGCTTCAATCGCAGTTTCCCCAAGCTAAATCCGAGATAAAGGTCGAGGGGATGCGAGAAAGTCGAGTCATTTTGGCTAAGGAGAAGGAATATCCCTGGGAAGGCGAGGTGGCTCTCAAGCTAATCGATGAAAAGCTGAAAAGTCTTCCAGCCGGTATTTCCTCGCTGCAAGTCGTGGTGGCCGTTAGTGAAAGCCCCGAGGTCAGGCACGAGTTGCGCCAACGAATCGAAGCTATGCTCCGTTCCGCCGGCTTAACCAGGTTCGCAGTCAAAGTCTTATGTGCCTACAAACAAGGCTTCTTCTGGCTACTTGAAGAAGTGGCCCCACAACTGAAGTCAAAGGGCTGTCAACAGCTTCTTATCCGGGTGGCCAAAGAGGAGGAGGACCGGACCCGGTTAAAAAGATTCTACTCTGACCCCAATCGCTGGCTGCAGGAGCTTTATCCGGTGGATGAGCTCCTGGCCAGGGAGCTGAGTTTGCCCTTAGAGAAAATTGGGTTTGAACTTAAGGAGGCCAGTGAGCCAACTTATGAGGCGCTGGCTTATGACGCTTCGGGGCAATTAATTTTTAAGGCTAATTTCAGTCCGGTTACCAAGACTATTCCTTATTGGAAGACCTTGCCAGAATGGGGCGAAGTTAAAATTACCCCCTCCTGGGTTCGTTTCCAAAGTGAGGGAAAAATTCTGGCTGATACCATCTTGGCCAGCGACCTAGAAAACTTCTGGTCCTTCTACCAGGAAGAAATCCTGCCTGACCTCCATCAGCATATCATGAAAAAAACAGGTCACCAGCCAACGACCAGCAAACAGCCCTACTTTAAGCAATTAGCCATTGAGATATGGGCTTCTGAGCCGGACTATCGCCTCAGTTTAGACGAAGAGATGGTGAGTAGCTTGGAGGCCATCCACGATGAAATTTACTTTGATACTCTGGATTATCTCCGGGGAATTACTGAGGTCGAGGTTCAGGAAAGAGAGGAGGTAACCGATACTTCCAGGCTTTCCGCTCCTGGTAATGTCCTTCCCGTGATTCACCCTTCTGAAGGGGGAAAGCCGCTCCGGGTGAAGGTAAGGTTAGAAGACTGGAAAGCGACCTCGCCATCTGGCCTCATCACCTGGAAAGAAAAGGGCCATCTTGAAACGCAAAGCCGACGCCTGAATTTTCCCCGGTTCAAACCTCGACCGCTGCGGCTGCTGAGCTTAACCTGGAACGGGCGGGAGAACCTGATAGAGACTGGCGTTTTTGAGGCGGAAGTCGAGACCGAAAATGAATATCTCGACCTATTGGCGGTCATGGACGATTTGCCCCGCTTGCGAGAAAAAGGCTTGGTCAGCGAAAGCTTTGTTTATCCTGGGTTGAGAAAAATCACTTTAAGGGTTAAGCATAAAGAATTCTTCCGAGAAGTCGGGCTCGAGGTCAAACCTGAGGAAAAAAAGAGAGCTGAGAAAAAGGCAGCCGGTCAAGTTCTTAGGGTGCCGGATGAAATTATCTCACCCCAGGCATGTTTGAAAATAGTGCAGGAGCTAACCAGCTCCGGGCTACTGAGAGGTTACGTTGCCGGTCACTCTTACGAAGGCCGCGAAGTTCCGGTTATCGAAGGCTTTTTACCTACGGCCACCTATGTTTCTTTGCCCCGCTTAGTGACGCTCAAACCTACCCTCTTCGCTTCAGGCCGTCAGCACGCTAACGAAGTCTCGGCCACCAATTATCTTCTCAAGCTGGCGGAAAAATTAGTCAGAGAGGAAACGTGGCGAGAATATCTCAAAAAAATCAATTTAATTCTTCTGCCGCTGGAAAACCCAGACGGCGCCGCCTTAGCTTACGAGCTTCAGAAGCTGACGCCTTACCACAGCCTTCATGCGGGCCGTTATAGTTCCTTGGGGGTTGATATCGGCTCGCTTATCGGAGTGGAAAACCCGCTCCTTCCTGAAGCCAGAGTAAGACGCGAGCTCATGGAACGCTGGAAACCTGATATTTACCTTAACCTGCATGGCTATCCTTCTCACGAATGGGTCCAACCCTTTTCTAACTACGTGCCATATCTTTTCCGGGATTACTGGATTCCCAAAGGCTGGTTTGCCTTTTATCGTAGCCTGCGTTTACCCATCTATGAGCCTTGGAAACAAGCGGGCGAAGATTTAAAGCAATTTATTATCGAGGCCATGAGGAGCTTGCCTGATTTTAGCCAATCCAGCCAGAAGTTTTACGAGCGCTATTTCCGCTGGGCCACGCGTTGGGCGCCTCACGCCGCTGAACTGGAACTTTATGACGGCGTTAATCTTTACGCCCGACGACGCTCTTCTCAAGAAACGAAGCTTACGGCCCGAACTCAGTTGACCTATGTTGAAGAAACACCAGAGCTGATGGACGAAACAGCTCATGGCGTTTGGCTGCAGCAGCTGAGCGAGCTGGGATTAACCTATCTTCGAGCCCATTTAAAATATTTGAGTTCTGTCAGTCATGATGTCTGCCGGGTGGATGAGGAAATTCAGGAGAGAGTGAGATTTCAATGGCTGAGGCGAAGGCCAGGCCTTATCCCCCCAAGCCTTCAAGCACCTCTTATTCTCCAGGTTCCCCCCCAAAATCCGGCGGAACCAAATAAGAAATAATATAGTGATTAAAATAGACAAATAAAATAAAACGGTTGTCTTCCATTTTATATGAACTGGGTTGAGGGCTAAGTTCGGGAGGGCAGAAGTGACCATGGAAGGTTTAGCCTTCCCGAATCGCCCTTCGAGGGAACCTCTGGCCGCCGAGGATGTCTGAGCCTGAACAGGACCAACGGAGAGGCCAAAGGGGGGCAAGGGGCTTTTGGGCTTTGTCTCTGAACAGGGAGGCGAGTTCCGCAGGCGCCGAGAAGGGCGAAGAGGGAACGGTGTTAAAAACCTGAGTGGGAGCGAGGCCATCCCGAACGTCTCCGAGCTTAACCCATACAAGATGGAAGAGAATTAATAAAACTAATTAAAAGCCAATTCAGTTATTAAATTGGGCCGCTTTTAAAATAAAATTGAAATGGGAGAGAAGCTCTTATCCAAAAGCAAACCGCCAAGGAACGGGCTCAAAAAAAATAGCGCAGTGTTAGCGATAACTGCCAGCCGGTAATTCCCCAGTCGAGGAGCTTCTCTTCGCCCCGCGAATCGAGGTAGGTCGCCCGCTCGCCCATCGCCTGTGGTTCGGTGGACTCCGTAATCTCTAAAGATTCTATTTTACCGATAGGAATTCTAATAATAATCCCGACTCTAAATTTATCCCTCCAGTCATAATCCACCCCAGCTTCCAGTTGGGGCACAAGCGCCTTTCCGCCGGCCTTTTCCTGAAAATTGTCCTCGACTATTTGATTGAATAAATCTAAGAACTGAAACCGGGAGCGATATTCAATCGAGCTCAGCACCAAGGCGAACCCGGCTCCACCAAAATAGCGCCAGGCTTGCTTTCGGCTTTCAGCCCGAACTGAAACCCGCAGCGGCAGCAAGCGCAAAGTCAGGTGGACATCATCAGAAAGGCCGTAAGCAAAATTGTTTAACTTGCCCGAGGCTTCGACTGAACCGGACAAACTCTTTCTCCAGTAGCCTATCCCGAGGGCGAGAGAAAGGGAAGGAGCGAGAGATGTCTCGGCCTCAATTCCCAGCGAAAAATTGACCGGAACTGAGCCCATGGGCTTAAATTCGGACTTAAAACCAAGCTCCTCGGTTTCAAGCCGGAGCTCTTCGAGAACCTGATTTATCTGGGGGATAAATTCATCGTTTAAAGTGGCCGAGGAAGGCCGGAAAAAGCCTGTCTCGAGACCGAACCAGAGCTTGGGTCTGGCAGCCGCGAGCGGCGCCGCGAGCCAGATTATCAGTCCCCAAAAGGTGACCCAAGACATATTTCCTCTTTTCCTCTTTTCTCTTGTTCGGCCCATGTTAACTCTCTATCCTGTGGGAAATAGGTAAACTGTCACCATTTTTGGAGGAGGGAGTGGATGGCTTCAAGAGCCTTAGCTAATTGAGCCGACGAAACAGCGTAACCGAGCCGGAAGTGCTCCCTAAGCTCAAAAAAACTGCCAGGAACAACACTCACTTCGGCTTCCAGGCGAAGGCGCTGACTGAATTCATCGCCGCTCCGGCCAGCCTCCAGCCGGGGGAAACAAACCACTCCGCCCGCTGGTTCTACCCAGCTCAGTTTCGGCTCACCGGCGATAAAATTGCCGACTAACTGTTGGTTAGCTTCAAGCCAACCGCGGTTTTTTTGTCGGAGCTGGTCAAGGTAAGGAAAAAGGCGGGCGGCAATGACCTCACCGATAAAAACACCTTCTACCACTAAGTAATCTGTCAGCCGTCGCAGCTTTTGCGCTACCTCTGGCGAGGCCAAAATCCAGCCGCAACGTAAGCCGCCCAAGCCATAAACCTTAGTTAAAGAAGAGGCGACGATTACCCTGTCGCTAAGCCCAAAGGCTGAGCGGCTAAGTTCATCGGACATAAACTCAAGATAAATCTCGTCGATAAAAAGATAGGCGCCAGCTTTGTCGGCTTCAGCCGCCAAGACCGCGATTTGTTCCCGATTTAGAAACACGCCTGTCGGGTTATGCAGGTTAGTCAGGATAATTAGCTTAGCGCCCTGAGCCAATAGGCGGCGATAATCGTCTAAGTCGACTAAAAATTTATTTTCGAAGCGGCGTTCCAGCCTCATTATCCCGGCTCGAAAAAATCTCGGGCAACTTAAGAGGGGTTCATAGGCTGGTTTTTCTACTACGACCCTATCGTCGGGTTCGAGAAGGCCAGCACAAACCATAAAAATAGCCTGGGAGGCTCCCTGGGTTAGAACCACATTTTCCGCCCCTACCCCGTAGCGATGCGCAATAGCCTCGAGGAGCGGTTCGTAACCATAGGGATTACGGCCGCTGATTTCGAGGTCCCTAACCTCTAAGGTTAGCGGTAAATCCCGGAGCAAAAGGTCGGGCACACCGCTTCGACTCAGGCTGATTTTAGCCTGACTGCTGAGCTTGGCCCATTCAAGATAAACAATCGGTTCTACTGACATGAGTCGATTCCTGGCGCCATTTTCTCTTGGTTAACCAGTAAAGCGGCAGACCGCTCAGGATGATTACAGTTCCCAAAAGAGATTGGCGAGGCATGGAAATAAATACATTAACCACAACCGCCAAGGAAATCAAGGCAAAAAACAAAGGGACAAAAGGAAAACCCCAAACTCGATAAACCTCGGGTCCAGGCGACGTTTTTTTCCGCAACGGCAGTAACGCCAAGGCGGTCAAGCCAAAGAATATCCAATCACCAAAAGTAACATACTGGAGCAATTGACTATAAGTATTTGTTAGGAGAAGCAGTGAAGCCCAGACAGACTGCAGAAAAATAGACACATAAGGGGTATCGAAACGGGGATGAAGGCGGCTGGCCAAAGGAAGAAACGCGCCTTCCTGGGCCATGGCTTGGTAAACGCGAGGACCGGTGAGGATGAAAACATTGGTAATACCAAAGGTAGAGATGACAATAGCTAAGGCTATTAATTTAGAACCGGCCGGACCGACGAGGGCTTGCATGGCGTCAGAGGCCAGCCGACTGGAAGAACGAATGGCGGCAAAGGGAAGAGTGGTCACATAAACCCAGTTCGTCAGGACATAAACACCGACAACGATTGAGACGCCGGCAATGATGGCTAACGGAAGAGTCCGCCGCGGCCTTCTTACTTCGCCGGCGACGAAATTGAGAATCTGCCAGCCGCCATAAGAGAAAAGAGCGGGCATCAAGGCTAAACCAACCGCGCTGAGAAAAGAGAGGTTAAAAGCGCTCGGCCAGATTGGTCCCAAAGAAGGTTTAGGCCGGGAAGAATCGGTAAAAAAGAAGAAAATTCCCAATAGGATTAACGCAACCAGCGCCGTCAGCTTGAGAAGGGTGAAGATGTTTTGAACAACGCTTCCGGGCCTAATGCCTAAAAAATTAATTAACGAAAGAAGCCAAATGATAGCCGCGGCAATAAAAACTACGCTCTTTTGAGGCAAAGGAAAAAGTGAGGTGAGAAAACGAGCACAGGTGACGGCCACAGCCGCGATGGCCCCGGTTTGGATGGTGGTAAAAAGGGTCCAGCCAAAAAGAAACCCCAACCAGGGCGCGAAGGCTAATTTAAGATAGAGATATTGACCACCAGAATAAATAAACATCGAGCCGAGCTCGGCGAAAACGAGGCCACCCAGAAAAGCAATAAAGCCTCCCAGAAGCCAAACTAAAAGCAATTGGCTCGAGCTTTGAAGGAAACGCGCACTTTCGGCTGGGTTGATAAAAATGCCGGCGCCGATAATCGCGCCGCTAACAATCATCGTGGCGTCAAAAACCGTGAGCTGCCGCGGCTGAGAAGATAAAGCCATGTTCAATTCTTTCTCTATGATGAACAGACGTTAGCCGAGTCGCTAACGCCGCTTTCTCTCCTTTTCTTCTCGTCAGATTCCTTAGGGAACAATCCTCATCGCCTATCCATCAAGGCTTTTTCCTTGACCCTTATACCTAAGTTAGAATATTTTTTCAAAGACTAAATCAGCCTAAGAGCCGGATTCCAGAGACCAAAGAAAACGATGACGCTATTTTCCGAGCTTTCCGATATTTAGCCCTTTTTTATTCCCACCGGAGTAAACCGCTTTTTTTATTAGCTCCATATTTTCGTTTCCTTGGCAGCAAAATGGATCCTCCTTTCCTTTCCCGCTATAAATAACAAAGATTGAAAAAGCCTTGACAAGACATTGGAATTGAAAAAAAATTAGAAACAATGTAACCCAGGGCAAAAAAGCAGAAAAAGAGGCGGTGGCTTGAAATTAAAATGGCTTAAAAAAATAAAAGAGGGGAAGTCCAAAAGATAAAAATGACGGGGAAAAGGAAAAACCATAAAGAAAGCAAAGAAAAATCATTGAGCCCAAAATCGGAAGAAAAAGGCGAAACAATAAAAACGACCCGAAAAGCGAAGGTTGTCTTTTAATTTTTTTAAGGAGGGAGAATGAGTAAAGAAAAAATTCTCAAAGGCTTGGCCCTGAGCACGGTCTTTTTCTTGCTGGCCTTTAGCCTCAGTTACGGCCAGCGCTTGACCGGCCGGCTCATGGGGACAGTGACGGATGAAAACGGGTTGCCTCTGCCCGGAGTTTCGGTGGAAATTTCCAGCCCTTCGCTCCTGGGCGGAGTTCACTCCCAGGTCACTGGAGCTAACGGCGAATACCGTTTCCTTAACCTGCCACCGGGGACCTATAAAGCTGTCTTCAAACTGAAGGGTTTTCAGACTATCGAACGCGCCGATATCATTGTCTCGCTGAACATGACCACGGTGGAAAATATTACCCTCAAGTTAGCTGCCCTCGAGGAGAGCATCACGGTAACGGCGGCTTCGCCGGTGGTAGATGTCACCAAGTCTGGTATTTCTACCACCTATTCCAAAGTCCAGTTGGAAAAATTGCCTTTTAACCGCAATACCTACTTTGATATTGTCAACCAGACGGCTGGCTTCACTACCAGTCATGGCGAAAATTCTTCGCGCTTCATGGCCTATGGTTCCAATTCCGAAGAAAATGCCATGTATGTGGAGGGTGTTGACCTAAGTAACCCGGAAATCGGCACTGCCTGGTCTTGGCCAGTCCCGGATATGTTCGAAGAGGTGGAGATAACTGGCATTGGCGCAGGCGCTGAATACGGGAATTTCGCCGGTGCGGTCGTTAATATCGTCACCAAGTCTGGCGGCAATAACTTCTCGGGCAGCACCTCCTATTATGGCCAGTACAAGAAGCTGACGGCAGATAATAATCCCAAACCCTATAATCCAGCCACCGGCGAGGGTTATTATTCTTTTAACCGTGTCCAATGGTATGACTATTCCTTCACCTTGGGTGGGCCAATTCTTAAAGACCGCATTTGGTTTTTTGCCGTCTATAACAACACGCTGGATAAGGCCTCAGATTTTGGCGATGACCCTAATTATCCTTATAAAGGCACGCACAACGAGCAGTTTATCAAAGTTTCTACCCAGCTTTCCAAAGCCCATAAGCTGGTTCTGATGTACAATCGCCAGAGAGACTATGGCTCGGGTGCGCCTGACCCCTACAACATGCCCGAGACAGTCATGGCCGAAACCGACTTGGTTCATATCTGGACAGCGATGTGGACTTGGGTTATCAGCAAGGATTCTTTCTTCGAGCTGAAATATTCTGGCTATTATAGCCCCAATGATTATCAACCGGCCTTTGGCGGCTCGATTTATACCCCGGCTCATTATGATGGAGCCACCGGCATCACCTCCAACGGGCCAGTCTGGCCTTGGTTCTACAAAGTTACCCGTAATCAGGCTAACGCCACGCTCACTCATTTTGCCGATGATTTTCTGGCTGGAGACCACGAATTCAAGATAGGCGTTCAATTTAACCGCGGGACAACCGATACTTATGGTGGTTATGGCGGCGGCAAATTTTATTACGATTATGGCGGGGAGCCCTATCTCCTCTACGAATGGGATACCAATCGTTATGGAGGAACAGTAGTCAATATCGGTGGGTTTATCGATGATTCCTGGAAAGTTAGCAATCGCCTCACCATCAATTTGGGCTTACGCTTTGACCATCATAACGCTTTTATTCCCGCTTTCCCGCTGATGCATAATTTTAAAGAAACAGGAGAAAAAGGCATTGGCATCGATGACCTGATTATCTGGAACTCCTTCTCCCCTCGCATCGGCCTGGCTTTCCAGCTGACCTCAGACCAAAAAACCTTATTTAAAGCTTCCTACGGCCGGTATTATGTTTATCCCTACATCGCTAACTGGGAATGGCCCGGTCCCAACGCTCCTGATAAATACATCTATTATTGGGATGGAGCAAAGTGGCAGCTCTGGTACGTTTTGCCCACGGAAGCTGGCTACACTATGGACCCTAATATCAAGAATCCCTACTACGACCAGTTCTCAGTTGGGTTGGAAAGGCAGCTGACTAATAACTTAGCTTTAATAGCCACCTTTATCTACAAGAACGGAAAAGATGTTTTTGGTTATGAAGACCGGGGCGGAAAATATGAGTTAGTTACTCGCGTTTCTCCTGATAATGGCCAGAGCTATCAGGTCTGGAACTGGGTTGGCGGTGAATTCGACTACTGGCTGACGAACCCCAAGGGCTGGGGTCAAACCTACAAGGGCTTGATCCTGGAATTAAACAAGCGTTACGCCAATAACTGGATGATGAACGCCTCCGTTACCTGGTCCAAAGCCGAAGGCTTAAACCTCAGTTCCTTGGCTACTGGCGGCTACGGCATGAGCCAATCGCTCGTCTGGTACACCGGTCAATTTGGCACTGACCCCAACCAGCTAATCAACGCCAAAGGGCCGCTCAACCTGGACAAAAGGTGGTTGGTCAAGCTCTCCTTGGGTTATAACCTCCCCTTTGATATCCTCGTCAGCGCTAACTATCTTTTCCAGAGTGGTCGACCAACTCTGAAATTTGTCCGCATCAGAAACCTCAATCAGCCCTATTCAATCAGGATCCAAGCCGAGCCCAAAGGGAAAGAGCGCTTCGACTCCCAGCATCTGCTTAACCTGAGAATCGAAAAATCCTTTAACCTGTATAAAACGGCCCGTCTAAGCGTCGCTGGCGATATTTTCAACGTGCTCAATGACGACACGGTGACCAGGTGGCGTTCCTACAATGTCTGGAGCGCCAGCTATAAAGAGCCCATGTGGATTCCCTATCCCCGTCGGTTTCAGCTCGGCCTTAAGCTCCAGTTTTAGCCGCCTGAAGTTGCCGGGCTTTTTCTAAATGGAAATTGGCCTTAGCCGGGAGGCGGAAGCGGTTGTAAATATCAGCAAGGAGAAAATGACCCAGAATCTGGGTCGGCAGGTCAAGCTTTAGTTCCAGGCCGCGGAGAGCTAATTTTTCGGCCTCTGAGAGGTTAGCCCCGTGGTCCATGATGACTTTAGCCAGAAAAATATAGGCCGGCCCGTATTCTTCATTCTTTTGGAGACAACTGCGCAGTTCTTTTTCCGCCAGGTCGAATTCCTTTCTTTTGGCCCAGAGAAGGCCGAGGTTAAAATCAGGCCTAAAATTATAAGGGCTTATTTCTTGCTCTTTTCTGTATTCCTCCACCGCGCGGTCAATCTCGCCCCTGGCCTCATGAAGCAAGGCTAAATTGAAATGGGCGTTCAGCAATGGCTGGCTCCTCTCCATCGAGAGCGCTAACTTTATTTCCTTCTCGGCCTCGGCATACATTTTTAATGACAAATAAGCCGCGCCCAGTCTATTCCGAAGATAACGAGACTCAGGGTCAATGGCTACGGCCTCTTTAATCAGTTCCAGAGCCCTTTCATTTTCTCCCCGGTCCTGATAGATATCAGCCAAATGGATATAAGGCTTGGTGTCCTTGGGGTCAAGGTCAAGAAGTCGCCTGAATCCCAGGATGGCTTCCTCAGCCTGGTTGTTTTCTTTATAGGCCATGGCCAAGCCAAGGATGGCTTCATAATACTCGGAGTCGACATCAAGAGCGGCTTGAAATTCTTTTATCGCCTCCGCGTAGCGTTTTTGCTTGGCGAGCAGATAACCCAGGAGATACCGAGCCTCGAGAATTGACGGGTCCTTGGCGAGGACGGCCTGAATCTTTTTTTCGGCTGCCTCGTATTTTTCCTCGGAAACGAGAATTTGGGTTAATTTAATTTCATTATAGAGCTCAATTCTATCCTTGGGGTCGGCCAAGCTCCGACCAGGCTTATCCTTAGTTAAATTATGAAAAGCTCCGATATAACCCAGAGTCTGCAGCTTAATGAGCGAATCCTGGTCGATGTTGGGAATCACCGCGGCGGTTGCTTCCTGGTTAGTGTACTGCTTAATTATTTTTTCCAGCTCTCGCCGCATCTTTCGGCCCAGAGAGCGCTTGGACTCCCAGAGATTATTGCTCTCTCGAGGGTCATGGACAAGGTCGTAGAGTTCAGGACGGGGCGCAGCGATAAATTTAAACCCACCCTGCCGCAACGCTTGGAGTTCGCTCCAGCCATAGTGATAACGGGGATAAAAAGTTTCACTGTAAGCCGGCGCGGTGCTTTTTTCCTGACCCTGAAGGAGCCGCCGCAGGCTTCTCCCTTGAACCGAAGAAGGCACCTTGGCGCCGAGAAGGTCAAGCACTGTAGGCATGACGTCAATGTTTTGAGCTTGGGTCGACACCCGCCGACTGTTGAGCCGAGAGGAAAAGGGAAGGCGAATGATTAACGGGATTCTTAGGACGGCGTCATAAATAAAAAACCCGTGGGCGCTTTCTTTGTGCTCGCCTAAGCTTTCGCCGTGGTCAGCGGTAAAAATGAGCAGCGTCTTTTCTAATAAATCTTGCTTTTTCATAAAAGCTAAAAATTCGCCGATGAGCTGGTCGACATAGGCAATCTCCCCGTCATAAAGGCCATAGAGCCTTCCCTGAAACTGACTTTTATAAGGTTCAGGCGGGTCGTAAGGCGTGTGCGGGTCATAAAAATGAAGCCAGGCCATAAATTTATTTTCTTTGTTGGCTTCTATCCAGCCACAGGCTTCTTTGAGGACTTCATCGCCTCTTCGTTGCACGGCGTCCAAGCTAATTCGCTTGTATTTGGTCAGGTCAAAATTATCAAAATAATAATCAAACCCCTGGTCTAAGCCCCAGCGAGAATCGAGGACAAAAGCGCCGACGAAAGCAGCAGTCCGGTACCCCCTTTCTTTCAGGACCTCGGCCAGAGTAATATTCTTCGGGTCAAGGTAGAAGCCACCGTTATCCCTGACGCCATGAAAAAGAGGATAAGTGCCGGTAAAAAGAGAGCAATGAGCCGGAAGCGTGAGCGGTGCGGCGGTAATAAACTGCTCAAAAAGGATGCCTTCAGTCGCTAATCGATTAATGTGAGGCGTTTTCACTTTGTCATAACCGTAGCATTCCAGGTGGTCAGCCCGGAGCGTATCAATCGTCAAAATGATAATATTCAGGGAATCACGCCGGGCTGAGGAGATTAACTGTTCAGAAGAGTGAATGAATCTCGGTTTTAAAACCGGCCAAAATAAGAAAAAGACAATGATGACCAGGCCGAAAATTCCCACGCTGAGCCAAATTGTAAGCTTATTTTTCAGCTTCCAACTCCAACCCTTTTCTTAGGATTAGATAAAACCTTGCCGGGTCTGGCGCCTGTATGTTCCCCATGCTCAATTACTACCTGACCGTTAACCAGAACATAATCAATCCCGACCGGATATTTTTCCGGCCCGGTGTAGGTAGCTAAATCCAAAATTTTGTATGGGTCAAAAATGACGATGTCGGCCCAATAATCTGTCTGGAGAACGCCGCGGTCTTTGAGCCCCATTTTGGCCGCCGGTAACAAAGTAATTTTCTTTATGGCTTCAGGTAGGCTCAGGATTTTTTTCTCCCGCACATAGAACCCAAGAAACCGGGGAAAGGTGCCGTAATTACGCGGATGAGGGAGTCCGCGATGGAGCGGACCATAGGGAGCTAAAGCTGAGCCGTCAGAGGCAATAATAACTAAGGGATGGCGAAGTACCGCTTCGGTGTTAGTGTCACTCATCCCAAAGCCAACAATCGAAACCTCGCCGTCCTCCTCCAGGAGTAAGTCACAACTGAAGTCAAAGGAGTCCTGTTTTCTCGATTTAGCGGCAGCCGCTATGTTTTGTCCGATTAAAGGCTTATTTTTCTCAGTTTTGAGGTCGACGACGACCACACTCTCCCAGGGCATCCCGCCTAATTTCTCCTCCACTTCTGGCCGCATTTTTTGCCTTTCCACGGCCGAGGCCATTTTTCTTAAAAACTCCTTAGCCCCTCCGGCCAGAGCCCAGTGGGGAAAGAACACGGTCAGACCAGTGCTATAAGCAGTATAAGGGTAGGCATCAGCAGTGACGTCAATTCCCCGGGCATTTCCTTTCTCGATTAAATCAAAAAGGAACGGCATCTTCCACCAATTGCGTTGGCCACAGGCCTTAAGATGGCTGAGCTCGAGTGGCAGCTGAGCTTCTTTGGCTATCGAGATGGCCTCACTGACAGCTTCGATCACCTGATTATCCTCGCTGCGGACATGAGTGGCATAAAACCCGCCAAACTCGGCCACTACCCGGCAAAGCTCGATTATTTCCTCCCGCTCGGCAAACCCGCTTGGCGTGTATTCCAGACCGGTGGAAAGGCCAAAGGCTCCCTGCTCCATGGCGGCCGCGACTAATTCTTTCATTTTTTCTAATTCCGCAGCTGTCGGTCTTCTTCTCTCGTCCCCCATGACCAGGGACCTCAGCGTGCCATGGCCAACTAAAGTGGCGTAGTTCAGGCTTATTCCCTGAGCTAACAATCTTTCCCGAAAACCAGCCAGGTCAATCCAGGTTGGTTTAAGCCCGAGGTCTCTCCAATATTGCTGAGCTTCCTCGCTTAATTCTGTCTTGAGCGGAAAATCAGAACTGCCGCAATTGCCGCCGAGTTCGGTTGTCACTCCCTGCCTTATTTTACTTTCAGCCTTGGGGTTGACCAGAAGCTCCAAGCCGCTGTGGGAGTGGATATCAATAAACCCGGGACAAACAACGCGGTCCGCAGCATCGATAATTTTTGCTGGTCGGCGGCTAATATCCTTGGCCAGCTGGCCGATAAATCTTATCTTTCCGTTGCTTACGCCAATATCTGCCTCAAAAGCCGGCTCTCCTAAGCCATTAATAATTGTTCCGTTCTGGATAATCAGGTCGAACTCCGGGGAAGGAGAACCAGGTTTTATCAAAAGGTAAGGAGAGAGAGCAGCCACGGTCGCCATCCGACCGCTTAGTTCCAAGAATTGGCGGCGTTTCATGGTCGTTGCTTCCGGACAAAAATAATATCGGCCGCCCGGCCAGCGCTTAAGGCCAAGCCCGTGATCTTTTTATTCTGACCACGCAGAAAGGTAAAATTCAAGCCATCGGCCGTGAATTCGTCTGGGGCCATCGGTTGGAGCGGCTCCTCAGGAGGATTGCGAAACTTGATTCTTAGCTTATCTTTATCAAGAAGAACTTGATAAACCGCCCCTAAAAGCTCTTCACTCTGGTAAAAGCCTTCGTATTCTTTAAGCGCAGCCACGGAAAGAGGCAGTAAAGGAGCGGCTTTGGTAAAGACTAATTTCTCCCCTTCCCTTCGGGAAACTTCCGCCCTCAGCCGGCCTTTTTCATCCTGAGAAAAAATAAGCGTGACTAAGGAATCATTTATTATGGCCTGAAAAGTGCTCTCGCTCACGGGCGTCAGCAGGAATTCCTGGCGGCCAAGCCTTGCCTTCAGTTTCTCTTTTTCCACTGTAATGTTCAGCCACACACCGAATTTGGCTTCTTTATAATTGCCGCTTTTCTCCTGGAGTACTTTCTCAGGCAAAGGAAAAGGCTTAATCTCTTGAGGTTTCGCCTTAGGAGCTTCTTCTTTAAAATAATCCACCAAGTAAATATCGGCAATTTTAAGGCTTATAGCGGAAGGGTTAAAAGTGCTCAGGTTAGAAAGGCAGATAACAGAAAATCTTTGGTCTGGAAAGCGAAGCAGGTTTGCCCGGTATCCCGCCCAGGAGCCTCCGTGGCTCACCGTTCTCAGCCCCCGATAACTGCTGATTACTAAGCCGAAAGCATAATCTATTTTCTGGCCATTATTTAAAATGCCCTGGGTGTGGAGGAGGTCCATTAATTCTCGGCCCAGTGAGAAATTATAAAAAGCTTGGTCCCAGAGGTAAAGGTCCTCAACCGTCGTGTAGACATTGCCGTCGCCCACTTCATCCCAGTTGCTTAAGTCAAGCCGAAAGCCTTCTCCCTTGGGCGAATATCCCGAGGCTCGGTTTTTGATTATTTGGGAATGGTCATCCTGGAAGAGAGTATTTTTCATCCCCAAAGGCCGAAAAATGTTTTCCTGAGCAAACTGGTTGAGGCTCTGGCCGGAAACTCTTTCTACAATCAAGCCCAAAAGAAAATAACCGGTGTTCGTATATGAATATTCCTCGCCAGGCAGATAATTGAGGTTTTTCTGCCGGCAGATAACGGCGAGAGCTTCTTCCACAGTCGGACAATCAGCGTCCGGCCGAAACCCGGCCAAAGAAAGGAGGACGTTATAATCCCGCAGGCCGCTGGTATGATGCAGGAGGTGACGAATTGTGAGGGGCCGTTCGTAGGTCGGAAGTTCAGGAATGTATTTCCGGACGTCGTCATCAAGCGACAGCTTCCCTCGCAGAGCCAGAAGCGCCACGCAGGCCGCCGTAAATTGCTTAGAGACTGAACCGATGTCGAAAACCTTAGAAGGGGTCATAACCAGGTCGTCTTCCAGCTTGGCCATCCCATAACCGCGCTCATAAATGATTTTGCCGTCCTTGATGACCGCCAGAGCAGCTCCCGGGCTATCAGTCCTATCCCACGGGGCAAAAAGCTTGTCCACTTGCTTCGTCTTTTCGTCAGCCAAGCCTAAATTAAGGAAAATTAAGAGCCAACAGAAAACAAAACAAGTTAGGCGAAGAAGACGGAAACGCGCCATCACGACCTCCTTTTGTTTCTTATTTTATGCTCTCCTTTTTTATTCATTTTATCTGGGCCGATTTAAAAGATGACCTATTACTCATATCCTTATTCAGGGCAAAAAATTAAACCGACCGGATAATCATAAAAACCTGCAAAATAGCCTTCGGCGATTTTCCGGCGGCCATTTTTTTCTTATCATTAACATTGCGCCAGCTGAAAGTCAAAACTCAACTTAGAGATGTTTACATTTTATTAAAATGAGTAGATTATGGTGGCCTTCTTAAAGTACAATAAGGCTAATCATGGATAAATTTTGGGAGGTGCAATGAGACGCTTAAGCTTAATCGTGGTGACCTTATTTTTATCGCTGACTCTTTCGGGGCAGACAGCCGATGAGGTCAGGGCTAAATGGATTGAAGCTCAGGGAGGGGCCAAAGCTTTAGAAGCCATCAAAGACACAACGATAAACGGAACGATGGAGCTTATTCAGATGGGCCTGAGCGCGAACTTCACGCTTTACCAAAAAGAGCCGAATAAAATGAGGATAGATATCGAAATAATGGGGATGAATATTACCCAGGTCTTTGACGGCGAGAGAGCCTGGTTTACCAACCCCCAAACAGGCAACATCGAGGAAATGCCCGAAACCCAGAGTCGGGAATTTGCGCGCCAAGCCATGGGCAATGATTCGCTCCTTCATCCCGAAAAATACGGCATTACTTATACTTTTAAGGGGAAAGAGAAAATAAACGACGTGGAATATCTGGTGATGCAGCAAACCTTTAGTGATGGGACCGTGGTAGACGTTTATATCGACCCAAAAACTTACCTCTCGGTCAAAACTAAGGGCAAAACCATTAATTCTCTAACCGGCCTGCCAGTGGAGGCAGAAACCTTTCAGTCTGATTATAAAAAAATAGACGGCACACTTATCCCTCATCAGATGACTACTTATTATGACGGCCAGGAATTTCAGCGGATGACCATCACTCGCGTCGTTTATAATACCGGGCTTGACGACTCCCTCTTTATCATCCGCAAATAACGAAATAGTTGATTAAATCTCGGCTTGACGTAAAACAGTATAGGCCAGCTTGAGAGCCCGCAAACCTTCCTCTCCGGACACTTTGCTCAGAGTACCATTTTGAATGCAGGTTAGGAAATTTTGTAATTCCTTTTTCAGCGGCTCTTCTTTCTGGATGCGCAACGTTTTGATATCAGTCTGCCGGCCGTTCAGCGGAAAGACTTTAACCTCCTGGTCAATATAATCAACCGAGTAATACACAGTCGGCTCAAATATTCTTAGTTTCCTCACTTTTCCCTGGTGAACCCGGCTGGCTGTCAAGTTGGCCACACAGCCTGATTCAAACTCAATCCGGGCGTTGGCAATATCAATTTTTTCCGAAAGAACATATATTCCTGAAGACCGAACGGTTTTAACTTCGTCCCGGATAAGGGCCAGGATTATGTCCAGGTCATGAATCATCAGGTCGAGGACAACGTCGATATCAAGAGAGCGAGCCGAAAAGGACCCCAGCCTTTGGACTTCGATAAACCGCGGCTCGCCAATGATATTCTCGACGGCTTCTACCGCGGGGTTAAAACGTTCCAAGTGACCCACCTGGAGGATTAACCCTTTTTCCTTGGCGGTGGCGACTAATTTTTCTCCCTGCTCAATGGTTTCCGTGATGGGTTTCTCGACTAAAACGTGCTTTCCTTCCTGCAGTAAATGCATGGCAATGGAGAAATGTTCAGAAGTGGGAGTAGAGACGATAGCGGCATCAATTTCATCCAGCATTTCTTCATAGCTCTGATAATAGGGAACACCATGACGGTTGCCGATTTGGAGGGCCTTTTTGAAATCAATATCAGCCACACCCTTTAATTCTGCCTGCTCAAGGTAAGAAAGAATTCGGGCGTGCTGGGTGCCGAGATAGCCCACCCCGATAATCCCGATACGAACTTTATCCATCTCCGCCTTCTTCGCCTTTATTTCTTTCTCGAACCAAAACAGCCAGGCCGGCTTCAGCCGCAATTTTGAGCGCTTCTTCCCGGCCAAAAAAGGCGACTCGGCCGGCCTCTAAGCCTAAGCACGAGGCCTTCCCCGCCACGAGTCGACGCACCGTCTCCGGACCAATAGCCGGCAAATCAACGGCCGTTTTCTGCTGACTCCGACCAACCTTGACCACAGAAAACCCCGGTCCAGCCATGGCGGCTGCTCGCTCAATCATCTTATCCGTCCCTTCCAGGGCTTCAACCGCCACCACGACTCTTTTTTTTACTGCGACTACCTGGCCAATTTCAAGGTCGGCAAGTTTACCGGCTAAACCGAAGGCTAATTCCACATCCGCTAATGTTTCCGCCGTAGGCACATTCGGCGTCAAAAAGCCGGGCGAGCAAAGAAAGGGTTGAAAAAAAGGTGTCGGGTCGAGCACCTCAATCCCTTGCCGGCGCAGAAGCCGAATAAAACTCTCGATGACGCTCGAGGCGTCGCGAGCGGGGAGATGGGAAAGAAGTTCTCGAGCTAAGGAATCAAGCTTTTCGACCTTGAGGAGCCACTCGGGGCTGACTTTGCCGGTCAGAAGGGCTTGTTTAATTTTATTAGCCTGGAAAAAGTGAATTATTCTGGCTACTTCACCCGCTGAAACCGTCTCATACCGTTCGGCTAAAGAAGCCAGGTCGGGGTTAACCTCCGCTTCAACGGCCAGGACAAACAATTCTTTTCCCTGATTCTTTAGTTCCTTGGCCACAAGATAGGGAAAGAGGCCGGTGCCGGCAATTATTCCAACTCGGTTTCCCACTCTTCTGCTACCTTCTTAATAATGCCGCGGCGGCTGCCGGCGATAAAATTGAGAATTTCTTCCCGGTCCGAGTCAGGCTCGATTTCCTGCTTGACCTTTTCCACCGCCTGGCTGGTATTAAGGTCAGAATAAAAAATAATTTTAATCATTTCCTTAATTTTCTGAATTCTCTCTCGCGGAAAACCATTCCGGCGGAGGCCGATGGCATTAACCCCGTAGAATTTAACTGGCCTCATCCCGGCCACTCGACAGAAAGGAAGAACATCCTGGGTAATAACCGTAAAGCCGCCGACAAAAGCTAACTTGCCAATCCGGCAGAACTGATGGACACCAGAAAAGGCACCCACAGTGGCGCCGTCGTCAACCTGAACATGGCCGCCCAGAGTGGCCGCATTGATAAAAATGGTTTTATTGCCCACTTGACAATCATGGGCGATATGGGAATAGGCCATGAAATAATTGTCATCACCAATCCGCGTGACTCCGCCGCCTTTAACCGTACCCCGGTGAACCGTGATAAACTCGCGAAAAATATTGCGGCGACCGATGATAACCTGGGTTGGCTCGCCCTTATAACTGATATCCTGAGGTTCAGTGCCGATAACGCAAAAGGGCGAAAAGAAACAATCAGCCCCAATTTCCGTTTTTCCCTTGACCGTGACGTGGGCTTCCAGCCGCGCCCCGCGATGGATGCGTACTCCCTCTTCAACTAAACAATAAGGTCCGATGATAACGCCGCCTGCTAATTCCGCCTTGGGATGGACCGAAGCGGTAGGATGAATGATAATTTCATCCGAGCTCATCTAATTCGTCAACGCTTAAGATTGAGGCTAGGATTTCGGCTTCGGCCACCAGCTCTTCTCCCACCAACGCCCTGGCTCTTAATTGACAAAACTTCTGCCGCACTTTGACGAGCTCCGCCTCGAGACGAAGCGTGTCACCGGGCACAACGGCCCGGCGAAAGCGGGCGTTGTCAATTTTGCTGAGGAGGACAAACTTGTCTTCCGGTTCAGGAAGGGAATGGTAGAGTAGAATTCCGCCGCACTGGGCCATGGCTTCAATAATCAGAACTCCAGGCATGATTTTGCGGCCGGGAAAATGACCTTGAAAGTGGGGTTCATTGACCGTGACGCTTTTTATCCCCACTATCGACTTCCCCTTTTCCATTTGGACCACCCGGTCCACCAAAAGAAACGGGTAGCGGTGAGGAAGAAACTTAGCAATTGCCTCGACCTTAATCATTCTTTATTTCAATTGAGCCAATTTATTCAGGAAGCCAACAGGGCCTACTTGGCTTTTGTCTTGATGGCGTCATAGCGTTTAATAACTTCTTCCGTAATGTCGATGGTCGGGTTGAAATAAACTGCGCCGCTGCGGGCCAAGTCGAAGATTAAATCAAGCCCTTTTTCCTTCCCTATTTGCTCAATAATGGGAATCAATTCATTCTGCAGTCGGGTGTAAAGCCGATACTGAAGCTCTTGCATATCACGGGCCATGTCCTCAGAAAGCCGGGTCCTTTCCGTCCTCTTCTTAGTCAGGTCAGAGTTGAGCTGAAGGGCCGCCTCCTCAGTTAGGGTAATCCGCTGGGTGTTAAGCCTGGTTTCGAGCTTGCGGATCTCTTCATCCAGCTTGGCCAGTTGGTCTTGATTCTTTTTATCCTGATCCTGAAGCTGGGCAATAACTCTCTTACCTTCGACCGACTTTTCCAGGACATCTTGGGAGTTAACTACACCGATCTTGCTTTGAGCTTGAGCCAAAGAAAAAGTGCTCAAAACAAAGGCCAAAGCTACGGCCATCAGGGAAAATTTTTTCCTCTTCATCTTTATGCCTCCTTTGTCACCTGATATCAGGCGAATTTGTTCCCTTCCTCAGAAGGTAGTGCCGATGGCAAAACGAAAGGCAAACCGTGACTCTTCCTTATAAACGGTTGGATTATTATACGCGAAAATAAGCCTAAAGGGAACTCTCAGGGCCGGGACAAAAATCCTGGCCTCCAGTCCAGTCGAGGTGTACGTATTTTTAAAAGATATCTTCTCGTTAAGGGCGTAAGCATTGCCGCGGTCATAGAAAAAGATGAGATAGAGCGGTCCCCCTACTGGAATAATATATTCAGCGTTAAAAACCAGCGATTTATCGCCGCCGAGGTTAGTGCCTTTTTCGCTCCTTGGCCCGATAGAATAAATTTCATAACCCCTGATTGACCTCTCGCCGCCCAAATAAAACTTTTCCCAGAAAGGCACTTGGGAGCCACCTAAGGGTTTGACAAATTCATAATCCAGGTGAAGCCCCAGGACGTGGTTAAAGAAAAGCGGTTTGAAAAACGTCCATTCGAGATGGGGCTTTATCAGGTCAATCTCCCCGCCAAGCCAAGAGCCAGCCAGCTTGATCGCGGCTAAGTACATTGTACCCCGGCTGGGTGTGAGGGGGCTATCAACTGTCGACCGGTAGATGGTCGGCATAAGGCTACTAACTTTATACCGTCCCCAACCATAAAGACCAATATAATACGGGTCAAAATAATAATAAGAGCTTTCCTGCTCCGAGGGGGGTTTAATATCAATAAACTGATAGCTGTAATTGAGGTTGGCCCGCCAATAGCCTTTTATCCGGCCGCCAAAAAGCAAATCCACGCCGTTGGCTTTCTGGTCATAGAGAAAAGGAATAATTATGTAACGGCTATATATATTGAAACCAACTGTCAGCGGTAGGTCTTTAATATAAGGCTCAGTAAAGCCAAAGATATAATTCTTAACCCGCTTGCCGTACTGAGCGGTTACTTCCAGAGTTTCCCCCGTCCCAAGGAAATTGACCGTAGAATAACTCAAAGCCACAAACGTCCCTTCATAGCCGCTATAACCCGCTGAGAATTGAATATTATTCCGCTGCAGCTCTTTGACATTTATGGTGGCGTTAATCTGAGTTGGGTTCTCGGGGTCAGGTTTAACGTCAGGGTCTTTTTCTAAATCCACCAACCCTAACTGTTTTATCCGCAATAAGCTATCTTTAAAAAGAGCTAACCGGAAGGGGTCGCCTTCTCTGATGAGCATTTCGCGACGAATAACCTTATCTTTGGTAAAAGTATTACCGCGGAAATCTAACCTTTTTAAAAAGGCCAAATCACCCTCATTAATTGAAAAGGAAAGGTTGATTACTTTCCGCGCCGGGTCAAGGTTTTCCACGGGAATAATCTGAGCGTAGAGAAAGCCGCCGTCGCGGTAGGTCTCGCCCATTTTTTCGACCGCCTTCTCGCGTAATTTGGTGTTATAGGGGTCGCCAGGTTTCAGCTTAACTAAGCTCTCCAAATAGCCAGACCTGATTATTTTGTTGCCTTCAATTTTTATCTCACCAACTGTATAACGATAACCAGCCTGGACGGGAATAACGAGCCGCATCATCTTCTGCGTCTTAAAATAGACAGTGCGTTTGGTTACTTCTTCCAGCCGCGGTTCGCCGATAGAGGCTTCCATATAACCATATTCTTGGAAGCGCTTGCGGATATTCTCGATTTCTTCGCTCAGCTTGTTCTCTTTAAAAACATCCTTGCCCGCCACCCAGGAGAAAAAGCTATGCTCCTGGTTAGTTTTCATCGCTTCCCGCAACAGGCTCGGCGGCAGTTTAGGCTGACCGATAAAAACTACGTCAGCTATCCTCAGCTTAGGTCCTTCGTCGATTTTGAACGCCAGCTCTAATTCATTCTTGCCCTTTCTTTCTGTTTCCACTTCTACTTTCGCCGCTTGTAAGCCTTTTTCAGCTAGTAAATCGAGGATGGTCTTTTGAATCTTCTTTATTTTATTAGGGTTATAATAGGAATAAGGCAGGAGATATTGGTCCTTTTCCTTGAGTTTATTGGTTATATCGTCCTGTTTGACTTTCTTTCCCGTTTTATAACTTATATTTCTGATAACTGGGTTTTCTTCCACAAAAATCTTGACAATCTTCCCTTTTTCTCCGTCTTCCGCCTCAATCCTCAGGTTACCAAAAAAGCCCGTCCCCCACAGGACTCGGAAATCCTTCCGCAGGGCTTCTTCGCTAAAATAGCCCCCTTCTCGGGAAGAAAGATAATAAAGAATGGTCTCCCGGGTCACTCGCTCGTTACCGTAAATCTCGATTTTTTCTATGACCTCTTGGGCCAGAAGGCCAAGAGGCAAAAGAAGGAGACAAAGCACCAACCAAAACCTTTTCATATCTTTTTCCTTATAGCATAATCACCAGTCTTTTTCAAAAATCCAGCCCGCTTCACAGAAGCGGTTTTGGCCAGTAATCATCTTGATTCCTTTAGCCACCAATCGCTTCCGGGCTTTCTCTTTTCATCAGACTCGCTTCCCCTTCTTGCCAGCCTTCTTCTCTGGCTAATCTCTAATCTCAACGCCTCCGGACGATATCGCTTTGCCTAAACAGGCAATACCGCTATCATATCCTGTTTTCCGCGTTAGGTCGGTTTCTTTTTCCACCGAACCCTGGCAGGGCCAAGGCTTTTAGCCCCTTTTCGTCTCTTTCAGCCAAGACTACCCTTCACCTAACTTTTATTCCACTATTCCACTTCGTCCAATTTCAAGTGGGGGCTCAATAAGATAAACTTCAGCTGGCGGAAAGCGGTTTCAGCTTGCCGGCTTCGAGCTGATATATATGACGACAAAAACGGGCGACCTTATCATTATGGGTGACAATAACTGAGCTCAGGCCTCTTTCTTCATGAAGACGGCAAAGAAGCTCCATTATTCTCTGTCCGGTACCCCAGTCAAGGTTGCCAGTAGGCTCGTCGGCCAGGAGGAGTTTAGGTTCAGCCACTAAGGCCCGAGCAATGGCCACTCGCTGTTGTTCACCGCCCGAGAGCAGACCGGGATGAACCTTAGCTTTCTTTTCTAAACCCACTTCTTTCAAGATTTCATAAGCTCTCTCCAGCGCCGCCTTTTTCGGCCAACGGGCCATCCTCAGCGGCAAGCTCAGGTTTTCTAAGACTGTAAATTCGGGTAAGAGGTGAAAAAATTGAAAGACGAAACCAATTTTCCTGTTTCTAACCTGGGCTAGCTCTCGCGGTTCTTTAGCGAATAAATCCTCATTCTCCAAGAACACTGAACCAGAGGTTGGCCGGTCCAAGGCTCCCAAGATGTTGAGAAAAGTAGTCTTCCCTACACCCGAAGCGCCCATGACCGCGACTAAATCGCCCTGGTCCAAGTCAAAATCGAGCTCGTTTAAAACCTGGAGTTCACCGTCAGGCAGCGGATATACTTTCACTAACCGGTGCGCTTGGATTAATTTTTGGTTGAGTTTATTCATAACGTAAAGCCACCACTGGGTCGACTTTGGCGGCGCGTCGGGCGGGAAAAAGAGGGGCCAAAAAAGTAATTAGCAAACTGACGCCGATTATCAACATCAAATCAGAGGGCCGCAGCCGAAAAGGAACAAAGGCAACCTGATAGATATCAGGAGGAACTTTAATCAACTCCAAGGTGTTGGCTAACCAGCACCAAAGCAACCCTAAGCCTACCCCTAAAGCAGTGCCGATGACGCCGATCATGGCCCCTTGAAAGAAAAAGATCTTTCTGATACTTTCCGCCGTGGCGCCAAGAGCCACCAGAATCCCGATGTCCCGGGTTTTCTCCATCACCATCAGGATCAAAGTGGCAATTATATTGAGGGCCGCCACCAGAACAATCAAGGCTATGGTTAGAAAAAGCAGGGTCTTTTCTAATTTCAGGGCCGAAAAAAGAGAGCGGTTAAGCTCCATCCAGGTTGTCGCATACAGATTGGGCGGAAGATTTTCCCTTAATCGGCGAGCGATTTCAGGCGCAGCAAAAATTTTTTTGAGCCTGATTTGAATCAAAGTGACTTTACCCTTTAGGTTAAAAAGGCTTTGTGCCTGGGAAAGGGGCATCAAGGCGGAGGTCGAATCAAACTCATAAAGACCCGTGGAAAAGATGCCGACAACCGTCAGGCGGCGGGCCCGAGGCAGCAAACCAAAGGGTGATAAACGCGAGGCCGGAGTAATTACATTTACCGAATCGCCAACGCCCGCTCCTAAGTTAACTGCCAGATTCTTACCTAATAGAAGACCGCCTGTTTCTTCGTCGGGAAGGCGGCCTGACTCCAAATTCCTTAGCCACGGAGCTTGTTCTTTTTCGCGGGTTAAATCCATCCCGCGCAACATGGCGCCTGAGCTGCCCGTAAATCCTGTAAGCAAAGCCTGCTGATGAACCACTGGCGAGACGGCCACTACCCCTTCCAGCTTAGCCAAATCGGCAATCAACCGTTCATAATCGCTAATCCCCTCGCCACTTAGGTCAGAAATCATGAGGTGGGAGGTGGCACCCAGGATTTTATCCTGGACATCTTCTTGAAACCCCGTAATCAAACTGATGGCGATAATTAAGGCCATGACGCCGATAGTCACGCCAAGAATAGAAATAACGGTGATGACTGAAATAAAGGCCTGTTTCCGAGGCGCCACTAAATAGCGAGTGGAGACGAATAACTCGTAATTCATGCCCCTTTTTACCTTGGCCGAAGCAGCGGGAAAAGAATCACTTCTCGGATTGACCTCCGGTTGGCAAAGAGCATGGTTAGTCGGTCAATCCCGATTCCTTCGCCCCCGGTTGGCGGCAGACCGTATTCCAGAGCCTGAAGGTAATCTTCGTCTAACCAATGAGCTTCCTCGTCACCTCGCTTTCTGGCCTCAGCCTGCTGTTCAAAGCGGGCTCGCTGGTCAGCCGGGTCGTTGAGCTCCGAAAAGGCATTGGCTATTTCCATTCCAGCCACAATTAGCTCAAAACGCTCTGCCTCCTCGGGATTCTCCCGCGCCGCCTTAGCCAACGGCGAGATTTCGCGAGGCGGGTTGAGAACAAAAGTGGGCTGAACAAGGTGGGGTTTAACACATTTATCGAAAATTATATCCAGCGCTTTGCCGTAAGTAAGACGGCCTTTTTCCGCCGCCAACTGAGCGGCAAAAGAGATAACTTCTTCCGGGTTATCAAACCGGGCTGGGGCCAGCCCGCTATAGCGCAACAGGGCTTCACGGAATCTTATCCGCGCCAAGGGCCGCTTAAAAGAAATAACGTGCTCGCCGTAGGTAATATCCTCCCGACCCAGGAGGTGCTGGCAAAGAAAGGTCAAAAGCTCCTCGGTTAGTTCTATCATATCCCAATAATCACTATAAGCCTGGTAGAATTCGAGCATCGTGAATTCAGGGTTGTGCTCAGAGGAAATACCTTCATTCCGGAAATTGCGATTAATCTCATAAACCTTCTCCATACCACCAACAACTAACCGCTTCAGGTAGAGCTCAGGAGCGATTCTCAGGTAAAGTTCTATTCCTAAGGCATTATGAAAAGTCTTAAACGGTCTGGCGGTAGCCCCGCCTGGAATAGGGTGCATCATGGGAGTTTCGACCTCGATATAGCCTCTTTGGTCGAAAAACTGTCGGATTAAAGCGACCATCCGGCTGCGGAGCCAAAAAACTTGCGCCACCTCCGGGTTCATGATCAAGTCTAAATAGCGACGCCGGTAACGCAACTCCACATCCTGAAGCCCGTGCCATTTTTCGGGCAAAGGATGAAAGCACTTGGTTAGAAGCTTTAAGTCTTGGACCAAGACCGTAAGCTCACCAGTCTTAGTGCGGAAAAGAGTTCCTTCCATACCGACAACGTCGCCCAAGTCAAAAAGGTCGAAAAGAGCGTAGGCTTGAGCCCCCACTACATCTTCCCGCAAATAGCCTTGAAGCTTGGCCAGGCTATTAGCGATATGAAAGAAAGTCGCCCGGCCCATCCGGCGAATGGCAACGAGGCGACCAGGCACCCTGACCCTAACCAGGTTGGCCTCGAGCTCTTCCCTCGTCCGCGAAGAAAATTGGGCCTGAATTTCGTTAACAGAATGAGTGCGAGAATATTTATAAGGGAAGAGGTCCACCCCTTGGGAACGCAGCTTGGTCGTTTTTTGTTGACGGGCGAGCTCCTGGTCACCCCCTTTTTCCTGGGTGGGCGAGGTTTCTTTAGGTCGGTCATCGTCCTGACTCATTCTCTTTCCCCTTTCTAATTTAACCTTCTTTATTTTTCCTTATTTTTCTTTAGCTTATTTTTTTAACTTGGCCCCTTTTTCCCTCTTTTTCAAAGGCTGTTTAGCTTCCTTGTCTAAGCTTCTTTCGCTCCCTTTTTTCCGCAGAGCATCAAGCAGGCCGTTAACAAAATGAGCCGCCTCCTCGCCGCTAAACTTTTTGGCGATTTCGATGGCTTCGTTAATGATGATCGCAGGTTCAAGATGAGGTTCAGCCTCAAGCTCAAAGGCCGCCAGCCGGAGAATATTGCGGTCGACTACGGCCATTCTTGTTAAGCGCCAGTGCTCAGAGACTTCTTGAATAGAGGCGTCAAGCTTGGCCCGTTCGTTCCAGACCCCCCGCACTAACCAGTCACAATATTCTTTGATTTCCTTAGGTTCCTGGCGTCTTGACCAATAATCCTTCAGAACTTCGTCCACGCCTTCCTTTTGGAATTCGAGCTCATAAAGAACCTGGAGGGCACACTCGCGAGCCTTTCTTCTCCGGCCCATCGGCCACTTCGACCTCCCCATCAACCGAGCTTAGCCGCCTGGATAAGGTTAAGCATTTCCACCAGCGCCATGGCGGCATCCCAGCCTTTGTTTCCCGCTTTAGTTCCAGCGCGTTCGATGGCTTGTTCAATATTGTCCACGGTCAAGAGGCCAAAAGAACAGGGCACGCCTTCTTCCATGGCAATCTGAGCGATTCCTTTGGTAACTTCAGCGCTCAGAAAATCGAAGTGCGGCGTATCGCCTCGGATGAGCACGCCGAGGCAGAGGATGCCGTCAGCGGCTTTGGACCGCGCTAACTTTTTGGTTAAGACAGGAATCTCAAAAGACCCCGGAACTTTATAAATTGAGATATCCCCATCCTCGGCTCCCAACCGGTGCAAGGCGTCGAGGGCGCCTTCCAACAGGCGGGAGGAAATAAAATCATTGAACCGAGAAAGGACAATGGCAATTTTCCACCCTTTGGCTTGGAGTTGACCTTCATATATTTTCATCTTACACCTCTCATTGCCCCCGAAACCGAGGCGGCCGCTTTTCTAAGAAAGCAGCTGTCCCCTCGCGGGCATCTTCAGTGGCGCAGGCTTGGCCGAAAATCTCGGCTTCTATATCCAAAGCCTCGTCGAGCGGACGGTCCAGACCTCGGTTGGCGGCCTCAATGGCCAAGCCTAAGGCCAAGGGCGCATTCTTGATGACCTCCTTGGCCAAAGCTTCTGTTTCCGCCGCCAGCCGTTCTAAGGGAACGACCCGGTTTACCAGTCCCCAGTTAAAAGCTTCAGCGGCCGTAACCATCCGGCCAGAAAGAATAACCTCGAGCGCCCGGCCTTTACCCACCAGCCGCGGCAGACGCTGGGTCCCGCCAAAACCCGGAATCAAACCGAGCTTAACTTCAGGCTGACCCAGCTTGGCTGTCTCGGCCGCAATCCGTATGTGGCAGGCCATGGCGAGCTCCGTTCCTCCTCCCAAGGCATAACCATTGATGGCGGCAATTACTGGTTTCGGAAAATTCTCGATGACTCGAGTCAGCTCTTGACCGCGGCGTGCGTATTCCCGTCCCTCGGTTTCATCCAAATTGGCCAATTCGCCGATATCCGCGCCCGCCACGAAAGCTTTCTCGCCCGAGCCGGTCAGGATAACGGCCAAGACTTCTTCATCCGCTCGCATGCTCTCAAAGGCTTGGAGGAGCTCTGCGACTGTCTGGCGATTAAGCGCGTTGAGCTTATCAGGACGATTAACCGTCACCCACCCCAGGCCCTCGGCCTTCCGAATGGCTAAGTTTTTAAACTCCACCTTCCCTCCTCTTCTTTAAATCTCTTTCTGATAAATTCTATATGTTTTATAGATTTTTCCGCCGATGGACTGGCTAAACCTGAGGATTGGTTCATTATCTTCAAGTTCCCAAGACATTTCACACCATTCATAGCCCCGAGCTAAAGCGTTTTTTTCTAGCTGCGAATAAAGAAGATAGCTCAAACCCGTTTGCTGATAATCACGAACCACGCCAAAAACAACCGCCCGCATCCCTTTAAGGCGGCGGCGATTAAATAAAAATAACAATATACCCCAGGGAGTAAGCCGGCCGTTAAGCTTCTTGAGAATTTCATTGTAATTGGGAAGGCCAAAGGCAAATCCAATCGGCCGGCCAGCCGGGTCCTCAGCAAAAATAACCAAATGGGGGTCGGCAAATTGCTTCAGACGCTTGACCATGTGCTTCATCTCATTCTCTGTCCAGGGGACGAAACCCCAGTTACGAGACCAAGCTTCATTATAAATTGCCTGAATTTTTTTTGCCTCTTCTTCCAGATGCCGCATGTTGACGATGCGGAAACGAACTTTTATTTCCTGCTGAACCCTCTCTACAACCCGGCTTACCTTAGCGGCAACCTCATGGTCTTTGGTCATATAAAAAGCGAAAAGGTCTTTGGCTTTGACCAAGCCACTCTTGACCATTAAGTCATTATAATAAGCAGGATTGTAAGGCATCATTATCATCGGCGGGGAATCAAAACCAGATAATAAAAAACCACACTCGTCATTCATCGAAAGGTTCATCGGCCCCCTTAAGATAGTCATGCCCCGTTCCTTTCCCCAACTCTCCACTGCCTCTAACAGAGCTCGTGCCACGGCCTCGTCATTAACACTTTCATAAAGCCCAAAAAAAACCACTTTCTCTTGATGCACCTGGTTATGAAGTTCATCAATTATCGCGGCAATTCGGCCCACCAGCTCCTCTCCGCACCAAGCCAAAAAAATCTCCATCGAGGCATGCTCGAAAAAGGGATTGCGCTTAAGGTCAAGTTTTTCTTTCATTTCTGCGATTAAGGGTGGGACCCAGTTGGGGTCGCCTGCATAAACCTTCCAGGGAAACAGAAGGAACTTTTTAAATTCCCTTTTGTTCCTAACGGGTTGAACTTTTATCATCTGGACCTGCCCGGTTTAAATTTTTTCCTATTTTAACAAAAGCAATTTTTATTTTCACTCTTTTTGTCCGAGTAGGCCGAAGGCCCGATTATATCAGAATTTCCTCAAAGCAGGCCCCTTTTGGTAGAGGAGGGAATAAATGGCCTGACTCTACTTAATTCAGGTTAGGTACTCGCTCAGGGAAGAGACATTTTTGTTTTGACTAAGAGTCTGAAGCTTGATATTTTAATTAAAAAAGTTCTCTTCCGTCTTATGTAGGTGAGGCAATGATGTGTCCGGCATGGCTTCGCTCCTGCTCAGGTTTTCGACGCCATTTCGTCTTCGCCCTTCTCAGCGCCTACAGAACTATCCTTTCCTTTCTTAGACATAGCCCGGAGGTCATTTATTCCCTTTTGGCCTCGCCATCTGTCCTGTTTAGGCTCAAACATGCTCGGCACCAAGAGGTCTCCTCGAAGGCCGATTCAGGAAGGCCAAACCTTCCATGGTCGGCTTCCTCCCTTCCAGCTTATGCTTCCGAACAGCCAACAGCAACGGAAGAGAGGCAAAAAAATTGTCATTGAGGAAAGGGTGTAATCATGCTTAAGAGAAAAAATCAATTCGTCACCTTGCCCCCGGAAAAACTCCGCTGGCGCTGCCCGCCAGAAAGGATCCCCTTTGAAACCACCGAGGAGTGCAGCCCTTGCGAGGAAATCATCGGCCAGGAGCGGGCCATCCGGGCGATTCAGACCGGACTCGAAGTGAAAAGCGTCGGTTACAACATTTTTATCACCGGCATGGTGGGGACAGGCCGAACCACCGCCATTAAACAGTTGCTGGAAAAACTGGAAAAAGAAAAAACCATCCCGCCCGACTTTCTCTACGTGAATAACTTCAAGACGCCTGACGAGCCAACTCTTCTCCAGCTTCCCGCCGGCCAGGGTCGCCTCTTCAAGCAAGCCATGGAGAACCTGATTGAGATGCTCAATGTTAATATCCCGGAATTATTGAAGAGCAAATATTATACGGAACGCAAAGAAGCCATCGTCGAAGCCCAGCAGCGCAAACAAAAAGAAATTTTGGAACGTTTTGAAGCCCAAGTCGCCGCCGAGGGTTTTTCTGTGATTCAGGTCCAAATGGGCCTGTTTGTTAAGCCTGATTTAGTCCCGCTCATCGAAGGTCGCCCCATTTCTTTCAGCAAGTTAGAAGGTCTGGTCAGAGAGAAGAAATTGGCGGCAGAAGAGCTGGAAAAACTGAAGGAAAAATATGAAGCCCTGGCAGCCGAGCTAGAAAAAATCTTTGAGCATTTGCGAGAAATCGAGGAAGAAACCAGGGCTCTCCTCAAAAACTGGGATGCGGAAGCTATTACCCCCATTATTCGCGGGGCAATCACCGAGATACGCTCGCGCTTCCCTCACCCCCTGGTAGCTGATTATTTAAACGAAGTCGAAAAAAGCCTCATCGCCAACTTAGAGCTATTTAAAAACCAGAAAAGGGAGGAAAAAGAAAAAGAGATAGGCGACCCTTTCCTTCCCTACCGGGTCAATTTATTGGTCGACAACGCTGAAATCGAAAGCGCACCCGTCGTGATTGAAACCAACCCCACCTACGCCAACCTCTTTGGCTCGATCGAAGCCGTATTAACCCGGACCGGACTCTGGCAGACCGATTTCATGCGCATTAAAGCCGGTTCTTTCCTTAAAGCTAACGGGGGCTATTTGGTCATGAACGCCCTTGATGCCATCATCGAGCCCGGTGTTTGGACAACCCTGAAACGCAGCTTAAAAAACCAACAACTTGAAATCCAGAACTATCCCGCCTTGCTCTTAATTTCCACCACCCGGCTTAAACCTCAGCCCGTACCCTGCCAAGTCAAGGTAGTTATGATTGGTGACGCCCCACTTTATGACCTCCTCTATTATCTTGATGAAGATTTTAAAAAAATCTTTAAAGTCAAGGCTGAATTCGATTCTGAAATGCTCAAGACGGATAAAGCGATTGTTGACTACGCCCGTTTCATCCGCAAAATCGGCGACGAGGATAAACTTCTGCCTTTTGACCGGGAGGGAATCGCGACGGTCATTGAATACGGTGTTCGCTTAGCCGGCCGCCAGAAAAAAATGTCGACGCGCTTTCATATCCTGGCTGATGTCATCCGAGAAGCTAATTACTGGGCCAAGAAAGAAAATAGCTCGCTTGTTTCCAGGCGCCATGTCGAAAAAGCCGTTGAAGAAAGGTTTGAACGAGTTAGCTTAATCGAAGACAAAATCCAGGAACTAATCGAAGACGGAATTATTCTCATCGATACCCAGGGAGAAGTAGTCGGCCAGGTCAACGGTTTGGCTGTTTACCAATTAGGCGAGTTTGCCTTCGGTAAACCCACGCGCATCACCGCCCGGACTGCGGTGGGTCGAGGCGGCGTGGTCAACATCGAACGCGAGGCAGCCCTCGGCGGAGCCACTTATAATAAAGGAGTGCTCATTCTTTCTGGCTATTTAATGGGCAAATACGCCCAGGATAAGCCCTTTTCCCTCACCGCCTCGATTACCTTTGAACAATCCTACGCCGGAGTTGACGGCGACAGCGCTTCCTCGACCGAGGTTTATGCCATTCTTTCCAGTCTGTCTAAGCTTCCCATCCGCCAAGACATTGCGGTTACAGGCTCGCTCAATCAGAAGGGCGAAATCCAGCCTATTGGCGGAGTGAATGAAAAAATTGAGGGCTTCTTTGATGTCTGCAAGACCAAGGGCCTGACCGGAACGCAGGGAGTGATCATTCCGCATCAAAATATCCAGAATCTTATGCTCCGTCAGGATGTCCTGGAGGCCGTGGAAAAAGGGCTTTTTCATATTTATCCCGTTAAGACTATAGATGAGGGGATTGAAATTCTTACGGGAGTGGAAGCTGGCGAGATGAGGGCTGACGGCACTTTCGAACCAGGAACAGTCAATTATCTGGTAAACGAGGAGCTCCACCGCTTGGCCCAAAGCTGGAAGGCCTTTTCTGGCCCGAGTGAGGCCGAAAAATAAAGCAAACTTGGCAAAGGATGGCTAAATTTTTCCGCCACGATTATTGTCGCCTTTCTAGGTCTGGCCCACTCGATGGGAAATAATTCTTCTGAATTCCGCTTGGTTAACTTGACCCGCCTTCCCAGAAAATGACTTAGGCCAAAATAAATCGCTTATCAAAAAAGGCTCATTCTCAGCCCGCTGACAAAAGCGACTAAGATGAAGAAAAGAGAAGAATAGAGGAGAGAAAGGAAAAGAAAGGAAACGAAGGGAAAGAAAAGAAAATAAGAAATTTAAAAATTAATATTAAGCCCGGCTGTCAGGACAAAGTCGCCCAACTTGAAATCAGCTTTTTCGATATCAAAGGAAGGACGGTGGTACCGCGCTTCTGCCTGTAGGGTTAATCTCTCACCCAGAGAAAGTTCGAGTCCTACCCCGAAGTTGAAGCCTGTTTTTCTGTCTTTATCGACACCTTGAACCTCAGCCGAATAATAGCCATAGCCGACGCTGAGATAGGGGTGAAGAATGAGGAGAGAAAAATAGGTTTTCAAGGCCGCCCCTAAATAGGAAAAATCCACCTGCCGGTCCTGCCAGGAATGGGGGATATTTTTAACCTGAAGATGGTGGGCTACCTGAAAATACTGGCCTTCAACGCCCAAAAAGAGCAGCTTAAACCCCGCTCTAACTCCGTAGACCCACCGGGTATCCGAGTTAAACTCAAGCCCTTCCCGGCCCGGCTTTTGAGCCGAGGTGCCGCCAAAAAAACCGACACTAAAACCGGCTTGAAGAGAAATGGCCAAAAAGAAGAAGAAAAGAGAAAAAAGAATTATTTTTTTTACTTCCTGAGGCATCGAAAAACTCCTTGACTAAGGAAACCCCTTAGCTTCTTCCGTCAAAATTAGTCCAGTCGCGGCTTGGCCAAAACCTCCATCACTTTCAGGTCAAAAAAGGTTTGGCTATTACTGGGCTTAAGAATAAGAGCGCTATCGGCACCTTTGCCAGTCCCGCCGATAGACAGGCAGGGCTCGGTCGTCTGGATTAGCCCGGCATCAGCGGCCATTAAGGCGATTTCCACCGCCACTTTCACTCCTTCGCCAAAAACCCGCAAAGTGAAGGCCATAATTTCATCTACTTGGTACGTACCTAATTTTTTTCTGACCGCCCGGCCGACACCGCCAAAAGCGTGCTGGCAGGTTAGGATATGCCCTCCTAAGGCTTCTATTTTCCGGCGATTTTCGGGGTCAAATTCTTGATAATCAGGTCGCAAATAACCTGAAGAATGGGTCACCACGACTACCCGCATATCTTTTAGATATTCCATAGCCAGAACGCCAGTCCGGCCTGAAGTCGAAGCGACGACTGCCTGTTTTATACCCAGTTCTTGTCTGCGGCGAGCGGCAATGGCCAGAGTGCGCTCGGTATTTTGTGGGCCAGGCCGGGGGAAATAAAAAGAGGCTGCTAAATAAACCCTGTCTTTAACTTCATTTTGGCGTCCCATGAGTCTGACTCGTATCTCGCTTCATTGTCCTTAGCTTAATTTCCTAAGTCAAGAAGATTTTAGCTTAGCCTTAAAGGGCGTAGTGGTTTCAGCGCCTTTTTATCATGAATATTCAGCCTTTTTTCACCTCAAAGTAAGCTTCTTTTAAGGAAAAGGAGGCTTTTATCGGGCCTTACCCCAGTCCCTTTTTTAGAGGCTAGAACCAGAACAAAGCCTCTTTTTATCTTGAAGGCATTTAGAAAGCGTTTAAAATCTTATATCTTCTTGTTTTAAAGAAGTACAACTGATATAAGACTTATGCTTCACCACGCTTTGGGCGAAAGAGCTCCATTTTCTGGCTTAAGCGGGAAAAGAAATCACTGAAATGGAGTTTTGTGGGCTTTATTCGGCTTGAACTTTTGACAATCTCTTTCGTAATTAATAAAGAGAAATTATAATAGCAATGTGACCAAAAATGGCGGTTCCAGTTGAAGAATCAGTCTTGATTTCCCTGCGCTCGCTCTGGGCTAATAAGCTCCGCAGTTTTCTCACTCTTTTGGGAATTATTATCGGTGTCTTAACCATAATTGCCGTCGTTTCCGTAATCCAGGGGCTGAACAATTATGTCACCACCAAAATGGCTTTTTATGGCGCCAACGATTTCGCTGTCAGCAAGTTTTCGCTCATCGGCGGCTCTTTAAAACAATATAAAGAACAACTAAAACGCCGGAACCTAACCCTTGACGAGATGAAAATCTTGCGGGAAAAATGCCAAAATTGTGAGCTGGTCGGCGCCAGCGTCTCCACTTCAAGAACGGTGAAGTTTCGCAATCAATCCCTGACTAATACCGAAATTCGCGGGGAAACAGCCGTCGACCATCTTATCGGTTCAGTTCTCGAGTTAGACCGGGGCCGGTTCTTCCTGCCACAGGAAGAAGATGGCTCTCGGTTAGTAGCTATCATCGGTTATGACCTAGTAGAAAACCTCTTCGGAGATTTAGACCCGTTGGGTAAGACCATAAAAGTTGGCTCCTGGGATTTCCGGGTTATCGGCGTGGCTAAAAAGAGAGGCAAACTCCTGGGCCTGAGTCAGGATAATTTTGTTCGCATCCCCATCACCACTTTCCAGAAATTGTACGGTTCCTACCGGTCCCTCGATATCAACGTCCACACTTCCTCTCCCTCGCAGATGGCCGCGGCCCAAGAGGAAGTAAGAACGCTGCTCCGCAGTCGCCGCCATCTCGACTTTCAGGACCCGGATGATTTTTCCATCAATACCTCGGACACTTTTATCCGCTTTTATCAATCAGCCACCTCCAGCATCTATCTGGCCATGATCGCCATTTCCTCGATTGCTCTGCTGGTAGGTGGCATAGTGGTCATGAATATCATGCTGGTGTCAGTCACCGAAAGAATCAACGAAATCGGCATCCGTTTAGCCGTCGGCGCGCGGCGGCGAGATATTCTTCTGCAGTTTCTCATCGAAGCTTCAGTTCTTTCCGGCATAGGCGGCCTGATAGGCATTTTTTTAGGAGTAGTGGCGGCAAGAATTTTTTCCGCAGCAACTTCCATGCCGACGAGGTTAGAGCCGGTTTCAGTCTTCTTAGCTATTATCATTTCCGCCGGCACCGGGCTTTTCTTCGGGCTATATCCGGCTAACCGAGCCGCTAAACTAAACCCGATTGACGCGTTAAGGTCAGAGCCATGAAGGTGGCGTTGCTGCGAGAAATAATCCAGATGGCACTGGATTCTCTGCGGGCGAATAAGCTTCGGTCTTTTCTGACAGTGCTGGGGATTATGATCGGCGTGACCACCGTTATCGGGATGGTTTCCATCATCCAGGGTCTTAACCGGACCTTCCTCCAGGAATTAGAATCAGTGGGCTCAGATATTATCGTTATCAGCAAATATGAGCCAGGAGTCGTCCGGGTTGGCCCACGGGCCGAAGCGGAAAGAAAGAGGAAAAACCTGACCTTCGAGGATGCCCAAGCAATTCAAGAGGAATGCTCGCTTGTCAAGGCGGTGGCCGTTGAGGTCTTCGTCGACCCCACCCTCGACCTTCCCGTCAAATACCAGAGTCGCCAGAGTGAAGAAACCATCATTATCGGGATGAATGAAAAATTTCCCGAGGTCCTATCAGTTTATCGACCAAAAAGAGGCCGCTTTTTGATTACTCCTGACATCATTCACTCTAGCCCGGTTTGTGTTTTAGGGTTTGATGTAGCTGAAACACTTTTTCCGCATCAAGACCCTTTGGGCAAAGATATCCGGATTGGCCCGGAAAAGTTCCGGGTTGTGGGTGTCCTGGAAAGAAGGGGAAGTATTTTTGGTCAGAGCCGGGATAATTTCGTCGGCCTTCCCATAACAACTTTGATGAAATATTTCCCATACGACCCGGCTAACCTGGAAATGATCGCCGTTCCCCGAAGCCACGCCGATTATCAAGAGGCTATGGAGCAGATAATCTCTTTGCTGCGTCAGCGACGTAAGGTCGGGTTTGGTCAGCCTAACGATTTTGCCATTTATTCCCAAGAAACAATTATTAACCTTTATAATCAAATCACCGGCGCCGCCTATCTGGTGATGATTGTTATATCCTCAATCGGGCTTTTAGTTGGCGGCATCGGCGTTATGAATATTATGTTAGTCTCAGTGAAAGAAAGGACAAGAGAAATAGGCATCAGAAAGGCCATCGGCGCCAGAGCGGCCGATATCTCTCGACAATTTCTCACCGAGGCGGTAGTTCTTACTTGCTTTGGCGGCGTGCTTGGCCTCGGCCTGGGTTTTCTCGTCGCTTTAATAGTGAAAACAGCTACTCCTTTACCGGCTTCGGTGACGCTGTGGTCAGTGGGCCTCGGGCTCGGCGTCTCAGCCGGTGTGGGCCTGTTTTTTGGCCTCTGGCCGGCCAAAAAAGCCGCTAACCTTGACCCGATCGTGTGCCTTCGTTATGAATAGAACGTCTCATGAAGACGGGCTAATCTTAGCCCGCAGGGCTTGAATTACTTCCTCCAGGGGGGCGTTTTTAGGACAGGCCATTTCGACCAGCGACTCTCTTCCGCCTCCCTTAGCCTCGAGCGAATCTCGAAGAAAAGGGATAAAGGTTCTTAAATCAACGGCTATGGTTTCTGACCGAGCCAAGAGCAAATGGTCCTGAGTCTCCCCGCGAAGACCAAAAATAACCAGGAATTCGGCCTGGTGGATTATTTTCAGCGCCAAGTCCCTTACTTCCTCCAGAGTTCGGTCAGTAAAAATACGGTTAATAATTAATCCTGACGACTCAGCAATTATTTTTTCGGCTTCGTATTGATTTAATTCCTCTCCAAGGCGACGGTTCTGCTTCTTCAAAGCTTTTACCTCGTCCCGAAGCTTCTCCACCGAGTTGATCACCTGGTCGAGGGAGGTGGAAAAAATTCCGGCCAGCGAATCTAAAATCTCACTTTTCTTCTGATAATCAGTTAAAGCCCGGCCGCCTGCCACAAAAGAAATTCTAACATGCTGCCGGATTTTTTCGCTGCCAACTATCTTCACCAACCCGATTTCACCCGTGCTGCGGACATGTGTCCCGCCGCAGGCCGAATAATCATAGCTTTGGATTTCGACGACGCGAAGGCGACCGCTTTTCACCGGTTTTTTCCTTAAAGGGAGCCTACCGATTTCAGTGTCGTCAAGAAAATAGGTTTTTATCGGCAGATTCTGAAAAACGAGCTCCGCCACTCTCTTTTCAATTTGCTTCTTTTCGTTTTCCGCCAGATGCGTCAAACTTAGTTCAATCGTCGAAACTGCTTCTCCCAGATGAAAAGCAAGCGTTTCCGCCCTGAGAATTTCCCAGCAGACTTGAGACAGAAGGTGTTGGCCGGAATGCTGCTGCATATGGTCAAATCGCCGGCGCCAATCGACTTTACCTCTCACCTTCTCGGCCTTCACTTCCCTTTCCAGGACATGCCATATTTGGCCCTCTTCCTCGTAAACCTGGATAACTTTGACCCCGTTAATCTCTCCCTCGTCGCTGGGTTGGCCACCGCCTTCGGGATAAAAACAGGTCGAAGCCAGCCAAAGAGCCGGTTGGCCGTTAATTTCTTTGGTCGCCAAAACCTTAGTTTCAAACTCGGTTTGATAGGCATCATGGAAATACAAACGCTCTGGGGTGCTGTCCCCAGCGGCTCCATCCCAGGATTGATTCATTTTTCAGCCTCCTATTAATTAGCCATTGGCTTTTAGTCCAGACGATAATTAACGTCCTTTTCTCTTTTATCCTACCACAGGTCGATGCTGATTATTCAAAAGAAGAGCCTCAATTTATTTACCAGGAGTCCATCGGCCAGAATCAAATTCCCTGGTTTTTTGCCGCCTAGTCGGAAAGGCTAAGCCTTAAAGAGAGGAAGCGACCTAAAAAGCTTAGCCTTCTCGATTCCCCTTTCGTGAAAACCTCTGGCCACCGAAGAGGTCTAAGCCAAAAGTGGACAAAGGGATAGACTAAAAGAGGGGAAAAGAGTCCTCTCGGCTGGCGATAGGTCGGCTTATTTTTATTTAAGCGGTGGAGTCTGGAACAAGGCTCAGGATGCGCTCGGTAAGACGAAAATGCTTCTTAGCGACTTTATCTAAAATAGAGCGTCCAAAGCGCTGGACAAGCTCCAAGCCCGCTTTTTCCGTAAGCGCTGACGAACCTTTGGGTAATTCTATCCCTACTTCGGCCGAAAGATTTTCTAACCGCCGCAAGAACTCAGCTCGAGCTAAAAGCGAGGCGGCGGCTACGGCCAAATCATCCTCTGCTCGGACGCGCTGAATCAGCTCCACGCTTTTCCCCAATTTCATCAAAGCCTGCTGGACGTAGAGGGCGTCGCCAAACTGGTCAGTGATGACTAAAGGACAGGGAACTTCGTTTAAAATGTTCTCGATAACCCGGGCATGTCCCCAGGCCAAAAGCCGATTCAGGTTGCGCAACCGCTGGTATAGCTCATTGTATCGCGACGGGCCGATAGCCACGACGGCGTGAGGATAACCCTTCTTAATAATAGCCGCTAATTCTTTAACCTTTAAATCACTGCATCTTTTGGAATCACGAACGCCCAGCTCCCGAAGAACCTCTTCTTGGCCTTCGGGTAAAAATATGCCGGCAACCACCAACGGCCCAAAATAATCTCCCTTCCCCGATTCATCCGTGCCTATCCGGCCAGGCGTTTTGGGGAAAAGCTCTTCCTGCTGCACAAAGCCTCCTCTACCGGAGGAGGTTTCTTTTTTTGGCTTCTTTAATTAGTTCAGCCCGGAATTTGGGATGGGCGATATTAATTAAAGCTCTGGTTCTTTCTTGAAGGTTCTTACCGTAAAGATAAGCAACGCCATATTCGGTAACTACATAGCGCACATCAGCGCGCGTTGTCACCACCCCAGCCCCCTGTTTCAGGTAAGGAACAATGCGACTCACTTCCCCATCTTTGGCGGTCGAGGGAAGAGCAATAATCGGCTTACCTCCCTTAGAGTGGGTAGCCCCGCGAATAAAATCGACCTGACCGCCAAACCCACTATAAATATAAGGCCCGATGGAATCAGAGCAGACTTGTCCTGTTATATCTACTTCAATGGCGGAATTAATGGCCACCATTTTCTCGTTCTGAGCCACGATAAAAGGATGGTTGGTGTAATCGGTGGGGTGAGCCTCAAAAACAGGGTTATTATCGACAAACTCATAGAGCCGCCTCGAGCCCAGGACAAAGGTAAGGATCACCTTGTAGGGATGGAGAGTCTTACGGGACCCAGTGATTATTCCTGCCTCGATGGCTTCCATGACTCCGTCCGAGACCATTTCGGTGTGGACGCCCAGTTCTCTTCGGTTCTTAAGAGAAGCCAGGACCGCGTCGGGAATGCCGCCAATTCCGAGTTGCAAGGTGCAACCATCATCGATAAGTCCAGCAATGTGCTGGCCAATCTTGAATTCTACCTCGCTCATCGGCGACCGCTCTAATTCTGGGAGGGGCTCGGAGATTTCCACAATTTTGTGCACTCGGGAAACATGAATGAAGGAATCGCCTAAAACGCGGGGCATCTGCTCATTTACTTGGGCAATGATTACCTTCGCCTTCTCGGCCGCCGCCTTGGACGCCAATATCTCCACGCCGAAGCTCATGAACCCATGCTCATCAGGGGGCGAGAGATGAAGCATAGCCACATCAACTGGCATTTGGCCCGAATAAAATAAATCAGGAATCTGATGCAGGAAAATCGGTACATAATCGGCCCGGCCCTCGTTAATCGCTTTGCGGTCCGCCGGACCGACAAAAAGAGAATTATGCCGAAAATGTCCTTCCATCTCTGGTTTCGAAAGGGGGTCTTCACCCATAAGAAGGACATGGACCAACTCCACATCCTGGAGCTCATCCTTTCTCTGGGCTAAAGCTTTCATTAGAACATAAGGAGTGGCGGCGTTGCCGCTGATATAAACCCGGTCGCCGCTCTTGACGACTGAGACAGCCTCTTCTGCAGTCACCAATTTCTTTTTATAATCGTCTACCCAACTCATTTTAAGTCCTCCCGCAAACCAAAAATATATAAACTATGACTGCTTCTTATTTGTCAGGAACTCATCAATTGACGCCGCCGCTCGCCGTCCGTCACCCATGGCCAGAATTACCGTGGCTCCTCCCCGGACGATATCACCGCCAGCATAAACTCCTTCTACGTTGGTGGCCATGGTTGACCAATCAACCTCGATATTGCCCCATTTACCCACCTTAAGCCCGGCTGTGGTTTGGGGAATTAAGGGGTTAGGGCTCTGGCCAATGGCCACCACTACCAGGTCAACCTCCGTGATAAACTCTGACCCGGGAACAGGAATTGGGCGCCGGCGGCCAGAAGAGTCAGGCTCACCCAGCTCCATCCGTTGACACTCCATGGCCCTGACCCGACCATATTCATCTCCTATATATCTTATAGGAACAGTAAGAAAATGAAACTCAATCCCTTCTTCCTCGGCGTGTTTTACCTCTTCTTCCCGGGCCGGCATCTCATGACGCGACCGGCGGTAAATAATCATGGCTCGCTTAGCCCCTAACCTTTTGGCCGTGCGGACAGAATCCATTGCTACGTTGCCCCCGCCAATCACCGCCGCCTGGCGGCCGATGATAACGGGAGTGTCGTAAAGAGGAAAATCATAAGCGCGCATGAGGTTAACTCGGGTTAGGTACTCGTTAGCGGAATAGACCCCAATCAGGTTCTCACCAGGAACTTTCATAAAATTGGGCAGTCCGGCGCCGGTGCCGATAAAAAAAGCTTCATAGCCCTCTGCCTTGAGGTCCTCTAAGGTGGCGGTTTTGCCGACGACAAAATTGAGTTTAATCTCCACGCCCAGACGTTTTAGATAATCCACTTCCGCCTGAAGGATGCTTTTGGGCAGCCGAAACTCAGGAATACCATAGACCAGCACGCCGCCGGCCACATGAAGAGCCTCAAAAATAGTTACTTGATGTCCTTTCTTGGCCAGTTCGCCCGCTACGGTCAAACCCGCTGGACCGGCACCTATTACCGCTACTTTTTTTCCCGTTGGTGACGGGAGAGAAGGAACGAAGACTTCTCCATTCTGCCTTTCATAATCAGCCACGAAGCGCTCTAAATTCCCGATAGCTACGGGCACACCGGCCACTTTTTTCAGGTTACAGACAGCTTCGCATTGCGTCTCTTGCGGGCAAACTCGGCCGCAGATAGCCGGCAAGCTGTTGGTTTCTTTTATTTTGCGGGCAGCCAAGATAAACTCGCCGGCCTCAATTAACTTGACAAAGGAGGGAATGTCGATCGAAACAGGACAACCTTGGACACAGGAGGGGTTGGCACAATCCAAGCAACGCCGCGCCTCAGCTTGAGCCATCTCTTTTTCCAGGCCCAAATTTACTTCGCAAAAATCACGATTCCTGACTTCAGGTGGCCGCTCGGGCATCTTCTGCCGGGGGATTTTGGTCCTTTCTTTTGCCGGCACCGCCCGGCGCAGCTCCTGACGCCAAGATTTTTGATATTCCTCTTTAAGCCTTGCTTTGAGCTCTGGGGTAAGTTCTTCTTTCTCGCTCATTATGACTTTACCTATCCTTTAAAGTTTGGTCTCCCCTGGGAAAAGCGTCTTCTCCCACTCACAGAGAGAGCGGGTTTCTTCCTCCAGATAGGCCTTCCGTCGGGCGTAGAGTTCATTCCAGTCCACTAAATGACCGTCAAAATCGGGTCCATCGACACAAGCGAATTTCGTCCCACCGCCGACACTTACCCGGCAGGCCCCGCACATGCCGGTTCCATCAAGCATAATCGGGTTAAGGCTTACAATGGTCTTAATACCTAAGGGCCGGGTAGCTTCCGAACAGGAAGACATCAAATAGGTACAACCAACCACATGGACTCGGTCGATTCTTTCGCCCTTAGCAATCAACTCTTTTAGCCGGTAAGGAATATATTCTTGAGGCAGAATCTGGTCGTCGCGCAAAGCCAGATGAACTTCGTCGCTCACCTTCCTGAGCCTATCTTCCCAGTAAAGAAGATAACGAGCCCGGGCATCCAACAGGGTAAGCACGCGATTGCCCGCCTGCCTGTAAGCCCTGGCCAAAGGGAAAATAGCCCCGATACCAAAACACCCGCCAGCACAAAGGACTGTGCCAAAATAGCCAATCTCCGCCGGCCGACCTAAGGGCCCAACATAAACTGGGAGCTCATCGCCCGCTTTCAACCGCGAGAGCTTTTCCGTCGAGGTGCCAACGACCATAAAGACGGAAGTGGCGGTTCCCTTTTCGGCATCCCAATCAGCCAACGTCAACGGAATTCTCTCCCCGCGCTCGTCTGGCATTAGGATAACAAACTGTCCAGGCCTGGCCTTTCGGGCCACTTCCGGCGCCTCGACTTCAATTACATGAATATTGGGGACAAGCTTTTGTCTTTGGATTATCTTAGCCATCAGCTGCCTCTCTCCACCGTTATTGCTTCCTGAACTATTGAGCCGTCAGCTCGGGCTGAAAAACAGGAAGCTAAAAAGGGGGCAGAAGAAAAACCTGGAAAACCATTAAATGTAAAGGTGATTACTAAGGTGCCTAAGGGCACCTGTCGTGAAAGCTTAACTATTCCCGTAAGACTATTGCCGGCGTTTTTCAGAATGACCATCTCTTCTTCCCGCAGCCCCAGCCGAGCGGCTTCTTCAGGGTGGAAAACCACTTTCTGGGGATGTCGCAAAAGTCGCAAGTCGCGACTGGTGGCGGCTAAGTGAAGCGAGCGGTAGTAATCCAAGTTGGGCTCAATTAAAATTCGAAAGGGTCCAATCTTTTTAAAGGAAAAATTGGTTTCCTTTTCGGAAAAAACGAGGCCCTTGGCTTGAGGCGGAAGCTCGCTCAAATAAGTCTGTTTTACTTCCGAAGGACTATCGCCTTGAACTAAAAGCGCCTTGATTTCTGGAAAGAGGGAAAGCATTGCCAGGCGAATTTCTGCCTCGTTCCGAAACGAAGGCCAGGTTGGACTGAGGCGACGGCCAAGTTCAGCGGCTACCTGCCAGTCAGGATAGCTTTCGGCCGCGGCCGCGACAGCCGCGGGAAACTGCTGCATTAGTCCGCTGTTAGAGACATAAATGCCTGGCCGCTCGAGACCGGTGGCTACAGGAAATAATACCTGAGCCTGCGAAGCGAGTTCATTCTGGTAAGGGTCGGCCACAACCAAGAATTCTGGAGTCTTGGAGGAAAACGCGGGCAGAGCCCCAAAACAAAGCAAGGCTTTCAGGTGGCCTTTTTCCACCTCTTCCTGCATTTGCTCCGGGGATTTTGCGCGGAGGCCAAGGCGTTTCAACAATTCCAGTGCCCCGCGAGCGTTACTCTCAAAACCAAAGGTAATTAGCTTAGCATCGGCAAGAACAGCCAAATTCCAGAGCCGAGACAAAATTGCGGGGCTGGAATTCATGGCTAAGCCCGGGCCCACAAGAAAAACAACTGGTTTAGCTGCCGTAAGTAGCGACCAAGCCTCGTCCACCTCCGGTTTTAAGTGGCTAGATTCCTGGATTTCCGGCTGGTGGGAAAGAAGTGAACGGAGTCTTTCTTCTCTTGCCAGCCGCCGAGCTTTGGTTTCTTCATCCAGGTTTTCGCCCAGGAGGCTCAGCCAACGTTCCAATATGGCGGGAAAGTCTTCAGGTAAAGCTTTAAGAGCTAATGTGGCGTGGCGGTCAGAAGCTCGAGCGAGGGAGTCGAGGGTGACCAACTTGGCCCCCTGACGAAGGGCCTGATGCACCTCGACCCAGAGTCCTGGTTGAAGAGCTGTCAGGTCCCCACCACAAACCAGAATGCTCTTGGCTTGAGTTATATCCTCAGGTCGATAATTTAAATTAAGCGTCAAATGTCCGGACTGAGCGAGGTTTTGCAATAAGCTTAAAGACTCACCTACCGAGGTTAAAGCGACCTGAGAAGAGGCCAAAACCTCGGTGGCGAGCCGGGAAAGAAGATAAATATCCTCCAAGGGAAGATGCGGTGAAAGGACAAGGCCTATTTCTTCTCCCTTATAAGCCGAGAGCTTGGCAGCTACGAAATCCAGAGTTTCGGGCCAACTCATTTCCAAAAGCTGGCCATCGGAGCGGATAAAAGGCTGGGGCAATCGCTTCGCCTCATTAACTACTTCCCGGAGTAAGAACCGGCCGCGGACACAGGTTTTAAACGGGTTTGACGATTGTTCCGTCTCCGGTTCGGCGCCCAGAATTCTTGACTCTCGCACTTTGACCCTTAGCCGGCATCCCTGACTGCAAATGGGGCAGACCGTCGTAACTTCTTTTTCCGGCTCCACTTCCACCCTTAAAGCCCTTTCAGTTAGCGCACCTACTGGACAAACGTCAACACAGGCCCCGCAAAACTGACAGCCGCTATCGAGGAGCGGTTGATTGAAAGGTGTGCCAATTACGGTCTGCGAGCCCCGAAAAACAAAGGCTATCGCCGTTGCGCCTCGAACCTCATGACAGACTCGCACACACCGGCCGCAGAGAATACAAAGATTATAATTGCGGTCAAAGAAAGGGTCCCCGCGCTCAAGCTCAAAGCCGCGATAGGTGGAGGGAAACCTGACCCTCTCCACCCCAAGACGCCGGACAACTTCTTGCAATTCGCAATGATTATTCTTAGGACAAAAAACACATCCCGTGACTTCACCGACTTTGCGAATGGTGGCTTTATGCTCCTCGCATCTCTCTTTTTCCGAGCAAACAAGGCAGGCATTTGGATGCTCTGAAAGAATCAGCTCCAGGGTCTGACGCCGGATTTCCTCCAGAACCGGAGAATTAACTGTGACCTCCAGGCCATCCTCAGCTTGAAGGCTGCAAGCGGGGACATAACCGCGTCTTCCCTTAACCTCAACAAGGCATAAACGGCAACCAGAAAAGGGGGTTAATAAGGGATGGTCACAGAGCGAAGGAATATAAATCCCGTTTTCCCTCGCTACCTCGAGAATACTTTTTGAACCTTCAAAGGTTATTTCTCGTCCATCGAACCGGATAATCATAGTCCAATCCTCGAATGATTAAACTTGTCTTCGGCGGCCAAAATTTCATCTCGTTTCTGCCCAGTGAGTTTGCTAATCGCTTGCACCTTACGCGGGCATTTTTCCAAGCAAGCGCCGCACTTAATACAAAGCTGCTGATTGATGTGGTGGGGCTTTTTCCTTTCGCCGCTGATGGCCCCGGTTGGACAACTTTTCAAACAGAGCAGACAGCCGACACACTTCTCGGGGTCGATGTAATAAATTATTAAGTCTTTGCAGACCAGCGCCGGGCAACTCTTTTCCTTAATATGCGCTTCGTATTCATCGCGAAAATATCTCAGGGTGGTGAGAACTGGGTTCGGCGCAGTTTGGCCCAAGCCGCAGAGCGAAGCGCTCTTGACTGTTTGGGCTAAGTTAGTCAATCTTTCCAGGTCACCTTCCTCCCCTCTTCCCGCCACTATCCGGTTCAAGATTTCCACCATTTGCCGCGTCCCTATCCGACAGGGAACGCACTTGCCGCAGGATTCTTCCTGGGTGAAATTAAGGAAATAACGGGCCACATCAACCATGCAGGTCGCCTCGTCCATAACGATCATCCCGCCTGAGCCCATAATCGACCCGGCCTTGGTCAAAGTGTCGTAATCAACGGGTAGGTCAAGCATGGAAGCGGGCAGGCAACCACCAGAAGGCCCACCGGTTTGAACTGCTTTGAAGCTTCGGCCGTCTTTTATTCCTCCGCCTATCTCATAGATAACTTCTCGAAGGGTGATCCCGATGGGCACTTCAACCAAACCGGTGTTGTTGATTTTACCGACCAAGGAAAAAATCTTGGTCCCCTTGCTTTGCTCTGTCCCCACTTGGCTAAACCAAGGAGCGCCGTTCTTGATAATCAGCGGGACGTTGGCCCAGGTTTCGACGTTATTAATATTCGTCGGATAACCCCAAAGTCCAGATTGGGCTGGAAAAGGCGGACGTTGCCGGGGAAAAGCTCTTCTTCCTTCGATGGAAGCCATAAGCGAGGTTTCTTCCCCGGAGACAAAGGCGCCGGCACCCTGGACAACGTGGATATCAAAACTAAAGGAAGACCCGAGGATAGAAGAACCAAGCAAGTTCGCCTGTCGTGCTTGTTCTAAAGCCAAGGTTACATGTTTCACTGCTAAGGGATATTCCATTCGCACGTAAATGAACCCTTCGGTAGCGCCGATGGCATAAGCCCCGATAATCATGCCCTCGATAACGCTGTGCGGGTTGCCCTCAAGCAGGCTCCGGTCCATATAAGCGCCAGGGTCGCCTTCGTCAGCGTTGCATATGATGAACTTATGTTCGGCTCGGGCTTCCCGGCAGATTTTCCACTTTTGACCAGTGGGAAATCCTGCCCCTCCTCGGCCTCGGAGCTTGGCGGCCGCTATTTCTTGGATAACCTCTTCTGGCTGAGAAGAGAAAAGAGCTTTGGCAAAGGCCTGGTAGCCACCAAGGGCGATATAATCTTCAAGGCTGGTTGGGTCAAGGTAAAAGTTGGCTTCAGTCAGCCAGCGGAGCTGCTTCGTATAAAAAGGAATCTCGGGTTGATGAGAATAGGCTTGCCGACTGTTTGGGTCATGATAAGTTAAAGAAGGAATAATCTTACCGGAGAGCAAAGTTTCTTCAATTATTTGGGGGACATCATTTGGCTTCAGGTTTTTATAAAAAATTCGCTCGGGCTCGATGATGATGTTCGGCTCCATTTCGCAGAAACCGTGGCAGCCAGTGACTCTTAGACCGATTTTCGCTTCCAGCTGCCGCGAGCGCAGTTCCTCCCGGAAAGCCTGGAGGACGTCGAGCGAACCGCTGGCTTGGCCGCAGGTACCGGAGGAAACAACCACCATCTTCGGCTTTTGAGGTCTTGAGGCCACAATTTCTGCTTGCCAGGCTGCCAGCTCTTGGGGACTGCTGAGTCGTTTCATGGTCCCTCCTCGGCGGAACGCGTTTCCTTCAAGATTTTTTCCACTTGGTCAATAGTCACATGGGAATGATAGACGCCGTCCACCACAACCACAGGCCCGATGGCACAACAGCCAAGGCAATTGACCGTTTCCAAGCTGAATTTTCGGTCGGCAGTAGTCTGGCCGGCGCGGATGTTTAGCCGCCGCTCCGCCTCCTCCACAATCTGCTTACCTCCTCGGACATGGCATGCTGTCCCTAAGCAGATGGTAACTGTATGTCGGCCTCTGGGTTCAAGAGCAAAGGCTTTATAAAAAGTAAGCACCCCGAAGACTTCAGCGGCCGAAATGCGCAACCGTTGGGCTATTTCTTCAACTAGGTCTACGGGGATATAGCCATGTTGAGCTTGAACCCGGTGGAGGAGATGAATAAGGTCCTTTTGCTTTAACTCTAACCCTTGAAAAATTGCTTCCTTAGCCTCCATTTTTCCCCTTTAATCAACACCCAATTCACTCCAGGGAAGGCTGAACCTCTCGGCAATGTTTTTCTTGGTTATACCTCCCCGAAAGAGATAAAGCCCCCGAGCCAAAGACCGGTCAAACTTGACGGCTTCATCAAGGCCCACTTCGCCAATCTCATGAAGGTAGCGAACCACCAAGTTAGAGAGAACTTTGGTCGAAGTCCGGCTGACAGCAGAAGTAATGTTTGGGACGCAATAATGGATAACGCCTTCTTCAACATAAGTAGGATGGTCCAGGGTAGTTGGCCGCGAGGTTTCGATGCAGCCGCCATGGTCGATGGCTAAATCGATAATCACTGAACCATGTTTCATCGCTTTCACCATATCCCGCGTAATCATCACCGGTGCCCTTTCTCCCGGACGAAGCACCGCACCGATGAGCACATCAGCTACTTTGGTCATGCGATTCAAGTTATACCGACTGCCCATAAGCGTTATGACCCGACCGGCGGTCATTTCTTCGATCCGGCGAAGCCGCTCCATGTTGTGCCCGAGAACTATGGTGTGAGCGCCGGCTCCAAGAAAAGCGCGGGTGGCGCTGCGGGCTAAAACACCGCTCCCCACGATGACCACTGTCGCCGGGGGAACTGAAACCACGCCGCCCATTATCGTTCCCCGGCCGCCCTGGTTCGTCTGAAGATAATGACCAGCAATAAAGATGCACATCTGACCGGCCACTTCCCCTAAGCTCTCGTAAAAAGGCAGGCTTTCGTCATCTTCTTGGATGATTTCATAACCAAGCATGGCCACCTTTTTGGCCAGCAACTCCTCAACGATGGATTTGCGGGCAATGGCTAAGTGTTGGAAGCCCATTATCACCTGTTCGGGCTTCACCATTCGGCATTCTTCCTGGTTAAGAGGCGAAACATTCAGGACGACGTCAGAGCGACCAAAGACTTCTTCCTTGGTAAAAACAATTTGCGCCCCGCCGGCCACATAGTCCTCGTCACTATATCCAGCTCTCTGGCCAGCACCTGATTGAACAAAAACTTTGTATCCTTTTTCCACTAAGAAGGAAACACCGCTGGGAGTCAAAGCCGCCCGGTTCTCAATCTTGGCGCTTTCATTCATAATCCCAACATTCATTTCATCCTCCTCAAAAAGGTATGATATTCTATCAGAGATAGATAATTGAAACAATATATTAACAGTTGCCGATTGAGAATTTTCCAAAAAGGAAGCAGCCAAAGATAAAGAAGCTGAAGGGTGCGGCGTGGAATTGACCAGACTCTAATATAAGAAACCACGGCGACCGCTTCTCGATTTCGGAAAGGTGGCGATTACAGCCTCGGCTATGGGACTTTCGTGACGCTGACCCGGTCAAGACGCCCGCAAAGTCAGAGACCTTATTGCCACCTCCTCGTAAAATTGCCTTTTTATTTTAAAGTGACTCCTTGACCGCTGATAAACCTGGCCTGGCTCATCAATTTACCAGGCTTAGAATTGAGCTTCATAAACCCGTCGGCCGCCGACAATCGTCAAAAGAACCTTCACTTCCAGGATTTTTTCTGGCTCTAAGGAAAAAATGTTCTTATCCAGGACAACGAGGTCAGCCCATTTTCCCGGCTCTATTGTTCCTTTAAGGTTTTCGGCAAACTCAGCATAAGCGCCGCCAATAGTATAAGCCCGGACAGCTTCCTCCACACTGATTTTTTCCTCTGGAATCCAGCCTTGAGGGTGTTGGCCATCAACCGTCTGCCTGGTCACGGCCGCCCAGATGCCAGTCAGCGGGTTAAGCGGCGCGACTGTCCAATCAGACCCTGCGGCCAATTTCACCTCCTTTTCGAGAAGCGAACGAAAGGCGTAGGTTGTTTTGGCTCTTTCGGCGCCAATTCTCTTCTCCGCCCAGCAGCCATCGTCGGCTAAATGGTAAGGCTGAACTGAAGCGATGACACCCAAGCGTCCTATTCGGGCAATATCCTCGGGTCGAAGATGCTGGGCATGCTCTAGGCGCCAGCGACGTTCCTTCGGCCCACTCTCCCGCATCACTTTTTCCATAATGTCCAGAATTAGGGCGTTCGCCTGGTCGCCAATAGCGTGAATCGCAACTTGTATTCCGAGGTGGTCAGCGCGACGGATTCTCTCTTCCATAATTCCTTCGGGGAACATCTGGCTATGGAGCAAGCCATGGCTTTCGGGTTGGTCAAGGTAAGGCTCAAAGAAAAGGGCTGTGCCGGCGCCAAGAGACCCGTCAACAAACCCTTTTAAACCGCAGAGTCGAAGAAAATCGTTACCAAAGGGGGGGCGCCAATGAAGCCGCTCCAAGACTTCAATTTCTGTTATTGGGATATAGAGTGAGACTCGACAGTTAAGCCCGGCCTCACGCTGTAACTCCTGATAAACCTCGAGATTAGCCGTCTCTCCCATATCATGAACCGAGGTCACGCCATTCTTCAGAGCATGAAGAACGGCCGCCCGAGCCGCTTCGACTTTCTCGGCCAAGGAAGGGGCGGGAATATGACGGCCGACTAAATCAATAGCGGCGTCGGTTAAAATTCCCGTTGGTTCGCTCGATTGCGGGTCTTTCTGGATTTCGCCGCCAACAGGAGAAGGAGTATGTCGGTCTATTTGGGCTATTTTTAAGGCTAAGCTATTAGCCAAAGCCATATGGCCATCATGACGGCTGATTAAAACCGGGTTCTCTGGCGTTACCGAGTCGATCCATTCCCGCCGCGGTAGCTCGGGCGGGCTTAATCGCTGGTGGTCCCAGTTTCCTTGGGTAATCCAGCGGCCGGGGCCAAGCCGTCGGGCCTCAGCCGCGATGCGGGCTACGAATTCTTGCCGACTTGTCACCTCGTTTAACTGGAGTTTCTGGAGGGCTAAACCTCCATCGAGGAAATGGGTGTGGCTGTCAATGAAACCGGGGAGAACAAGAGCCTTCTTCAGGTCAAGCAGAGCCGTCTCTGACCCCGCCAATTTTTTTATCTCTCGGTTTGAGCCCACCGCCCAGATTTTATCCCCGCGAACCGCCACCGCTTCTACCCAGGGTCGAGCGTCATTACCTGTCCATATTTGACCATTAAGAAGCACTAAATCGACCATGGTTTTTCTCCCACAAGAAGCTACAATAAAAATTGCCCAGCTGAAAAAAACTATCAGCCGCAGAAGTGGGGTCTCTGGCTTTCTAAGTTTCATTTTTATCTATCCTTCTTCCCTTAATTCTTTTAATTCATAATCTAATCTTTATCTTTTTCAGGCCATTTTTTTATCATCAAGTCAGTCCAGCGTTCCAAGTCGTGAGGCATAATGAGCCTCCCGCCATAATTGGCTCTGACCTCGGCGGCGATTTCTTGAAGAGAAAAGTCAACCTCCCCAAAAAAATGACAGGGGATGAGGCAAGGAATTTTAGCCTGGGCGGCTAATCGGCCGAGCTCATAGGCGTCGGTATGCACCTGCCTCAACTCAGGATAAAGTTCGAAGAAGCGCTTGGGTGCGGAAGCTTCATGGATGAGGACGTCGGCGGAGCGAGCTTCCTCCCAGAGGGGCGGGTGGGGCGGTGTATCACCAGAAAAAAGCCAGGTTTCTCGGGACGCGGGGAAGCTAAACCGGAAGGCAAGAGAAGATGAATGGTGGGGAGTGGGAATTGCCTTGAATTTTACACCTCCTGGCAAATCCTGCTCTTTTCCCGCCTCCAAGGGAAAGAGAGAGGTTCGGTATTTAAGCCGAGGCTGACGAAGCTCGAAGAGGTCAAGCAACTTGGCGGCAAAGGCCACGGTTTCTTCGGAGCCGTAGATAAAAAGCTCTTTCGCTTCGAGCAACAAACTGTGGACAAAGGAGGGCAAGCCATAAATGTGGTCTGGATGGATGTGAGTTAAAAAAAGACAAGCAATTTCCTTGGGGTCTTCGCCGACCTTTTTTAGCTTATGGATTATACCTCCTGGGCAATCAATAAGAAATCGCTCCTTTTCGGTCTTAATTAAAAAACTGGTATTATCTCGGCCGGCAGTAGCGGTTGCTCCTCCTGTCCCCAGGACGATTAGTTCCAGCATCGAAGAGGCCTTTATAAAAGAATAAAAAAAGAAAATCAACTTTCAGCGCTGATTATTGACAGGGAAAAGGGGTTAAGCTAAAAAATAAATTGACTCCGGCTGACCCTAAAAACCACCGGGAATGAATTTTACTTACGGTGAATTTGAGGCGAGGAAATGATTAACGCGACGCAAATCAGAAAAGGTATGATTCTTAAACTCGAAGGTGAGCTCTACAAAGTCTTGGAAGCCGTGCATGTAGCTCCGGGTAACTGGAAAGCCTGCGTCCAAACTAAACTCCGGCATTTAAAAAACCAGAATCTCTTGGATTATCGCTTCCGTTCTGAAGACCGGGTAGAACAGGCTTATTTAGAAGAAGTGGCGATGGAATTTCTCTACCAGGACGGCCATGAATATATTTTCATGAACCTGGAAACCTACGAACAGCTCTCGCTTTCTGAGGAGCTTATCGGCGAAGCGGTCAATTACCTAGTGCCTAATGTTGTTTTTACTGTGGAAATCCACGAAGGCAAACCTGTCGGTGTCCGACCGCCCCTGACGGTGGACCTGAAGGTCAAGAAGACCGAACCTTATCTTAAAGGGGCCACTCAATCCGCCAGCGGCAAACCGGCAACCCTGGAAACTGGGCTGACAGTGGTCGTGCCTCAATTTATCAAAGAAGGGGACGTGGTGCGGATTGATACGCGCGAAGATAAATACGTGGAAAGAGTTAAAACCGCCTAAAAGTTCTGCCAGAAGACGGCGCTATTACCATGTTTATCCTGGACTCGAATAACCACCATTTTATCGGCGCCGGGCCTTAAACTGACCTTGGCTCGAAAACTCTCCCGCGGCCCGTCGCAAAGGCCGTCAACAGGAAAAAGCGCTCGCCAAGGTTCGGGCCGCACCAAAAATTCGGCTTTGCTAAGGGCTGAGCCGTTGTCTTCGGCTTCAAAGCTCAGTTCCAGCTCGTTTCCCTTAAGAGAAGCCAGCACATTTTTAATTATCGGCGGAGTATTATCGACGATAAAAGGAAGGCTAATTTTTTCGGCTTTTAGCTCCTGGGAAGGCGGGTTGGAGGGAGAATCCGAAGCCACCACCTTCAGTTCATAGACACCGTCAGGAAAGGTGGTGGCATCTAAGACATAAATAGTTTCACTCCAGTTATCAGCCAGAAGTCGCCAATCTGACTCCCCTTCTTTTCTTAAGTAAACCTGGAAAACAAGTTCGTCCCCGTTCTCGTCGTTGGCTTCCCAGCGAAATGTTTGATACCCCTTACGGACAACTTTGCGCGCCCCTAAGGAAACAATCCGTCCTTCCTCCCGGCCACTTTGGTCACTTTTTTTGACCGCGCTCAGACCCCAAATAACTTCTTCTTGGTCAAGCGGCTTGAGAAAAACTTCATTCGGCGCAAAAACTTCGAGGGATGTCAAGGTAGGCGGTAAGTTAGCGGGCAAATAAAAAAGTGTCAGGCGCTGGAGGACAGGCGAAGCATTGCCGGCCTGAGAGCGGAAAAGGGCTTTGATTTGTAAATAGCGAGCTTTGGGACTGAGAATTTGCTCTCCAATCTTTTGGTAGGGCGGCGACCAATCACTCCAGGTTTCATTGGGCCGGGAGGAATTTCCCGACCGCGATTGAAAGAGAAGGCTACAGCCGGCTGGAACCTCGGCTAACCACTCTAAACGCCCCCACAAGGCCGGGGTCGAGGATTCGAGAACTGGGCTAAGATACTCTCCTTCCAGAGATTGTTCCGTCAACAGAGAGCCAAGAACGGAAGGGTTATTGCCGAGGAAGAAAAGTTTATTGCCAAAGGTGAAAAGCTCATAGACTTGTTCAAACTGGCCTTGATAGACAAGACTCACTCGGTCTTCAGAATCAGCCGAATAAACCCGACCCTTCGCTCCTGTCCCGAAATAAAGCTTTTTTTCCTCTGGCCGAAAGGCCAGCGAATAAGCCATCTCTTCATTCGAAGACCACAATTTCTTGGCCAGGCCATCTGGCTTTATTTGATAAACTGCTCCTGGCTCCCGCGGCTCGGCGCCAGAGGCTGCGGTTACTGGTTTCTCGGCACCCGCCGCAATGACCGTAATCGACACGTCGGCGGCCGAGATAACCTTAGCCCCCGGTTGGGCTGGCTCTTTTGGCCGCGGCTTGGTGGGCGTTCCCGAAGTAGCGATATAAATATTTCCTGAGGAATCAGTGGTAATGGCCTTAATTTCTTCATAGGAACTCTCGTAAAGAAGGGCTGGCTTCCCACCAGCCTTGATGAAATACAAAGAGCCTGGACCGCCGCTACCAGCATAAGTATCGCCCGAGGCCAAACGATGGAGGCAAAGGATATGAGTTTCCTCAGATTTAAAGAGAAGTTTGCCTTCCCCAAGAAGCGAAATCTCGTAGATACCGCCTCTTTCCCCAACTGCCGCCAAGAGCGTCCCCTTTTCTGAAAAAAGGAGGTCCCAGATATATTTTTCTTCCGGATTAAAAAACGAATCGCCTTGACCGACGCCGGTGATGCGGTAAATTTTGCCGTTGGGTGAAGTACCAGCATAAAGTATTCCTTTAGAATCCAAGGCCAAACAGGTCACATCCATTTCCGGAGCCTGGAAATAAAGCTCAACCTTGCCCCCCTTCAGCCGATAAACCCGGCCGTTATGACCAGTTCCGAGATAAAGAGAGCCGTCAGGAGCGGCGACAAAGGAAAGATAAAAATCCTCGGCGGGGCCAGAAATACTTTCCACCTTGGGACCCAGAGAAAGGCGGCCTTCCGCAGAAAGACGAAGCGACTGGAGCTTGCCGCGGCTAAAATCTTCAAAACGGAGCAATTCCCATTTCTGAGTGGTTACTGCGGAAGCACTGAGTCCAAAGCCAAGAATTGAAACCGTCATGAGCCAGACTTGGAGCTTTCTCATTTTTTCTCCTCAGGCTACGGTTTTATCCGTACCGGAATTACTGCCACACCCTTAAAAGTATAGGCGATGGGCAATTGATATTCAGCCAAGGTGGAACGGCTAATGGTAACCGGCGAAGCCGAAGCCGCCCGCGGGGAAGTGAGCATGGCTCTGAGAGTTAGGGGCAGACTGCCCATCTCCTCTCCCCTCAAGAAGAGACCTGGTTTTGGGGCGAGAAGTTTAAAATAAATCCGATTATTTTTGCGCAGGCTGTTGAGAAGGCGGATAAGCTGATTAAGGTTACGGGGCGTTATTTCGGCTCGCTGGTAGAGCTCAAGCTCTACCTGGTGCATCGAAGCGGCGTCCCCAACGATCAATTGAAACTCGGTGTTGGGAGGCAGTTGAGGCGCGGCGAGGTTGACTTCTTCCAAGATGCTTTCATCGCGGAAGGTGCGATAAAAAACCTTAACCCCGATTCTCTCTCCGGGAGAGACTTCATACTTATCACACCAGACCCTCTCTAAGGTACCGAGTTTAACTTCTTCTGTAACGCGGAGACGGAGGTCAGCCCGGGTTATTCTCAGCTCTTGAAATTCATTATTGATTAAATAATAAGCGACGGCCGTGAGAAGACCCGAAAAATTGGTTACCGCGTTGTCGAGATTGCCGGAAAAGAGGTCCTCGAGGTGCACGTTCTGACCGTTGTCAAGATAGAGGTCGCCGTTGAACTCGACAGAGAGGTTGCCATAAGCCCTGGCCTCGCTGAGGACGACAGAATAAAGAGCCAGGTTGACCAGAAGCGGGGTTAGAATTTTGTCGTTAATAAGCTGAATTCGGAAATTTTTGGCCGCGCCGGAAGCGTCGATTAAATTAAGGTTAAGGGGAATTAACTGGGGAAGCCGGCCCAATTCACCCATAGCTCCGGCGTTTCGGTCTTGAATAAAACGGCCCACGATTTGGCCTGTTTTGGCCAGTTTAAAGGAGGTTTCAAGGCTGGGAACAACGGTCATAACCTCGGCTGTAGCCAAGCCATAATCCACCGGGCCCAAATTATAAAGGGGATGGCCGAAAGCTATGACCCGATTGCCATCGACATAAGTGACTGTTCCAACAGCCGCTAAGTTCAAATCGCCGCTCACTAACTGGATGGCAACAGGGTCACCTTCTTTTAGTTGGACGGAATTCAGAGAAGAAGTTATCTGAGATGATGAGCCCGAGGCCACGGGAATAAAGCCCATCCGGGAAAAAAGAGACCGTTTTTTTTCTAAAAAAGAGGGAGAAAAACCGCTGAAAAGCAGCGGCACCTGCAACCTCTGGAATTCGGGGCTGCCGTTGGTATTCTGAAGACTCGGGAAAAGAAGCGGGTTGAGAGTAAGGAGCTCTTCTAAGCTCAGAGAAGACTTAAATCCCGTCGGCTGGCTTCCCTGCGGTCTGAAACTTTCCTTTTTCCCCCCGACCTGGAGCATCTCGTCAATCGGAGTGATTCCGGCAATGGCTCGACGAGCATAGGGAAAGCTATAGGCAATAGCGCCAATCAGCTTGCCGTCTATATAGACTGGGCTGCCACTCATGCCGCTTATAACCCCGGTTGATTCCAGGCCTTGGCCAGAAAGCTCAGCTAAGATTATGTTCCTCTGGGGTTGAACATTCTCCATTACGCCGAGGATGGTGACGTCAAATTCTTCTACTTGGGTGCCGGTAAAAACGCTTTTCCCTTTGCCTTTCATGCCGGCCTTGACTTGATTTAAAGGCATGGTAACCGTGGCCGACAAAAGGGAGAAGGCTTCAAGAATCAAGAAAAATAACAAAAAAAGAGCCCGAATTTTTTTCATTTATGTAATCACTTTTCCGCGGGAATCAGTCCCAAAACCTGGCCGCACTTTTTAAAGCTCGCCAAAACACGGTCAAGGTCTTCCTCGCGATGGGTGGCCGAATAGCTGGTGCGAATGAGAGCTCGGCCCTTGGGAACAGCCGGATAAATGGTGGGTGTGGTGAAAATACCATCTTCTCGCAGCAGCTTCCAGAACATAAAAGCCGCCTCGTCTTCGCCCATAATCACAGGAATAATCTGGGTCTGGGATTCGCCGGTGTCAAAACCCATTTCGTGGAAGCCTCGTCTCATTTTTTCCGTAATCTGCCACAGTCGATGACGACGCTCTGGTTCCTTTTCAATAATATCCAAGGTAGCCAAGACCGTGGCCACTGAAGCCGGAGTGATGCTGGCACTGAAAATGAGGGAGCGGGCATGGTGTTTGATGTATTGAATCACTTTTTTTTCTCCGGCCACGAAGCCACCAAGCGAAGCAAAGGATTTGCTAAAAGTGCCCATGACAATGTCAACGTCGTCTTCAACGCCAAAATGCTCCGCTGTCCCCCGGCCATTTTGGCCCAAAACACCGATCCCGTGCGCATCATCGACCATTAACCGCGCCCCATATTTTTTGGCCAGAGAAACCACTTCTGGCAGGTTGGCCATATCACCTTCCATGCTGAAAACACCGTCAACGACGATGAGTTTGCCGCTGGCGGCCGGGAGTGAGGCTAAAACTCTTTCCAGGTCAGCCATGTCGTTGTGTTTATACTTACAAACCGTGCCGTAGGAGAGGCGACAGGCATCGATGATAGAAGCATGAACCATGCGGTCAGCCACTATATAATCATCCTTATCAATCAGCGTGGAGATAATTCCCAAGTTGGTCTGAAAGCCGGTACTAAAGGCGAGAGCTGCTTCCTTTTTCATAAAACGAGCCAGCCTTTCCTCGAGCTCCACATGGATATCCAGAGTCCCGTTGAGAAAGCGAGAACCGCAGGTGGCCACACCGTAACGTTCAATAGCTTCTTGAGCCGCTTTCTTTACCCTGGGCTCGTCAACCAGCCCTAAATAGTTGTTCGACCCCACCATAATCATTTCTCGGCCGTCAACCAAGACGCGATTGCCATTTACTGCTTGAATTGGGGTAAAGTAAGGATACATATCCATGGCCATAGCTTCATCAGCTCGGGTGAAGCTGTAACATTTGTCAAAAAGATTCATCCTTCCCTCCTTTGTGGGTTGCTTGAAAACAAGAACGGAGGCCGAATTGACTCTATCCTTGACAATAGCTTAGAATCGCTCCATGAAAGTTCTTATAACGGGTGCTACCGGCTTTATCGGCCGCCATCTCCTTGCTTCTTTAATTAATCAGCCGGCCACCGAACTTTTTGTTCTGGTCCGGAACCGGCAAAAGCTCGAGCCTCACTTGCTCCCGGCCGTTTCTGTGCTCCAAGGTGACCTCGTCACGCCACCGCCTTTACCTGCTGGCCTTGACGTCGTCTTCCATCTCGCCGGGTTAACCAAGGCCGCCAAAGCAACGGATTATTATAATGTAAACCAACAAGGCACGGCAAGCCTTTTGAAGGCCTTAGAAGGACAAAGTAAAAAAATAAAATTTATTTATTTAAGCAGCTTGGCGGCCGTCGGCCCAGCCACCAAAGCGAGAACCACTCGGGAAAATGACCCGCCTCAACCCATCAACCCCTATGGCCAGAGCAAGCTCCTGGGAGAAAAGGAAGTCCTTGGTTATCAGGCTCGATTCAACGTCGTTATCATTAGGGTGGGCGGAGTTTATGGACCAGGTGATAGGGATTTTTTAACCTTTTTTCGCTTTATCAACCGCGGCCTCCTGCCCATTTTTGATTCTGGCCGCATGAGAATGAGCCTCTGCTATGTTAAGGATTTAATTAATTTTCTTCAGCTCGCGGCCAGGAGTGACCTAAACTCCGGAGAAATTTTTCATCTCGCTGCGCCCAACTTTTACACCTGGGAGGAGGTGGGTCAGACTGCGGCTCGTCTTTTAGAAAAAAAACCTGTGAAAATTAAGACTCCCTCCTGGTTAGTTTTCTTCATCGCCGCCGTGTCTCAGGGATTTTCTCGCCTGACAAATAAGCCTTCAGTCATTAACTTGGATAAATATAGAGAAATGAAAGCCGCTTTCTGGACTGCCGATGCCTCCAAAGCGCAAAAGGTTTTGGGCTTCCAGCCTCAATACGATTTAGAACAAGGGTTGGTGGAAACGCTTAATTGGTACCAGCAAAAGGGCTGGCTCTAAACTTTACATTCATTTAGCTGTGGGACTCGAACCGGAGGGGAGGCTTGACTTCTTTTTCATCACCGTAGCCCGGGTGGAAAAAGAGCTGAAAAACTTGGAAGCGGTCTTAAGGCACCAGCCTCGCTGAAGGGATTGCAGGACATATTTCAGTTTACCTTCCAGGATATAGGTTTTGGCGGGAGCGTCAAGAGCAACCGAAAAGGGAATTTTGATGATTTTATCCAGCTTCAGGCATTCTCGGCCATTCTGTTTAACCGTCTCCAGCTCCAGGTCGGTAGCAGTAAAAAAATTTTTGGGAAAGGTAATTGGCGGCGAAGGTTTAAATTCAATGACAAACTCGGGCTCAGAGAGAACAACTACTCCTTCGGGGACAGTTAGCCTCAAGATAACCTGCCCTGACTCTCCCCGAGAAAGTATCTTCGGAACAATCGCCACGTCCACTTTGAGCAGAGTTTCCTGGGGCAAAAGGCTAAAAGGAACGAAGAGGAAGCAAAAGGCTGCAACCACTAATGTCTTCAGCCAGAAAAAATTACAGCCCGCGCTTTGTCTCATGGCGGCTTGCTTCTCTTTTATAGCGTTTTATAAATCAATTTTAACTTTCTTGCCTTAATCCGTCAAACCGACCTTGTCTCAGCCGCCTAAAAAGCCTCTCATGACGGCTTTAAATCAAAAAAAGTTTTTCTTAATAAATAAATTAATGTATACTTTTTAGATTATGAGTGTAAGGTCGATTATAACCGGCACCGGACATTACGTTCCGCCCAATGTTGTCACCAATTTTGATTTAGAAAAAATAATGAACACCTCCGACGAGTGGATTAGACAGCGTTCCGGTATTGTTGAAAGGCGTTATGTTACTCCCGGCACAGGAAGCTCTGACCTGGCGGTAGAGGCGGCGAAACAAGCGGTCGAAGCAGCGGGGTTGAAATTATCTGACATCGAGTTCATCATTGCGGCCACGCTTTCCCCTGACCATTATTTCCCTGGAATAGGGGTTTCAGTTCAGGCCAAACTGGGTTTGGACCCGGTCGGCGCTCTTGATATTCGCAATCAATGCTCTGGTTTTATTTATGCCCTCTCGGTGGCCGACCAATATATCCGGGCTGGAACTTACCGTCGTCTTCTGGTAGTGGCGGCAGAAGTCCAATCTTCCAATTTAGATTATTCCGACGCCGGTCGGGACATGGCGGTTCTTTTTGGCGACGGCGCGGGAGCGGTGGTAGTGGAAGCCTCCGAGGGCGAGGGGCGAGGAATTCTTTCAACCCATCTCTTCGCTGACGGCCGCTTTGTTTCAGACCTTTGGATGGAAAAACCGAGCCCCAAGGATAAACCTACCTTCGGAGATAATTTTCTTAGCGAGGGACGATATTTTCCTCGGATGGATGGACGGTCGGTGTTTAAGAATGCTTGCGAAAAGATGCCGGAGGCTGTCCGAATTGCCCTATCTCATAATAATCTCCGCATAGAAGACGTCGACGTTCTCATCCCCCATCAGGCCAACGAACGCATATCCCAAATGGTTGCCAAGAGTCTGAATATCCCCCTCGAAAAGGTGGTCCGTAATATCGACCGCTATGGCAACACGACCGCCGCCTCCATACCTATTGCTCTTGATGAAGCTTGCCGGCAGGGCCGGATTAAGCCTGGTAGTCTGGTTGTGCTCACGGCTTTTGGCTCTGGCTACACCTGGGCTTCAGCCGTTATCCGTTGGTAAAAAAGTCTTGCACTCTAAATTTTGCTTATGTTAGGATTCATTAGGCCTTGTTCCGATGAACATCGAGAGGCGGAAAAAGGCAGGATGAACCCATGCCTAAAGATAAGGAGGACGCAGTGAAAAAACGAACCATTATCACTTTTCTGATTTTCTTTCTGTTGACGGGGTTTAACTGGGTGGCCGGCCAGCAAAATCCCGAGGAGGCCAAATTTTTCAAGACTCTCGAGACCTACCTTGATGATATGTGGAAATTTTATCCCACAGCCGCCACTTTGCTCGGCTATTACAAGTACAACGATAAGCTCGAAGACATGAGCGAAGCTAATATCGACCGCCGGCACGATTCTCTTGATAACTACCGCCAGTTATTTATGGCTAAGATTGACCGCAGCAAACTCTCGCCCGAGGTTGAAATCGACCACGAGATTGCTCTCGATTCCTTAGACTACGAGACTCTTAAACACGAAAACCTCCTTCCCTGGGAATATAACCCGCTTTTTTATAACGAGCTTTTCTATTATTCGCTTCAAGGATTATTGGGCAAAGAATTTGGGCCTCTTGATGCCAGATTAAAGAGTGCGATTGAGCGGGCCAAATTGCTGCCCAAGTTAATCCAGCAGGCCAAGACTAATCTCAAGACACCGCCGCAGCTATACACCGAGACCGCCATTAAGCAATTTCCCGCTATTATCGATTTTTACCGTAACGAAATCCCTAAACTGATCGAAGCCGCTTCAGCTGACGCGAAAACCCGTTTCCAGGCGGAAATCACCAAAATAATCCCGGCGCTTGAAGATTACCAGAAATTTCTTCAAGCCGAGCTTTTGCCCCGTTCTACGGGTAATTTCCGTCTGGGAGAGGTTCATCCACGGCTACTCCGGATTACTCTGCAAAATTCTATTCCGCTTGATGAACTAATCGCCCGGTCGCGCGCTGACTACAACAACCTGCGCCGGGAAATGGCAATTGTCTCCATGCCTCTCTATCGAATTATGTATCCGCAGATAAACATGGAACAGCTCTCGACTCAGTACACCGAAGAACAGCTTCGCAACCTGTTCATCCGGGGCGTAATAGACAAAATAAAGGGAGCTCGTCCAACCAAAGAAAATTTTATCGACGTTATCAAGAACGAGGCGGGAGCTCTTAAAGACTTTTTAGCGAAGAATAACCTTGTCGAACTGCCCGCTGAGCCTTTGAACATCATCCCGATGCCCGCTTTTCGACGGGGAATCAGCCTGGTCCGCCTGATTGGTCCTGGAGCCTATGAAACTGCCGGACCCTACAACGCTGAAATCTCGCCCTTGCCGGAAGAATGGACCCCCGAACAAATAAACGTCTTCTTAGAGGATTTCAATAATTATTTTCTTTATTTCTGGGTCAATGGCAACGTCTTTCCCGGTCCCTTTGTTCCTCTGGCCATGACTCGAAACAACCCTTCCCTCCTGCGCAAGCTCTATCCAAATCAGCCGTTACTCAAAGGCTGGCCGATTTATTTGAATGAAATGTTGATTACCAGCGGTTTTGGCGAGTACGACCTGAAGATGAGAATGAATGAACTCAAGCATCTCTTGCAAGTAGTAATTGATTTTCAACTCGAGCTTAACATCCATCAAGGCGGTATGACTAAGGAACAGGCGATTGACTTGATGACGAAGGGTGGTTTCCAATCACCCGTAGAAGCTGAAAGAAAATGGAACCAGATTATCCTTAATCCTGGCGAAGCCATCTATGCTTATGTCGGTTACCAAGAAATAATGGATTTAGAAAAGGAATATCGCAAGCTTAAAGGAGAGGCGTTCTCGCCTAAGGAATTTTTGCACCAGCTTCTAAGTTATGGAGCCTTGCCCATCCGGCACCTTAAACCCAAGATAATGAAGTAAGCCCGCTAAATCATTTTTGAGGCAGGTGGGCGAAAAGGCTCTAAAAGAAGAGACAAGATAGCAAATAGTTCTGGATTTGAGCGGGCAAAGGCTGAAAGAAGTTATTCGTTCGCAGGCTCCGTGGGCCGGAGTTCAATTTTATTCAAATCGATATGGAACGATTATTATCCTGCCGAGCCATATTGTTCTTGCCTCCTTTTTATCTGCTGAGACCAGCCGAGCCCCCGGGCTGCAGTTTCAGCCTCAATTTAGAATCGGCCGCTGTTGAACCGACTTCGCTCCTGAGCTTTTTATTTGGCAATCAAGACGAGGCATGCTAAGATAAGCTCGAGCTAAATTGAAAAGATGACTTCAGAACCAAATTTTAGAAGAACCAGCTCGATTAACCTGGACGAGCTCTACCGGGAAATTCTTCCGGACCTCGAGGAGGTGGAGAATTATCTCCAGACCATCACCGCTTCTTCAAGTCCTTTCTTGTCCGAGATTAAGCGTTTTCTTTTCAGTCAAAAAGGCAAAAGGATTCGTCCGGCCTTGCTTATTCTGAGCGCCAAGCTTTTTGGCTATCGCGGACAAGACCACATTCTAATGGCCTCGCTGGTGGAGTGTATTCATACCGCCAGCCTCATCCACGACGATATCATCGATAATTCCCGAATGCGGCGAGGAAAATCGACGATTCACACCCGCTGGGGCCCAAACCTTTCTGTTCTGCTCGGCGACCATCTTTATATCCAGACAATTAACCTCCTGCTCCAGAGTGGCTACGACGGGATTGTCAGGCTTCTTTCCCAGACGGCTACCCAGATGATCGAGGGCGAGATCGCCGAGTTTTTGATGAGTGGTAATTTCAGCCTGACGGAGCCCGAATATCTTGAAATCATCAGAAAAAAAACCGCCTTTCTTTTTGCCGCCGCTTGTCAAATTGGTGGCGTCCTGGCCGAAGCCGCCGAGACCCACCTCAGCCTAATCCATGATTATGGCTGTTCCTTGGGCATGGCCTTTCAAATTATCGACGACCTTCTCGATTATCAAGGCGACGAGGCAGTCCTGGGCAAACCGACATTTTCTGACTTAAGCGAAGGACGGGTTACTTTGCCCCTCATTCATAGCCTAAGCGGCGATGGCCAATTAGCCAAAGAAAAAATTCTCACCTTAGCCCAGAAAAAGCCGCTCGAAGTAGCCGGCAAAAAAGCCATTCTTGACATCTTGGAAGGAAGTGGTTCTTTAAAGTACAGTTTTCAAAAAGCGGAAGAATTCGCTCAACAATGTCATCATTTGCTGGCCCAACTGCCCTCCTCTTCTCATCGCGAAACCTTAGCTCAGCTGACTGATTATATTCTCTATCGGGATCGCTGAAACTTAGAATCTAAAATTAAATAACTAAGATGCTAGAAATTGAAGTTAAGTTTGTCGTCACCGACCCGAATTCTTTCCGGGAAAAGATTCTGGCCAACGGCGCCATTCTTAGGAAAGAAAGATACCGGGAGGAAAATATCCTTTATGATTTCCGCTCGCATGACCTCGAACGTCAAGCTCAGGCCCTGAGGCTGCGCTTAGTCGGGAAAAAGGCCTGGCTCACCTTTAAGGGCTCGCCGCAGAAATCACGGCGTTTTAAAATCCGCCAAGAATTCGAAACCGAGGTGAAGGACGCCAAGCAAATGCGCCGCATCCTAAAAAAACTGGGACTTATCCCCGCTTTTAGCTATGTTAAATATCGAACGGTTTTCCAGAAGGGCAAACTCAAGATTTGCTTGGATGAAACGCCCATCGGTTATTTTTGCGAGTTAGAAGGAGAAAGGCCAGAGATTGTTCGTTTAGCCAGACATTTAGGTATAGCGAATAAGGATTTTATTAAGCTGGATTATATTCAGTTATTAAAATCAGCTGCTAAAGGAGAGCTCAATCTCTCATCCCCAAACCTAAGGAACAGGCTCCCCTCTAAACTCTAAGCTACTCTTCCTCTGATTCCTTCTCCGGGGACTCAAACTCCTCTTCTTCCTCCTCCTCTATCTCATGAAGGTCTTCCAATTTTTCGCCTTCCTCTTCTTCCATCTCTTCTTCCTCTTCTTCTAAGGAGCCAAGGGGTGGAATGCCTTCCAGCTCTTCACCGGCTTCTTCCACTACGATCACCTGCTCCTCCCCTTCCAAATCCAGCTTAGAGGGAACAGATTCCAGGAGTTCATAATCAACCAGTCCCATTTTTATTTCTTGCTGGGCAATTCGAATAGGATTACGGCTCTTGGTTTTAATCTTGGGTCTGGCTCCTTTAAGCAATTGCCGGGCCCGTTTGGCGGCCAAAATAACAAACTGAAAACGGCTTTCCAGTTGATTCGAGGTAGTCTTCTGGCTCAACGGTTATCACTCCTTTTTATTTAATTATGAGTAATTTAGCATAAACAGGCCCTTTTTTCAATGGCCTGAGAATTTGGCCTCGCTTTTTCCCGCAGCACCTAAGCCCATAATTTGTCGCACCTCTGCCTTTTTCCTTCGAATTTTTATTAAAAGCTAAAAAGCGGTGCCCGTGGCTGTTTACTTTTATTGGCTCTTTTCCCTTCCGGGGGCCGGCGCCATGATTGGCTTTAGATGGCCTTTGCTTCCACTCGGGTTCTCAACCCTGTTTCGTCTTCGCCTGCAGCCCAGGAGGTTTTCGGCCGCCCTTTTCCGGAGATTCAACGCACCCTGACGATATCGTCAGCCGTGTCAAAAACGCCGTCAGCGCCGGCTGAGCGGAGACAAAAGCGTGACTCGTCTATCGGCTCATAGCGAATTTCCCTACCCCAGGCATCAACCGTGGCCGCCGTTAAAAGCCGGGTTTGGCGCAATTCTTTGAGGCTGGTCGGTACTCGCCCTTCCTGACCGATAAATATCGTGATTGCCTGCTCCAGCGTGTTTAAGTTTACCTCAGTCAATCGAACCAAAGACCGGTCTCGAGCGGCCATGTCCTGTTCCAGCTGGCTTTTGCCCTGAAATCGAAATAACCAGAGGGCCAGAATAAGGAGCAACGCCAAAAAAAGTATTACCAGGAAACCTCTCATTTCCCTCCGCCTAACAACAAAGTGACCCGTGGAGGACTCGAACCTCCAACCCGCGGATTAAGAGTCCGCTGCTCTACCAGTTGAGCTAACGGGCCACGGAGCTAAGTTTAATGAAACCCTGCGTTTTAGTCAAACCTGCCGCTTTTAGCAAAATTATCATTAAAAAAACATTTTATCCGGCAAAGCTAAAAAGATATAATTAAGAGCATGGGAACGACAACTTGGTTATTTCTTCTGGTTATGGTCATTGCCGGCCTCGCTATCCTTATGGTTTTTCTTCTTCAAATCAGCTCCAAAAGGGTCGAGGATAAACGTTACCAGGAGCTCTCCCAGCACCTCCACCAATCCTTCACCTTAGTTCAGCAACAGGTTAGTCATTTAGTCCAGCTCGTCAACCAGCAGCTTCAGGGAATTCACTCCCAATTCCAACAAGCCACCGGGGATATTGGCCAGAGTCTGGGGTTTGTTCGCGAGCATTTGGGCAAGGTGGAAATGGCCACGCGGGAGGTCCTGGAAAAAGCTAAAAACATTGCCACCTTAGAAGATCTGCTCCGGGCGCCCAAATTTAGAGGCGGGTTGGGCGAATTTTTTCTGGGCGACCTTCTGGCTCAAATTCTGCCACCGGCTCACTATACCCTCCAGTATCGGTTTAAAAACGGCGAGAAAGTTGACGCCGTGGTTCAAATCGGCAATAACCTGGTGCCGATTGATGCTAAATTTCCCCTGGAGAATTTCCGGCGCTACCTCCAGGAGGAGAATCAGAAGGAGAAGGAAGCCTGCCGCCGTCGCTTTATCCAGGATGTCCGTAAGCATATCGATGACATTGCGACTAAATACATCCGGCCAGAGGAAAACACATATGATTTTGCCCTAATGTACATCCCCGCCGAAAACATCTATTACGAAACCATCATCAAAGACGAGCCGCCCTCCGAAGAAAAGAGCCTCTTTAGCTATGCCCTGCAAAAAAGAGTGATGCCTGTCTCGCCTAATTCATTTTTTGCCTATCTCCAAGTCATCGTCCTCGGACTGAAAGGACTGCAGATTGAAAAATCAGCCAGGGTTATCTTTCAAGCCTTAGCTCAGCTTGAGGGCGACCTCAACCGTTTCCGGGCTGATTTTCAGGTTCTGGGCAATCATTTAGCCAACGCCAGGGGCAAGTTCGACGAAGCGGAAAAAAAGCTCGACCGGCTGGCCAATCGCTTGGAGCAATTAGCCGCCTCGGGCGAAAAAGAACCCGAGCTTCCTCCCTCCCAAACCTGACCTCGTTTTTTCAGCCCAGAAAAGGAGCCCATAATTTACTCCTTCTCTGTTTTATTCCTTCGAATTTTTGATAAATCCCAAACCTCCGCGCTTGGTTGTTGGCCTTTATTTAAATCTTAGCCCGATTTTTTATTTTCTTACTTTTCCTGAATCGGAATTTTCCCTAGTTCATCGAGACTTGGTGGCATTAAATCATAGAAATTAATAATGGTCTTAACAAATCCAAGGTCGGATTATATTTAGCTTTTAGACCAAGCGTCGAATCCGGGACGAGATAGGAGTGAAAATAAATTCTGAGGCTTTGGTGATAAGAGAGCTCAGCAACTAAGATGAAAACAGGTTCCCCAGAGATTTTAAACAGAGATTTTAGTAAAAAGACGAGGCGCCCTAAAATTTAAGGTCAGGAAGCGGTGAGGTGGTCGATTTTTTCCCTCATCTCGGGAGTGGCGATAAGAATCAAAGTCTCGCCCGCCTCGATTTTTCGGGTATGGGCCGGGTTAAACTCGTAATCAGCCGTTCCTGCCTTTTTAACTGCTACTAAGAGAGCGCCGGTCTTTTCTTCAATGGCCGCCTCAGTGAGGGTTTTCCCGCAGAGCGGCGAGTCGGGCCTCACAGTTACTTCCTCGACGC
>CAZVIN010000024.1:0-3362 GCA_964627255.1 uncultured Eubacteriales bacterium
TTATTGTCCATGAGGCTAATTTGATTAATAATTAGACGAATAAAAATAAAATGTGACAGCAACCCGAGAGCGTTTCTTCTAAAAGGCCGCGCCGAAGGGCTGCCTTCCGGCCTTCCGGCGCCTTTAATTCTCCAGCTTCACTTACACAAAACACGGGAGAACGGTAAATCCTTTAAGCCGCCCGCTTTCTATGGCAGAGAAAATGGCAGAGAAAGCTTCGCTCGGCCATTCGCTTTACAAGAAATCGAAGCGAGCCGAATTCACCACGTCTAAGAACTATTCTTTTCATGACCACTGCCCTTCCTTTAAAGATAATGAGGGCTAATAAACAAGAGGGCAGCGAGGGTGAGTCGTTAAGGCCCAGAGATATTTTCCAGTATCACGGGGAAAAAGAAGCGGAGTAATCAGGTTATAGCTAATTTAAATGACTCGGCATTTTAAAGAATTTAAAATCATGAGTCCAGCGGGGGTTAGTTTTTAGCCTCAAGGATGGATAGGGTTTCGATGTGGGGTGTTTGCGGGAAAAAATCATAAAGACGAATTGCCCGTAATTTATAGACTCGAAGAAGCTCGCCCAAGTCGCGAGCTTGGGTAGCGGGGTTGCAGGAAAGATAAAGCAGATGTCGAGACGGATAACGCATCAAGGCCTGGGTAACCTTTGTTTCTAGGCCGCGCCGCGGCGGGTCAACAATGGCGATATCTATGCCCTGAGACAGGATTTTTTCAGCCCAATGAGAGGCCATCCCAGGGGCGACAATGAAATTGCTGATTTGATTTTCGTTAAGATTCTTTTTGAGGAGGGCTAAATTTGCGGGCAGGAGTTCAACTCCATAGACGACAGCAGCCTGCGAAGCTAAGGCCAGGCCGAATGTGCCCACTCCGCAATAAAGGTCAGCTAATCGCTCCCTGCCTGAAAGCGAGAGTATAGCCTTTAGGTCGCTGAGAAGCTGGTCGAGGCCAGCCGGGTTAACCTGGAAAAAAGTCTGAGGTCCGAGCGCGTAGTGAATTCCCTGGACCTTCTCCCAGAGTAAAGGCCGGCCAAAAAGAGCCTGTTCTTCTTGCTTTCTATTTTTTCTGATAATAGCCACGGCTCCGGCTATCGGCAGGGAAGCTAAAAGTTGGCTTAGTTCCTGAAGCTGGGCGAGGTTATTTAATTTTGAGACTGAAGAAGCAGGCAAGAAAGGTTTTGGTTTTGGCCCGTCAGTTGACAACATTTCCGCTAATTCCTCGTTTGGTGGCCTTAAACTCGATTCTTCCCTCAGCCGCTGCGGCTCGGCCGAGGAGATGGAAGAATCGGGCGATGCGCCCCGCGATATTTTCAAAGAGACCTCGGGTACGGGCGAATTACCAGCCGGGGGAATCTTTTCGGAGGAGATTGGGCCATCGGGTTCGATAAAAAGGACTAAGAGGATTTCCTGGCTGAAGAAGCTATAGCGGATTTCCACCTCTTTGATTGACTTTAGCCCGCTCGTCTCAAGAAGCGACAGTAGCGGCGGTAATAAATCGTTCACTTTTTCAGGCAAAAGAAAACATTCCTCAACTCGGACAAATTCGTGGAGGGAACCAGGCTGATGATAAGCTAAAACGGGTCGCGGGCTTTTCCAGAGCAAATGAAAATGAGCTCGATTACGATATCCCCAAGTGAGAGGGCTGGGAATGACCGTCAGCGGCAATGAGGACAGGTGCAATTGCCGGCTAGAAATTTCCTCCAGTTGATTCTTTTTTATTTCCAATTGATATTCATAGCCCATCACCTGATAGGGGCCGCAGGCGCGATAATGTTCGCAGCGCGGCTTTTGCCGCCGCGGCGAGGCCTCAAGAATTTCCCGGGTTGTCCCTTCAATATAGCTTTTTTTTATTTTCTTAGGTTCAACCAGAACCAACTCCCCAGGCAATCCCTCATCCGTAAAAACGGCTTTTCCTTCGGCCTGGCCCAAACTCTTGCCGGGGTAAACAACCTTGGCGATGGCCACCGGAATCATTTTCTCCTCAGTCTTTCCAGTCTTCATGGAGCGCGTCTAACGTCGAAAGCCTCTATGGTCGCTGTTTATTTTAATCTTTTTTATTTAAAAATTGATATCAATAAATCAAGCGACGAGTTCCGGAGTGTTTATTATTTCTTTTTCTGTCCACACCGCGGCCCTGAAGATAGCGGCGGTCGCGAACATTTCAGGATGGCGCGGAGCATAAACTAACTGGCCCCGGCCGCCCATAGATAGGCCAGCGACGGCCCGGAACTCTTTGGCTGCCCTTGTCTTGCAGGTCGTGTCGATCTGGGGTATGAATTCCTGGAAAAACATGTCTTCATAACAAACTCTATTCTGGTAGTCGTTTTTTAGTATAATGACGGGGATGTCTAATTTAGTGATTATCATCACGGGAATTATTGCGGGTGTTTTCGCCGGCCTTTTTGGCATTGGTGGGGGGATAGTTATGGTGCCGGCTTTGGTTCTTCTGGCCGGCTTTCCCTTGGTTAAAGCCACCGGCACCTCCCTGGCAGCCATCATGCTGCCTGTAGGCATTCTGGGAGTTATAGCCTATTATCGGGCCCGCATTCTGGACTTGCGGGCGGCCACTTTTCTGGCCACCGGCTTATTGATGTCAGTTATTCTTGGTGCTTGGCTGGCCCACACCCTTCCGGCAGAGCTTATGCGCAAGCTCTATGCCCTTTTTTGCCTTTATGTCAGCTGGACTTTCATCAAACCGCTGGAAAAATTAAAAAAATTTCGAGGGGAAAGCTATCTTCCTGAGCCCGAACCAGATGAAAATAATCAGCCTCAGCCCCGTTTTTTAGCTCTCATCGGCATAGGTTTGGTGGCCGGGGTGATGGCCGGCATGTTTGGTATTGGCGGCGGCAATATTATCGTGCCTTTTCTGGTGCTTTTCCTGCACTATCCGCCTAAAAGAGCTATTGCTACTTCCTTAGCAGCTTTGCTTCCTCCCATTGGCTTGCCGGGAGTCATTTATTATTACAAGGCAGGAACACTGGATATTAGAATTGCCGCTTGGTTGGCGGCGGGTCTTCTTTTAGGGACTGTCTTGGGCGCCAAGATTAATATAAAGATGCCGGCAGGGAGAGTTAAACTGTTTTACGGGCTCTTCTTAATTTTTGTGGCCGTACGTTTCTTTTTCTTCTAAAAAAGACGCAACTGGGTGCGCTCCATATCAAGCATTGAGGTTCTTCCGACTTTCTTGGGGCGTAAAAAAAATTACATAAATGCACCTTTTAGCGAATTCGCCTCAGGCGGGTTTATTGTCCATGAGGCTAATTTGATTAATAATTAGACGAATAAAAATAAAATGTGACAGCAACCCGAGAGCGTTTCTTCTAAAAGGCCGCGCCGAAGGGCTGCCTTCCGGCC
>CAZVIN010000025.1:0-3813 GCA_964627255.1 uncultured Eubacteriales bacterium
AGATAGAGAAATGCTCTCCAAGAATTGGACAGGGTAATAAGGTACCAAATGGCCTGCCATAACTTCGAAGGAGGTGAGAAAAATGGCCATGAGGGAATGGCAACAATACGTGGCAGCCCCTAAGGCTGGGGCTATGCTTCATTTGGTCATAAGAAGAAAAAGCTGGACGCACGGCTTAAAATTGCATCTCACATAACGCTACTTTCTGTCCAAAGGATTGAAACAACTAAAACATCCCGGATAAAGTTTTAAACAGATTAAGTCATATCGGATCAGCGGGAGTAATTAAATTTAGGCTATTGACATAGAATCCAGATTTGCTATAATTTTGTAGCAAATATGGAAACTATCTCCAAAGTGGATGCCATCAAAATATTGCACCAAAAGAAAGTTACTTTTTTTGACGTCGTGGATGCCGGCAAAATCTTTGGGATAGAAAAAAGCAAAACGCTTTATGTCCTGTTGCAAAGGTTAGAAAAAGATGGCGTGATTAATAGAATTGTTAAGGGCAAATACCATTTTTCTCTGAAAGAGTATCACGAATTTGAATTGGCCAATTTCCTGATTAGTCCATCTTATATTTCCTTTGAAAGCGCCCTTTCTTTTTATGGAATCCTTCCCCAATTTCCCTACACGATTACTTCCGTAACTCCCCTGAAAACTAAAAAGATTAATTACCAAGAAAAAGAATATGAATATTCTCATTTAGATAGTGGCTATTTCTGGGGCTTTATAAAAAAGGATAAATTTTTAATCGCTACTCCTGAAAAGGCCCTTCTGGATGAGCTCTATTTTATGGCTAAAAAGTTGAGAAATATCCACATTCAGGACCTCAATTTTAAGGCGATGGATAGAAAAAAACTCTGTGAGCTATCAAAGAGATATAAATTTATTCCCCTTGATAAGTTATTAGCTAATCTAAAAATATGTTAGAAAAAGACATTGCTCTTCAATTAAGCCGGGAATTAAGAATTGATCTATTCACGATTTATCGCGAATATCTCCAAATTCTTTTTTTGAAATATTTCTACAGGCAAAAAGAGAGCCAGAAAATCTATTTTAAAGGAGGAACGGGCATAAGATTATTATATGGTTCCTTTCGCTTTTCTGAAGACCTGGATTTCACTAGCCTCGTTAAGAAAGAGGAGCTGAAAGAACTCATCAATAAAAGTATTAAAGAATTAAGCCTAGAAGTAGCCGGGGTTCGCTTTAAGAAGGTAGAGTCAATTGCCGATTCATTCTCAGGCAAAATTTTTCAGGAGCTTCCTGAATTCAAAATACCTCTGACCATAAGATTGGATTTTTCTTTAAGGGAAAAGCCTGTTCTATCTGTTAATTCTTCTTATCTTGAGACTATCTTTCCGGTCTCCCCCTATCCACATGTCTCTCACTTAAAAGCTGAAGAAATATTGGCTGAGAAAATAAGGGCGGTCTTAACCAGATGTCGCGGCAGAGATATCTTTGATTTTTGGTTTTTGCTTACCAAAAAAGTACCTGTTAACTGGAACCTGGTTAACAAGAAGATGGCTATTTATAAGAAGAAAGTTAGTAAAGAAGATTTATTAAGAGCCCTGGAAGAATTTCCTCAAGATGAGATCAAAAATGATTTGACTCGATTTCTTCCTACGAACCACCGCGGTTTAATAAAAGAAATAAAAAAGTTAGCCGTTGAGAAAATAAAAGCTCTTTAAGGTTCCAGTTTTCTTCTCTCATCATCTCATTATCTCAATATTTTTTTGGCTAGAGGTGGGGTGACTTTGAGTTGGGTAATCTGGCTGTGAGGGACCTGGCTTGCAAGCACTCTCCGGTAAGGCGCATTAACTTAAAATCCACATCCCAGTCCTTTGGCCAGGCCGGACGAAGGAAGATTTTGCGGCCGTCGGTCTGAATAAGCATAGCCTGAACCGCCTTCAGCAGCACCCCGCCGTGGTCCGGGTCGGAAATTCAGTCATGGTTTGGGCCCCAGAAGCCCAGAAGGCGCGAGACCTCGTGCCATTTTCTGGCCCGACGGACCAAGTATTCCCGGGCCTGTTCAGTAAGCCCTAAGTAGGCGATAAGAATATCGTCCAGTCGCCAGCCGAAATTACCGCAGTCTTCGCGCCGGTTTAAGGCTTTGATGCCCAGCTTAATTCCCGGCCGGCCGACAGCAGGAGGCCGGTAGGCAAAACCAGCGCGAAGCTCCGGGTTTTCTATGTTGTGCTTGTCTGCAAAGCGCCCAGCCGGAGACAGCATCCTGACGCCATCAACTACCCAAATCGGAGAGGCCGAGCACATGGGCAAATACCTGTTCCGACCTCTGCTTTTCTTGGAATACCTCTACTTATTGGAGAAAAAAGGGGAATTCTGCTATCGCTATGGGAAAGATGCAAACGAGATGCCGCGGACGGATTATCTTGAGTTCATGGCCTTCTTCACAGATTGGGCCGTGGTGGACAGACTCGTCAACCAACTCAAGCTAATCTTTGTCACTCAGAGACCTTCCCGATACACATCGCTTGTCAAGAATTTTTAATGACTCCTGAATTATCACCTGTTCAAGGAAAGAGCCTCTCTTTGGCTATATCCAATTTCACATAAAATGTTCCACTACCCCTCCAATCATTAAGCTGAAGTAGGTTGAGGCCAACTCGGGAATGGCCATAAGCGATTAAAATAAAGAAACCCCTAAGGGTTAAAGGAGGTCAGGATAGAAGGGAATGATAAACAAAGTACTATAATAAGTTAATATTATGGACTAAAATTTTGATAAGGTAATTCAGTAAGCATAAGAAGCAATGGTTTTGGCTTTTAAGAATTAATAACAGGGCAGGAAGTGACTCAACTGAAGGTAAGAAAAAATACTCTTTTTAAACTTACAGTTTGGCGTTTGCCTCTTCTTGTCTATCTTATATTTCAATTTACCCATGCTCAGCCCAGGAAAGATTTTACCCTCTCTCTCGAAACGCTTAAGGATAAGATTAGAGGCGGCTGGTCGGGTCAAGTTATCGGGAGCGCCTTTGGAGGACCGTTTGAACATAAATATCAATCCAGCCGCATCCCTGATTCCATCCCCCTCCTCTGGTCAGCTGAGAAATGGCTAGCGGCTTTTGAGGAAAATCCTGACCTTTATAATGAACTCTATGTTGGCCTGGTTTTCTTAGACACTCTGGAGAAAAAGGGACTAAACGCCGCACCGAAGGACTTAGCCAAAGCCTTGAGCCGGGCCCAATTTGGGCTCAACCACGGTTTGCAGATGGCCCGGCATAATTTTTTAGCTGGTCTCAAACCACCAAAGACAGGCCACTGGTTAAACAACCCCCATGCTGACGACAACGATTTTCAAAAGATAGCTGCTTTCATTGGCTTAATTTCTCCGGGAATGTTGTCACCGGCCATAAAACTTGGTAATCGTGTTGGTCATATCATCGCTTCGGGCGATGGCTATTATGGAGGTATTTATGTCGCCTGCCTTTATTCCCTCGCTTTTATCCGGGAAAACTCAGAATCAATAGTGGAAGAAGCGATAAGAGTACTGCCTCCTAAAGCCATTTTCACTCAAGTTATCAGCGAAGTTTTGGCCAATTACCGTCGCCACCCTAACAATTGGCAAGAAACGTGGTCCTATATTGAAAAAAAATGGGGCAACGACATCGGTTGTCCTGAGGGCGTTTTTAAACCTCTTAATTTTGATGCCAAGATTAATGCCGCTTGGATTACTATCGGCCTTCTTTACGGTGGGGGCGACTTCAGCCGGACAATAAACATTACCACTCGCTGTGGAGATGATACTAGGAGTAACGCCGCTATTTCTGGCGGCCTTATCGGCACCTTATT
>CAZVIN010000026.1:0-38317 GCA_964627255.1 uncultured Eubacteriales bacterium
TTTTTGATATCACCAAATTAGCCCTGAAACTGGCTCCAATGAAATGCAAGAAAATCAAATAGTTTACTTGCCATAGCTGGGAGGCTATGGTTATGGAGCTTACCCAAAACCTTAGTCGTGGTAAAAATTAAATACCTAAAACCAGGGCTCGGTCAGATTTTTTCTGCGGCTGCAGCTTTTAAAACATTTTCCAGAAAAACATTTTCCGGAACGGCGCCTTCGATAGTAATGGTCTCGTTAATTACTGATTTCGGGACGCCAAAAACATGGTATCTCTGGGTTAGATGAGGAAATTCTGTGGCCTCAACCATATCGGCGGTAATAAAAGGTGATTCCAGAGCCATGGAGTGAGCCAATTCCACTGCCAGCGGACAATAAGGACAGGTGGGAGTAACAAAAACTTGAATATGAACCGGCTGATTGATTTTTTTAAGGGCTTCCTTGGTTTTTTCCTGGAGGTTAGATTTTCCCTTTGAAACTTGAACCAAGGCCTCCAGCAAGCTGCCGTATTCATATCCCGAGGGAATGCCGAAAAAGCGGATGGCGGGTTCGGTCTCGCCATGAATAAGAATAGCGGGAATCTTATCCACCTTGAGACGAGCCGCTAGTTCCTTATTTTCGCTGAATTCATAAATTTGTAGTTTTATCTTGGGATTTAATGCCGCTACCTCCTCTAGAAGTTGACGGGTTTCGCGACAGTATAAGCATTCCTGGCCCTTGACCGAATCGGGCAAGACCAGCCGGCTTGGCTCTTGAGTAAAAAAGAGAAGGCGAACTTCCTTCTCCAGCTCAGTATCTAACTTTTTTTTGGTGGCCTCTTTGATTTCCTGGGTTAAAAGCTCCATTTTGCCTCCTTGGCCTATCCATAAAATTAATTATAACAAAAAAATTATATGATAAACATCGTCTAATGTCAAACCGCAGCTTTGGCTTGGCTAAATAGCCTAGCATTAAGTATTAATTTCTCAGTTGTATTAAACTAATACAGGTTTTAAGTGTATCTCGAGTAAACCTTGGAGACAATCAGATTTTAAAGAATAGATTTTATAGCCTAGAAGTTTCTTCAAAGACTGTTGCCGAAAGAGGATGACTTCCATTATTGGTTGCGCTCTCTGCTCTCTTTTTAACCAATCTATTAAAATGAAAAGAAGCTTATTTTATATCATTTCCTTGCTCTATTTTATCTATAGGACATAAACTATTAGTGTCGATTATATAGTTAAATCTATGCTCAAAAGATTCATTTCTGGAAACAAGTTGCCTTGTTTATCCGAGGGTGCTGGCGATAAAATAATCAGCGACCTTTATACCGTATTTTTCCGGGTCAAGCCCCTTGACGATAGTTCTTTCGTATTTCTGAGTGGCGGGGTCCTTGAGGGCCAAATCAACGACCGGACCGTCAATTCGCTTGCCAGCAGTATCAGTTAAGAGTTTAACCTTGGGCCGGAGAAGAAAATTAGGGTCAGGGTTGGTCTCGATCACCAGAGCCACTTCGCCGGTATTCAAAGCGACGATGCTCCCGACCGGATAGATCCCCATCATCTGGACGAAAACCCTTAGAAGCAGAGGGTGAAACTCGTGGCTACCTTGCTCGAGCATTAAACTCAAGGCCTCTTCGCGGGTAAAAGCTCTCTTGCGGTAAACTCTTTTCGTGGTAAGAGCATCGAAATAATCGGCGATTTTAACGATTTTGCTGAAAAGGTGAGGCGGTTTCTTCTTAAAGGTCTGGGGATAGCCAGAAAAGTCTTCTTTGATATGGTGCTCCATGGCCACGTGGATGGCCCGCAGCGGAATTCCCTTGGTTTCCCGCCATAGGGCAAGGGTTCCCGCACCGTGGAAGGGATGTTTTTCGATGATTTCGCGCTCGTGGGGTTCGAGCCGGGCTGGCTTATCCAATATTTCTTTCGGCGTTTCAATCTTGCCAAAATCATGGAAAAAGGCGCTGACACCTAAATCGATTAGCTCGTGGCGCTCAAGCCCTAAGCGCCGGCCCAGGGCAATCGAAAGGAGACAAACATTAATCGAATGGTTAAGGGTGTATTCATCATAATTCTTGATATTTGTCAGCCCGAAAACAAAGGCTTCATTTTCGGCCACATGGGAAAAAAGAGATTGCATTAGCCGGCGAGTGGTGTTTAATTTAAAGGCTAGGTTGGGGTCCTCGGATTCAAAAGCGTCCTTAAGGTGAAGAAGGCTGGAAAAATAGATTCTGGTAGTCGCCCGGTCCTTTTCGCTTTTCCCTGGAGCGACTATTTCCGAAGTCTTTTCCATTCGGATATTCTCAATGCCTTGCGCGCTCAATTGCTTGACGAAGGTTTCAAAGGGTGCCTTGGAGTCTTCAGGGGCGTAAAAAGAAAGAATAAATCTCTGCAGTTCCTCTCGAGTTAAGCCGGGTAAAAAATTAATCAGCCCCACCTGACGTCTCTCCATCTCTTGGAGAACGGCTTTAAACGCCGGGTAATTAGCGTAGACAAAACGCAAGCGAATATTATTGAAAAAGAAAGTCCCCTCCCTGACTTTAAGGGTGGCCCCGTCAGGCTGGGGGCTGTTCCTTTGGATGTTCTGGTGGAGAAGGGCCAATTGCTCTTGAAACAGAACATTAGTAGCTGAATACAGCCGGCCAAGCTTAAGCAGACTATTAATTCGCGTTACTAATTCCACCCCAGCCTGGTGGCCAGCCTTGGCTTCGGCAGTGGAAACAGGACTATCAGATTTGGCGGTCATTCCGAGCCTTCGCTTTTCGATGGCAAATTTAATTCGCGGCAGGCCTGGTGGCAGGCTCGACGGAGTTTCCCTCGGCCTTTGGTTCGACCCGCTTCCAAGAGTTCCAGGGCTTGGGAGTCGGCGGCGGCTTTGAGAGCCGCGACGGCCAACAAACAAATCCTCTTAACCTTGGGCCGGAAAAGCCAGCTCCGCCTAAAAAGCTGGCCAAAATAATCTCTTACCAGCGGATTAGTAGTTCTGGCTAGAGCCAGAAGAAGCGCCGCGGCTTCTTCGGGGCCTTTTCTTTTCAAATTATCGAGAGAAACAAAGTGAAGGAGATGTTCCAACATGCTTTCGTCGATTATTTCCAAGTTTTGAGCAGCCAAGATTCTAATTTCTTCCTTTTCGTCCTGAAGAAAGCCCAAAAGCATTTTCCTGGCCGCCGGTAGGTGCAGACGCGACAGCGCCTTAACCGCCTCCCGCCTTAAAATGGGTTGGCCTGAACTAATAAAGCTCGCTAAGAAGGTCACTACCTTACGCTCAGGTACGTCGCCGAGAACACGGATTACTTCGCAGGCTAGATGAGGCCGGGATTCCTGGGCCAGTTTCATAACCACCTTAGGTTCCCTGGCCGCCCAGCTCCTGAGGAAAGGCTGGATAACTTCAGCCTTAAGAAGGCTTCTCTCATCTTCGTAGAAAGAGGCGATTACTGCCAATCCCGGCTGACCTAAGGCCTGGAGATAGGCGAGAAAATCATCTTGGTTAAATTTTTCTTTTTGGCTTTTATAGGCCTCTTTAATCAGGGCTAATTCATCTTCTTCACCCAAGTCGGCAAAGAAAGAGTCGATTAATTTCGCCTTTTCAGGCGCCTGGGAAGTGAAAAAGTTTTTTAAAGATGAGAGGTCATGAAGAAAAGAGGCGGCGGCACCAAATTTGCCGTTCTGGATTAATTGCCGGTGAGCTTGACGGAAAGAATCTTTGAAGGAAGGAAGCTGTTCTGGCCGGTCCTCGAGATAAAGTATTTCTAACAGCAGGCGGGCCAATTCTTCATCAGGCGGAAGGTGGCGGTAGCCATGGAGGATAGTCTCGATGGCCTTCCATTCCTCCTCTTGAAGGTCGGTGGAAGCCTCATTCCAGATGGTCGAAGCCGCCTCTTGGGGCAAAGGAGGCTCGACGTCCTCTTGCGCCGCCTTTATTTTCCATTCCTCGATAGCCTGCCTGTCGTCTGGCGCCAAATCAATTTGGCCAGAATAAAGTTCATCAGGGTTAACTTCGTACTCCGGGACAGGTCGACCAGAAGTAATTTTATCGATAATAAATTCATCCGGCGCGTAGAAAGTGATATTCTCAAAATTCCTTTCCCAGAGGGCAGTAACAATATCTGCTTCCTCGGGCGGAAGAGAGGCAACGGTTTTAATGGTCTCCAGCCAGGCTCGCAGCTCCTCCTTTCTCAAACCCCGGTGAAAAGAGAGGCGTTGCATGCCGTCCCGGAAGAAAAAGAAAGGCAAGCTTCTGGCCGTATCCTCGTCCTCGAACACCCGCTCTTCCATAAACTCAAAAAAATTTTCGCCTATTATCAAGTCGAGGCTGAGGTGTTCTTCGAGAAAAGCGCTTAAACGTCTGTAGAGGTCATCAAGAAACTGGCGAATCGAGGCATGCTCAGGAGGAAAAATTTTAAAGGCACTGGTGGTTCGAGTTAAAAGCAGGAGGATTTCGCGCACTTCATTCCAGAGCTCTCTTGCTCCCATCAGAGAAGTTGGGTTTTCCCCGCCTTTATTCATTTTGCCTTGAAAAGCCCCGACTAATCAATCTATCTGATTTACCGGACCTGGTCAAGTTTTCCAGAGGCAACTATAGGCGGTTGCCCGCAATTTATCTGGTTTCACCTCCGAGGTTAACTTTCCTGGCATTATAAGGGGGGTGTCCGCATCAAATTCACCCCACAAATCACCCCAAATGATTATTGTCGGAAATACCTGCCCGGCTTTATATTGATAACAGGAAAGTGGCGGCAAAATGGAAAACTATCCCCGAACACCTGGTTTATTTCGGGGACTAGTTTGCCCTGTTCCCCTTTTTATCGGGCCAGATTTCTTTTCAGACCAGGATGTTTTTTTTAATTTGGTTGAACTTTCTCTGCCCTTTAGGGTAAAATTAAGCCCAGAATGAACTCAGCAGGGGTAATTATATGAAAAAATCAGGGTTTACTTTTATTGAAATCGTGGTGGTGGTGGCCATAATTGGAATTACCCTGATAGCTTCCTACCCGAGCATCCTGAACGTAATGGAAACAAGAACGCTGGAAAGTGCGGCTCGAGACTTACTTACCACCCTGGAAATCGCTCGTTATACGGCGGTAAATGAAAAGGTGCTTTGTCGGGTGCGGTTTTTTCAAGAAAACAACGCCTGGTGCTATTTAGTTGAAAAGGAAATTAGAGATGTTGAAGATACAGTGGTCAGTTGGACTACTGTTCCCAAATTTTTAAAGAAGAATTTGCCTCGCAAGTTTAGCCCCCAACTTCAACTGCCGTCTGACCAAACCATTGTCTTTTCTCCCTTGGGAATGATTGCTAATTATAATTTTAGTTCACCCCAGAACCACCGGATTATTCTCCAAAGCAATAAATTAAAAAACTATGGAAAAGAAGACTTGCGCATTGTCAACATCTATGCCGGCGGTTCCATAGCTTATATAAAAGCTAAAAGCTGAGCAAAATAAGGGAAAAATTATGAAACGAAACAGTTTATACATTTCGGGAATAAAAAAGGATATAAAATTGTTTGGGATTACATTAAAAACTGAAAAGCCGCATGAGGGGTTTACCTTCATCGAGGTCATTATTATGTTAGCCTTGGTGACGGTGGTTTTTGTCGGGATGATTCAGCTTTTTAACCTCAGTGTTCTTCAGAACTTGCGCGCTAACGAAATGAGTAACGCCATTTTTTTAGCTCAACAGCAGATAGATTATCTTAGAACTTTAACTTCCGATGAATTAACCGGTTTCCCTAATAGCCAGTTAGGCGAGAGCAATGACGAGCTTTTGGACATTAATATGGACGGGACAATTGATTTTCGGCGGATAACAGAAGTCCAGGATAATCAAAATTTGACCATTGGTGGATTCGATATTGGTGGGTTCGATGTTCGTATCTTGGTCTTTCCCTCGTCAGCCAGGAATGTCCAGCGGGCCCAACTTCTTGCGAATCCCCAGCGCTACCGGGTGAGAGCTTTTATTCATACCTTAATAACCAGGTAAAGATGGAATAAATTAAGAAACTGAAAGGTAGATAATGAGAAGTAAAAAAGGGTCTGGTATTCAGGTTATTACCATTATAACAAGTTAGTTTGAGGAAGGCGGATTATGAAAACAAAAAATAATAATCTAATGGAAATAAAAAATAGGTGCGCTTTTTTTAGACAAAAATTTAATACCAAAGAGCAGCCGGGCTTTACCATGATGGAGATTATAGTTGCCTCCGCCATCATGCTTGTAGTTATCCTGGGAGCCTTAGCTTTTTATGGGCGAAGCAACCGAGTTTCTGTTGACCAGCAACAGTATGCTGAGCTGCAACATGACGTACGCTCCGCCATGTATTTTCTGACGCGTGATATCAGGATGGCTGGCGCAGGCTTGCCGCAAGAATTCACCCTTTATGCTCTGGAGGGTTTCAACAACGAAGACCAAGGAGGAGAAGTTCAACCCGACAGGATACGTCTCTTAGGCAACATGGATGACCCCTTAAACTTAAGGATTCAACAGTACCAGGGTTCAGCTGTTACCGTTAGGGTGGACGACGGGAGTTTTGAACAGTATCCTTATCCCGCCGAATTTTATATGAATAAGATTGTTCTTATTCTACCCAATCCTTCTTCAACCTGCCGTACCGGTGAGATAAGAGAGCTAACTCATGTCACCTGGAGTGCGGGTGGCACCAATGAAGGGTTCAATATGTCTCCTGGATTAGCTCCGGGAATAAACCCCCCACGGGGTTTGATGGCTGGTTCGCCCTGCCAATCTAACGATTTTGACGGTGGTTTAATAATGTTTGTTAACGTTAAAGAGTACTGGCTTGATGTTACCGGGAACTACTCTGGTCTTACACCCGGTGAAGATGGCTATGTGGGGGAGCCGAATGTGCTTTATATGACGAATAATGCGGTTCATTTTCCTTTAGCCCAGAACATAGAGAACCTGCAATTTGAATATAACGGTGACCTGAATGATGACGGCCAGCTCGACGGCTTCAAACCGTGGAATTCAAACTGGACCGACGACGAGGTTAATCGCATCCGTCAGGTCAGAGTAATTCTTTTGGGGCGGACCGCGAATCGCTTTGTTACTTTCTCCGGAAAGGTTCCGGCGAATATTTATAACTACCGAAGGCCAACAATTTCTGACTCTGCAGGAACTAACACCGATGATTACCACCGGCGCTTCATTCTGGAAACGACCGTTAATGTTAGGAATCTAAATTTAAATCTTTATAACACAGGGCTAAGATGAGAAAAGATGAAAATAAAGAAGTTAGGCCTATGAACAAGACTAATGGCTTATTTCGCAAGCCTAACAGTTTTGAGTTTGCTTTTTTAGCTCGTCAGACACAGAAACGACGGCCTCATTCCAATGGGTCAGGGTTGATAGTAGTAATCTTGGTTTTGGCTTTTATGATGACTGTAGGCGTAGCCGTTTTAACCATAAGCAGCACGGGGCCCAAGGTTTCAGCCACTATGCGCTATCAAGAAGAAGCCTTTAATGCGGCGGAAGCTGGTTTTAACGCCGCTCGCACCTTCATTGAAAATTCCTTTGCGGACCGCACCTGGACATCTTTTGAGGAACATTATCTTACCGGATTGACCCAAAATGGGATTGATATTCCTTTTATTAACAATGATTTAGAGAAACCTAACCCGGGTTATTTTCGCCGTCTCACTGATGAACAAATATTAAAGTTGCTTGACCCAGACCAAAACGGAGAAGTTAATGTTCCTTCTGACCAGGTAATATTTTTTGAAGAACCTTTTGTCTATGACCAAAACAACAACCTCGATAAACGCTATACATATACAGTTTTTCTTATTAACGACGAGGCAGGAACCGGAGGAGCCTCAGACCCGAAGGATGTCTTAATGGTCTGTATCGGTGTGGTGCGCTCAGGGCCGAAGGTGACTGATAAAATCTTAGCGACTTGCCGCTTAGAAATCGAATTAGAGGCACCCGATTGATGAATACACTGATTTTAGGAAAAAAGATAGGCGGGGATACCTTAAAAGATAAACATAAATTTGCTTATAAAAATTAAGTGATTAAGATGTTAATTAAGCGCAAAAATTCGCCAACATCAAGAAAAACGAAGCTTCTGGGAGAGATAAAAATGAGAAAAAAGTGGTTTTTAATTTTTATCATGAGCATTATAGCCTTAAACTTTCTGGTTCTAAAGTTTAGCGGTCAGCAACCACAACCCTGCACTGAATATTCGACTTCTTTTTCAGAAAATTTTAATACAGATAATTATAAAGATAAGGTCAATTCTTCAGTTGCCAACTGGCCATCAGGACCAATCCACCTGAATTACCTAGGCGCCAACTTCGCTGTTACTCAACCATCGGGCTTAGGCGGATACATTTATGTCTGTGCTCCTGGCGATTTTGATGGCGATGGAAGAACTGACCTTGTCGGGTTAGATATAGCTAAAGGGGCTAATTATAGCCTTAAACTTATCCGTAATATGTACAACGATAATAATGGTGATGGTATTGACGATGACGCCGTTATTTTCAGCGTAGATAATACTAAAGTATTTGATTCTGGTTTAACTGTCGGCCCTGCTTCTATAACAGCTGGTGATTACAATGGCGATGGTCTATTAGACTTTTTCTTCTATAAAAATGGAAATGATAGTTTCACTCATAATAATTTTGTTGCCTGCATGTACATTAACCAAGGAGCGAACGATGACCCTGTCTTTTATGACAGAAACGATGCCAGAAATTTGAATTTTACCAATCGCTTCATGGCCGTTGGTATTTATTGCAACTGGGCCGCTAACCATTTATTTACGGTTGATATTGATAAAGATGGCGACCTGGATATTTTAGTCGCCAGCCAGGATAAGATATTTTTAATGAGAAATCCAGGAAAGGAAAATTTTTCGCTGGCCAACTGGGAAATAGCTGAGCTTAATTATGATGAAGGAACACGATATAAAGCTCCCTGCCCTGGAGGTTATGCCGACCGCGGCACATCCGCTGTCGCTGCCGCTGATTTTGACCTTGATGGTGATATTGATATTGTAGCCGGCTCAGTCAATGGCTGGTCTTATCTTGTCTATTATCAAAATGACGGCACTGGTCGCTTCATCCGGAGTGAGATTCCCATCCCGGATTCAAGTTGTACGGGAACAGTTGCTCTGGCTGTGACTGATTTTAAAAAAGACGGTCGGCCTGATATCTTCGGGGCGACTGACCGCTGGAATGCCGGCAATCAGGCCAGAATGTGGATCTATAAAAATATGGGTCGACAGGAATATCAAGATGAAGAGGGCAACACTTATTATGAAGTTACCTGGAGTTTTAAGTGCTTAAATGCCTGCAACCCCATTATCCCTCCTTCTTATGACGTCGACCTGTGCGCTATGGTTGATTATGATTCTGATGGTGATATGGACCTAATTCTGGCTGATGCTAACCACTCCGGCGATTACTATTTGATTATTAATCAGTTAGCCCAAGTATATAATCTTTATGGCGAAGCTATTTCTACTAATATCGCCAGCCTCGACCCGAGGCAGTATTCAATAACCAAGGCGAAAATTAGCTTCATTAATCAAGGCGTCCTGGGCTCGTCTTCTGGTCTTAAAGTTGAGTATTTTTTATCTAACGACGGCGGTCTCCATTGGGAAAAATATAGGTCCTTCGAAGGTGGGGACATCCAACCTTATAATGAAAACGCAGACTACTGGTTTATCTTCAGTTATTTTGGTGCTGACTTAAGATGGAAGGCCATTTTAACGGCTCCCGAAGACCCAATGAGTGAATATACTGACGCTTCCTTTGATACCCCCCTAATCAGACAATTGAGGATTGAATACGTGTATGTGGGTCGCAAGGAATACTCGCGCTCCTCAGTAGCCACTTCAGTTGAAGTTAAGAACGAAGGAAATCGCAAGCTGATTATTGCCGCTTCTTTTGTTTATCCTGGCTGGGAAGGCCATTTAAGGGCTTACGATGTTACTGGAATGTCACCGGTTAAAACTAATTATTCTAATTTAAGGACAGTAAGCACCTCTGACTTGGGTTCTCCGACTGGCCGATGGGTGGCCGAAGGAGTCGAGCTCCTCTGGGATGCCGGGGAACTCCTCAATAGTCGGACTCCTGCCTCGAGGAAGATTTACACGGCCATCAATCCTAATAGACCCAATGCTGGTCAGCTCGAGAGGCTCGAATTTAATACAGACAACGTGGCTCAACTGCAAAATATTCTGGGCGATTACCAAAATGATGCCGCAGGCTTAATCCAATTTGTCAGGGGCTTCGACCGTTATTGGAAACTGGGCGACATTAACCACTCAACACCAGCGGTAGTCGGTCCTCCTGACGCTGACCCGAGTCTCATGGGAGATGATTATGATGTTTTCAAAAAGAGCCTGAGTTCAAGGAAAAAGGTTGTCTACGTGGGGGCTAATGATGGTATGCTCCATTGTTTTGACGCCTCGGCGGGAGAAGAGCTTTGGGCTTATATTCCCTATAATTTGCTTCCTAAATTAAAGGAAATGTGGCCGGTTGATGCGGCTAAGGGAATAAGATATTTTGCGCGGCGCACTTATGTTGATAGTTCGCCGGCTGTCTCCGATGTTTACATTAACGGCCAATGGCGCACTGTCCTGGTTTGCGGTCAGGGTGAAGGTAACGGTGAGAAACCAGACGGTTCCCCCAGTACCCGCAACAACAATTATTATTTCTATTTTGCCCTTGATATCACCGACCCCGAAAACCCCCACCCTCTTTGGGAAACTGCCGGTAATCTATTAAGTATTAGAGATAGAGGCCGATATTATTATTATTTTACTAACGGGCAAACATGGTCTGTACCTCATATTGCTAAAGTAAAGCTGGCGGAAGGACCTTCCTGGGTCGCCTTTGTTGGTTCTGGATATGCCCACCCGAATGACTCGGGCTATGCCGCTTATATCGGCAACACCTTTGCGGCCATCAAGATTGCTGACGGCTCCATAGTCTGGTCTGACAGAATAACTGACATCGATTCCTCAAGACGACAGAATTCAGATAATCCATTTCCTAATATTTATGTTTCCCTTCCTGGTTCGCCTAACGGAGCTGATTTTATCCGGGATGCAAATAGCCTTGGTTTTGTTGATTATGTTTATATAGGCGATTTGGATGGCCGGATGTGGCGATTAGATGTAACTTCGGGCAATTCCAACAGGTGGAGTATGACCGAAATTTATCGCGACCGCTGCCTATATCCCATAATAACCAAGCCAGAAGTCTGGCTGGGCACGAGCACCGGAGGCACTACTGATCCCAAAATCTATTTCGGCACCGGCGGTCATGAACAGGCACCAGCTGATAGAAAATATTCATTTGTTTGTGTGGCCGACGGCAAGAGACCCGAAGTGGAGTGGTTTATAGGCGATGCTACTGAAACTGGTTTGCCTAACAGCAAAAAAGCGGGTTCTCTGGAGGCAGGCGAAAAAGTCTGGGCTGACCCGGTTATTTCTGATTATATAGTGTATTTTAGCACCTTAAAGGGGAGCATTGAGGCAGCTGACCCCTGCGTGAACTTAGGTGATTTTGGCCGCCTCTATGCCCGCTTTATTCAGCCCGGAATGGGCGTCCCGTTAGCTGGAAGCGCCTTAAAGAATGCCCAAGGACAGGCCATTGAATATCTTACCTTAGCCAGCAAAGCCAGGACAGCAGTCACCTTAGGGGAAAGGCAGCGCGTCGGTGGTTTAGCGAAAAGAGAGGTTTATGTTCAGGAGTATGACTCAACTATTGAGAAACTCGAACAGCCGGTAGGGGCCCTTCTAACAATTAAATCCTGGAGAGAAATCTATAGAATATATAGAATAAAATAATACGTTAACTTTTTTGGTGTAGGTTCCGTTGCTGGCAAAAAGATTTTTTAATTCAGTTCGAAGAAATAAAATTATCGTCGAAGAGGCAAATTTTTTCATGCCGGTTAGAATCGTTGCCAGGCGGCCAAAATATTGAGAGATGGTTTGAAAAAGGATAAAAAGAGGGGAAAAGAGGCGAAAAACAAGCTAATCCAGGCTTAAGACGGCGGCGCCGTTGATTTGACCCTTTTTTAGCCGCTGTAAAACCTGGTTAGCATCTTCCAGGGAGTATACCTCGACTGTGGTCTTAATCGGGATTTCCATGGCCAGCTTAAGAAATTCGTGGCCATCCTCGCGGGTGGAATTGGCTACACTGCGCAGGCTGCGCTCATAATAAAGATGCTTCTCATAATTTAAAGACGGCACAGGGGTCATGCTAATTCCAGCCAGGGTGACGATTCCTCCTCTGTCAACAATTTCGAGCGCCCGGGTCACCAATTCTCCAGCTGGAGCAAAAATAATTGCGGCCTGAGCGGGATGAGGCGGTGTTTGGGCTGCGGTCCCCGTCCAGGAAGCTCCCATTTCGTAGGCCATCTGGCGGTGAGTTTCGCTCCGCGAAAAAACATAGATTTCACAGCCCCAGTATCGGGCAACCTGGATGGTCACATGCGCGGAAGCGCCAAAACCGAAAAGGGCTAAGCGTTCGCCTGGTTTTATTCCGCTCAGCCGCAGGCTGCGAAAGCCAATTATACCAGCACAAAGTAGAGGCGCCAGATGGACAGAGGCGCTCTTTTCAGGTAGGGGATAAACAAATTTTTCCCTGGCAATTATATACTCGGCATAACCGCCGTTGACGTGATAACCGGTAAAACGAGCTTGGGGGCAAAGGTTCTCTTTTCCTGACAGGCAGAACGAGCAATGGCCACAAGTGGAATGAAGCCAGGCCACCCCGACCTTGTCTCCATGCTGAAGAGAAGAAGCACCAAAACCCAGTTTTGCCACCTTACCCACCACCTGATGACCGGGAACTATTGGTAAATTGGCAGCCGGCAAATCTCCTTCTACAGTGTGTAAGTCGGTATGGCAAACGCCGCAGGCTTCGACCTTCATTAACACCTCGCCTTCTTCGGGGTCAGGAACTTCGATTGATTCTAGTCTCAACGGTGAGGTTTCAATTGCGGCAAATTGTCTTAACACCATCGCCTTCATTTTTAGCCTCGAACCTAAATCAAAATGTCAGTCTGCAAAATAACTCAACATATTAAAGGCTATTTTTTAATAGTGACCCATAAAAGCTGTTTCGGCTTCATTTAACAAGAATTGTTTTATGTTCTCATGGAACCTGATAGTTTTACTCTTTTTACCGATGAAAACCTGGAAAGTCATTATTTAATTTAGCCTCCTGCGCCTCCAATAGCGCGGCGGCACTGGTCACAAAAGCCAAAAACCTGAAGAGAATATTTCTCTAAGTGAAAGCCGTGGCGACGTCCAATAGCGCTGATCTTGAGCTTCAGTTTTTCCTCCTCAAACTCCTGAACTCGGCCGCAGCCAAGACAGATCAGATGGCCATGGGCAGCTCCGGGAGTTTCTGGTTCAAAATGACTGTGCTTCTCGCCCAAATCTTCAGAGCGGACCAGGCCTGATTTGACCAGCAAATTCAGAGTGCGATAAATTGTTGCCAAGGAAATTTTGGAGCCTTTTTTCTTCAAGCTCTGATAAATATCAGCCGCGTTCCTGTGGACATCAGGTTGCAGCTGAACCTCCTGCCAAACGAGTTCTCGAGTCCGCGTGAACTTGAGTCTGTTAGCTTTAAGACAAGACCGGAACACATCACCTCTTTGTTTCATTCTACGCCACTTTTTATTTTCGTTTTCTGTCTTTTTATCTCCAGACGTTCCAGCCGCCGCTTGAAATCGTGTTCATAGGTCCGGGAAAGGCCCTGAGCTAAGGATAATCCTTCCCGAGCAATTTCGCGAGCTCGGTCATAATCCCGCCGTCGATGCTCATAATACATGGCTAATTCTCGAAAACAAAATAGCTTACCTAAAGGAGCTAATTCTTCCCAAACCGCCACCGCTTTTTCCCAATCTTGGCTCCTTTTCCAGTGCCAGGCTAATTTTTTTTTCACTCCTATAGATAGAGGCATAGGAACGCCCCGGACAAGGGCTTTTTCCAAAAGTTCGAAAGAGCGTCTTGTCTCGCCGGCTGACTCGAGAATTCGAGCCATTCCGACGAGGTCGAGGGTGTCAACCTCCTCAGAATCGACCCCAACAGAAACGATTTCGGCCGCGGCAATTATTATTCCGAGCAGAGACAAAAGGTCCTGTTGATTGTGTTCTAAAACGGGCTCGACCAGAGAAAAATTGCCAGTGCGGAGATAGCTGAAATAACGTAAAGGAACCTCTGAGGAGGGAATATCCTCTCCGCGGTCGGCCCCCAAAACCTGTTGAGCTAAGTGACAGAGACGACAGCTTTCATGCTTATGCTTCCACAGGTGGCGAGCTGGAAAAATAAAATCGAGATGAGGCAAATCAGACAGCGGAAAGGGCAAACGATAAAGAGTGAACCGAGTCTCGAGTATAGGCAGGTCAAAACTCTTGCCATTAAAGCTGATGACGGAGCGAAAAGAGAGAGACTGAAAGAAACGGTCAAGCTCAGTTATCATGGTTTCTTCGGCCGCTGGCTCACCCAGAAAAAATTGGCGGACGGCAAAATTTTCGCCGTCAAAAAAAGCCAGGCCAACAAGAAAAGGAATAACGCCCACGCCCCCAGAAAGACCGGTTGTTTCTAAATCAAGAAACAGAGCCGTAGATAAGTCAAGCTTCTGAAAATTCAGGTCGTGGCTAAGGAGAGCCAAAACATCTCCTTTTATTTTGAGGCCAGAGGCTACTTGGAATTTCCCAAAAGCAAAGTCTGGAGTGAAGCTATTTTCAAAAACCTTAAACTCAGATATTTTGGAAGAAGCTGTTTCCAGCTCATCCTTTGGAGCTTGAATTGACTCGGGCCGAGGCTTTTTAACCTCTCGGGCTAAAGCCAGGAGCCTCTCCAATTTTTCCTTAAGCGTAAGAGTTTCATCACCCTTAAGAGAAGACCAGGAATGACGAATTATTTCTTCTCGTGATTTCTGCGCCCTCACTCCCGGCTCGGGTTTAAATCTTTCCTCTTCGTCCATTTCCTCACTCGCCGATGAATTGAAGAATCACGGTTCTCGAGCGGGGCCGATTGTCAAAATCAATAAAAATTATCTGTTGCCAGGTTCCAAGCTCTAATTTGCCCTCATTAAAAGGGACGGTTAATGAGGGGCCAATTAAGGCGGACCGAACATGGGCAAAGCCATTTCCGTCTCCCCACTTGCGGTCATGCTCATAGCTAAAGTCGCTCGGGATAAGCCTTTCAATGGCTGAGGCCAAATCATGCACCAGACCTTCCTCATATTCAATCGTTGTTATACCAGCAGTTGACCCAGGAACGAAGATAGTAACGACGCCGCTTCGCAACCGGCAGGCTGCTAACCTTTGCTCCACTGGCCCCGTAAGGTCTCTTATATCATTATTACCCTTGGTGCTAAAGGTAATCACATCTTTAATAATTCTCATGATTATTTCCCGTCCATCAGTTATTCATAATAAATTATTCTTTGTTTGTTTGCAACGAAATGAACGAGAGTCAGGCATCGCTATCACCCTTTCAACGTTGAATTCTGTCTTAATTTTAAGCTATGCGCCTTAATACGCACAGTGCTTTGATATGAAAAGGAAAGGGTCAAATTCAGGCTTCTAATGCCTGGTTACTTTAAGCGCCTTTGGTCAAGGCTAAAATAGGAATCAAAGTTCAATTCTTTTAAATGAACATCCTGGAGATTGTTTCTCGAACCGGATTGACAGATATTAAAAGGGAGAATATATTGGCTGGCGTCTAATAGAGGGTACGAGTTTATGAGTCAAAAAAGAGTGATTGGCCCGAGCAAGGCGAAAAGCTTAGGATGGCACTATGGGTTTAATTGAGGCGCTCATTTTAGGAATAGTTGAGGGGTTGACGGAATTTTTGCCCATTTCTTCCACCTTTCATCTGCTTTTGACGGCCCAAGTTCTTAATCTGCCGTCAAGCGAGTATACGAAGCTGTTTGAAATTTTTATTCAAAGCGGGGCGATCTTAGCTGTTGTCTGGCTCTATCGCCGGGACATCTGGTCTCGTCTTGACCTGGTGGCCAAAACCTTAGCGGCTTTCTTGCCGACCGCACTACTGGGAATAGTCCTTTATCAGCCGATTAAAATTATCTTCATGGAGCAAACGTGGGGGCAAGTATTTATTTTCATCTTTGTAGGAGGGCTATTTATCGTTTTTGAGATGTTAGTTCGACGGGGCCTTCTCAGATTAGAAAAGACCATAGCCTCTTTAACCCTTCCTGAAGCCCTGCTGATTGGCACAACTCAAGCCGTCGCTTTTTTCCCGGGTATTTCTCGAGCCGGCGCCGTCATCTTAGCTATGATGGCTCTTGGTTATCGTCGAGCTGAGGCCGCCTTCTTTTCTTTCTTTTTGGCTATTCCGACAATTGGGAGTGCGGCCCTCTTTGACCTTTATAAATCTTGCGGCTCTCTTCATTCTTTTTCCCAACAAATATTGCCTCTTAGTGTTGGTTTTATCGTCTCTTTTTTAGTCGCTTTAATCGCCATTCGCTGGTTCATCGGATATCTTAAGGCTCACAGCTTGAGCTTATTTGCCCTTTATCGTTTTCTCGTCGGCAGCCTGGCCCTTCTTTACTTTCTCAATTGGTAAATATATCCCGTGGCTCGGTCTTGAGGTGGCTATAGGTTGGCCATAAATAAGAAAGACACGTCTCCCATCCTGGTGTTGTTTCTTAATATTAGCTAAGCCACGACAAAACCGGCAAAAGTTGTTTTAGAGCGGAAAGGGAGAGCATTTCTATTTCCTTGATGGAAACCCCAACGCCGGATTTATTTTATGTTTCTTTCGGCTCTTGTATGAGTAAACCCGGAGAATTTAAGGTTTCAGAAGGCTTGTAAAGAACCTTTTAATGAAGAGTCTTATGAGCGGAACTCGCCCTCCTGTTCAAAGAGGTAGCTCCAAAGCCTCAGGCTCCCTTTTGGTTTCTATGTTTGTCGTGTTTAGGCGCAGAAAGCCTTAGCGGCAGGACGTTCTTTCCAAGGTTTATTCCGGAAGTCGGCGCCCACCATGGTTTCTTCAGCCGTCCTGGACTTATCCTTTAAACCAGCCCAGACAAAATGGAAGAGAAAAGAAATTATTTTTTCGGGCCAGAAGGCTCCCGTCGGCGGCGTGAATACCAGTAAAAATAAGCCGGGATACCCAGAGAGATTATGGCCAAACCCGCAAAAGAATTCCAGAATTCATTAAGGAGGGTGTTAATGGAAACATATAACGAGGCCAGGATAAAAAAGAGCGGGGTAAAGGGGTAACCCCAAGTCTTGTAAGGTCGGCTTAACCCCGGCTGCTTATGGCGCAAAATAATGACTGCGGCCACGGTCAACCCAAAGAAAAGCCATTGACCAAAGACGACATAGGTAAAAAGCTGTTCAAACGTTCCCGAAAGACTGAGAAGAGAACTCCAGATAGCCATAAGCACGACTGAGACATGGGGCGTTAGGAATCGGGGATGGACCGAAGCCACCTTCTTGAAAAAAAGACCGTCGCGGGCCATGGCAAAGTAAACCCGCGGGCTGCAAAGGAGGTTTTGGTTGGCGGCTCCAGTAATCGAAAAAAGAATGATAAAAGCAATGAGCGAGGCACCCCATGGGCCGACCGCAAAATTCATCACATCAGCGGCAATGCGGTCGCTCTTCGCCATAGCATCAGCAGGAAAGGCGTAAAGATAAGCCAGGTTAGCCAAAAGATAGATGCCGATTATTATTAAAGTGCCAGCGAATAAGCCTATGGGGAGATTTTTCTCCGGATTTTTTACTTCACCGGAACTGAAGGTTGAACTCTCCCAGCCTTTGTAAGCCCAGAGAGTGGCCACCAGGGCTAACCCAAATTTCCCGATTAAATCGGAGGAAAAGGTGGCCGCGGGTTGAACAAAATGGGCGGCACTTCCTTTAGCCACCGCAAAGACCACCGCACAGACAGCTAAAATTGCCCCAAACTTGATTAAGGTCAGGACATTTTGCAGCAACGCTCCCCAACGGACACCAACATAATTAACCGCAGCTAGGAAGAGGATGAGACTGACGGCAATTATTTTGGTTGTAATAAAGGAAAGATGAGGGAAGAAGTGGGGGAGATATTTTGAAGAGAAGGCCACGGCCAGGGTGGCAATCGCTCCCGAATCAATAACCAGAAAAAGAGTCCAGCCAAACAGAAAGGAGAGGAGCGGCCCATAGGCTTCGCGAAGATAAATATAGACGCCACCAGCCTGGGGGTACATAGCGGCTAATTCGGCAAAAGAAAGGGCGCCAAAAAAGCACAGCAGGCCGCCAAAAACCCAGACGGACATAATGAGTGAAGGTGACCCCACATTCATGGCGACCGCCGCGGGAACGATGAAAATACCCGAACCAATTACACCACCAACGATAATACTAATCAGGTCCCAAACGCCCAAGACGCGGGGCAACTCGGCCGGTCTCTCCTTAACTTGTCCGATGCATTTCTCTGTGGTCACTTCGCCCTCTCCTTTTTAACCAAGAATTATCTCTTTTATAATTTAAAAATGTGGCAAAGGCAATAACAAAGTTGCCGAGATAAAAAATCAGACTCCTCTCTTTCATTTACTCTTTTCATTCCTATTTTTCTGGGCGCATTCCTCTTTAGTTGCGCAAAATTCGAGCGAACTTGTAGAAAAGATGAGACGGCTCGTAAGAACCATAAATTACTCTCATGTTGATTTGTTTAGGAACCGGTAACTATGATTTTTTATTTGCCTTTCGTTTTTGCGCCCAGTGAGAAGTTAAATTTAATGGTTCTCTTCCATTTTATATGGGCGGGGTTGAGGGCTAAGTCCGGGAGGGCAGAAGTGACCATGGAAGGTTTAGCCTTCCCGAATCGCCCTTCGAGGGAACCTCTGGGCGCCGAGGATGTCTGAGCCTGAACAGGACAAACGGAGAGGCCAAAGGGGGGCAAGGGACTTTTGGGCTTTGTGTGATCAAGGAGGCGAGTTCCGCAGGCGCCGAGAAGGGCGAAGAGGGAACGGCGTTAAAAACCTGAGTGGGAGCGAGGCCATCCCGAACGTCTCTGGGCCTAATCCATACAAAATGGAAGAGAATCAATTTAATAAAATTATAAGGATAGTTTTTATTTTAGGCTCTTAGCCAATTTCGTTGATGAAAATGGGATCCGGGAAAAGAGGAGAAAATGGCTAACTTATTCTTTAGGAATATTTTTATGGTTTTAAATTTAGCTGATATTCTTTCTGGAGATGGCTATGTCTAAGGCTGTAAGCGAAATAAATTATAAGCCCGGCCAGAAGCCACGCGCCGAAACGAATCCAGGTGGTTAAATGCAGGCTGGCGATTAAATAAAAACAGAAGCCGATAGTTATAAGGGGGGTAAAAGGAACGCCTGGTGTCCGAAAACGGCGTTCTATGTCGGGTCTGGTTCGCCGCAAAATTATTACCCCAAGGGAGACAATAATAAAGGCGAAGAGTGTGCCAATGTTGACTAAATCAATAATCATGGAAAGAGGCAGAATGCCCGCAATAAAGGCCGTAATTCCGCCCGTTATCCAGGTGCAAAGGTGGGGTGTTTTATGAACCGGGTGTACTTTGGAAAAGGCGGCTGGCAACAGGCCATCCCTCGACATCACCATAAAGATTCGTACCTGGCCGTAGATAGTGATAAGCAAAGTGGACACCATACCGACAATCGCTCCGGTGGCCACTAAAGCCCCACCCCAGCGAATACCAAACCTGCTTAAGGCGGCAGGAAGCGCATTCTCTAAGTCAATTTCTTTGAACGGCATCATGCCCGTCAGGACAAAAGCCACGGAGACATAAAGAAGAATAACGACGGCTAAGCACATAAGCAAACCAAAGGGGACATCTCTTTTAGGATTCTTAGTCTCTTCGGCTGCCGTAGAGACAGCATCAAACCCGATATAGGCAAAAAAGATAATCGCCGCGCCCGACATGATTCCTTTCCAGCCAAACGGGGCAAACGGCTTAAAATTAGACAGGTCAACATGGGAAATGCCAAGAAAGATAAAAAGAAGGATGACGGCAATTTTTACCACGACGATGATGTTGTTCGTCGTCGAGCTTTCCCTGATGCCGATATAAAGAATCCAAGTGATTAGCAGAACAATCAGGATAGCTGGCAAATCGACAATGCCGCCGGCTAAAGGTGCCGTGACTAAAGCCCGGGGAAGATTAATACCGGCAGTTTGTAAAAGTCCAGCAAAAGTGGCTGACCAGCCTGAGGCCACGGCGCTGGCTGAAACCATGTATTCCAGCATCAAATCCCAGCCAATAATCCAAGCAATGAGCTCGCCGAAGGCGACGTAAGCATAAGAATAGGTACTTCCGGCTACTGGGAACATGCAAGCCAGCTCAGAGTAGGTGAGGGCGCAGAAACCGCTGGTGATAGCTGCAATGATAAAAGAAAGCAGTACCCCCGGTCCGGCTAAATGGGCACCCTGGCCAGTGGCGACAAATATTCCAGTGCCGACGACTGAGCCAATACCCAGGGCCGCTAAATCAATGGCTCGGAGGGTTTTCTTTAATTCGGTTTTTTCTGAGGCTTCCTGGAGTTGAGAAGGAGATTTGGTTAGCCAAAGATTAAATCGCATGCTCTCTCCTTAAAGAAGCCAGATTATAAAAAAATGATTTCAGTCTGACAACCAAATTTTTAATAAAATTAGCGGATTTTAGTCCAAGCCGGCGAACAGTTTGAAGTCAGGCAGACGTTGCGAAGTCAAGCCAGACCCAGAAGGGGGAGAAAAAGCCGCAGGCTAAGCCAAATGACCAAACCACCTGAAAGACTGGTCAGAACACCGGCCCGAATCATTTTCGTTATGGGAATGAGTCCAGACCCGTAAATAATAGCGTTAGGCGGAGTCGAAACTGGCAGCATAAAGGCCAAACTTGCTCCAAAAGCACAGCCTAAGGCAGGAGGGAGAGGATTCATCCCAGAAGCTGTAGCTACCGAGATCATTACTGGCACCATCATAGTGGCCGCAGCGGTATTAGAAGTGGTTTCGGTAAGAAGAATAGTGACATAGACCCCGATTAAGGTTAGGAGCCAAACTGAATTCGAGCCCGTCACTCGAAGAAGACTCTGGCCGACTGTGGAGGCGAGGCCGGTTTTAAACATCAAATCTCCTAAACTTAAACCGCCGCCAAAAAGGAGCAAGGTTCCCCAATCAATATCCACCGCCTCTTTCCAGCTCAGGGTAAATTGGCCCTTTTTCCAGTCTATGGGCAAAAGGAAAAGCAGGAGAGCGCCGATTAAAGCAGCCACCGCTTCAGGTATTCGGTTGCTTATCGTTTGGCTAAGAGGAGAGTCTTGTCCCGCTATCATGAGGATAAAGCCGGGCGAGACCCATAAAACCACTGTAAGAAGGAAAACAAAAAGAGTGTTTTTTTCGCCTCTTGTCCAGGGACGTGGACTGGCCAAAGGCAAATTGTTTCGCTGAAAAATTTTTATTTCCTTTATTCCTTGACGATGGAGAAGCAAAAGGTAGCCAAAAAGAACAAAGTACATGGCGACGAGCAGGGGCAGGGCAAAAAGCATCCACTGGAAAAAAGATATTTTGATTTGAGCCAATTTATTGAGCATGGCCAGAGCAATGAGATTAGGTGGAGTGCCGACTGGGGTGCCAACCCCGCCCACGGAAGAAGCGTAGCCAGCCATAAGCAAAAGTCCGGTCGCAAAGGGAGTTGAGGGCAGAGCCTTTTTGGGGTTATGACTGGTCGAGCTAACCTGACCTAACATGGAGATTATTCCCAAAGCCAGCGGAAACATCATCGCAGTGGTCGCGGTATTGCTTATCCACATGGAGAGAGCGGCAGTAACTAGGCCAAACATGAAAAGTAGCCGAGCCGGACTTTTTTTTACCCATCCCCAGGACAGCACCTTGACGGCCAAGCGCTGGTCGAGGCCATGATGAGTCATCGAGCGGGCAATGATAAAACTTCCCATAAAAAGGAAAATGACCGGGTCAGAAAAGGGAGCTAAGCCGGTCTTGATATCGGTAATCCCTAAGAGAACACAGAGAACAACCCCTAACACCGCCGTCATCGGTAGAGGAATGGGCTCGCCAATCCACCAGATAATAACCCACAAAATTACTGCCGCTAAGCGATGTGCCGGCGGAGAAAGAGACCGAAAAGGCAAAAGCAGAACAATAAAAAAAGATAGCGGGCCTAGGCCAAGACTTAAACGGTGTCGCCACGCTTCAAACCGCGATGATCGCCCTTGTTGACAGGTCTGGCTGGCTGAATCTTTGTTGTGGCCTTGGGAAGAGAACATTATTAAACAAGCCTCATTTTATTTTCAGGATACTATCATAGGAAAAAAGGCAGAGCAACTTTAGTATCTGCCCTTCCAGAATTCATGGCGGCTGTCTTTGACATCGCCTCTATGGCTGTGATAGAAAAATTTTTTGATTTATCTGCGGAGGGCCGAGATGAACGTCCTGGTCGTCCTTTTGGTCGCTGTCTTCTTTTTCCTTTTAGCGAGTCGTTTTTATGCCCGGTATTTAGCCCGCAACCTTGGGGAAGACCCGAGTCGGCCGACTCCGGCTATAACTTGCACTGACGGCCGCGATTTTGTTCCCACCCGCACCTCGGTTGTTTTCGCTCATCATTTTTCGGCCATCGCAGGGGCCGGCCCGATTCTTGGCCCGACTATGGCCATCCTTTATGGCTTTGTTCCGGCCTGGATGTGGATTGTTTTAGGGGGAATCTTTGTTGGTGCCGTCCATGATTACACTGCTTTATTCATGAGTATTAGAGAAGGAGGCCGGTCGGTGGCGGAAATTGCTCGTAAAACCTTGGGCCGGATGGGTTTCAACCTTTTCATCGGTTTTACAATTGTCATGATTGTCCTCGTTACGTCCTCTTTTCTTAATGCTACCGCCATGTCGCTGACTTCTCTCTGGCCATTGAGTAAAATCGGCGTCGCCGAGGGCCAGACCTTCCTGAAAACAGTGGTCAAAGACGGGGTGGTTATGGGCCGCATTGGCGGCATTGCTTCGACTTCGGTTATTTTCATCACCCTTTGCTCTCCATTTTTAGGCTGGCTGATAGTCCGCCGCCGTCTCAGAACCTTATATGCCTATTTTTTGGCCACAACTATGGCTGTACTTTCTTTTATCATTGGCATCCATTATCCAGTGACGCTCGCTTCTTCCACCTGGATGATAATTATTTCTATATATGTTTTATTTGCCGCTGGCATTCCCGTCTGGCTCATTTTGCAACCCAGAGATTTTATCAACGTTCAAATTCTCTACGGCGGAATTGGCCTGCTCGTTATTTCTGTTTTCACCTCCGGAATTTCAGGGCTCAAAGTAGCAATTCCCAGTTTTAACCTGACTGAAGGGATAGCCCACTTAGGTCTTCTTTGGCCGATGATGTTCTGCACGATTGCTTGCGGCGCCATAAGTGGTTTTCATGCTTTGGTTGCTGGAGGAACTACCTGCAAGCAAGTGTCTCGAGAAACAGACGCTCGTCGCATCGGTTACAATGCTATGCTCTTGGAATCAGTCTTGGCGCTGGGAGTAATCTTGGCTCTGGGCAGTGCCATGGATTTTGGCGATTATAAATCGATTGTTTGGCCTTCAGACCCAGCAGTGAAATCCAACCCGATCCTTGGGTTTTCCCTGGCTGCCGGGTATCTTTTTCATAAAGCTCTGGGAATCAACGTAGCCTTGGGCGCTGTTTTTGGTATTTTGCTCGTTGAAGGGTTTGTTATCACTACTCTGGACGCGGCGGTCCGGCTTAATCGCTACTTATTTGAAGAGCTTTGGGCCATTCTTTTTTCGCAGCCGCCGCGGCTGCTTCGCAACTATTGGTTTAATTCGGCTTTATCTGTTTTCTTGATGTGGGTTTTAGCCTATTCGAATGCCTTTTCAGCTCTCTGGCCCATCTTCGGCACGGCCAACCAGCTCCTGGCGGCTTTAACCCTGATGACTGCCTCGGCTTGGCTCCTCCTGCGGCATAAAAAGAATCATTATACACTTATTCCGGCTATTTTTATGTTAGCCACCACTATTGCCTCTCTCATTATTCTTCTGGGTAACTACCGCCGCAGTCATAATTATACTCTTATGACGGCTGATATTATTTTGATCATCTTAGCTGCGGGCGTGGTTTACCTGGTATTTAAGACTTTTTGGCAAAGGAAAAAACCTACAATAGCTCCTTCAACTGTCTGAAGCATAGAAAAAGATACTTGACTCGAAAAGACACGCTGGGTGGAAGCCCTTGCCTCCTTTTGGTTTTCCCGTTTTTCCTGTTTAGGCTCGGATATCATCATGGCACACATGTTACCTAGAAGAGCGATTCGGGAAGGCTAAGCCTTCGATGGGCACTTCCGCCATTCGTAATCTAGGCCTCAAAGCCGGCGAGATAAAATGGAAGGGAACAGAGATTTGAAATTTTGTTTTTAAATGGCGATTTAATATTAAGAAATAAGGTTTAACGGAAAAGGTTTAGGAAAAGGGTGATGATCAGGGCGTTGGTGAAATCAATAAAAAAGGCCCCAACCAAAGGCACAACTAAAAAAGCTCGCGGCGCCCGGCCAAAGCGGTCAACCAAGGCCTTCATGTTGGCCATGGCATTAGCTGTTGTTCCTAAGGCAAAGCCGCAAAAGCCGCCGCTCATGACAGCCGCATCATAATCCTTCCCCATTAAGGGGAAAATTGGCCAGATGGCGACCAAGGCTACTAAAATTACCTGAAAAAAGAGAATCACTAAAAGAGGCAGGACGAGACCCGCTAATTCCCAGAGCCGAAGGGTCATCAGCGCCATGGCTAAGAACAGAGCTAAAGAAGCATGGCCAACGGTCTCCAACATTTTCTCTGAAAGGCCCAAAAGGTGAGTTATGTCATCGAAATTTCGAATGGCGGCGGCAACTAACATCGCGCCAATATAAGCCGGTAAGGTAATGCCAGTACTGGCAATGAGACGACTCAGCCATGTCCCAAGTCCCATGGCGACAAGAAGAATAACCACATTCTTGATGAAATCGCGGGCCTTGATGGTTTCTTCAGTTTCTTCGACCGTAATATCTTCTTCCGCGGGTCTAATAGCCGGCAAGCTTAAACGGCTCGACCCATGATGTTTTCGAGCTTCTTTTAACTGGCGGCGCTGGATAATGAGGGTGGCCACAGGGCCCCCGATAAGCCCGCCAGCAATTATCCCGAAGATGGCGGCGGCCAAAGCTACGCTTGTTCCCGCCGGGACGCCGGCTTGTTCAAAAACTGGCCCGAAAGCCATGGCCGTAGCAGGCCCCCCTGTCATGGTTGTTGAACCGCTGATAACTCCGTAGAGGGGGTGAATACGGAAAGGAAAACTTAAAGCCACTCCGAGAACATTTTGCAAGAAAACAACCCCCGTGGCTAAGCCATAAAACAAAAGAACCTGGGGGCCCCCAATTTTAAGTAGAGAAAGACTCGCGCTAAAGCCAATCGTGGTGAAGAAGGCGATCATCAAGGGGTCGCGTAAAGTCATGTCGAATTCAAATAAACTAAAGCCGCTAAGCTTACCAGATAGATTGATAAAGGCAATTATTAAACCGCCGACCACAGGAGCTGGAATATTATATTTAGAGAGGGGGCGGATAAGTTGGCCAAGAGCGTGGCCCAGATAAAGAACAACTCCCGCAAAGGCTACAGTTTGGATGAGGTCGAGCTTTAACATTGGCTAAAACGCCTCCGTTTATATCCTAAGCTCGATTTCCTTGTCAACCTTAGGCCAAATTTCTATTAAAAAGTTATCATATCCACGCTTCTAACCATCCATCCTTCCTTCCTCCCTCTCTTCCTCAATCAATCAATCAATCAATCAATCAATCAATCAATCAATCTATCTATCTATCTATCTATCTATCTATCTATCTATCTATCTATCTATCTATCTGTCTGTCTGTCTATCTATCTGTCTGTCTGTCTGTCCTGATTGCCTCTATGTTCATTAAATGACCTTCATTATGATATCTTTCCTAATCTTGGCAATAGGGGGCTAAATTTGTTAGGATTATGTTCCCCATAAGGACAGGAAAATGGAAAACAAAGAATGGCATGTGCTCTCTAGAAGTGAAACTATCCGTGAGTTAAAAACAGACCAGGAAAAGGGGCTGACGAAGGAAGAAGCTGCCGAGCGACTTATTTCCTTCGGCCCGAATATTATTGCTGAAGAAACCAGGGTTTCGGTTTGGTCAATTTTCTGGCATCAATTCCAAAATGTTCTTATCATTATTCTTTTGCTCGCCACCGGGCTTTCGGCCGCGGTGGGGGAATGGGTTGATGCCCTGCTGATTTTTATCATTATTATCTTTTGCGCTCTTCTGGGTTTTTTCCAGGAATACCGGGCTGAAAGAGCTCTGGAAGCTTTGAAAAAAATGCTTTCACCGGCTTGCTTAGTCCTCCGTGACGGTAAAGAAGAGCTCGTTCCGACCAAAGAAATAGTTCCCGGCGATATCCTTCTTTTAGAAAGCGGCACCAAGGTGGCGGCTGATGGCCGGGTCATTGAGTCGGCTTCGCTTCAATGCGACGAAGCCGCGCTGACGGGAGAATCACAACCAGTAGAAAAAACAATCGAGAGCCTACCCGGGGAAACAAGGGTTGAAGACCGCCGCAATATGGTTTATGCGGGAACGATCGTTAGCTACGGTCGGGGCAAAGTGGCGGTGACGGCTACGGGTCACCAAACTGAGTTGGGGAAAATCGCTTCCGAAGTTGCTTCCGTCGAGAAAGAGAAAACTCCTTTGGAAAGACGAACTTCAGAAATAGGTCGGTGGTTAGGGGTTTTGGCTCTTGGGATATGCATAGCTATAGTAGCCATAAGCTTGGTTAGGGAGAGTCTAAGCGGGAGTGTCTCTTGGCCATTTTTCCTAAAAATGATCATTTTTGCCGTGGCTCTGGCCGTGGCGGCGGTTCCTGAGGCCTTGCCCGCCATCGTTACCGGAACCTTAGCCATCGGGATGCATCAAATGGCTAAAAGAAATGCCTTGGTTAGGCGCATGCCAGCAGTAGAAACCTTAGGTTGTGCCACTGTCATCTGCACTGATAAAACCGGTACTTTAACCAAAGGAGAAATGACGGCGCGGCGTCTCTTTTTAAACGGGATAAACTGGGAAGTATCAGGAACCGGGTTTGAGCCAAAAGGAGAAATAAAACCTGAAGCGGAGCGACCGGAAAATGATTCGACCCTGGAAATATTTTTAAAAGCTTGCGTTTTGGCCAGTGATGCTTCTCTTGATGAAAATGAAGGGAGGTGGGTAGTCAGAGGGGACCCAACCGAGGGCGCTTTAATAGCTTTAGCGATGAAAGACAAGGTCGTACCGGTTGATTTAAAAATAAAAAGCCCTCGCTTAGAAGAGATTCCTTTTAGCTCCGAAAGAAAGAGGATGACCACGGTAGTGCGGCTGGAAGACGGGAGGAAAATGGCCTTTATGAAAGGGGCGGTCGAAGCGGTTCTGCCTCTCTGTGCTTTTTATCAAATTGAAGGAAAAGGCAGGGAACTTTCAGCCGAAGAGAGGCAGGCAATTTTTGTGGCCAACGAGACTATGGCCAATGAAGCGCTGCGAGTTTTAGCCGTAGCCGCAAAAGAGGTCAAGGGGGATGAATCCTGCTCTTGTCCCGAAAATATTGAATCCGGGATGACTTTTGTAGGTTTGGTCGGGCTGGCTGACCCGCCCCGCCAGGAGGCGAAGGAGGCAGTCGCCATATGTCAGCGAGTCGGCATAAAAGTTGTGATGATCACTGGCGACCATAAGATTACAGCCCTGGCTATTGCTCGAGAATTAAGAATTTACCAGGAAGGCAAGGTCGCTCTTACTGGCGAGGACCTGGATAAATTAAGCGAAGATGAACTGGAAAAAATTGTTGACCAAGTGACCGTTTATGCCCGCGTCTCGCCCCTGGACAAAATCAAGATTGTACGCGCCTGGAAGAAAAGAGGGGAGATAGTTGCTATGACCGGCGACGGAGTAAATGATGCTCCGGCTTTAAAACAAGCAGACATAGGCATAGCTATGGGAATAACCGGCACGGATGTTGCAAAGGAAGCGGCCGATATGATTCTCAGCGACGATAATTTTGCCACGATTGTTAAGGCTATCGAGAGGGGCAGATGGATTTATGATAACATCAAAAAATATCTAACTTTTCTGCTTCAATGTAACTTAGTGGAAGTGATTATTATCGGCGGGGTAGTCCTGGCTCTCGGGCCCGAACACTTGCCGCTTTTTCCGGCGGCGATTCTTTTTATCAACCTGGTAACAGACGGCCTCCCAGCCTTAGCGCTGGGCATAGCACCTCCCGACCCGGATATAATGGAACGGCCGCCGCGCGACCCTAAGGAAAAAGTCTTTTCCAAAGACGTTCTATTGTTTTTTGCTATCGCCATTTTCTTTTGGAGTCCGGGTTTTCTCTGGCTCTATCTTCGCCAGCTCAACGACCCGTTGCGGGCGAGGACTGATTTATTCTTCCTTTTTATCCTGACTGAGCTCATCGTGGCCTTAAATTTTCGGTCGCTCCGCCATAGCCTGTGGCGTTTAAAACCGCATCGCTGGCTGAGCCTAGCGGTTATCTCTCAGGTTATTTTAGCTTTTGCTTTAAGCTTTGTTCCTGTAGTCAGAGAAGCTTTTGGAATAGACCTTCCGAAAGCCTTGGATATAGAAATAATCTTGCTTTTCAGCGTCTTGGCTACGGCCAGTATAGAATTAGCCAAGCTCTGGATAAGAAGAAAAGTCTCGAGATAATAAAAGATAAGCTTCTTTAATCCAGAGACGATTGCTTAAAATAAACTAAAAATACTCCCCGCTGCCTCAGAGGCTTAATTTTTATCCTTAAACTTTAGGATTTTTGCTGGCCGGCCTCGAAAAGCTCGAGCCGAGGATATTTTTGGAAGAATTCCTTGGCCGTGGCGGCAACGGTGCCACTTAAGACGAAAAGGGCAATCAGATTCGGCAACGCCATGAAAGCATTAGCAATATCGCCAATATAAAATACTAATTCGATCGAAATAATAGAACCGATAAAACAAAGGCCAACATAGATAACCCGATAGGGATAAGTCACTTTAATCCCGAAAAGATATTTCATACATTGCTCACCGTAATAATACCAGCCAATGAGGGTTGTATAGCCAAAAAGGAAAGAAGCAAGGGCAACCACCAAGCCTCCAAAAACAGGAAGAACTTTGGAAAAAGATGCGGCTGTCATGGCGGTTCCGTTAAGGCCGCTCTGCCACATTCCGGTAGAAAGGTTGATCAAGCCGGTCATGGAACAGACTAAGAGGGTGTCGATAAAAACTTCGCCAACGCCCATTAGTCCCTGGTGAACAGGTGAGGGGGTCTGGGCGGCGGCGTGGGCAATAGGTGCACTGCCCAAGCCAGCTTCGTTAGAGAGCAGGCCGCGGCGAAAACCCATTTGCATTCCCTTCCTGACTGTGGCTCCCAAAAAGCCACCAGCGGCGGCAGCGGGAGTAAAAGCGTGTTTGAAGATTAAAGCAAACATCTGAGGAACGACTGTTATGTGCACTAAAAGAACAATAATTCCACAGGTTAAATAGATAAAAAGCATCGTGGGCACAACCTTTTCTGCCACTGCCCCAATTCTTTTAATCCCGCCGATAACCACCAGGCCCACCAGAGTAGTCACAATGAGGCCGATAACTATTTTGGGGATGCCAAACTGACTGTTGAAGGCCAGCGCCATCTGGTTAGCTTGCATCATGTTACCGGTGCCAAAGAGGGTAGCAAAGGCGCCACAAACGGCAAAAATGGGAGCCAATACCCGGGCAAAGGCGGCGTTCTTAAAACCATTTTTGATGTAATACATGGGTCCGCCGGCTATTTTCCCGTCAGGATATTTTTCCCGAAATTTCACTCCTAGCAAGGCTTCAGAAAACTTGGTGGCCATGCCCACTGAACCGCAGACCCACATCCAGAAAATGGCTCCTGGACCGCCGGTGAAAAGAGCCGTGGCCACACCACCGATATTTCCATTACCAACTGTGGCCGCCAGCGCCGTGGAAAGAGCAGCAAAGGGAGAAATATCGCCCTCGCGCTTACCACCAGAGCGTCGGCCAAGAAGTCCGGCAAACATTAACTTGAAGCTATCGCCGAGGCGGCGGAACTGGATAAATCTCGTTCGCAGAGTAAGCCAGAAACCAGCCGCAAAAAGAACAAAAAGCATATAGGACCAGATGTGGTCAGAGACCTGAGTAACCAAGACAGTTAGTTCCTGATAAAAGCCCTGCATATTTCTCTCCTCGTTGCGGCATATTATCATAACTCAAAAATAGCCTCAACAGGATGATAAGAAATAACGGAAGAGAATAATACGTTGCCTATTTTAGCTTCTCTATTTAGTCAGTTGCGGCCTTAGGCATCTTCTGCGGCCGGAGATTCCCTCAAGGAATAAACTGGGCAGGTCAAAATCTCGATGGCTGCTTCTGTCAACCGAGGCGTGGACCTAAAACCAGTTCGGATAAAACAGAAGATAGCCAAAAAATTTTTTCGCTAGGTTAAATTGTAAAAAGGCCCAAAAGGCGACTGAGAATTTTGGGTGAAGGATGCTGATGTTGGTTGCAAAGCAAAATCTATTTCGCTATATTCTTATTGGTTTGCTTGACGCGAAAACGAAGGGCGCCCGTAGCTCAGCTGGATAGAGCGTCTGACTACGAATCAGAAGGGCGGGGGTTCGAGTCCCTCCGGGCGCGCTCCCTCTTAATCAAATAGCGATTGGTGCCAAATATATCCTCATATTATTAATTGATACTCTTTATTGCCGGCTCTTTTCATTGGCTTCTTTTTTTGATAAAAACTCAGGATAAGTCAAAAGCTTATGGCCTGTGAGGAGGAGAAAAAATGGCCGAAAAAGCGATCGTCGGGCGAGGCAGCTGGGGTTCCAAAATTGCCTTTATTTTTGCTGCCTCCGGTTCTGCCATCGGCCTGGGTAGCCTCTGGCGTTTTCCCATCATGGTGGGTCGCTTAGGAGGAGCAGTTTATGTCTTCGCCTATATTTTAGCTGTTTTTTTCATCGGGTTCACCGAAATGTTGGCTGAATTGGCCATTGGCCGTCACACGCAAAAAAACCCCGTAGGCGCCTTCGAAGCCATCAGACCGCGCTCGGGATGGAAATTCTTGGGTTACGGCGGTGTCATTACTACTATTGTTATCCTTTCTTATTATGCGGTGGTGGCCGGCTGGGCTTTTGGCTATCTGTATAAGACTATCTTCGGCTTGTTCAAATCTGATATTACCTGGCAATCTTCCGAGGCCATTTTTGCCAATTTCGCCGCTAATCCTTGGGAGTCGCTCTTGTGCTTCTTGGTGGTTATGGGTATTACTACTTATATTATTTCTAAGGGAATTCAAGCCGGGATAGAGAAATTTGCCAAGGTTTTGATGCCGCTTTTGTTTGCCTTGATTATTTTCCTCGCCATTAGAGCTTTGACTTTACCCGGAGCTGGCAGAGGGATAGCTTTTTATCTTCAGCCTGATTTAGATAGGGTTGATTTAAAGGTTTTGTTTTTTGCCATCGGCCAGGCCTTCTATTCTTTAAGCCTTGGTATGGGGATCATGATTACCTACGGTAGCTATATTTCTAAACGAGAAAACTTGGTCTCTTCAGCCGGCTGGGTTTGCTTCTCCACTACTTTGGTTGCCTTCTTAGCCGGTATTATTATTTATCCCACATTATTCGCCACCCCTGGCGTTACGCCGGATAAATTTCAGCCTTCGCTGGGCTTAATGTTCCAGGCAATTCCCTTGGTAATCGCTAAATTGCCTGGTGGTTATCTTTTTGGTGTCCTTTTTTTCATTCTGCTTCAAGTAGCCGCCTTAACTTCCACCATTTCTTTGCTTGAAGTTCCGGTGGCCTTTTTTATTGACGAGCATAAATGGACCAGAAAAAAGGCCGCCCTTATCATTGGTGCCTTTTCTTTCCTTTTGGGTGTACCATCAGCTCTTTCGGTTGGCGCCTCGCCGGCCCTGACTCGGTTTGGCTTTCTAAACAAGATGGACTTACTCTTTGGTAACATTCTCTTGGCCGTCGGCGGACTCGGCGTTTGCCTCTTTTTAGTCTATTTCTGGGGCGTGAAGCCAGCCTTAGAAGAAATTTTAGCCGGTGGTCATCGTTTCCGGCTGCGAAAGCTATGGGTTTTCAATATCCGTTTCTTAGCTCCCTTAGCTATTCTCATTTTGTTGATATTTATTAAGACAATAACCAAATAAAATTTTGGCCCCGGAGTTGAACTCAGATTATTGTGCCTGAAGGGATGACGCCATGCTTGGGAACGACGATGATTCCGTCGCGAATGAAGTAATCTTCGGTTTCTTCATTCTGGGCATTTTTCGCGTTCACCAGGCGGCAATTTTCACCGATTCGGGCGTTCTTATCGATAATTGCCCGCCTAATCTCGCAATTGCGGCCAATTCCGATATTCGGAATGCCCCGACGAGAATTAGCTTCTATTTCTTGCACCGATTCAAAATAATCAGCCCCCATGATTACTGATTGCTCGATAATCGTATTTTCTCCAATTCGTGACCGAATCCCGATGATTGAGTCTCTAATCAGCGAACGGTTAATTATGCTTCCTTCACAAAGGATGGAACTATGGACTTCGGAAAAAATGATTTTGGAACCAGGAAGAAAGCGGGCGTGAGTAAAAATAGGCCGGTCTTCATCATAAAAATTAAAAGGCGGGAGAGGCCTGGTCAGCTCAATATTAGCTTCATAGAAGCTTTTAATGGTTCCAATATCCTTCCAATAACCCTGAAAAGGATAACCATAAACTCGGTAAGTCTGGATGGCAAAGGGAATGACGCCGCGGCCAAAATCCTCGAAGGGTGTTGTCTTGAGTAGGTCACGAAGCACTTGCCAGGAAAAAACATAGATCCCCATTGAGGCCAAGTAAATTGGGTTCTTTTGAGTTTGCCCTTGTCCGGCTAAAAGAGATTCTGGCAATCTCATGGCTTCCAGCTCTGGTCCGGGCCTTGGCTTTTCGACAAAAGAAACTACTCTTGAGTTTTCGTCCAGTTTCATTATGCCTAATTCGGGGGCCTGTTCAGCCGTAACTGGGGTCACGGCAATCGTGACCTCGGCCTGCTTTTCCTGATGGAACTGGATAAACGGTCGATAATCCATTCGGTAGAGGTGGTCGCCTGAAAGGATGAGCACATAATCACCCTTGCCTTCAACAAAATAGAGGTTTTGCCGGACAGCGTCAGCCGTGCCCTGGTACCAATCACGATTTTCTAAGGTTTGCTGGGCGCTGAGAATGGTGATAAAACCAGGACTAAAATTGTCAAAACGGTAGGTGAGAAAGATATGACGATGGAGAGATTCAGTGCTGAATTGAGTCAGAACATAAATCTTTCTCAAGCCTGAATGAAGACAATTGCTGATGGCAATATCAATTAGACGGAAACGACCAGCAATCGGGACAGCCGGTTTGCTACGAATTTTAGTCAATGGGTAGAGCCGGGCTCCTTGCCCGCCAGCCAAAATCACTGTGATGACATTTCTCATCAGAGATTTTCTCGTTTATTGTCAGAACTGCGTCGTCTTTCGAACCCAGAAACACAGATGAACTCCAGTTCTGATTCTGGGTCGGCCGCATCGAGGAGAAGATTAAGTCCGAGGGTGTCGCTAGCAATATGGCCAGCCACGACTACGTTTAAATTAGCCTTTTTCGCCTTTTCTAAGTGTTCTTCGCTAAAATGCATACCAACAAGCGTGGAGACGCCGCTGGAGGCTATTCTTTCGAAGATTTCCTTGGAGCCTTCGGTGCCGCCAGTCATATCGACATAGATTTTGCCGCACCGGCTATTTTCCGAACCGTTGAGGATTTTAGGGCCGCTTTCCAAGTACTGAGCTGCCTGATACTCTGGAAGAGACCGGAGGATGGCTAATAAATCCTTGAGAAAGAGAGGGTTTTCCTGTTCGAACTTGTTTTTAAGGTAGGAGGTGACACAGTTATCAGCCGGCGTGTGGAGGCAAAGAAAAGGTATCCCTAATAAACGGGCCACATCTACTGTGCGGTTATGATTGACCGGAAGAAGTCGGCGTTCCACTTCAGCGATTCTTTTCTCCATCAACTGTTCGACCACGCTGACGGCAATTCCATACTGACTGAGGAGGTCAACCTGCAGCTTCATTACTTCTGCCAGGCGGGCTAAGGCTCGACCTTCAGGATGATGGGCGATGACACAATCGATTTTTTCGCCTCGGTCGCGGTTAAGAAGATAGGCCAGAAGCATCTCAGGTACCTCCATGTCGATGCCAATTAAGGCCTTCTTTATGGGAGTCTCGGGATTGCCGTAGAGAATTCTGGTGTCGGAAAAAGGGTTAAAAAGCCGGTCTAGGTCAAAATTTTTCTTCTCTATTTCGTCTAATTTTTCGTACCTTTTCTTTTCCTCAGCTAAAAGGCGGTCAATTTCAGCCCGGCCGCGTAAATCGTTCTCGATACCTATTGCCACCGCCCGCCGATAAAGCTCACCCAATGTCATAGCTTTATTCCTCCCTGTTTATTTCCTTTTATATAATAACTCATTAATCCGTCAAATTAAAGCTTAATCACGGAAAAAATCTAAAAGATTAATCGTCCTCAATTAATATTTGGTTCTTCTTGCATTAAGCAACATTGTTCTTCAAGACTAAGAGAGAAGAGCTTTTTTGAAGGTTGGCGAGAAGCCAGGACTTCGACGGAATGAAGGGGAGTGAAAATTAGCAACTTATCAAGTTAGATGCAGGCGAGATTTTGTTTTTTTGGCCAATAGCTATTGAATCATTTCTCTCTTATATGATAAAAAAAACTTATGGCTGAAGATATATATCGATCTAAGGTTTTGAGATGTCTTGACCTCCTAACGACATCGTTAGAATCCCTTGAGGAAATGACTACGCGGCCAAAGATAGAACCTAATGAATATTACCGGATAAGAAACCAGGTAAGAGAGGCTAAAGCAGCTTTAGACGAAGTAATGAAAGAAACCCATCGCCTTTTTGGGCCGGCCCCGGCCTATGCTTCAGCCGATTTTGAGACTCTGAGGCGCCAAAGCTTAGAGAACGCCCAACTTCTTCTTCGGGTCGAAGCTAAGGAAGAGATTACAGGCGAATTGTTGCAGGATGAACTCGTCAAGCGTTTTTTTTCACCCCAGGAAGTAAGTCAGTTTGTCGAAGCCCAGTTTGAAAGTCAGAGAAAAGGAAAAAGGAAGCTCTCCAACCTAAAAGCTCGGCTGCTAATAGAGAAAATGAAACAACTTCTCGAGAAAGCCACCGGTTTGGTAAAAGAGATCAAAGGGAAAGTAGAGCTTCCATAATCTGGGCATCTCTTTGCGGGCAATTGGTTAACGGTAAACGTTCCTGAACCCACCGGGCCATTAAGCGAAGCCTTTTTGTCTCTGGAATTTTTTCTCTCAGCAAATAAGAGGGGCATAGGAAGCAAATAACAGAGTCAGGAGCTAAAAGAGAAACGAGTTTGCCCCTTTTCTGCCAGAAGAGAATCTCATCAACTCCTGCCTTTGAATTAATGAGGAGAAGGTTAATTTTCAGACAAGGGCAAAATTACAGGCGATTCTTCATGATGGGAGCGAATTTTAATGAAAGAAAAGTCGTTAACGGCATTCCCGAGTGGGTTTTTAATCCAGACTCAAAAAGAGAGCCTTTATTTTTTAGACCCGGCTCATTGGAAGAGCTGCTTAAAAATCTGGACGAGGTCCAAAGCATAATCGACCTCAGTTAGGGGGACGTTGCGGGCTTTGGCGATATTGGTAAAGCGGCCGTCTTTGTTACTATCTTTGGTGACAACAATATAATCAGCAAAGGGGGCTACTGCATCGATCATCCTTTCATTATCGCTTCCAGGAGCGCCGCGCAAAGCACTGCCTCCGACGTGGACGGCGATGATCATAATTTTATTTTTCTGACAGTACTCAACTATCCTTTTGAGTCGAGCTTCTTCGGCGTCCACCGTTAAACCGGAAGCTCCCATTCCTTTGAGGCTGGCGCCGAGAGCAAAAATTACTGTTTTATAAGGAGTCCCCTTGGGAAAGCGTCCCAGGTCAGTGTAAACCTCGACGTGGAAACCAGGAGCTGATTCCCTGTCAGCCAGTCCGACGCCGCTCTTAATAAGGTCGACATCAGGGACGTCGCAATAATCGTATTTGATCCCTGCTTCCTCTAAAATGATATTCACCGTATTGACATCGTTACTCTGGCCGGCGGAAGTGGTCAGAACTGGCAGGTTGGCCTTGGGAATTTTTGTTTGGGCTGAAAGGGAAGAGCCAAAAATAAAAAGAAGAGAAAAAAGGATAATAGTTAAGGAAGCATCTAATCGTGGCGGACTAATTTTTTTTCTCATCAAACTACCTCCTCAGAAGGGTCCTATACCATACATTGTTTAATCTCATTATACTATTTTACTCCTTCTTCAAAGATAACATCAAAGATGCGAATTGCTTTGCGCCACCACTCCGGGTAGGCCGGCTGGCTTCGGTCCATTTGCCTTTTTTCTATGTTATAAAATTTAAGATGATTAAACTTGACCAGTAGGTCGTCGCCCAATTTCCACCAGGCATCAATAACGTTCTTGGCATTATTAAGGCAATAACCAGTGAGAAACTCGGCAGACTTGGCCGGTGATTCCTGATAAAGATTCATGGCCTTTTCGTCAATTTCTTTAGTTCGGGTTACAGCCTCCGCTTCCCACTTAGCTTGGGCTTTCTTAACTTCTTCCAAGCCGTAGCTATAGGCAACTTGAACATGAAAATCAACGTAATCGAAGGCCCAACGGGCTGACTCGCGATTAAAAACCCAGTGGTCGCCTATCCGGAAAGAATCAGGCATAGCCGTTATACCAGCATAAAATGGCATATAGCAAGAAGTGTCCTGAACGCCAAAGGCAATCCAGACGATGCCGCCGATAGGGTTAGGTAGCCAGCCTCGACACTGGGTAATTGTGGTATATTCCGCCCTGGGGTCGCAGATGGTCCTTGTTGTGCCGTAGTAATTGGGGTTAAGAAAAGGACCACCCCTAATTCCTTTAACTCGGTCAAAGGCTGTCCCCTGGCCGCGGTCGCGAGTCAACTTCATTACATCCTCAACTGAAATTAGTTTATCGGGCTTCACGGAAAAAGGAAAATCCATGTTGGGTGTTTCAGGGCTGAAGCGTTGCGACGGCGCAACCAAATCGAAAAATCGCCAGAGCCGCGCCCGTCGGCCTTCAGTCGACCGGGCACTTCCTTCAGCCGGCGAGTAAGCCTTTTTCCAGTTAAAAGGCTTGCCGCTCTTCGGGTCATAAAGACCTTGTTCAACGGCAAAGGAAATGACATTAGGGGAGGCCATGAAATAATCGGGGTTCTTTAGGTCTATCTCACCAATCCGGCTTTCATTGGGACAAACGCTGACATGGTCGTCGGGGACACGCTGAGCACACCAGACTGCGCCCGGCTTTCCACTTTCAGGCTTCCAGAGGGGACCCACCGGCATTATCTCAAAAACCCAGACTTCGTTCGGGTCGTGGACGCAGAGCATTTCACCGTCATCATTATAGCCGTAGCCGTATTTTTCTGCCAAGGAGCCCATTATTTTAATGGCTTCCCGAGCGGTTCGGCCGCGTTCCATGGCAATTAGAGTCAGCATGGTTATGTCAAACTTGGCGGCGGGCGTATTATTAACCAATTTGCGATGGGTACCGATAGTTGATTCGCCTATCGCCACTTGGTTTTCATTAATATAACCGAACATGCCGTGGTGGTAGGCATAAGTATGAGGAACTTCCGGAATTTCTAAGCCAGTAAAATCTTGCTGATAGAGGTCCCATTTTAAACCCTGTTCAGGTGGCCAGGTTTTATACTGATTGATATGGTAAATCTTCCGCGTTTCGCCCGGCTTATGGTCGGCGGCGGGAACATGACGCCATGTCCAGTCGCAGATGCCGCAATCGCAGGTATGAGTGGCCATGGTGGAGCCGTCAGCCGAAGCTTTTTTGCCCACCATAATCACTGTGCAGTTAGCCTCGGAATCAGCCGAAAGCGTCAGGTCAAGGCTGGGCCTATTTCCGGCCGGAATAAGCCAGACAGCAAAAATCATTAGCGCCAAGAAACATAAGCCTAAAATTAGCTTCTTGTTATTCATCTTGGCCTCCTTTCGCCCTTTGAGGAATTATTACTTAATTTTTTATTATTAACTTCGGCTTCTTTCAGCGCCATCTTATCGGCCTCGAGATAAATTTTAAGATGTCGGAGGGGCTGTTTTTTAAAATTGAGTTATATCCTTGTTGTAATTTTCCTTTCCCAAGGCTCTTAGGAGGGCAAAATTATTTTTATTAAAGGTTTCTGCCTCCCAAACGTTGGTCATTTTATCGTGCTAATTAAAATAAACTTTTTC
>CAZVIN010000027.1:0-10102 GCA_964627255.1 uncultured Eubacteriales bacterium
ATCTGCATGCTCGACAATTAGCGGGACCTGCGAAAAACGTTGGTTGAAATAAAAAAATAAAAGAAGAAAATGTGATACATAAAAATGAAACTAAATAAAAAATATACCTAAAAAAAGGAGTAAATAGAGAAGAAAGGAGCCCACTGATATTACAGGAAAAAAGAGCGATGGCCTGAGTTTTAAGCTTAAAACCTGTTGAGAAGGAAGGAGATAAGAGATTACAGCAAGCAAGCAAGTTAAAAAATAAGCAAGCTAATAAGGAGAAAGGAAAGATGGAACCAAGTGAGCAAGTGAGTAAGTAATTAAATAAACAGGTAAAAAATAGGCAGTCAAGTAGGCGGGTAAGCAAGCAAGCAAGTAAGTAAGTAAATAAATAAGAAGGAGAGAAGGAATAGAGAAAGGAAGGAAGGAGAAAAAAGAAGTAAGTAAAAAAGAAAGATAGGAAAAAAGAGAAAAAAAAGAAAAGAAGAAAAAAGATCAAGCACAAGGAAAAGGCTGAGAGCAGAGAGAAGAAATGCAGAAGAAATGAAATATGAAATACCAAATCCGGCTCGGCCGGCGGAGCAAAGAGATGCGAATTAATAGCTTACCTGATATTTTCCGCTCGCCTTTAACTCGGGCTACTTTTGCCCTAATTTTTGTAATTATTATTGGCGTTATTTTTAATGCCAACGGCGCCTTTTTTAAGTGGGATACTCATCGGGATATGTTTCGCCATATTTCAGTTTTCGCCATCTTGGCCTGCGGAATGACGGTGGTTATTATCACGGCCGGGATTGACCTGTCGGTGGGCAGCGTGTTGGGTTTTACCGCTGTCCTTTTTTCTCTCTTAACTATCCAGCAAGGACTGACACCTGCCCTGACCATTCCTTTAGTCCTCGCGGCCGGCCTTGGCTGCGGCCTGCTTTCTGGCGGCCTGGTAGCTAAGTTCAGAATCCAGCCTTTTATTGCCACCCTGGCCATGATGGTCTTTGCCCGCGGCCTGGCTAAATGGATATCGGGCGGAAAGAAAGTTTCGACCGCTATTCTCGACTCGAGCGGCGCTTATCGCTACGTGGAAGTGCCGCCCATTTTCAACTTCCTTAGCTCCAAAATATTGAATCAGAATCTGGCCGTGGTCACTATTATCTTTTTTATTTGTGCCCTCTTGAGTGCCCTGGTCTTGGGGAAGTTGCGTCTTGGCCGGTATTTTTATGCCGTGGGCGGCAATGAAGAAGCGGCGCGTCTTTCTGGCGTTCCGGTAGCTAAAACTAAGCTCTTAGCCTATGGCTTGAGCGGCCTCTTGAGCGCGGTGGCCGGAATTTGCCAGGCAGCCCAGGAAATGCAGGGTGACCCAGAAGCTGGGATGGCCTATGAGTTGACGGCCATCGCTATTGTGGTCATTGGCGGAACCAGCTTAGCTGGGGGTAGAGGCAGCATCGGTCTGACCATTGTCGGGGCTCTGACCATTGGTTATTTGGAGAAAATATTGAGTTTGAATGCGATTGCCGAGGCCAGCCGGTTAATGCTCACTGGCGCCATCATCATCGGCGCTGTTCTCTTCCAGCGGGGGCGGAAATGAACCCTGGTTGTTGTAATATGGCAGTGGTAATAAGTGAGTGGGGACGGCGCTTGCCGGAAAAGGCCGAGGATTTCAGCGAGGCGAAAACTAATTAGGATTATAGCGAACAAATGAAAATCTATCTTAAGGAGACCGTCTATGGCTAATACTATTTTTATAAAAAATATTCAATCTATAGGAAAAATATTATTTAAGCGCCGGCTTTCCTTCTTCTGGTCAAAGCCTGGGGAAAATTTTCTTACGGTTTTGACTGTCGGGCTTCTCGTTGCCGCCTCCTTGCTCTTAGCGGCCTTTTCGGCCAGCTGTAAGGCTAAAAAAGCCGAGTCAATTAAAGAGGGAAGGACAGGAGAGGTGGCTAAGCCTCTTTATACTATCGGCATGAGTCAGTGCAATTTAGGTGAGCCTTGGCGGGTGCAGATGAACCTGGACATAAAGAATGAGGCGGAAAAGCATCCTGAACTCAGGGTAATTTTTAAAGATGCTCAGAATGATTCCTTGCGACAGCAAGCCCAAATCGAAGAATTTATCAATGCCAGTGTGGACCTAATCATCGTCTCTCCCAAAGAAGCAGCGCCATTGACCGCTCCGGTGGCCGCCGCCTATGAGAAAGGCCTTCCGGTAATCGTCCTTGACCGTCGAGTCCTGGGAGATAAATACACTTGTTTCATCGGCGCCGATAATAAAAAGATTGGTTATGCGGCTGGCCGCTGGATTGTGGAGCGACTTAAGGGTAAAGGAAAGGTCGTCGAACTCAAGGGGTTGATGACCTCAACTCCTGGTCAAGACAGGCATACGGGCTTCAGGGAAGCGATAAAGGGGAGCGAGGTGGAAGTAATTTTTGAGGCGGATATGAAATGGCTGGAACCGCAGGCGCGTCAGGAAATGGAATCAGCTCTGGCTCGCTTTTCCCAAATTGACCTGGTTTATGCTCATAATGACCCGGGAGCTCATGGAGCTTATTTAGCCGCTAAGGCTGCTGGCCGGGAAAAAGAAATGATCTTTGTGGGTATCGATGCCCTACCTCATGAAGGCCAAATGTATGTCCGTCAAGGGATTCTTGAGGCCAGTTTTGAATATCCCACTGGAGGCCGAGAGGCCATTCTTCTGGCCCTGGAAATATTTCAGCGCCAACAGGTACCCAAAGAAGTTGTCCTGACTTCCCGCTTTTTCACTCGAGAGAACATCGACCAAGGCGGTGAATCAATAGAAAAACTGTTGGCGGCTAAGTTTTAGGCTCTTAGCGAGCCTGCTCATTTTCCTGCCAAGGAGACGGCCAAAAAAGACGCCAAGAAAGGGTAAAAAGAAAGAACAGCGGGATTAAAAAGCCAAGGAAGATGAATTAAAAGACAGGAAAAGCCACTTTGAAGGGAGAAAGATTTTGGTAAGGATTGGCCAAAGGCCAAAGCAATTCCTAATTTTTTTATTTCCAAACCTAAAAAGGAGGCGCGTTGATGAATAAACTGGTGGATATTTATTTACCTTTGGATGAAAGGGAGGAAGCTAACCGGGTTGTCTGGCCAAAGATTCAGTGGCAACTCGCTGAGCTCATTAAAGTGATAAAAAAAGGCGGTTGGCGAGCCCACGTCCTCAACCCTGAAAAGCCTGTCTCCAGTGTGGCCGAAGGCATGAAGGTCATTAAAGGGGCGAAAGGTGAAAGGTTCATTACTTTCTTCGGCGGCTGGGCTTATCCAGATTTTTCCGTGAGTCCCATGGCTCAGCTGCCAGCTGACGTCCCTAAACTTCTTATTGGTAGCGCCATTCCTGATTTTCCCGGCAATGTGGGTCTTTTTGCCGCGGCTTCTGGATTGGAACATGTCGGGATAAAAACCGAAAGGCTCTTTGTTGAAGAATTTTCTCGGCCTGATACTTATGGCGAGGAATTAGACAGTTTTTTAAGGGAGGGCAAAATTAGGCGATGTCTGCCCCGGCCGATTGACATAAAAGTGGGCCAAAACCAGAGAAAGAAAGCTCGCCAAGTTAAGGAGAAGTTACGGGGCATGATTTATGGGGCGGTGGGACCGCGTTCAATGCAAATGTGGAACAAGATCTCCGAGGCTGATTTTTTGCGCTATTTCGGGATAGCGCGAGAGGGTTTTGACGGCCTGAGATTACTCAAGATGACGGAAAACATTCCTGGCGAACGGGCAGAGAAAGCCTTCAATTTCCTATTTGAGAAAAAAATGGCCCTCAAACTCGGCTCTGACCCCAAGAAGCATTTGACCAGAGAAATGGTTCTCTTTCAGTTGAAGGTTTATCTATCTTTACTCGAGCTCAAAGAAAAATATGGCCTGGATTTCATCGGTGTCCAGGACCAGCTGGACTGGGTCGAGCATTATCCGGCCACTGACCTAGCCCTTGGTTTGCTTAACAATAAGCTGAGGCCCGAGGGAGACGGAACAACGGTTGTGGCGGCGACAGAAGCCGATGATGGCGCGGCTATAACCATGCAGGTACTGAAACTTTTGAGCGGCGGTGAACCAGTGGGATTCAATGACCTCCGCTACTGGGATTCAAAAGAAGGAATATACTGGTTTGTCAATTCCGGTGCCCTGGCTCCTTACTTTGCCTATGGCCGGCATGATTCGCTGGAAGGAGCCTGGTCAGAGCGGCAACCCTATATGTATTTTAAGCACGGGGGCGGCACCTCGTCGGTTGTCTGCCGCATTCCGGGAGTCGTGACCTGGGCCCGCTTCTCTTACCGCCGTCATCGTCTTTATCTTTGTGCTGGAAGAGGTGTAACCCATGTGCCCTCAGAAGAGGAATGGCGAAGGCGCTCGGCCCGCTGCGACCCGCAATGGCCTCATTGGTACATAAAACTTTGCGGGCAGATTGAATGGAAAATTAATTCTAACCACCCAATGACAGTTTGCGGTGATTATTTGGCTGAACTCAAAGCCCTGGCCGAAGAACTCGCCATCCCCTTTGAATGTTACGACCATCTGCGTCCTCAGGAATTGGCCTGATTTGTCCTGGCAACGGGTCCTGGCTCATCTCTTGGAGTAAAGTGGCTTGGACGGGTTGAGCCCCGGAAATTTTTTGCCTGGTATTAGAATATGGAGAAAAGGGCAAAGAATGAAAGGAAAAGAAGAATGACAGGGTTAAGAAATAGGAGGCGGAATTTGCTGATTGGCTTGGCCTTTATTATTCTAATTATTTTTCCTTCACTTGTTTTCTCGGCCCCCTTTTCCACGGCCGAAGTCAAAGCTGAAATTGAGCAAGTTCTTAATAGGCAAAAAGAAGCCTGGAACCGGCGCGACCTCGAAGGCTTTATGGCCTATTACTGGAATTCGAAGGATCTAACTTTTCAATCCGGTTCGAACCGGTTACGAGGCTGGAAGGCTTTGATGGAGCGGTACCAGAAAAGCTATTCAGGAGACAAAATGGGCCAGCTCGATTTTACGGATGTTGAAGTTTTCTTGCTTGGCAGCGATTATGCTTATGTCCTCGGCCGCTGGAAATTACAAATTCAGGAAGAAACAAGAGAAGGGCTCTTTACATTAATCTGGAGACGATTACCTGAGGGTTGGCGAATCATCCACGACCACACTTCCTGAAGAAGTAGTCTTTTCTTTTTAGCCGCACCTCCCTTGAGCGCGGCTCGCAACCATCGCTCTTTCTCACGATAAGAATATTAATTCTTTTGGGCTTTTATTCAATTTAGTTGATAAAAATGGGGTCTGGGAAAAGGAAAGGAAATGGCTAAGTTCTTCTTTTTGTTAAGGTTAGTATTTATCAAACCACAAAAAATATTCTATCTACCTTCTGGCTGTGATATTTTGGCCTTAAGCATCATCTTTATTCCGATGAAATCTTATAATTGCCCAATCGATTATCCAGTTTTTTATCAACTAATCAGGAGATTATCCTTCTTTTATTTGGTTGGCGATAAATGGGAAGAGACCAATTAGTGAGGAACTGCTGGTGAAAGTGGTTAGAGGTCGATGACGGCTTTGATAAGACCGGATTCATAACGCGAGGCGAGGTCAAAGGCCGTCTGAATTTCTGGAAGGGGAAAATGGTGGGTGATTAACGAGCTCAGCGACTTTCTGTTGACTTTCAGGAATTCAGTTGCCGCCGCGAAAAAATTATTCTGCCGCCTAACATTATGAATGGCGATTTCTTTCCGGCGGAGCCGATGGGGGTCAAAAGAGATTTGGTTTGTTTCAGGGATACCGATAATAATCAATTGCCCGCCTGGTTTGAGGAGGAAAATAGCCTGATTAAGGGCCTTAGGGTCGCCACAACAGTCAAAGGCCAAATCAAATTGGCCTGGCTCTAAAATATTTTTAGCGAGATTAAAGGACGAATTTAACGCCGAAAGAGAATTTAATTTAGCCACAATGTCTTCTTGGTCAGGATTTCCCACCCAGTGGGCCCCAAAGCGGCGGGCCGCTTCCAGGCGAGCGGGAACTTTATCGGTGGCGGCAATTATCCTACTCCCTTCAAGGAAGCAATAGCGAATTAAACAAAGGCCAATCGTTCCGCAGCCAAACACCGCGACTCTTTTTCCCTTTACCGAACCGGCCATGTGGGCGCCGTATAACGCAATAGCCAAAGGCTCAACAAGCACGCCCAAGAGGAAAAGGTCAGCACTCACGGGAAAACAGTTTTTTGCCGGCATGATAATATATTCCTGAAGACAACCCTCTAACTGGCCTGGGCATCCCAAGAATTGCAAATGGCGACAGGTGTGGGGCCGGCCTTCTAAGCACTGGTCGCAGCGACCACAGGAAACAGCGGGGTTTATGACCACTTTATCTCCTGGCTTTAGTCCTTTTACCTCCCACCCCACCTCCTGAACTACGGCCATCCCTTCATGCCCGAGAGTGAAAGGATATTTAATTACCTGGTCTCCAATGGCCCCATGGCGAAAATAATGCAGGTCAGAACCGCAGATGCCGACGTGAGTCACTCGCAGCCGAACTTCTTCCGCTGAATTTATAGGCGGAACTTCCACGCCTTGCAGTTCAAACCTGCCTTGAGCAACTAATTTGGCGGCGCGCATTAGCCGATTCATTATCTCTTTAGAACCAGGCAGGCGTAGACTCCGCCCGCCATGCTTCCAAGATGGGGCTGGAATTTCACCGTGATTTTATTTTTCCCCTTGGTTAACTCCAAAGGCAGAGGATATTCGACGTCAAAAAAGTCGCCAGGTAAATTGACATTAACCCTTTGGGTCGCAATCTTGTGGCCATCCACTAGAATATCAAACTGCCGGTTGAGGTCACTTCCCCAATAGGTGCAGGCAAGAGCCATCGGCCTATCCGGGAGCACTTTAAGCTCGTAGCTGAACCAGCCTTCAGCTCTCGCCTCGCGATAAGTTCGATCCTCTGTCTCGCCGGTGCGACTTCTTTCTCCCTGAAAATTATGTTCTTTCTCTGAAGCTTCATCGCCAATTTCTACTTTGTCCACGAGGCGCCGGGCCATCTCCTTTTCCTTGAATAATCTTTCCTTTTCTCTCTTCAGCCGTGCTTCCTCCGCTTTTTTCCAGCTGGACTCATCATAGAAATGCCAGTAAAGGGCGTAGCGCTGGCCAAAAAGGCGGTAAAAAGGAATAAGAGTTACATCCTCAGGCCGACCGACGCCAACCGTCCGGAAGGTGAGAAGCTCGTTTTCCACTGGCTCCAGCCAGTCCTCCGGTCGGTTCATATCAGCGACTAAATCAGGGGCTTTGACCTTTTTCCCGCGGGCATGATAGGGGCCATAGACATCTTTTTTCGATAATTCCTCGGTTGGCAGAACGCCAGCTAGGACAATCGGGCCGTAGAGAATAGCCGCTATTTGCGGGTCATCCTGGGTCGGCCAGAGATGAAGCGACATGGGGAGATGAAATTCAAGCCGGTCGCCGTCTTTCCAAGTCTCCGCCACTCGAATATATGTCCCGGGAATGGCCAAAATCATTTTCTTTTCACCGTTGATGGATAATTCAGCACCCTTGGTGGCCCAATAGGGAACGCGCAGTCGCAGGGCTAAACGGATGGGATTTTTGGTCGAGAAAATAAAGGTAGTTTTTTCTTCCTCCGGGAAGTTTGTTTCCTGGCGTAGCCGCAGTCCTTTTTCTGGCCAGTTTAACTCAGAAGCAATAAATAAATTAACATAAATTCCGTCATCGTCATAAAAATAAATCGCTTCCGCCGAGCGGGGCGGGTTCTCAATTCCGGTGCCGGTGCAGCACCAGAAAGAATCAAGCGGAGTAGCGAAGGTTTTATACCAGCCTGACTCCATCGGGACATAATACATGGTCAGGCCAGTCTCAGGGTCTTGGGTGGGAAGGATGCCGTTGAAGAGCGCCCGCTCATAATAATCAGCATAGTAGGGGTCTGGCTGGAGGGTATAAAGCTCTTTGGTCAACTTAAGCATATTATAGGTACAGCAAGTTTCATGGGTAGCGTTGCTCAATTCTGTGGCCATCTGACCGGCGTCAGTTCTCCAGCTCTCATAATTGCTTGTTCCGCCCGTCACATAGGAGCGCAGGTCAACTACTTGGCGCCAGAAAAAGGTGGCTAAATCGTAATATTTCTTTTCCCCTGTAAATTCGTACTCCCGCACCGCTCCAATCACCTTAGGGATTTGCGTGTTGACATGAAGCCCCTTGAGCTTGTCGAGACGAGCAGCCAAAGGTTCAAAAAAGGCTTCATGGTCAAATTTACGGGCTAAGGCAAGGTGGTCAGATTTTCCGGTAATAGCGTAAAGATTGGTTAACACTTCATTCATTCCGCCGAATTCTGTCTCCAGCATGGCTTGTATTTGTTGGTGAGTTAGGTCGTCGAGCCTGGATTTTGCCCAAGAAGCCATTTTTTCCACCACCTGTAAGGCCTGTTTGTTTCCGGCATAACGATACATGTCGAGGAGGCCAGCCATGATTTTGTGCAAGGTATACCAGGGAGCCCAGACTCTTTGCCGGGCAATCACTCGGTCAATAAACTCTTCAGGAAAAGCACTCAGGTAACCGCTGGGACCAAGAGCCTCTTGACAACGGGCCAGCTCAGTGACGATGTAATCAGCTTTTTTCTTCAGCGCTTCATCCTGCGTGAGCGCAAACATCAACGCGCAGGCGGTGAGATAGTGGCCGACAAAATGGCCACGCAATTCCACTTTGGGTTCTTCCCACCCACCCAATGGCTCAGCGGTCGAATTCAGACCCGCAGTTAAGCGAAAATTATGAAGCAAGCGGTCAGCGTCAAGTTCCTGGAGATATTTCCGGTTTCGTTCAATCATGGTGGCAAAGGGGCCGTCAAGGATATTGACTTGGCTAAGCGGAAAGGGATGAACGGCTAAGGAAACTACTGGCTTAACTTTTTCCCTAACTATTCCCCTTTGTTTTTGGCAGGAGGAAAAAGCTAAAAGAGCCATAAAGGCAATGACCAGGTAAATAACCCATTGCTGAGAAGTTATGATTCTCATCATAAAATTGCCTCCTTTGTATTGTGGGACAACTATCGCTTAACTCTGGTAATAATCTATATTTTCTCGGGTGACTATATCCAGTTGCATAATTATCTTTTTCTCCACCGGCTCTTTTAAAACTATGGAGCGATAGAGGTTTATAATTCCCTCATAGCCCTGCCTTTCGGATTGTTGACTTATCAAGAAATCAATCACTCCTTCTTTCAGGAAACGAATGTTATTTTCAATCACATCATAGCCTATAACCCGGGCCCTTTTCTCAGGGGAAAGATTCAGTTGTTTCACTGCCTTGGCTATTTTATGAGTACTGGCATTAGTGATATAGATTCCCTTAAGGTTTGGATGTTCCCTCAACATTTTCCGCAGCAAAGTTTCACAACCTTTATTTTCAATGTTGCCATGCATTTCATAGACCTGAATAGTGATTGAAGATTCGGATTTAAAATACGTCAAAAAGCCGTTTACCCTGTCCTCAATATGATAATCTTCAGGCAAAACCTTTATTACAGCGACCGAAGAACCTGCCGGGACGAGAAGATGCATGAGTTTACCCGAAAGTAGACCGCTCTGAAAGCTATCTTGACCGATATAAGCTACATAATTAGCTTTGGGAATAAAGGAGTCGAAGAAGATGTAAGGGACTTGGGCTGGAATCTCCTGGACAAATTTATCGAAAATTCGAGAGAGGACTGGGGCGATTAGCAGGCCGTCAAGCTTAGAGTTGAGCACCTCTTGGGCGATAGCAGGAAAACTTCCTTGAGCATATTTATCATAAAAAAAGTACTTTAGCTCGATCCTGTGACCGGAGAGATACTCCATGGCCCGGTTTATCCCCCGCAGGGGCAAAGCCCAGTAACCGCTGTCTTGAGAAGGTAGAGGCATAAGAACACCGAAAATGAAATTTCGGCTTAACTTGAGATTCTTGGCAAACATATTGGGATGATAATCAAGTTCCTCAATTATCCGTCTAACCTTTTCCTCCGTCTTAGCGGCAACCCGGCCCCTCTTATGAAGCACCCGGTCCACAGTGCCAATTGAAACCCCCGCCCTCTTGGCAATATCTTTTATCGTAGTGATGCTTAACCTCCTTTAGTTTAAATGTTAACGTTAACAGAAAAATTTATAAAGATAAAT
>CAZVIN010000028.1:0-7747 GCA_964627255.1 uncultured Eubacteriales bacterium
AGTTTCTTTGGTGATCTGAAAGTTGAGCTTTCAGCTTTTACTAAAGACTTAACAAACCGCCTTTTAGCTCTTTACGCCCAATAAATCCGGATAACGCTCGAGGCCTCTGTATTACCGCTGCTGCTGGCACAGAGTTAGCCGAGGCTTCCTCTGGGTTTACTCAGCGCAGCAGGCTATTCACCCGCCTTGCTTGTTAAACCCTGACAGCAGTTTACACCCCGAAGGGCTTCCTCCTGCACGCGGCATCGCTGGGTCAGGCTTTCGCCCATTGCCCAAGATTCGTCACTGCAGCCACCCGTAGGTGTCCGGGCAGTGTCTCAGTCCCGGTGAGGCGGGCCGCGCTCTCACGCCCGCTACCCGTCATAGGCTTGGTAGGCCGTTACCCTACCAACTACCTGATAGGACATGGGCCGCTCCCAGACCGGCAGGCCGGTTACCCGGTCCCCACCCTTTGATCCGCGGATCATGCGACCCGCGGACGTCATCGGGTATTAGCGGCGCTTTCGCTAAAGGCCCTTGCGGGCCGCCGTTATCCCCGTGTCCAGGGTACGTTACCCATGCATTACGCTCCCGTCCGCCACTATACGGACCCCAGTTACCCAAGGCCCGTACCGTACGACTTGCATGTCTTAGCCATGCCGCCAGCGTTCGTTCTGAGCCAGGATCAAACTCTCCAGTTTATAAAGAACCCTTGCGGGTCCCTTATTCCCCGAAAAGTTAAGCAATTCTGGAGTGATCCCTGTCGCTCCGCTTTGTTTTCAAAGAACTGCTTCTCTCTAACCCGAGAGAGAATAAGAGACAAAGAACTTTTAATCGATTCGGCCTTTCAGCCGAAGAACTTCTGGCTTCGCACCAGAAGGCGATAATAATAATAAAGAGAATTTCTCCTCTTGTCAAGATGCCCCTGATAAGTTTTTTCTATTTTTTCAAAATTTAGGATTTGACGGCTGAGAGCGGAAACGAATGTTGACACTCCCGGACCGCCACTAAACCTTAAATGTCGCCTTGAGTTGACAGCGAAATCCTTTCTAATCTCGATTCTCCCTGATAGCCAAAACTCATTGAGCTGGCACATCTTGTGCTTTTATTAATGAGAGTTCTGAGGGCAATGCGATATAAAACTACCGGCTTTAGCTTGATCGAAGTTCTCTTAACGTTCTGCTTGTTAACTTTAATCCTTGCGGGAACGATGCACCTCTTAGCTCAGGCCGTAAGACTAAAAGAAAAAACCGACCTTTTGGCCCAAATGACTTCCTATTTAGTAAACCGCCTCGAAGAGCTAAAAAGCCTTCCTCCTGATTCTCCAGAAAGGCAAGGAGACCATTATGAAGAGGCGGGAGATTCCTCTTCCAAGTATAAATTAGGCTGTTATTGGCGTCAGGTTCAAGAAACGTCTCAAGCCTGGCGGCTGGAACTCGAGGTCTTCTCGCTTCGACCTCAGGGACATAAAGTGCAGGCCACTTTGTGGACCACTTCTCTTTTAGGTTTCTGAACCCATGAGCCGACGGTATCGAGGTTTTACTCTTCTTGAATGCCTGTTAGCCAGTTCCCTGATGGTGGCAGTTTTAGCCGCCGCCCTGGAGATATCCCAGGCTTCAAGAAAGCTCTTTTCCCGCCTCAAAGAATCACAGGAATTTAATCATGAGATTTGGGCTGGTCTGGACCGTATCCGCCGCGACTTAAACCAAGCTGGTTATGGACTTCAGGAATGTCTCCTTTTAGGTCTTCTTTCTGGAGTCCAAAACGAGCCATCCGGCCTGGCTATCTTCACCAAAGAAGCAAGTTTCCAGCTTAGCGCCGACCTTGAAGCTGGCTCTCTTATTGTTCCCCTGCCTTCCAGCGACCTCGTAAGCCGCGGACAAATAGTTGCTTTCGTCGGCGAGGGAAAAGGGGAGATAGCCGTCGCTGAAAGAGTGGAAAAGAACCGGGTGGTCCTGAATAAGCCCCTTCACAATGATTATTATGAGAGCTCAGACCAAATAATAATTATCGAGAAAATTCTTTATTATCTTGACCAAGCAAGCCAAGTCTTACGCCGCAAGGTAAATTTAAGCCCTGCCCAGCCTTTAATGGAGCAAGTGATCTCTTTCGATTGGCACATTGAGTCACTGGGTCTGGCAAGAGTCTCGCTCACCTTCGGCGGCGAAAAGGAGACGGTTCATGAAATTAAGGTGGCGACCAAGAACATCCTCTTGGCCCAGCAATTTTTGCCCTAAGAAAATTTTCTCGGGAACTCAAAACGGTCTGATTCCTTTAGCTCTATCTTTTTTCTTTTTCCTTTTACTTGGTATCAGCACTCTTCTTTTAACCCAGATATACCTAAAAATAGGCGGGTTAAGGCGCAATCATGACCTCAGTCGCCTCGCGGCTGAGAACGGCCTCAAGATGGAATATCTTTTTCTCTGGGAAAAAGTTCAAACCGCACCTTGGCCCTTGCCTCTATCCGCGTCGGAATGGGAGGCCATGAGCTTGAATCCTCAACGGGAAGAAATGGCGGCCTGGTTGTTTTCCCGCTTATTCGGGCTGGATTTTCCGCTTTCGCTCCAATCAAACTGGCAGAATATGACTTGGAGCGCTCAGGCCGACCTTAAACCCCCAAACGTGGAGTTCTTGAGCTCTTATGCCCTGGCCAAAACGGAAATTGAGCTTCGAGCCAAAGGAGAAATCATCCCTTTCCCTCGCGCCTCTTCTGCCCGACTTTTGATTAATACTGCCTTGGTTGCTGGCTATCTCCCCCTTCCAATATTCCCGTTGTTAATTGAAAAACAGATTCCCCCAGAGGAGCAGGATAATTTTCTTCTCGCTAAAAAGATAGCTCTCCAGCCAGCTAATCGCGCTTCTTTAGCGGCCAAACCTTTTTTCAGTTCTGCCGAGATTATCTCCAGGGACGTTAGCCCTTTCCTCCAAAAAGCTTTTAAGATGCGCCTTTTCCGGCCTGATAACGTCAATCCGTTAATTCTGCGTGAGGTGCTTGGTTTAGAGAGAGTGGCCGAACCTGTTCCCGCCGGAGTTTATTTAATCCGCGATGACCTCGGCCTGGGAGGCGTATTTATCCAAGGAGATTTAGACGAACTTCTTTTGGCCACAGCAGAAAGTTACCAAGTAGTCTTTTTCCGTCAGGCTGAAAAAACCTGGGAACTTCGTTTTAATCCCTCTTTAAACGAGACTGTGTGGCTAATGCCAGAAAAAGACTTGATTTATGATGGTTGTCCTAATGGCGTTATTTTGATAAACGGTAATATCCATTCTTGCGGCGGGGTCGAGATAAGTCCGAGCGGAGAGTTTGGCGCCGCTACCAACGCCCCTTCTCTCATCCCGGGAATTAAATTAGCCTTAGTAACTTCAGGGAAAATTAACGTTACCTCAGCCATTACACAACCTAATTTAGAAATTAAGCCTGGGATTCCTTACCGGAGAGAAACGCAGACTCAGGTGGTAATTTTTTCCAACGGAAAAGACCTTATAACCAATGAAGAGAGAGAAGCTGGTCTTTGCTTCGATATAAGGAACGCTGAAGAGCTGGTCGTAGAGGCTGACTTGACTATCCTGGGTAGCGGAATTCGTTTGAGCGGGTCAGGAAAGAAGGTCGTCGTCAAAGGTAGCCTCCAAACTAATGCCATAGATAATAACGATAAAGAGATAAAAATAATTCCCCACGAAAACGTTCTCTCACTCCTCAAAACGGATAACCTTCCGCCTCTTACCTGCCAGCCTTTAACCGGAATTATCTTCTGGCGGCCAACTCAATGGAGCGATGATGCCTCGGAAAATCTTTAATCCTAAATTCAAGCCCAAAACTATGGGCTTTACTCTCTTTGACACAATTATTGTTCTGGCTATTTTGGGTTTACTTCTGGCTTTTTCCTGGCCTTCTATATCCAAGGTCCGCAGCCGCTACGAGTTAGAAATGGCGGTTTGGGAGATCCACGCCAGAATGAACCAGCTAAGATACCAGGCGATAAGAGAAGGTGTCCCCTACCGCCTCAAAATATATCCAAATCGATATAGCATCGAGAAATACGATAGAATTGCAACTCCGGCAACTTGGGTTTCAGTTAGCTCGGCCCTGATTTCAGGGGCTTCCTTAGAAGCTAATAACAGTCCCGCCTTCTACCCAGAAGGCACAGTCTCTAATTTGGCAACAATCCTGATTCAAAACAGCGCTGGAAAGTATCGCCTTACTCTGGCCATATCGGGCCGGATTAAGGTTACTCGTCTGAAAGAAGGCTCTTATTGACTATCTCTGTCAGACTCGAATAATCAAAAGGATACTCTAAAAAACCATCAACCCCTGCCTCTTGAGTTATTGAAGACAACTTTTCCCTCTTCAGCCGGTGCGAAAAAAGAAATATCGGAATAGAACTAAGATTTTTATCGGCCTTTATTTGACCGATGAGGTCTGTCTTGCTTTTTTCTCCAGTGTAAACCTCGATGAAAACAAGATTAGGCCGGATTTGCGCGATTTTCGCCAAAGCTTCTTCAGGCGAAGGAAGGGATTCGACTCTCAGATGCATCCGGGTTAGATGCATAACTAATTGAGTATAAGCCGCCGACACTGATGAAACGATGACCACAACCCCTTGCCTCTTGGGCTTTCCCGCATATTTCTCGACAATTTTAAGCAGATGTTGGGGTTCAGTGGGTTTTTTTAGGAAATCCTTGACGCCCACCCGGTAACATTCTTCGACAAATTTGGGTATAGTCATTCCGCTCAGAGCAACGATAGGAATATTTTGAGTTTCCGGCATTTCTAAGAGCTGGATCGCTGCCTCCAAACCATGCATACCAGGAAGAATCATGTCTAAAATGATGAGCGCAGGCTTTTCCCTCTTAGCGGTCTCTATGCCCTCGACCGCTTTGCGGGTTACCAAAACGACATAACCGGCGGTTTGAAGATGACGGCGAATAATTTCGCTCTGAATCGGGTCATCCTCTATCAGCAGGATTTTGGCCATTTTCCTTGTTTAATTTCCATAGATTTAGTCTCAGTCAGACTGATTTCGCACGGATATAAATATATTTCCCTTTAGGGATAAAGTCAAAAATGTATGGGTTCAATACATCGGTGACACTTTTACCCTGGATTTTTTGGCGGTTAACTGGTCGTTTCGTGGATTCTTGTAGCCCGTTAGATTGTTCATTGGCCGAAAACTTAAAATTCTCTTAGGGCAAAAAGAGATTAACGATAACCCCTGCTGTAAGGATTATAACGGGTCACTAATGTATCTGACCCAGCACAAAGGGAAACCCCCGAATATTCACCATCGGGACGATTGAAATTTTCATTTAGACTGAGATATAAAAGACAAAGAATGCTTTTGCTGAGGAGGTGAAATAATGAATCGTCAAAAGGCCGTATTTATCTTCTTATTCCTTCCACTTATCTTGTTTTTAAGCCTTCCTTCATCCCAAGCGCAGGAAAAATACAAGACTCCGCCGCCCGAAGTGGTTAAAATCCTTGAGGCCCCAACTTTGCCGCGGGCATATCTCAACTCCCGAGGAGATTTACTTCTTTTGGCTGAATACGAATCAATGCCTTCTATCGCCGAGGTGGCCCGACCCTTCCTTCGCTTGGCCGGTATGCGGATTAGCCCGCATAATAATAGTCGCCAGGAACTTACTTTTAACACCGGCCTTTCGCTGCTTTCTTTAAAGGATAATCGGACGCAAAGGATTTCTCTGCCCCAAGGGATGAGATTTGGTTCACCTCGGTGGTCGCCCGATGGGTCTAAATTCGCCTTCCTAAGATATAAGGACAACGGCTTAGAGCTTTGGGTGGGAGAGGCCGCTTCGGCGACTGCTAAGCCTGTCAATACGCCGCCTGTAAACTCCGTTTTAACTTCGGGTTTTTCCTGGCTTCCCGGTGGTCAGAGAATATTGGTCTTTACTGTGGTCGAGGGTCGAGGGGAGCCTCCAGCCCGGCCCCCGGTTCCAACTGGTCCTGATATTCAGGAAACGGCCGGAAAATTTTCCCGGGCTTGGACTTATCAGGACTTGCTCACATCCCCCTATGATTGTGACCTATTTGATTATTACGCCGCCAGTCAACTTATCGAGGTTGATTTACTTAGCGGCGTTAGCCGGAAAATTGGCCCGGCTGGGGTTTATGCGTCGGTAGACTACTCTCCTGATGGTAACTTCCTTCTCGTCGATAGAGTAAAAAGACCCTATTCTTATCATGTTCCTTATCGCAGTTTCCCGCACGCAATTGAAATCTGGAACAAAGACGGCGGCCTTGTCCGCTTGCTGGCTGACTTGCCGCTGGCCGATGAAGTTCCAGTAAATGGGGTGCCCAAGGGGGTCCGCTCCCCGGAATGGCAACCATTAAAGCCCTCAACCGTTATCTGGGTTGAGGCGTTAGACGAGGGAGACCCGGAAAAGCAAGTGCCTCACCGCGACCGGCTGATGGCCTTGGCCGCGCCGTTTGAAGGTCAGGCAGCAGAAGTAATGCGTCTGGAAAACCGCTACGCTGGCCTTGAATGGCTCGGCCAGCCCGGCCAAGCGTTTGTTTCGGAAAGCAACTGGCGCCGGCGCTGGCGGACAACTTTTCTCAAAGACTTCGAGCACCCCGAAAAACCGGCTCGCAAGATTTTCGACTTAAGCGCCCTCGATGCTTACAACGACCCGGGAAGACCGGTGATGACAACTACGATTAAGGGAGAAAGAATCGCTATCCAAGAAAAAGACTGGATTTATCTTACCGGGAGCGGGGCTTCTCCTGAAGGCGACCGGCCCTTCCTGGACCGTTACAACCTGAACACCGGCGAAAAAAAGCGCCTTTTCCGCTGCCCCTTAAATCGATATGAAACTTTTGTTGGATTTACTCCAGTAAGCAAAGACACGATTATCATTGCTTCAGAATCAAAGACCGAGCCTCCCAATTATTTTCTGTTCAATTTAAGGACAAACAAGAAAACCGCTTTGACCAATTTTCCCGACCCCGCACCAGAACTGACCGCCATGCGCAAGGAACTCATTAAATATAAGCGGAACGACGGAGTTGAGCTTTCTGGCATGCTCTATCTTCCTCCTAACTATAAAGAAGGCGAAAGACTACCCATAGTCGTTTGGGCTTATCCGATGGAATACACCGACCCTCAGACCGCGGGCCAGGTTCGCGGTTCGCCGCATCGCTTCACTTTCCTCCGGGGAGCTTCCCAGCTCTTTTTTGTCACCCAAGGTTATGCGGTTCTCGACAATGCCCAAATGCCGGTTATCGGCGACCCCAAAACAGTAAACGACACCTTTGTCGACCAGATTGTGGCCAACGCCAAAGCAGCCATAGATATCCTCGACGCTCTTGGTGTAGGTGACCCGAAAAGAGTTGGGGTTGGCGGTCACAGCTACGGCGCCTTTATGACGGCTAATCTGCTGGCTCATTCTGACCTTTTTTCCGCCGGCATCGCCCGAAGCGGAGCTTATAACCGCACTCTCACGCCGTTCGGCTTCCAGAATGAACGTCGTACTCTCTGGGAGGCACCCGAGACTTATATCAAAATGTCGCCCTTCATGTTCGCCCACAAAATAAATGAGCCCATTCTCCTAATCCATGGCCAAGCCGATAATAATGCCGGGACTCACCCGATTCAATCGGAAAGGCTTCTGGCCGCTCTCCGCGGGCACGGGGCAACAGCGCGCTTAGTTATGTTGCCGTATGAAAGCCATGGGTATGCAGCCAGGGAATCAATTTTCCACGCCTTAGCTGAAATGTTCGACTGGTTTGATAAGTATGTTAAGAATAAAAAAT
>CAZVIN010000029.1:0-57613 GCA_964627255.1 uncultured Eubacteriales bacterium
CTTCCCCTCCTCGGCTAATTTAACTCCTTCGAACTCGCGACTCTGGCATTGAGGACAGATTAGGCGCGGGGGGAAAAGAATTAAGCCACAACGCCGGCATTTAGCCGCTTCCAGACGATATCGCTGGGGAATTTCTCGCCAGTATCTGGCTGGTGTCGGCATCTTCTCTCCTCCTTTCACTCGGCAGCAAAAACATGGACGACCGAGCTGCCACCAGTGCCGCCCATATTCTGAGTCAAACCAACCCTGGCTTCCTTAACCTGACGGGGACCAGCCTCGCCCCGCAGCTGTTTAACCATTTCCACCGCTTGGGCCACACCGGTAGCGCCGACCGGATGCCCTTTGGCCTTGAGCCCGCCGCTCGGGTTAACGGGAAAACGGCCATCGACCCGAGTCAGGCCGGCTTCGACTGCTTGCCCCCCCTTTCCTTTTTCCACCAAACCAAGGGCTTCGATAACGCAGATTTCAGCAATCGTAAAGCAGTCATGAACTTCGATGAGGTTAACATCTTCGATTCTCTTACCCGCCATGGCCAGGGCTTTTTTAGCCGCCTGGTAGGTCGATTCGAGCCAGGTAATGTCCTTTCGCTGGGCTAAAGCAATCGAATCCGTGGCGTGGCCAGAGCCAATAATTTTTACGACCGGCTTTTTGAGCTTCTTGGCTAATTCGAGCGGCGCTAAGATAACAGCCGCCGCGCCGTCAGTTATTGGCGAGCAGTCGAGCACCCGTAGTGGGTCGGCCACTAAGGCCGAATTTAAAACGGCCTCAACGGAAATCTTAAAAGGAAATTGAGCTAAAGGATTGAGGGCGCCGTTTTCATGATTTTTCACCGCCACCATGGCCAACTGCTCTCGGGTAGTACCGTAGATCTCCATATGAGCCCGCGCAATTAAGGCGTAAAGCCCCGGAAACGTAATTCCGTGATAGCCCTCGTATTCTTGGTCAGCGGCCGTGCCTAAGGCATAAGTGGCCTCATTCGGGTTAAGGTCGGTCATTTTTTCGACCCCCGCCACCATGACTACGTCATTCATTCCTGAAGCCACATCAATAAACCCGAGACGCAGCGCCAAACCGCCAGAAGCACAGGCTGATTCCACCCGGGCGGCAGGTATTGACCTTTGGCCGAGATAATCAGCCAAAAGTGAACCCAGATGTTCTTGGCCCACAAAAAGCCCGCTGGACATTGACCCTACATACATGGCGTCAAGGCGGTCCACTCCCGCATCATCCAGAGCCTCCAGAGCTGTCTCGACAAATATCTGGCGTAATGATTTCTCCCAGAGTTCACCCCATTTGGTCATTCCCACACCGATAATGGCGACATCACGCATTAGACCCTCCTTACTTTTCAGCTTTCCGGATCTTTTTCCGGAACTTAGCATAGGTTCCATAATTCACATAGAACCGGCGGCCATTCAACATATCTCCAGTTTTAGGCACCAGGTCTCTAACCTCATCAATCCGCTCCGTCACCCGGAAAAGAAAAGCATCGCTGCCTGCGCCGGAGCCAAAGGAGACTATAAGAACGACATCTCCAGGTTTAGCTATGTCAAGCGTAGCTGTCAGCCCGAGAGGGGAACTACCAGAATAAGTATTCCCCAACCGATTAACCAGCAAACCAGGCTCAATCTGTTTCTTTTTAAATCCCAACAATTCCCCTACCCTTAAGGGAAATTTACCGTTAGGCTGATGAAAGATAACATAGGTAATGTCTTCTGGTTTAACCTTGGCTTTGGCCATAATTCCCTTGCCTGCTCCTACGATGTGCTTGAAATAAGCCGGGTCGCCGGTGAAACGACCACCGTGACGCGGATAATACTGATATTCTCGGCGCCAGAAGTCGGGAGTGTCAGTGGTGAAGGAATAAGTTTCTAAGACTTCAGCAATTATTTTTTCCCGGCCGAAGATAAACGCCGCCGCTCCAGCCGCCGTGGAGTATTCAAGAGCATCACCTGGGGCACCTTGGGAAGTATCTGCGCCCACTCCCAAGCCATACTTAATGTCGCCTGCTTTAACCTGGCTCAAAGCTAAATACATTCCCTCAGTTCCCGCTTTGCAGGCAAATTCGAGGTCGGCCGTGTGGACATCGGGACAAGCGCCGATGGCTTCAGCGAGGACAGTGCCGCTGGGCTTCACCGCATAGGGATGGGATTCGGAACCAACATAAACAGCGCCGATTTCTTGGGGATTAATCCCTGCCCGTTTAATGGCCCGACGAGAAGCTTCCACTGCCATCGTGATAGTATCCTGGTCTGGTGCCGGCACTGATTTCTCTTCCAGCAGCAGCCCTTTTTTGTAACTTTCAGCATCAGCTCCCCAAACGCCGGCTATTTCTTCAACCCGGATCCGATAGCAGGGGATATAGGCCCCATAACCCACTATACCAACCATAAAGCCTCCTTTTCTGATTAATTTAAAAGACAAATAAAGTAATCACGAACCAAGATAATCTTGAATCGAGTAAAATATCCTTTCATAAGCCAGGAACCTTTGTCAAGAACTTAACGGCAAAGGTCCTCCGTGACCGCCAAAATTAAGCCTCCCTTTTCGGCAAAATAATGTCTGGCTCTTTTTCAATTTTCAATAAATTTATCCCTCTCTTAAAATCATGTTTCTTCTTGTTTTTAGAAGAATTGTAGCCGGCGCAAACCTGATAAATCACCACCGTTTTGGCGAATGAGATGAACCGGGTTTGACAGGGCAGGCAAAGGCTCTTAGAATAGGCCAAGATAAGAAAAGGAATTTCCGCAATCGAAGGGAACGCTCATGATGTTTTTTTCGTCTATAAGAGTGAAGTGAGTTGGCTTTGGAGAAGGTGGTTCAAGAATGCCTGGATGGCAGCGAGGGTGCCTGGCGTACCTTGGTTGACACTTTCTCCAAGAGGATATTTAATTTGGCCTACCAATTTTGTGGTCGCTACGAAGAAGCGGAGGACTTAACTCAGGAGATATTCATGAAAATTTACACCTCACTCCCAAAATATGACCCCAAAAAGAACCTCACGGCCTGGGTCCTCACTCTGGCCAAGAACCACCTCATCGACACTTATCGCCGTACAAAGCGGGAAAAAACCCAAAGAGACGACTTCGACGAAAACCTGCCGGTGGAAATGGAATCAGGGCCAGAGGAAATCATGGTGGCCACTGAAGAAAAAAATCTTATTTGGCAAGGCCTAGAAAAGATTTCCCCGGATATCCGTTTGGCTGTCATCCTGATTGAAATCCAAGGAAGGTCCTATGAGGAAGCGGCGGCCATCCTGGGAGCACCTCAGGGCACGGTCAAGTCAAGGGTGAACCGCGGCAAAATCCAGTTAGCCCGGATTCTACGCCAGTCTGGAGGTCAGCCATGAAATGCTCGCGGGTGGAAAAATTGCTACCTATCTATTTAGAAAACGAACTCCCTCCCCAGGAAAAACGCCTTCTCGAGGCTCATCTCCGCCAATGTTCCGACTGCCAGACGACCTTGGCCTACCTCCAGGCCATTCCTTCCCTGTTAGCTTCAATCCCTGAAAGGGAAATAAGCCCGTCGCTTCAGGCTAAGCTTTACGCCATTCCTTCCCTAACCCCAGCGCCAGCCAAGAAACTGGGTTTCTCCTTGGATTGGCTCCTCCGACCTGCCTTTCAACCGGTTTTAGCCGCGGCTTCAGTCTTTTTATTCGTTCTCTCTTTCTTTCTTTTTCATCCTGACGGCCGCTTCCTTTCGCGCTCGATTAACGAGCAATTGCATCTCGGCTACAGTCGCTTAGAGAAAATTATGGCTAAGGCGGAAAGCTTGCCTGGTTATTTGCCCGTGGTGCGGGAATCTCTCCAGAATTCATTGAAAAGCCTGAGTCAATCCCGCCCTCACGAGTCAGATAAAATATAAGGAGGAAAATAGTGAACGAAAAAACTTCGGTCAAAAAAATAACCAAATCGCCCTTTCTGGCCGGGATTCTGTCGGCTATTTTTCCCGGAACTGGTGCTCTCTATAACGGCGATTATCTACGCGGGATTATTTTCATCATTCTTTTTGCCGGCCTGGTGACGATGCAAACCAAAAGCGGCGTTCAACCCTTCGCCGCTCTTATCCTGGCTGGTTTTTATTTTTTCCAGATAATCGACGCGGTCCACAGCGCCAGAATGATTAATTTAGCCTCGGAAATTGGCAGCGAGACCCACGTCGAGGTTAGTCGGCCAGCTCAAACCGAAGTCCGGGGTTCTCTTTTTTGGGGCCTCTTTCTAATCGGGTTAGGGGTTATTTTCCTGCTGGCAAATTTTGAGGTCATCCTTTATGAAAACATCTTCGACTTTTGGCCGCTCATTATTATCGTTATCGGGTTGAAGCTGATTTTCGAGGCGGCCCGCCGGAATAAATGAAAGGGAGAAAGCCAATGGCGGAAAGAAGACATCACGGCAATTTGGTCTGGGGGTCGATTCTGGTTATCTTGGGCCTTATTTTTCTTTTAGAAAATTTTGGCTATGACGTCTGGGACCAAGTAGCTAAATTATGGCCAATTATCTTGATTGTTTGGGGACTGAGCAAACTTCAAGCCGCTTTGAAAACCAGAACCGTTAAAGCTCAGCCTTTACCTGCTGAAAAAAGCACCGAAACAAAAGACTCCCAATGAAAAGTAAAGAAATAATTCTGCTAATTGCCATCATCCTGGCCGGGGTGACAATTACGCTTTCTCGTTCCGGACGTTTGCCCTTTCTGGAGTGGGACTGGCAACCGTTCATTATCGAAGGCGAGCAGTTTAGCTTTGAAGAGGTCAGGTTAGTCGAACCGCCTTTGCCTGCAACGCTCCTCGTTAATAACCCAAAGGGCGAAGTTATAGTGGAGAAAAGCGAGGGGGAAAAAGTCGAAATATTTTGGGAAAAAAGGGTTTGGGCTAAAAAAGAAGAAGAGGCTAAAGCCTTGGCTGATGGAATTAAACTCGTTCTAAATAAAACTGCGGCTGAGGTCACGATTAACATCCTGACGCCAGAAAAGATAAGACGGAGCTATCAGAGTTATCTCCGAATAATCGCTCCCGCCCCTCTGGCTGTAGAAATCAGCAACTCCTACGGCCAGGTGAGAGTTGGAGGGTTATCGGCCGTCAAGGCCACTAACTCTCATGGCTCAATTACTCTTAATAAAATTCCCGGGCGGCTCCAAGTCCAAAATCGCCATGGCGATATTAATTTAACTGAGGTCGCTGGCCCAGCTGAGATTAGCTCTGAACACGGCAACTTAGCTCTATTTCAGGTCCAGAAGGACGTTAGAATCGAGGCTCGCTACGGCCATCTGGACTTAGACGAGTTAGGCGCTCAGCTGGAAATAAAAGCTGAACATGTTTCTATTCGCGGCCGAAAGATAGCGGGGCCTCTTTCTATTTTCACTTCCTACGAACCGGTTGACCTGAAAGAGGTGGGCGAGGCCGAAATCACTAATAAATATGGCCTGATAAGAGTCGAGGGCGGCAAAGGGCGCCTTAATTTGCAGAACCGTTATGGAACCGTCGACCTGACAGATATCGAAGGAAACGTCCAGGTTACCGGAAAGAACGTTCGTTTGGCCGGGCGGTCGCTCAGGGGCCAGGAAATCAATATCGAATCCTCCTATGATAATATCGAGCTCCAAGACTTTTCTGGCCGCACAAATATTTCCCTCCGTCACGGAGACTGCTCTCTTGAGCCGACCTCACTGGCCGCGGGGCTCAATTTTCAAGGTGATTATAGCTCCTTGCGGCTTTTCTGGCCGCCGCGGGGAAACTATCCCCTAGAAATTATCGTCCGCCACGGTAAAATTATCTGGCAACTCGATGAGCCAGCTGCGCAGGTGGAAAGTAACAGCCAGACCGAGATTCGGGCTTTTCACCAAAGGAATGAAGCGCCGCTCGTCCGCATAAACAACCGCTTTGGCCGGGTGGTGGTTGAAAAGTCAATTGCCAGGGAGGAGGATAAAAAACCTATTTTTCCTTAAGTCGAGCCTGATGGATTCGCTGTGTGAGACAACCGTTGATCTTAATATTAAAATAAGAAATAAGATTAGTAATATCTTTTTTATATTTAGTTACATAACGGACAAAATCCATTTCTTGACAAAATCGTAGCAGATTTTCCAATTCGCCAACTTCATCGTGAAGCTCGATTAAATAATGGTTAATCGTTCGGTATTGAGCATTAATCTCAATAAGCTCGGCTTCGGGCATCTTGGCTAAGTCAAGGTAAGGCGGAATTCCTTGGAGTATTTCCAGGGCTTCGCTCTTTAATTCGTTAATTGATTCCTGAATTTCCTGAAAATAGGACTTGTATTCCAGCGGCCGTTTCACCCTTTCCTGGGCGCGGTCCAGAAGATGGTCGTATTGTTCCGCCAAAGAAAGAAGAAGTTCTTTGGTTCCGAAGTGTTTTCGCCGGAAATTATAAAGGTCGATAAAATCTCGTCCTATGTATATTTTATCTTGATAGTGCGTCAGGAGCTCGGCTGGAGAATGCGTATAAAATTTTATTTCATAATTGCGACCACCAGAATTTCTGGCTCGCAGACGCGCCAGAACTAAGTGGTTATTCTGTTCAATGAAATAACTATTGATTTCGATGAGGACAGAATAGACGGCCAGATTTTGAACGATTAATTCGCGGAGATAATCAAGGAATGATTCATTTTTTTGGATAAATTCGGTTATTTCCTCGTTAGCCAGAGGGGTGAGGACAGCGTAGGCCGGAGAAAGCATAAAAAGAGTCGAGCCTGAGCCTATTTCCAAGTGGAGGTTGTGGAGAACCTTAGAATGGAGGTCGGTAAGCAGCATGGGCCGGAGTGGCGGGAGGGCTTTTTGGTCTACCTGGCCTAATTGCTCCAATTCATTCATGCTGACCTCTTTTTAACCCCCTCATGTTAACATGGCCCATAAAAAAAATCAATTTAGGTCTGGGAGAAAAAAATATGGTAAATAGGTGAAGCGGTCCCGATTTTGGACTGATTTTAGGGGTTGAAGGTCCAGGCAGGGTTAGCGTAGCGAAGACGCTCCAAGCTCTCAACCTTTTTTGCTTCAATGTCCGTTAATTGGCTGATTTCAAACTCAACCTGGAAAAAGCGTTTTAATCCTTCCACTAAAAGAGGCACCATCAACTCAAAAGTCATTGCCCGGCCCAAAGCTTCTTCCACTGAAATCATTGCGAGGGGCAAGGAGGCATCCTCAAGACGGCTAATCTGTCGCAGCCAGTCGCTCTGAGGCGCCAAAGGAATCGAGCCATGCTGAAGAAAGCGGGTGCCTAAGCGACGCTGGGCACTGCCAATAATTTTTTTCCCCGCCACCACCACTTCATTCTGAGCCGGCCGGGCAAAACAAGGCCAAACGCTACGGGAATAAGCGGCCTCAGTATACGGAGCTAACACAGCGTCGAGACCGACTAATTTCAAGCCTTCTATTAAACCAAGAGAAATTAACCGATAGGACCCGGCTAAAGTATCGGTGAAGGTTGCGGTGTCGCCGGAACAAATAGAATAAGTCACCTCTTGGTGGTGTAAGACAAGCTTGCCGCCAGTCGGCCGGCGAACAACATCCACTCCGAGCCTCCGACAACCTTCAAGGTCCAGGACTTGCTCTACCTTTTGCCCTCGGCCCAAGGAAGCAGTAGGTTTTTCCCAGCGATAAAACCTGACAACCGTTTCCTTCTCGGGCAGCGAAAGCAAAAGATACTCGTCTATGGCCATATTCCTGGAACCAGGAAGCGGCTGAGAATCGATAATCAAACGCCAGGTTTTCATGGCTTCGCCCAAAATCGGCTGCGGATAAAAAAAGAGGGGACGTTCGCTCGTCCCCATGGAGCGGGCAGCGGGATTCGAACCCGCAACTCCGAGCTTGGGAAGCTCGCACTCTACCGTTGAGTTATGCCCGCTCGACGTACCTCCCTTCCATTTTAGCCAAAATAGTCACCATGTCAACGACAGGTATTCCTTTGCCCTCTTTATCTGTTCCTTCACTCTTTCAGGGTTAGTCGAGCCCGTGGTTTTTTTATTTTTCACTGACAGAAATGGGTTAAATAATTTATAAACTTCACTGTCGAACTGGGAAGAAAATCTCTGAAACTCAGCCAGCGATAAAGAATCAAGAGGCTGCGCCTTAGCTTCGGCATACTTGACAACCTCCCCTACTATTCCGTGAGCTTCTCGGAAAGGTATACCCCTGGCTACTAAATAATCGACCAGGTCGGTAGCGATTAAATAAGCCTCGATTCTTAGTTTCTGGAGTCTGCGGCCAGGCTTGATCTTTTTTAATATTAACTCGAAAACATTTAATACCTGGAGCACCGTTTCCACCCCTTGGTGCAGAGGGATTTTATCCTCTTGCATGTCCTTATTGTAGGCAAAAGGTAAACCCTTAAGGACAACGAAGAGGCCATTTACAAACCCGAATAATCGGCCGCAACTCGCTCTGACTAACTCTAAAACATCAGGGTTTCTCTTCTGAGGCATAAGACTACTTGAAGTCTCCAGCCCTGGTTCAAACTCAATGAGCCCAAATTCTTCAGAGGAAAAAATGACCAGGTCCTCAGCAATCCGGCTCAGCTCGAGCAGAAGAAGGGCCAAAATGAATAAAGTTTCCAAGATGAAACTTCGGTCAGAAACTGCATCCAGCGAATTTTCGGTTACTGAGGAAAACCCCAGCCGGACTCTCAGAAATTCTCGGTCTAAAGGAACGGTTGAGCCGGCGAGGGCTCCAGACCCTAAGGGCAATTGGTCAAAGCGCTTCCCAGCATCCCTTAACCGAGATTTGGTTCTTTCTATCGGCCAGAAATGAGAAAGCAAATAATGCGAAAACAATAAATATTGGGCTGGACGTAGATGCGTATAGCCCGGCATGATAATTCCCTCATATTTTTCTGCTTTCTCCACGATTATGGTTTGAAGCCTCCTGAGGCTTTCGATAATTGCCGGGACCTTATTTTTTAGATAGAGCTTCTCTACGGTTACCACCAATTCATTGCGACTCCGGCCCGTGGCCAATTTCTGGCCCGTCGGTCCCGTCTCTTCAATGAGCATAAATTCTATGGCGGAATGAATATCCTCAAAACGGCTGAGGTTCTCACCCTCTTTAATTCTTTTTTCTACCCTCTGAAGGCCGGTCTCAATAATGCTCAATTCAACCGAAGAAATAATTCCGGCTTTGCCCAAACCCTGAGCATAAGCCAAAGAAACTTCGATTTCCTCCTTCCAAAGAAACCAATCCTCGCTGATCGAGGCGTTGAAGGCCTCGACCACAGACTCATTGAATCCACATCCAATTCTTCGCTCCCAAACTTTCATCGTCCTTTTACCTCAAAAAATCAGTTATCTTCTTGCCGCGGCTGGTCATTATGGCGTGATGGGCTTTAAGCCGAATAGCGTTGATATTGATAAAACCGGTCGAGTCAAGCTGATTAAAACCGCCTTCAATCTCCATGCTGGAAAGAGCCCGGTCATAAAGCGAAGTGGGCGATTCTCGGCCCAAGACTTGAATATTACCCTTATAAAGAGATAAATAGACAACGCCGTCAATTAGCTCCTGACTCTTGTTGATAGCGGCCATTAAGAAATCCATTTCAGGTGAATACCAGAAGCCATAATAGACGAGCTCGGCAAACTTAGGCGTCAACATATCCCGCAAGCGCATGACTTCACGGTCCATAGCAATACCTTCGATATCTCGATGGGCCACGTGCAGAATCGTCATGCCTGGCGACTCGTAGATACCACGACTTTTTATGCCGACAAAACGATTCTCCACCATGTCGACGCGACCAACGCCGTTTGCTGCCCCGAGGTAATTCAGGTACTGAAACAAGTCCAGAGGGTCTGATTTTTCGACCCCGTTCGTTTCATCCACAACCTTTATTGGCTCCCCATCTTTAAAATAGAGGGAAATAAACGTCTCTTTGTCAGGGGCTAGACGAGGGCTTAACGTCCAGCTGAAAACCTCTTCCTTGGCAAATGCTTTGGGGTCTTCAAGAATTCCTGATTCGTGGCTGATATGAATAAGGTTACCATCTTCACTATAGGGCTTCTCTTTCGAGGCTCTGACATTGATCCCTTTTTTTGAGGCATAATTGATTAAATCGGTCCGGCCTTCAAAGGTCGATAAAAAAACCTCGTCTTTCCAGGGCGAAATAACTTTTATGGAGGGGTTGAGAGCATAGTAGCTAAGTTCAAACCGAACCTGGTCATTTCCCTTGCCCGTTGCGCCGTGGGCAACATATTCGGCTCCCTCCCTTTTAGCGGTTTCAATCTGTCCTTTGGCAATTAAGGGCCTGGCCAGGGCTGTTCCCAAAAGATATCGACCCTCATAAATAGCGTTAGCCTTGACCGCCGGAAAAATAAAATCCTTAACCAGCTCCGTTTTTCGGTCTTCAATTATAACCTTAGCGGCGCCGGTAACCAGGGCTTTATTCTTCACTTCTTCCAGGTTGTCATTCTGTCCGACATCAGCCGTATAGGCGATGACTTCATAACCTCTTTCGGCGAGCCAGCTCAAAATGACTGAAGTATCCAGCCCTCCTGAATAAGCTAAAACTACTTTCGCCATTTATACCTCCTGTCTTTTTTAAATCATTTCCCTATTCCGAGCTTAAATAATTAAGGGTTAACGTTGGCGCTCAGATTTCAAAGGAAAAAATCTGATAAGCGTGAAGGCAGCCAGTAGCGTCTTAATCAGTCGCCCGGTCCGCGAACTTGTTTTTTACTGGCTGGTTAAGACGCTTCGCCTCAGCTCTAAAAAGGGGCTTCGCTGCCTTAGCCCCCATGTTTCTATATTAATTTTCAACCAGGTTCGATTTATCCATGACCTCAATTTCATCCCCTAAGCACCTCCTTCCAGAATTTTTTGGCCCCGCCAAAATTCTTGGAATTTTTTTTCTAACCTGATTCGATTCTGCTTTTTATCAATTACAACTAAGATAGTATCATCACCGGCAATTGTCCCGAGGACTTCTTTGTACTTCATTAAATCAACCAAGCTGGCTACACCATGAGCATTTCCCGGGGATGTCTTGATCAGAATAAGATTCTCAGTTCCCTTAATATCCACGACGAAGTTCTCAAACATAATTTTTAGACGGCGGGCAAGTTCCCCCTGGGAAAGCGAGCCTAATATTTCATATTTATAGACATAAACTCCAGGCGCGACTCTAGTCTTAACGACACCCATCTCGTGGAGGTCACGGGAAATCGTCGCTTGCGTTGTGTTAACGCCCCGGCGTTTTAACTCCTGGAGCAAATGGGCTTGGTCGCTTATACCCATTATGTCAATAATTTCCCGCAACACTTTCTGCCTATAGCTCTTTGTATATTTATTCATTGAAGTGAATAATATGCAATTTCTATCCAGTTGTCAAGTCCTTTAGCGGTTTTTGTTTCTCTTAGGCAAAAAGTTTTAACCGCCTGAATATAATGCCCTGATGGAGTTGGCTAATATTTGTTATTCTTTCTATTTGCTTTAAACTTTGCCACTTGAGCCCAGGATGGTCTCGAACTAAAAATAATAATAATAAGGCAACAATCAGACCTTTTGATAAGTTGTTGATAGAGTAATTTTTGCGGCTCAAAATGAGAAATGATGACGACATGACAGGTAAACAACGATAATTGTAAAGACAGAAACCAACGATGAAAAGCAGGCGGTCGGGCCAAAAAGAACCGATTATGGTTATCCTGGGGTTTTAGGTAAGAATCTCCTCCGCTAAAAAGCAAGAAGAATGAGAGACATCCTTTTCTCTCAGAGAATTTTATTCTCTACTTCTGTTCAGTTTGTTTTCTGACCTTCTTCTTTTTTGACTTCTTTGGGCTTAAAAAGAGAAGAAATATCTCTACGGCCACGTTCGAGGTAAGGCACGCCTTTTTCCATCCATTCCGGCCGCGGGGCACCCTTCAAGTAGTGGTCAAAAAATTCATCCAAGTGAACTGTCCAGTATTTCTGATTTTCTCGCTGCCGCAGTCCATGACGCTCGCCGTTAAAATTGAACATGTAGGCCTCTTTTCCTAAGCGGCGCAGGGCGGTAAAAAATTCTATTCCCTGATACCAGGGAACGGCATCGTCTTCGTCGTTATGAATGGTCAAATAAGGCGTATTCACCCTTTCCACCCAAAAAATGGGCGAATTTTCGATAAACTGGAGGGCTCGTTCCCAAGGAGGGGCGCCGATGCGACTCTGGGTTTTTTCATACTGGAAAGCCCGGCTCATGCCCGTGCCCCAGCGAATCCCGCCGTAGGCGCTGATCATATTGCAGACGGATGCGCCGGCTTCGACGGCGGCAAAAATATTCGTGCGGGTGATTAAATAGGTAATCTGATAGCCGCCCCAGCTATGGCCTTGAATGCCCACTCGCTTTGGGTCAATGAAGCCCATCGCTACTACCTTTTCCACCGCAGGAAGGACGCATTTCAAAGCGCTCAAACCAGGATTGCCCACTTCATAAACAATGTCGGGTTGAAGGATGACATAGCCATTGCTGACATAACGAGTAAAATTGATGCTTGTTCCCGGCGAGGGGGCATAGTAACGGTGCAGCTGGTCGCTTAATCGCTCATAAATATATACCATTAGCGGATATTTTTGATTGGGGTCAAAATTTTCGGGCTTGATTAGAATCGCTTCGAGCTCCTTTCCGTCAGCGTTGAGATAGCGGATGAGCTCTGCTTTTCCCCAAAGATACTCTTCTTGTTGCGGATTGGCCCGGCTAACCTTCTTCATCTCCTGGAAATCAGGGCCGCTGACCCAAAGGTCGGGGAATTCTTCAAATCGCTGGCTGGTAAAAACATAAATTTCGGCCTCTTTCGCCTTTTGAAGGTCGCGGAAAAGCCTGTTCTGCATAATGATAGGCTTTGGCTCAGAGGGAGGCTGCAAGGTTAACCGATAATAGCCCGTCGCTTTCGTCTTCTCGTCGAAAACTGAGAGCCACAGCGGCTTTTTGAGCGGAATCGCCTTTTCCTCAGGGTCAAGCGTCTGATAGCGGAAAACAAGCTGCGCCGCCCTTCCCTGGCCGGCAGTAATCATCCTCGCTGAACTCCCATCGGGCTTTATTTCCCAGATGTCAAAACGGTCGTAAATCAGAACAGACTGGTCATTCTCGGTCCAGCCGGCCACGCCATAAGGACGGGGGTCGGATGGCGTATCCCATTCTTCCTGTTCCAAGCGGACGTTGAGCGTCCCAGTCAGATTGAATCGCTTATTATCACTTATTCTATAGGAATAATAGTTCTTATCTGAATAATCATAATAAAGCAGGTAATTACCGCCGGGCGAAAGACGCATCTGGTCAGCCAGTTTACTAGCGATAAGCCGGCGACGGCCATCTTTAAGGTCAATTAAATAGTAGTCATAATAGGATTGGTCCCAGGAAATGAGCTGTCTATAAAAAATGTCAGATATACCCAGAGCCACCTTTTTGTCCTCTGAAAGGCGAACCGTCGGCAAATCGGGAGAGCCCAAGGGAACGAGCTTTTTTTCTTTGAAGTGATAGACCATTAGATAGCTTCTCTTCTTTTCTTCTTCCGCCCTGACTTTCTGCATCGGCTGAAGTTCTAAGTCTTTCCAGTGCCAGAGGTCGACTTTAATCGGTTCCGGCGCATCCTTGGGCTCTGGCTTGGGCACCGGCGCATAACCAAAGAAAAGCATAGTTCCATCCTGAGAAAAAGTGGGTTCATAATTTTCGCTCGGCGCCATTCCCGAAGGCATAGTGGCCGAACTCTTAGAAGCCACCTCCTGGGCGGCGGTCAATTTATTGGTCCAGTAATAGAGCTTAAAGGCCGGCGCTTCCTGTTTATATTCATCCCGGTCACTCAGAAAAGCTAAGCTTTGGCCGGCCTCATCAAAGGCTAATTGTTTATAATGACCTAACCCGGACATAAGATTACTTGTCTTATTGCTGGCTGGTTCGAAAAGATATACTCCGTCGTTTTCGGGCTTGGTGGAGGAAACAGCGTAAGCTAAAGAGGTTCCGTTTTTGTTCCATAAATACTCCACGACTTCCGGAATAACCATCTCTTTCCCCGTGGCTAACTCCCGAATGACGAGGTCGGTCCCTGGTTCTTTTTTCTTCTCTTCTTTCTTCTCTTCTTTTTTCTCCTCTTTCTTCTCTAACGCTGCCTTCTCTTCCTTCTTTTCGGGCTCTTTTTTAGCTTCCGGCTTTTCGGCCTCTTTTTTGAGTGGTGGTTCCAGAAGATAAGCCAACCAGCTGCCGGCTTTCTCGGGCAATTTAAAGCTTTTAACTCTGTCCACAGTTTTCAGCTCACCTGTGGCCAAGTTAATTATTCCTAAGCCATTTTTTGGCATCTCTTCTGGCTTTTTCTTTTCTTTTTTCGCTTTATCTACTTCTTCCTTGGAAGGGACAACAGTGAAAATGACAAATTTATTATCAATTGTGACCTGAGGTCTCTCCCCGCGAGCGAAACGTTTCTCCTCCTGGGTCTTGACATTATAGAGGACAAGTTCGCCGTCGCCTTCTTGAGGCGTAAGGGCATAAACCAGCCATTCACCGTTAGGGCTAATTTTTGTTCCCTGGATTGATTTCCAACTATCATAGACATCGTAGCTAATCGGTTTCTTAGAAGCCGCTGGCAATGACCAGACGAAAAGCAGGCCAATTAAAAAGGAAAATAAAAAAGGTCTAAAAAAATTAAAGCGACCTCTCCTCATGCTGCCTCCTTGATAATGTTTGGTTTGATAATGTTTGGCTTATACCATATCTCACTCTATGCCGTCAACGAAACACGGAGCATCCTTCTCTTTTCCCAAGGATAATTTTTATTTCTTGTCCTATGGTCAACCTATCCCCTGGCTCACCAATATCCACGAAAAGAAGAATTGACCTAAAAAAGACCTGGCCAAGAAATTAAATAATGCCTTTCCTGACCCATCGATTTTGACTATTAGGTCAGATTGAATTAAATTAGTTGAGACTAAACTTGAGAAAATTAGATTAGGTTAAGTCGGGTGGCTTAACAGAAAAATTAGATTAAGGTTATGGGGTTTGATAGAGCCATGGAAAAGTCGGAGATAAAAGCGAACAACACCTTGACCAGGTTGGGACCGTCAACTTATTTCAAAGGTAACCTGGAAGCCTCGGAGGATGTTTTGGTCGAGGGCCAGGTTGAAGGCCAGATTGTCCTCCACGGGCATAAGCTCGTTATTTCTCCCTCTGGCCGCGTTCGAGGCAATATCGAAGCAGAAGAAGTCGTCCTTCAGGGAAGCCAACAAGGTAATATCTCTGCCTCCTCTAAGGTTACCTTAGCCTCTGAAGCGACTCTGACCGGCGACATTTACGCAGCCAGGGTGGCCATCGAGTCCGGGGCCAAATTCAAAGGCACCATAAAAATTACTTCACGCCCCCCTTCAAAATAAGTACCACCTTACATATTTAACTAGATTTTATTAAGACGTTTACCATCGCCAACATCATCCAGAACGCCCAGCAGCCTGTCCTGGTCATTTCCCATAATAAGACGCTGGCGGCTCAGCTCTACCAGGAATTCCAGCGTTTCTTTCCGCATAATGCTGTCGAGTGATTTTAAAATCGGGGCCAGCTCTCATATTCACCCAATTTTTTACGCAAACTGGCCTCAGGGGAGAACTGAGGGCAGCAAGGATGCTGCCCATCACCAGAAACAGACAGACAAAAACAAAATAGTTCAAAAATAGGTCATGGGTGAGGTGGTCCCAATCAAATCGAGCAAATCGAATCCCATACGGCCCGCCCAACACATTTCGCCTTTTTACCTACGAGGGTAACCAGAAGGCTGGATAATAATTTGCTATAATAAAGAGAAGGACGAGGCCAAACTCGGTTTGTCTTCTCAGCGATGAATCGCTTTAAGATAATTTCGGAATTTGAGCCTAAGGGCGACCAGACTAAGGCCATTGCCGAGCTTTCTGAGGGCTTAGAAAAGGGCCTCAAGCATCAAGTGCTAATGGGGGTAACAGGCTCGGGTAAAACGTTTACCATGGCCAACATCATCCAGAACGCTCAGCGGCCTGTCCTGGTCATTTCCCATAATAAGACGCTGGCGGCTCAGCTCTACCAGGAATTCCGGCGTTTCTTTCCGCATAATGCTGTCGAGTACTTTGTCAGCTATTATGATTATTACCAGCCCGAGGCTTATATCCCGGCCACCAACACTTATATCGCCAAAGAAGCCACCATTAACGACGAACTGGACCGACTTCGCCTCTGTGCCACCAACGCTCTTTTCGCTCGCCGCGATGTCATCATTGTCGCCTCAGTTTCCTGCATTTATGGTATCGGCTCGCCCGAGACCTATTATTCTATGAGCTTTGCCTTGGAAACAGGTCAGGCTATTTCTCGGAAAAAGATTTTAGAGCAGCTCGTCGAACTACAATATGTCCGCGAGGAAACAGACTTCCGCCGCGGTACGTTCCGAGTCAGAGGGGATATTATCGATATCTTTCCCGCTTACGAAGATTTGGCTTACCGGCTGGAACTTGATGGCTCGAGGCTTAAGAGGCTTTCCCTCATCGACCCCTTGCTCGGGACGACCAAGGATATTTTAACCCGCGTTTTGATCCATCCTCGTACCTACTTTTCGACTCCTCATGATATTCTGCAAGCCGCTGTCAAAGGTATCGAGCGGGAGCTCGAGGAAAGAATTGCCTTTTTCTTGAACCAGGGAAAGCTCATCGAGGCCGAAAGAATCGAAGAGAGAACTCGTTATGACCTGGAAATGCTTCGCGAATTTGGCTATTGCCCGGGAATTGAAAATTACTCCCTCTATCTGAGCGGCCGCCAACCGGACGAGCCCCCCTATACGCTGCTCGATTATTTTCCCCCCGACTTTCTGACGATTATCGATGAATCCCATGTCACTATTCCTCAAATTGGCGGAATGTATCATGGCGACCGTTCCCGAAAACTAACCTTGGTTGAACATGGCTTTCGGCTGCCTTCGGCCCTAGATAACCGGCCCTTGAATTTCCGCGAATTTGAAGAAAGAGTCAACCAAGTTTTGTATGTTTCGGCCACGCCCGGACCTTACGAAATAAAAAAGGCCAATGGGCGGGTCATTGAACAGCTCATAAGGCCAACGGGGCTCATTGACCCGGAAGTGGAGGTTAGACCAGCTCAGGGTCAGGTCGACGACCTGATGGCCGAAATCAGAAAACGAGCGGAACGCCAAGAAAGAACCTTGGTCACCACTCTCACCAAGAAAATGGCTGAAGACCTCACCCGCTATTACCATGAACTCGGCCTCCGCGTTCGCTACCTGCATTCCGAAATAGACACCTTAGATAGAGTCACTATCCTCCGCGACCTACGGAAGGGACGCTTCGATGCGCTCATCGGCATCAACCTCCTCCGCGAAGGGCTGGATTTACCGGAAGTTTCTTTAGTCGCTATCCTGGATGCCGATAAAGAAGGGTTTCTTCGTTCGTCCACTTCCCTCATCCAGACGTTTGGCCGGGCGGCGCGCAACATCAACGGTAAAGTCATTCTCTATGCTGATACCATGACCGAATCGATGAGCAAGGCCATCGCTGAAACTCAGAGAAGACGGCGCCTTCAGCAGGAGTATAACCAGCAGAATAACATTACCCCCCAATCTATTGTTAAAAGAATTGACGAAATTCTGACTTCTGTTTATGAGAGAGACTACCTCGATTACACCAAGGTGGCGGCGGACCGCGAAATCCTTCTTTCGGCCCAAAAAAGAAAACAACGAATTCAGGAGTTGGAGAGGCAGATGCGGGAGGCAGCCCGGAATTTGGAGTTTGAAAAAGCCGCCCGCCTCCGGGACGAGCTGGCCAAGCTCAAAAAACGGGAGCTCGAACTTGGACTTTAAAGATTTGGTTGGAGTTAAATGAAGGCAAGATTAAAGCGTCAAGCTAATCTTCTGCCCGAAAAACCCGGAATTTATCTCTTTAAAAACGAGGCGAGGGAAATAATCTATGTCGGCAAAGCCCGGTCTCTTCGAGACCGCGTCCTTTCTTACTTCCAGATGTCCACCGACCCCAAAGTCCAGAACATCATGGCTGAGGCGGCGAGTTTGGATTTCATTCTGACTGACTCGGAAAAAGAGGCCGCTTTCCTGGAAAATAATTTTATCCAGAAACATCAGCCCAAGTTTAACCTCCGCCTCAAGGACGACAAGAGTTTTCCCTATCTCAAGTTGACAGTCGGGGAAAAGTTTCCCGGAGTTTATCTCAGCCGCCGGGTCGAAGCTGACGGTTCGCGCTACTTTGGTCCTTTTAGCCCTGCCCGACATGCCCGCACCACGATTCATCTCCTTAGTAAGTATTTTGGAATTAGGAGTTGTGAAGAAAAGATCCCCGGCCGCCGGCCGCGCCCCTGTTTGGAATATGAAATGAAACTTTGCTCCGGCCCTTGTGTCGGCGCCATCTCGGAAGTTGAATACCGGCAAAATTTAGAGAATGCCCTCCTCTTTCTAGAGGGAAAAACCGAAAAGCTCTTGGCCTTACTTCGAGTCAGGATGAAAGAAGCGGCGGAAAAAATGGCCTATGAACAGGCTGCTCATTGGCGAGATACCATCCGGGCCATAGAGCAGGTCCGAGAAAAACCGAAACTTATCTCGGTGGGTTTAGAAAACGCCGATATTTTTGGCCTGGCTCGAAGGGCCGCTGAAATCTCTGTCTATGTTTTTTTCATGCGGCAAGGAAAAGTAGTTGAATCAGAGGAGCTCCTGTGGACAGAAGAGGCGTCAAAAGCAACTGCCTCTATCCTGAAGGATTTTTTGGTGGATTTTTATAGCTCCCTCGAGGTTCCGGGTAAAATTCTCCTGCCACTTGAGCCCGCAGAGGGGCAGGAGCTGTGGCGGTGGTTAAAAGCGAAAAGGGGCCAGAACGTCGACGTTATTGTTCCCCGAAGCGGCAAAGACCGAGCCATTGTGGCCATGGCAACGCGTAATGCCGAACTTCTTCTTTTCAAAAGCACCGCTGAACCTGAGGTCCTCGCTTCGCTCCGTCAGGAATTGAGCCTGGCCAAAATTCCCCAAAGGATTGAAGGCTTCGATATCTCTAACACGGGCGGCCAAGAAACTATCGGCTCCATGGTGGTTTTCGTCGGGGGTCTTCCCGAAAAAAAAGAATATCGCCGCTACCGAATCCGGACGGTCAGCGGGCCAGATGATATAGCCTCTCTTAAGGAAGTGCTGGCTCGGCGCTACCGCCGGGTTCTGGCTGGAGAGAGTTTGGCGCCCGACCTAATTCTCGTCGACGGCGGCAAAGGTCAACTCCATGCCGCCCAAGAAGTGTTGTCCCAGCTTAATTTAACTCCGATTCCCGTGGTAGCTCTGGCTAAAAAAGAAGAGATTATATTTAACCAAGCCTATCCTGACGGCCTGCGTTTAGAGCCAACCTCACCAGCTCTCAAGCTTCTCCAGCACATCCGCGATGAAGCGCATCGGTTTGCCCTCAGCCTTCATCGCCGGCGCCGGGCTAAAAGGAGCTTAGCTTCCGCTCTCCTGGATATTCCAGGAATTGGGCCAAAAAAGCAGAAGTTGCTCCTGACTCATTACCCAAGCCTAGAGGCAATTAAAAATGCTTCCGACGTCGGACTCGAGGCACTCATCGGCCGCCAGGCAACGCTTAACCTGAAACGATATCTGGAATCAGAGGCAGAATGACTTAAAGAATTAAGCGCCCTAAGGAAGCCACCAGCGTAGCTACCACCAAATTTAAAAGCATGGAAAACACGGCGGCCTTGCGGCTAATTTCTCGCCAAATAATGGCCACGGTGGAGAGACAAGGAATAAATAAACTGATAAAGGCCGTAAAGACCACCAGCTGCGTCCGACTGAGCACTTCTGGCAGCTGAGCATAATCAACCCCCAGCGCCTGAAGTAGCATCAGCAAGGAAAGTTCTTTACGCAAGAAGCCAAAAACGAGGGTTACCCCTAAACTTTCAGGCAGGCCAAGAATTCCTTTTACCAGCGGAGTTAGAGCCCGGTTGATCCAGACATCCACACCCGCTAACTGAAGCAGGCTCAGGACAAGGCTGCCGGCGATAAGAATCGGCCAGGCAAATTGAACAAAACTCCGAAGCTGATAACGGACCTTACTGATGATTATTTTGGGCGAGGGCCATTTGAGCGACGGTATTTCCAGCATTAAACCGGGAGATGGTTCACGGATAAAAAGAGTTAACAACCGGCCTACCAAGGCCACGATTAAGAGTTGGAAAAAATAAAAACCCATGGCCCACCAGGGACCAAGAAAAAAAGCAATTAGAGCCAGAATAACCGTGGTCCGAGCAGAACAGGGAATAAAAGGAATGAGGAGAGAAGTTAAGAAGCGGTCGCGCGGGGACTCGAGGATGCGGGTACTCACTACGGCCGGAACGTTGCAGCCAAAACCAAGAACAAAGGGAGCCACCGATTTCCCGTGAAGCCCGATGCGGTGCATTAGGGAGTCCAGAAGAAAACCAGCCCGGGCTAAATATCCTAAGTCCTCTAAAAAAGCCATCAGAAAAAGCAGCGGCAGAAAATAAGGAAGAACAATAGCTATCCCGCCCCCTATGCCTTGGAGCAAACCATCAATCAACGTCAGAAAAGGCGGCGACAGAGATAACCCGTGAACCCAGCTCTGGAGCCAGGTCCAGGGACGAAGCAACAGCTGCTCCAAAGGACTACCGATAAAAAAAATCAGGAAGAAGAAGAGACAAAAGATCACCAAGAGGAGCGGATAACCCAGGATGGGGTGCATCAGAAGAGAATCTAATTTCTCCTCACCGCTAATCTTCCGACCGCGCTGCACTTTGGCTACCGCTTCAAATATTTTCATGGCCAAATGATGTCTTTCCGCGGCTAAAACTTCATAAGCCGGCAGATGACGCAAAGACTCTAAATGATGCCGAGTCTCCTCTACCCTTTTTTTCAGCGGCTGGCTTATTTCCTCCAAGATTTCGTGACAAAAAGTATCGCCGGCTTCAATTAATTTGATGGCCGTGAAGCGCCGATTAGCCACAAGGCAAAAGTTTTCGGGGAGATCATTGGCTAAGGAATCCACACTTCGCTCTACTTCTTCTGTCCAGGAAGGAGCGCGAGGCGAAGACCCGGTTTTTAGTTTCTCGACACAGCAGGAAAGCAGCTCTTTTACTCCTCGGCCGCGGTTGGCCACAGTCATGACCACCGGGATACCCAGGATAGCTTCCAGCTTTTCCGGGTCTATCTTAATTCCCTTTTTTTCTGCCAGGTCAACCATGTTTAAAGCCAGGAGCATTGGTTGTTCGGTCTCCAGTAGCTCCAAAGTTAACTCCAAGCTGCGGCTGAGAAGAGAGGCATCGACTACGTTGACAATAAGGTCGGGTGTTTCCTTAAAAAGATGGACCAAAGCCGCCTTTTCAGCCGGGTCTGCGGGGTTAAGAGAATAAGTGCCAGGAAGGTCGACTATTCTTAAAACCTGGCCGTTAAAATAAACTTCGCTATGGGTATGGGAGACAGTTGTCCCGGGGAAATTGGAGGTTTGAGCCTTCGGTCCGGCGATAGCATTAAAGAGAGTGCTTTTGCCGCTATTGGGCTGACCAATAAAGACGATGACAGGGCCTTCATGCCTGGCCATCAAGGACTTCCACCAGAATTTTCTGGGCGACGCCTCTTCCCAAGGCAACGCTGGTCTCGCAGCTAAGGTTTTTAACTAAAACTGGACCGCCAAAAAGAGCGTCCGAGTTCCTTTCGATTAAGTCATCCTTATGAAAACCAAGGGCCATAAGCCGGCGACGAAGGCCATGCCCCCCAACAATATCCACTATTCGGAGCTGCTTTCCCTGGGGAGCTTCGCTTAGCTTTATGACCTGACCTGCCATTGTCTTTTCCTGCGTAGTTGAAAATTATTCTCAAATATATATTAACCCAAAGACCCGCTGAATTCAAGGGATTGGAGCAAACAGATTTACTTGTTTCTATCAGACGACCGGTTTAAAATACACCTAATTCCTATGAGAAAATTTAAATGGCGGTTAAATTATTGGCAGCCCAAAGAAATAAAAGATAGCCGAGCCGCAAATTTCAGGTAATAAATTAATGAAATATAAATTATCGAGGAGGAATTAAAATGAGACGCGGCCGAAAGTTTACTTTCTTCTCTCTTATTATCATCCTTCTTTCCCTTAATCTGCTGGCGGATGAAGGATTATGGCCATTTAATCAAGTCCCCGTTGATTTAATTAAGAAAAAATATGGGATTACGCTGACCAAGGAATGGCTCGACCACTTGCGCTTGGCCTCAATCCGCTTCACTGGGGCCTCTGGTTCCTTTGTCTCTCCCGACGGTCTGATTCTGACAAATCATCATGTCGGACAAAGAGCCATTCAGAACTTGAGCACGCCTGAAAGAGACCTGATGAAGACAGGTTTCTATGCCCGAACCAGGGAGGAAGAGCTTAAATGCGCGGGACTTGAGCTCTGGGTTTTACAGGAAATCGAGGATGTCACGCCGCGGGTCTTAGCCGCCGAAAAGCCTGGGATGAAGGCCTCGGAAGCGGCTGAAGCTAGAGAAAAGGAAATCGCTCTGATTGAAAAAGAAGCCAGCGAAAAAACTGGGCTTAAGGCAGCGGTGGTCACTCTTTATTCTGGCGGCATGTATCATCTTTATTTATACAAAGTCTACACCGATGTTCGGCTTGTTTTTGCCCCGGAATTCGCCATCGCTTTTTTTGGCGGCGACCCCGATAATTTCACCTATCCTCGTTACGACCTCGACATCACCTTTTTCCGCGTTTATGAAAACGGTCAGCCAGCTAAAACTCCCCATTATTTGCGCTGGAGTCGGCAGGGAGTTAAAGAGGGCGAGGTCGTCTTTGTTTCGGGGCATCCTGGTTCAACCGGCAGACTCCTCACCTTAGCGCAATTAGAGTTTCTAAGAGATACAAGCTATCCCTTTTCAATAGCTAATTACCAGCGAAGACGAGCTCTCCTCCAAGCTTATAGCCAGAAAGGGGCCGAACAGGCGCGAGTCGCCCTGAACACCTTATTTGGAATCGAAAACAGCCTTAAGGCAATCACTGGCTACCAATCCGGGCTCTTAGACCCGAAGATTATGGCTAAAAAAGCGCAGGAAGAAGCTGAGCTCCGAAAGGCAATCAGTCAGGATGAGGCTTTGGCCAAGGAATTCGGCCGCGCTTGGGACGAGATTGCGGCGGCTCAAAAAGCTTATGCTGAAATATTCAAGCCTCTCACCTTCTTCGAAAGAGCCCAAGGGTTTAACTCCGTTTATTTTTCCTTGGCTCGAAGCTTGGTTCGCTTAGCGGAAGAAAGGCTCAAGCCGAATGACACCCGGCTCAGGGAATTTCGCGCTTCTAACCTTCCCTCCGTCGAACGCTCCATCCTCTCGCCGGCGCCGATTTATGATGATTTTGAAATAATCAAGCTGAGCGATTCTTTGGCCCAGCTAAGAGAAGAACTGGGCCACGTTCAGGAGGTCCGCTGGCTTCTGGGTCAAAGAAAACCTGAGGAAGTGGCTAAGGAATTAATCGAAGGGACAAAATTGAAAGATTTAGAATGGCGAAAAAAGCTAATTCAGGCCAAACCAGAAGAAATCTACCAGGCTGAGGATACCATGATCAAATTAGCGTTGCTTTTCGACCCTGTTTCCCGAGGTGTGCGCTCCCGCTATGAAAAAGAAGTGGAGTCGGTGGAAAACACGAACGGCGGGTTGATTGCTCGGGCTATTTTTAAACTGAAGGGAACCTCTGTCCCACCCGATGCCACCTCGACTTTGCGCTTAAGCTACGGCGTGGTCAAGGGATATCGGGAAGCCGGTCGCTGGATCCCTTTTCAGACCAATTTTGCCGGGCTATATCAACGAGCTGAGCAATTTGGCTTTAAATTCCCTTACGAGTTGCCGGAAAGCTTTCTCCAGAAGAAAAAGGCTCTTAACCTAAAAGTCCCGCTAAACTTTGTAGCTACGGCCGATTCCATCGGTGGCAATTCTGGCTCGCCTGTCGTCAATACTCGCGGGGAAGTGGTGGGTGTCCTCTTTGACGGCAACATCCAGTCGTTGCCTAATCGCTTCGTTTATACTGAGGAGCTGGCGCGCTCGGTAATGGTTCACAGCCAAGGAATAATCGAGGCTTTACTGAAAGTATATGGAGCTAAGGAGCTGGTCAACGAACTACTTAAATAAAAAGAAGCTATCACAAGAAATTGTTGCCAATTAAAAAATTGGTACCAACTTACTTATTTACCTAATTTCTATCTTGATTCTTTCCTCTCTTGGGTAGGACTGAAGGATAGGCCGGAGATGGCAGAAGCAACTAATGAAGGTTTAGCTTTCCCGAAGCGGTCTTCGAGGAAAACTCTGTCCGGCGCGGATGTCATAATAGGGGACATGTCACAATTAGCTATCTTTCTTAAAGCAGCGATAGTGAATTAAAAATCGGGACAGCTCACATATTTTCCTATTTTATGAACCTCTGGCTGGTGAAGGTACGAGCCCCAAAAATAGGTAGCACCTCGAAATCGGGTAAATGGGTGAGAGGGCGCCTGCTTTGAATTGGGGGAAATTGACTTAATTGGCCTGTTCTGATAAATAATAAGAAATGTACAAGTGGCTCTTAAATAAGCTTTTTGGGACCAAAAACGAGCGCGACCTCAAAAAGCTTCGCCCTTACGTTTCCGCTATCAACGTCCTTGAGCCTTCCATCCAAAAACTAACCGATGCCCAGCTTCAAGCCAAAACCGCGGAATTTAAAGAAAAACTGAGCCAAGGTGCCTCCATCGAAGATATTCTTATTGAGAGCTTCGCCGTCGTCCGGGAAGTGGCTCGGCGCACGATTAACATGCGTCATTTTGATGTCCAGCTTATGGGTGGGATTGTCCTCCATCAGGGTAAAATTGCCGAGATGAAGACCGGCGAGGGAAAAACCTTAGTGGCTACCCTCCCCGCCTACCTTAACGCTCTTGAAGGCAAGGGGGTCCATATCGTCACGGTCAACGATTATTTAGCCAAAAGAGACGCTGCCTGGATGGGTCCCATCTATAATTTCTTAGGATTAAGCGTTGGGGTTATTCAGCACGAAATGCTCGATGCGGACCGCCAGAAAGCTTATCGTTGCGATATCACGTACGGGACAAATAACGAATTTGGGTTCGATTATCTGAGGGATAACATGAAGTTTCGCCTAGAGGACATGGTCCAGAGAGGCCATCACTACGCCATCGTCGACGAGGTGGACAGCATTCTTATTGATGAAGCCAGGACCCCCCTCATTATCTCTGGACCGACGGATGAATCCACTGACCTTTATTTCCGGATCGATAATTTTGTCCGCCGCCTCCGGCCAGAACGTCATTTTAAGGTTGATGAAAAGACCCGCACCGTGGCCCTTCTCGAAGAGGGCGTCGCCGAGGCGGAAAAGTTTTTCCGCGTGCCCAACCTCTACGACTTAGCTCATATGGATTTAGTTCATCATATTAACCAGGCCCTAAAAGCCCATCATCTCTTTAAAAGAGACGTCGATTACATGGTCAAAGACGGCAAAGTGATCATCGTCGATGAGTTTACCGGCCGTCTGATGCCTGGCCGCCGTTATAGCGACGGTTTGCATCAAGCCCTCGAAGCCAAAGAAAGAGTCCGCGTGGAACAGGAATATCAGACCTTGGCCTCAGTTACTTTCCAGAATTATTTCCGGATGTATAAAAAGCTTGCCGGCATGACGGGAACCGCGGCCACGGAAGCGACTGAATTCTTGGCCATTTATAACCTGGATGTGGTGGAAATTCCGACCAACAGACCTCTTATCCGCTACGAATATTCCGATGTGGTTTATCGAACAGCTAAGGAAAAATGGGAGGCGGTAGTCGAAGAGATAATTAAAGCCCATGAGCAGGGACGGCCAGTCCTGGTCGGCACCACTTCCATCGAAAAGTCAGAACACCTCAGCACTATCCTCCGCAAGCGGGGAATAAAACATGTCGTTCTCAATGCTAAATACCACGAGCAGGAGGCCCGGATTATCGCCCAGGCCGGCCGGGTTGGCGCTGTCACCATCGCCACTAACATGGCTGGCCGCGGGGTCGATATTCTCCTCGGTGGCAATCCAGAATTCTTAGCCAAGGAAAACCTGCGCAAGGCGGGAATTGACCCGGAAAAAGCTTCGCCCGAGGAATTAGGCAAAGCGGTGGAAGAAGCTAAAAAAATCACAGAAGAAGAACATAAAAAAGTAGTTTCTCTTGACGGCCTTTATGTCATCGGAACTGAACGCCATGAAAGCCGCCGCATTGATAACCAGTTAAGAGGCCGGGCCGGCCGGCAGGGAGACCCGGGAGCTTCCAAGTTTTTCCTCTCCCTCGAGGACGACCTGATGCGCATTTTTGGCAGCGACCGGATTTCCGGGTTGATGGCCAGAATTGGCATGGCCGAAGGAGTCCCCATCGAGCATCGGATGGTGACTAAAGCTATTGAACGAGCCCAGAAGCAAGTTGAGGCCCAGAATTTCTCCATCCGCAAGCACTTGCTCGAGTACGACGACGTGATGAACAAACAGCGAGAGACCATTTATCGGATGCGCCGGGAAATCCTCGAAGGCAAGGAGATGAAAGCCTATATTCAGGAAGTTGTAGAGAACCTGGTCGATTGGCTTCTTGACACCCATGCTAACAAGGAGAAACATCCTGAGGATTGGGACCGCGAGGCCTTGCGCGGGGCGATTGGTTCTCAGTTCGGCCTGGATATCGAGACCATCGGCATCAGCTGGGAGGAAATAACTTATGACGAACTCCGCCAGAAAATTCTTGACGCTTTAACCCTTAGATACGAGGAGAAGGAGCGTCTCCTCACCCCGCCCCGAATGAGAGAATTCGAAAGAATCATCCTTCTTCAGGTTATTGACTCTCAATGGAAAGACCATCTTCTGGGAATGGATTATCTCCGTGAGGGAATCGGACTGCGTGGCTACGGCCAGCGGGACCCGCTGGTGGAGTATAAAAAAGAAAGCTTCGACATGTTCCAGGCCATGCTTGACCGGATTGAGGAAGAGACAATCCGCTATATCTTCCTTTTCCAACCCGTGGTGGTGGAGAGAGAAGAATTACCTAAGCAACCAGCCCGTCGGGTATTTTACGGCGCGCCAGCCCACGCCGCTGAAACCGCTCCCTCTTTTCGGCGAGAAGCCAGGGCAGTCATCCCCAAGAAAAGAAAAAGAAGATAAATTATTGATAAAAAGGAGGGGCCATGCTGGAATCAACGATTCGGGAAGGCCTAACCTTTGATGATGTTCTGATCGTTCCGGCACGTTCCGACGTGCTTCCGGCCGAGGTCGATATTAACACGCAATTAACAAAGAATATAAGCCTGCCGATTCCTATCCTGAGCTCAGCCATGGACACAGTGACGGAATCTAAAATGGCTATAGCCTTGGCCCAACAGGGAGGAATGGGCATTATCCACCGTAATCTTTCCATCGAGGCCCAGGCAGAAGAAGTGGCTAAGGTTAAGCGGCATGAAAGCGGGATGATTGTCGACCCGATTACGATGCGGCCCAAGGATAAGATTTCCCAGGCCGTTGAGGTGATGCGGAAATATAAAATCTCCGGCTTGCCGATTACCGATGAAAATAATCGCTTAGTGGGAATTTTGACCAACCGCGACATTCGTTTCGAAACCCGTTTGGACCTGCCGATAGAAGCGGTGATGACCAAGGAGCTGGTCACTGTTCCTTTGGGCACTTCGATCGAAGAAGCACAAAAACTTTTCCATAAGCACAAGATTGAAAAGATTCTAATGGTGGACGAGAATTTTCATCTTAAGGGGCTCATCACTTATAAAGATATTTTAAAAAGAATCCAATATCCTAATGCCTGCAAGGATAGCTTTGGTCGGTTAAGAGTGGGCGCGGCGATTGGTGTGGGAAATGACTCTCTTGACCGGGCAGCCGCTTTGGTTGAGGCTAGGGTGGATATCTTAGTCATTGATACCGCCCATGGCCATTCGCAAAGAGTTATCGACACGGTTAAACTCTTGAAGAAAAACTTTTCTAACCAGGAGCTCATTGCGGGTAATATAGCCACCGCCGAAGCGGCCGAGGAATTAATAGCGGCCGGCGTTGACGCCATTAAGGTCGGGGTCGGGCCAGGCTCCATTTGTACCACCCGGGTGGTCACCGGAGCCGGCGTGCCGCAGATTACCGCCATTGCTGATGTTTTCCGCGTGACCAAGAAAAAAAATATTCCGATTATTGCCGACGGCGGCATAAAATATTCGGGAGATATAACGAAAGCATTAGCAGCCGGCGCCAGTTCGGTCATGCTGGGCAATCTGCTGGCGGGAACAGATGAAGCGCCCGGTGAGGTGGTCATCTATCAAGGCCGTTCCTACAAGATTTACCGGGGCATGGGCTCTCTGGAAGCAATGAAAGAGGGCAGCCGTGACCGCTACTTCCAGGACACGCCAGGAGTCCAGAGCAAACTCGTCCCGGAAGGCATCGAGGGCCGCGTGCCTTATAAAGGAACCGTGGTAAATATTATCCAGATGATGGTAGGCGGGTTGCGTTCCGGCATGGGTTATGCAGGCTGCCGGACCATTCCTGAACTTCAAGAAAAAGCGCGATTTATTAAAATCACTGCGGCCGGTTTGCGAGAAAGCCATGTCCACGACGTGGTTATAACTAAAGAAGCTCCCAATTATCATTTGGATTAGACCAGGACGTTGTCTTGGGCAGTTCTAAAATTGCGCCAGCCTTGATTATGCCCGGAAGCCAATAAATCTGCATGTTAAGCATAAAGGACTGGATAAAGACGAAAAATCTTTACATGGTAAGCAAATTTCTCGTCAAGCAAATTTATGGCTGAGCAAATTTATCTCAAGAAAAGGTTGATTTAGCCTTAATAAAGCTCCAGGATTTGGGTCCGCACTTAGGAAAAAGATTGGCCAGCCAAGGAATTTCTAGAGAACAACTATTTTTGGGTCATCTCTCGATTAGTTGGTAAAGGGTTGAATGATCTTTAAAAAATAACCAAGGCCATGGAAGCCGAAAGGCTTTTTCTATTATTCCCATCTAATAAATAGAAAATATGTTATAATTATGAGCTGAGGGAGAGAAGATGAAAAAAAGCTGGCGATGTTTCATCTGTCAAGATGTCCACGTGGGCCATAAGCCTCCAGAAATCTGCCCCACCTGCGGGGCAAAGAACGCCTACGTGGAAATTAGCACAGCCGAGGCGGTCGGGATTACTCAGGCCTTTCCCCGACAAATAAACCGAGAAGCTTTTCTCCAGGCTATTGAGGCCTTGGCGGCCCAGAATGAATTCAGGGTGAATCCAGATGAGGAAAAAGTTAACCTGCTTCTGGACGGCCTTTTCGCTAACGAAGAGAATTATGGTTATAAATTCTGTCCTTGCCGCCTGCGGACCAAAGATTTTCAGGAAGATATGAGGCTTATCTGTCCGTGCAATTTTGTTACCCACGAAACCTACCGTCATCGCGCCGACGGCGAATGCTGGTGCGGCTTATTTCAAAGGAGGCCTTAATGAAAAAAATTATAATGTTTTATGCTCGGGAATGCCCCCATTGCCGCGTCATGCTACCATTGGTTGACCGCTTAGAAAAAGAAACGGGCATCGCCATGGAGCGGCTCGAAGTCTGGCATGATGAGAAGAATGCCGACTTGATGCGCTCTTATCGCCATATTCTGGCCCCAGCTTGTGGCGGACAACTCCGCACCCCAACTTTTTTCGAACCCGAAAGTCGGGCCATTCTTTGCGGCGAAGTCCCTTATGAAAGACTCAAGGCCTGGGCCGAAGAAGCGCTGAGCCTTAAGGCCTGAGCTTACTATTAAGACAGACAACCACTAAAATAAGTTACACCTAAAGCTACCCCGCAATTCGCAAAAACGGCCCTCTTTCCCGCCCCTGCGTCGTCCCTAATCTGGCATATGAATGATGGCGGGATTTAATCCAATATTTAATCTTATATAAAATTTATCAGCCGCCTCTTCTTCTCTGCCGCAACCTTCTTAGGCTGCATCAACAGTCCCCCTAACGTCGAGCTTATTAGGCCCCCATAAATCCCCTTAGCCATGTTGCTAAGGAACCTTATGTTTTCTCTGAACCATCCTAAATGAAAATCACTTTCTTAACTTTTTTGCCTTGGAGGAGCATCCATAATCGCTCCTTCTCCCTGACTAAGCTGCCAACTATTTGTACATCTACCCGCATTGTATTACTTAAAGTCTATGCGAAAAAGATCCATTTCCTTATGAGATAATCTCCAAGAAATTATCCTGCCTTCCGTTAAGTTTTGCTTTCGTTATTTCTATCGTCATAACTTTCTTCCGATTACCTTCAGCTATAGGCTAATCGTATTTTTTATAAGGAGCGGCTTTGATAGCCTTCTTTCTTGCTTTATTTTTAAATTTGACGTATAATTTATTCAGATAATAAATAAAAGTTATTCAGATCATGAATAATATATACATAAAAAGGTGGTTAACTGAAAACCTAAAAAAGGCACTCAAATTCAGTCGAGTTCTGATCCTGACCGGAGCCCGCCAAACGGGAAAAACCACTTTGCTCAAGAATGAAGCGATATTTAAAGACTATAAGTATTTCAGTCTGGACGACCTTGACGTCTTAGCCCAGGTCCAAAGAGACCCAAATCCTATCATTTCTTCTGGCCACAGCATAATCATCGATGAGGCTCAGAGAGCTCCCAAGCTTCTTTACGCGATCAAACAGGCCGTAGATAATGAAAAAAACCGTCGATTCGTTCTCTCGGGCTCAGCTAATCTTCTGCTTTTAAAAAACGTTTCTGAAACCTTAGCCGGGCGAGCCACTTACCATACCCTCTTCCCTTTCACTTACTCCGAATATCAGGGCCGCTCAAAGCCCGATTGGATATTGAGAATGTTTAAGAAAGCTTTTCCCTCAGAAAAAGAAATTGCGCCCAAACTACCCGACCTCTCCTCAATTCTTTTCCGTGGGTTACTGCCACCAATCCTTAAGTTAGAGCCAGACTGTCTGGAAGAAATTTCTATGTGGTGGAATGGATATATTAAAACTTATCTGGAAAGAGATCTGCGTGATTTATCTCAGATTGCTTCTTTAACTGATTTTAGGATGGTGATGCAACTTCTGGCCCTCAGGACGGGGTCGATTGTTGACCAATCAAGCTTGTCTCGCGACGCGGGGATAAGCCAGCCGACAGTTTATAGATATATAAATCTATTAGAAGCCTCAAATTTATATGTACGCCTGAGACCTTACACCAAAATGAAATCAAAAAGCATCACCAAAACTCCTAAAGGATACTACATTGACCCGGGGCTGGCCGCTCAATTAGCCGGTTACAAAGACCCTTCAGCCATGGATGAAAAATTCAAGGGTAATCTGTTCGAAAGTATGGTTTTATTAAATTTGCTATGCCTGGCCGATATTTATGGAATGAATGTTTATTTCTGGAGAACCAAGGAAGGAAAAGAAGTAGATTTTATTTTGGAATTCGGAAAAGCTGTTCTTCCTGTGGAAGTGAAAATAAGCAACAAAGTCCAATACGCTGACCTACAGAATCTTTTCTATTTTTTAAGCTTGAGTTCACAGGCAATTGGAGGGCTAGTAATTTATAATGGCAATAAAATTCTGAGACTTTCCCCCAATATCTTTGCTATCCCCTGGGTTATGCTTTAAGCAAAGTATAATTTCGTATTCTTCATAAAAAATAGAGTCCTTTACCGAAGCAAAAATCCATTTCTCTGCTAAATCATATTAATAAAAAAAATTCTTACGAAATATTAATGCTGATGCATAAAAATGTTCGCAGGTAAGAAGCGCTGCGTCAAGCTCTCTCCTACTGGTCAATTACAAATCTTTCTGTTCAACTAAACACTGGAGGGTTTCGAGGTCGTCAGCTTCAAACCAGATTAAACCACAATGAAAGCATTTATGGACGGGAAAAAGATACTGATAACTATAGGGTTTGACGGCCATTTGCAGACCGCACTGGGGACAGAAAAGGGCTTGTTTGGCCGGCGGTTTTCTCTTCAAAGTTGCCATGGAGACAATTTCCTGTTTTATTTTCTTGGACTTCTCCTTGAGCTGAGGCGAAAAACCAATTTCATGGCGGGCGAAAATCTTTTCCATGGCCGCCAGAGGGATAAGTTTTCCCTGGCAGTGGAGACATTTCTTGATTTTAACGCCCTCATAATAAGTCTCCACCAATTCCACCTGGCAGCGGGGACAGTTGTTTTCCTGCCGGGAATCAATGGCCCGCTGCTGCCAAAGGTTATACATACCCTTTCTGATGACGGCGAAATTGCCCGCCCGGCCCTCGATATTTTCTCGGATGTTTTTGACCCTAATTCCGGGCGAAAAGAATGGCAGCGCCAGCAAAGAATTTATAGAAAACGGGCCTTCCCAACCTCCTCCAGCCTTCCTAACCATCCAGACCTTATCTTCTTCTCGGGTTGACGGAAGCTCGCTAATTGAATTTTTTTCGGGTTTGGCGCCAGCCATTTCCTCTGTGGCTTGAGCCATGATTCTGGCTTTTTCCCGCTTTTGCTCCTGCTCTTTTATCTCGGACAACATTTCGCTGATAGATTTATGCGCCATGGAGGTGAGCAACCTTAACCGCTTCATTACCGGCGGGTGGGTGTTGAATAATTTGTCCCAAAAACTCTCGGTAATTTCCCGGGAATCAGGTGGCACGAGAAAAAGAGGCGTATAAAGGCTAAAATCACCTAAGAAAGAGTTGGCCACGTGGGCTTTGTAAATGACTCGGGCTAAGGCCACCGGGTCACGGCCCAATTCGACGGCCGTGGCGTCAGCCAGGAGCTCGCGCTGCCGGCTGATTAACACACTAAGGAAATTAACCAGGAGCAAGGAAATTGAGCTGGCCAAATAAAGCAAAGGATGGATTGTTTCCTGGCGAGAGCGAGCGTAAAGGATATCCGGGCTTAAACCTTCCCTCTCTCTTTCTAAGGAATTGACTAATTTCTCATAAAAGCTGGCTAAGCTACAAACTAAGGTTAATAAATAAGTATCACCACGTTTAATATGAGCTACCTCATGGGCTACTACAGCCTGGAGTTCATCCCTACTAACCTCAGCCAAGAGCCCTTCTGTCACTCCAACGGCCGGCCGGTTATCTCGGTCAATAATCGAGAAAGAATTAATATTAAGCGAAGGAATAATATATCCTTTAACCGCGGGGAGGCCAGAAGCTAAGCTTATTTCTTCCAGGACATTTTGAAAGCTCAGATGATAACGGTCGTCATCCTGTGGCGGATAGGCTTGGAGACGGTTAAGAATAAAGTTAGCTCCGGACTTTCTGGCCTGCCAAAAATTAAGGAAAGTCAGGAACGCCGTAACCAAAAGCAGGATTAAAACATAGCGCAAGAAAAACTGGCTGCCCCAGAATTGTAAGTCCGAAACAAAGAGTCCGAGGCCCAAGAGAAAGGCGGCGGAAATAATTCCGGTAGTGAAAAAATAGAAAATAAAAAGCAAGCCGAAAGAAAGAAGGGAAAGCCTTTTTTGCCGCTGCGCGACCGTCCAAAAATCAGCCGGCCCGGGTTTCATCGCTCGCTTCGCAATCGGCCGCACCTTTCGGCCTAACGGACCTCACCAACCTTATTTCCCGGCATTACGATCACCACTCGGGGAGAATAAAATTCCACCTCAGCTTCGTCCAGCAAAGCATAAGCCACGACAATTAGTTTATGGCCATGCTTAGCCTTGTGGGCGGCTGCCCCATAAACACCGCAGACGCCCGAATCTTTTTCTCCTTTGATTAAATAAGTCGAGAAACGTTCGCCTGTAGAAACGTTATAAACATGCACTTTTTCAAACGGCAGCAAGCCCGCCGCCTGAATTAAACTTTCGTCAAGACACAGGCTACCCTCGTAATCGATTCTGGCCTCGGTAACCGTTAAACCATGAAGCTTGGATTTTAAGAAAATTCTTTTCATCGGTCACCTCTTTCCCTCTGTAAACAAAAGGTTATCAATTAATCTGGTCTGGCCGCAGAAAACCGCGGCAGCGATTAAAGACGCTCCTCCTATCTCCTCAAGCGGTCTGAGCTCCTCGGGGTCGACAACCTCAACATAATCAATTCTCAGTTTTGGCTCAGAGGAGATTATCTTCACAATCTGTTCTTTTACCTTCTCCGCTTTTCTTTCTCCCCTTTCCAGAAGACGAGCTGCTGCCTGCAGACTTCGGGGAAGAGCCAGGCTGGCTCGCCTTTCTTCAGGACTAAGATAAGTATTGCGGGAGCTTAAGGCCAAGCCGTCAGCATCCCGCACAATCGGCATCACTCTAACTTCCATATCTAAATTAAGGTCTCGGACCAGGCGGCGAATGATGACTGCCTGTTGCGCATCCTTCTGGCCAAAATAGGCTAAATCCGGGCAAACAACGTTGAACAGCTTGAGGACCACGGTCGCTACCCCTCGAAAATGCCCGGGACGACTGCGGCCGCAGAGCCGGTCCTGAAGCCCGATGACTTCCACATAAGTCCTGTAGTTAGAGGGATACATTTCCTCCACCGTCGGGTGGAAAAGAAAATCAACTCCTTCTTTGGCCAATAAAGACTTATCTCTTTCCAAGTCGCGGGGGTAACGGTCAAAATCTTCTTTCGGGCCGAATTGGGTCGGGTTCACAAAAATACTCACCACCGTAATATCGGCTTCCTTCTTAGAAGCCCGGACTAAGCTGAGATGACCCTCATGAAGATAACCCATAGTGGGAACAAAACCGATTCTCTTCCTTTCCTCCTTTAGTTGACGGGCCGTCTTTTTCATTTCACTTATTTTCTCGATAACTTCCATTCCCGGCCTCCTCAAAGAAAAAATTGTGAATTGAGGCTAACTGACCCGGGGAGGTCTTTATCTTTTGGAGTTAAGCTCGGTTACTTGCCTTTTCCCCTTTGACCCCCTCAGAAAGCGAGCCAGCCCTGGCTTTAGATGGTAAGAGTGGGCTTCGTCAGGATAGCTTCCCTCAACTACTTCGCGTGCATAATTCTGAAGAGCCTCGAGGATGATCGAGCCCAAATTGGCGTATTGCTTCACAAACTTAGGCAGCCCGGCCTCAGTTAAACCAACCAAATCATGAAAAACCAGAACCTGTCCATCACAAAAACAGCCCGCGCCTATGCCTATGGTCGGGATACTTATTTCTTCGGTAATAACTTTGGCTAATTCTTCAGGCATGCATTCGAGGACAACCGAAAAGGCCCCAGCCCTTTCTAAAGCTTTGGCTTCCTCGATTATTTTCTTGGCCTCCGCCACTTCCCCACCTCGCAAGCGATAATACCCAAAACGATGGATGGATTGAGGCGTAAGCCCAACATGGCCCATTACTGGAATCTCGGCTTCCACCAGGGCCTCGACCATTTTCAATCGCTGCGGGCTGGCTCCCTCAATTTTGACCGCTTTGGCTCCCGCCTCTTTGAGAAAACGAGAGGCGTTGCGGATAGTGTCTTCGGGAGAAAGATGAAAAGAAAAATAGGGCATATCGGCCACCAAGAGGGCCCTCTTTACGGCTCTGGCCACTGCCCGGGTATGGTGGAGCATCTCTTCCATAGTTACCGGCAGCGTAGTTTCATAACCGAGGACCACCATACCTAGAGAATCGCCAACCAGAATAATGTCCATCCCCGCCGCCTCGGCCAGCTTAGCCGTGGGAAAATCGTAGGCGGTAACCGCCACAATTTTCTGTCCGGCAGCTTTTTTGGCCTGGAGGCGAGGAATGGTTAAAGATACGAGTTTTTCTTCAGCCATGGCTTATCCTTTCTCCCCATCTCGCCTAAAAGTCCGAGATTGGGGTAAAGTCTTTTTAATACCGAGGGCAAATTATCTCCCCGAGGGCTTTTTTTGACCATAGCTTGAAGGCACATAATAGAGATGGCCTTTCTTTAAATTTTTAACCTGACGAATAATATCCATTATCTCTCCTTCGTTGGTCAAATCAAGCTCGTCTGATTTCACCACTAAAAGAGGCGTGGCCTGATAATTAAAAAAGAAATAATCAAAAGCCTGGAGCAGGTTATGCAGATAGGTTTCGGTAATGTTTTTTTCTAAATCTTCACCCTCACGAGCTATCCGCTTCCGCAGAGTCGGGAGAGAAATTTGAAGATAAATAGCCAAGTCAGGCTTAGCCACCCTCTCGGCCAGAATGGCAAATATTTTTTCATAAATAATCAACTCGTCATCAGTTAAAGTCTGATAAGCATAAATCTTGTCTTTTTCGAAAAGATAATCACAAATAACCCTTTCGGCAAAAAGGTCTCGCTGCGCTAAAAGCACCTGCTGATGATAGCGATTAATCAAAAACACTAACTGGGCTAAGAAGGCAGCGCCTTCTTTTTCTTCGTAAAAATCGCGGAGATAAGGATTATCCCGCGGGTCCAAGACAACACGGCCGCCGACAAAATGGGCCAACATCTGAGCAAAACGGGTTTTATGGCTATGAGGCACCCCCTCAATAGCAATATGGCGGAAGGGAATATCTTCTTTCATCCTCTCGCGACCACTAAAAACTTGGCGGCTCTCCTTACTCTGCTTTCTTAGTTGGAATAACGACCCAGGCAATAAAATAGAAGATCAACATGGGAACTAAAGCCGTAATTAAAGTAATGGCCACAAAAATCAACCGCACTAAGGACACATCAACGTCAAAATATTCCGCCAGGCCGGCGCAGACGCCGCCGATCATTCGACCCTCTTGAGACCGTGTCAATTTCTTTGCCATAAATTTCCTCCTTCTCTCAAACTCTATCACCCAGAGCGAAACTCGCCCTCTCTTCCTTCTTTGCTCCTACGCTTGGTTAACAATCGAAATCAAGCTTATAGCTGAATATTATACTTAAAATATTTTTTTTCTTCAGCAAAAAAGAGCGGTCGCCTCGTAGAAACTAAATTCTTGCGACAACTGATTATCAAGACGCTTTTCCGCTCGAAAGATTTCTTATTAATTTGACTTTTCCTCAGGCTTAACGTAAAAGAGAACAATACCTTAGCTCCGATTATTCTCCTTTGAGAGTCCCGAAAAGGTTCGGAAGCAAGAAAAGTTTTGGGGAGGCGATAAGATGAGCCAAAATCAATTTTCCTCAGGCCTTGATATCAACCAAGTTATGGATAAAGCCGAGGAGGCCGCCGAGAAATTAAGACAATTAGACCAGGTGGAAACCGACCGCATTGTCTACTGCGTGGCTAAAGCCGCCTTCCAGGCCCGCGTTTCCTTAGCCAAATTAGCTGTCGAAGAAACCGGCCTTGGTCGCTGGTCAGACAAAGTAATCAAAAATGTTCTGGCCAGCAAAATCGTTTACGAGCATATAAAAAACATTCCTACGGCTGGCGTTATCGCCGTCGACCGAGAAAACGGCCTTATCGAGATGGCTGAACCTCTTGGACCAATTGTGGCTCTTGCGCCCATAACTAACCCCACCTCGACGGTTATCTTCAAAATTCTAATCGCCCTTAAGACGCGTAATCCCGTTATTATCCGACCGCACGGAGCCGCCAAACGTTGCTCAACTGAAGCGGCTCGTCTCTGTTTAGAAGCCGCGGTGAAGGCCGGCGCACCAGAAAATTGTGTCCAGTGGATAAAATTTTCAACCCGAGAAGAAACAGCGGCCTTGATGTCTCATCCTAAAACCGCCTTAGTGATGGCTACAGGCTCAGTCGACGTGGTGCGAGCTGCCTTTGGCTCCGGTAAACCAACCATCGGAATTGGCCCGGGAAATGTCCCGGTTTTGGTTGACTCCAGCGCCGATTTGGCCGCAGCTGCTGAGGCGATTATTGCTTCCAAGACTTTTGACTATGGCACAGTCTGTGCCAGCGAGCAAGCACTCGTCGTTCTTAAAGATAAAGCCGACAATATCGCGGAAGAATTAAAAAAGCGCGGGGCCTATTTTTTATCGCCCGAAGAAATTAAGCGCCTGGAGCCTGTGGCTTATAATAATCAGGAGGCGTCAATGCGGGTCGAGGTAATCGGCCAGCCGGCGGCAAAAATTGCTTCCCTGGCCGGTTTTGAGGTACCGACCAACACTACTGTCCTCGTGGCTTGCCTGGAGGAAATCGGGCCCCACTCTCCCCTTTCGCTTGAAATCCTGGCCCCAATTCTGGCCTTCTATGCCGCTGAGGATGAAGACAAGGCCTTCCAACTGGCCCAAGAAATCTTGAAACACGGTGGCTTAGGCCATACCGCCAGCATTTTCTCCACCAACCCCACCCAGATCGCTCGTTTTGCCCGGGCCATGCCAGCCGGACGGATTTTGATTAATACGCCGGCTTCCCTTGGCGCTTTAGGAGGAATCTATAACCGGCTCTGGCCATCCCTTGTTTTAGCCTGCGGTCATGCCGCTAATAACCCCACAATGGACAACATTTCTGTCCAGCACCTTTTTAACCGTAAACGAATTGCCGAGCCGCGGTTGAGTCCCTGGTTCCGGCCTGAAATACGCACCTTATATGCTGATGAGACACTTACCCTGGATAAGCTTAATTCCGCGGTGGAATCATTGAGTTTGGAAGCGGAGAGCTCGGCCAAAACCGGCGGATAACCAGTTTATCTGGTATTTTAGCTGCCCCTTCTTGGACGAGGCTGGTCAGCGCTTGTCAGTTTTTTTGCTATCACTACGAAATAGGTCAAAAGAAGCAATCTTCTTTTGTTCTTTCTTTAGAAAGTAATTTATCTGGGTTTGGGATAAAGGTTTAAAGATAAAGCTAAAAGGTTCAAGTCAAAGCTAAAACATAAAGCATTAAAAAATATTCTTCCGTAAAATTAAAGAGCAGCAAGGCAAGGTTTAAAATAAAGGTTAAAGATAAGGGTTGAAAAAAGCTTGGGAAAGTCGGCCGAATATGTTATAACCACCTCAAACCCATAATCTCATAAAAGGAGGTTTGATGAATCGCTATTTTTCAAGGGAAAGTCTTAATTGGCCCCGCTTTCGTCTCAGCTTTGTCCGGAATATCCTTGTGGCTGTCTTCGTCTTAATCTTGATTCTGACTTCGGTTTATCAGATTAGCCCAGAAGAGCTCGGTGTTATCCTGCGTTTTGGCCAATTCGTCCGGACCACGGAGCCTGGTCTCCATTTCAAACTCCCCTTGGGTATGGAAAAACTCATCAGAGTGCCTGTCCAGAGACAATTAAAACTCGAATTCGGCTTTCGCACTGCCCGGCCCGGTATCAGGTCTGAATACCGCGTCACTCCGGAAACCGCCAAAGAAGCTCTCATGCTCACCGGTGATTTGAACGTCGTGGTGGTGGAGTGGATTGTTCAGTATAAAATTAAAGACCCGTATAAATACCTTTTTAAGGTCAGGAATGTTACCGATACCTTCCGCTACCTGAACGAAGCGGTCGTTCGTCGACTTGTCGGCGATAGCTCGGTTGACGAGGTTCTGACCATTGGTCGGACCCGCATCGCCAATGAAGCCAAAGAAGAGCTCCAGACGCTCTGTGACCTTTATGAAATAGGGATCGATGTCAACCAGCTCATCTTCCAGGATGTTAACCCCCCTGACCCAGTTAAACCCTCTTTTAACGAAGTCAACGAGGCCCTGCAAGAAAAAGAAAGAAAAATTAACGAAGCCTGGTCAGAGTATAACCAAGAAATACCCCGGGCTTCGGGCGAAGCGGAGCAGATGATTCGGGCAGCCGAAGGCTATGCCACGGAAAGAATCAACCGGGCACTGGGAGATGCCGCTCTGTTTTCGTCTGTCTACAAAGAATATGCCCGGGCACCGCTGGTTACAAGAAAACGTCTCTATTTAGAAACGCTGAATGAAATACTTCCCCGCATCAAGAAAAAAATTATTATCGATGAAAAGCAAAAAGGCCTGCTCCCGCTGCTCAACCTTGGCGAGGAGGTGAAAAAATGAAAAAACCCTTGATTACTCTTATCCTGGCGGCGGCCATTCTGGTCGCTCTATGGTTATTAATCGACGCTGTTTATATTGTTTCCGAAACCAACCAGGTCATTATTACTCAATTTGGCCAGCCCATTGGCGGCGCGGTCACCACGCCTGGTCTTCATCTCAAAGTTCCTTTCATCCAAAAAATTCATTATTTCGAGAAGCGCTGGTTAGAGTGGGATGGCGACCCTAACCAGATACCGACGCGAGACAAAAAATATATCTGGGTTGATACCTACGCTCGCTGGCGAATTAGCGACCCGCTGGTTTTCTTTCAGCGAGTCCGTGATGAACGGGGAGCCCAGTCCCGACTTGACGACATTGTCGACGGCGAGACGCGCAATACTATCGCTAAATTTGACTTGATTGAGGTAGTCCGTTCCTCCAACCGGCAATTCGAAAGCACCGAGGAAACTCTGAAGACAGAAGTATCCGAAGCGATTGGCGAGATCCAGGTCGGCCGAGACCGAATTGCCCAGATTATCCTGCAAAGCGCCTCCCAAATCACGCCGCAGTTTGGAGTGGAATTAAAGGATGTCCGGATCAAAAGAATTAATTATGTAGATGAGGTGCAGCGCAAAGTCTTCGACCGAATGATAGCCGAGAGAAAAAGGATTGCTTCTAAGTATCGTTCCGAAGGAGAAGGCCGGAGTGCTGAAATCAGGGGAGAAAAAGAAAAGGAGCTCAAGAGAATCCAATCCGAAGCCTATCGCCGAGCTCAAGAAATCAGAGGCAAGGCTGATGCGGAGGCGACAAAAATTTACGCCCAGGCTTATAACCTCGACCCGGAATTCTATCAACTCTTGAAGACCCTCGAGAGCTATCGCCAGAGCCTCGACAGCGAAACTTGGTTGGTGCTTTCCTTAGACAGCGAATTTTTTAAATTCCTGCGCACTCCGGAAAAAAGATAGCTTCTTAAGCTCGCCTCCCTCCGATTGGAGAAGAGAGGAGAGGAGAGCTGTGGACAAGAGGAGAGGACAGGACAGAACAGAACAGAATAAAAGAGAAGAAAAGTGAAGTGAAAAGAAAAGAAAAAAAGGGGAAATTAAGTAAAATGAAATGAAGATTATCTTGGGTTCCACTCGTTACGGCTTGTCATTGGCTCCTTGTTTTCTTAGATAAAAGGTGGTTTTATAACTTGATTTGGATTCTGGCTCCAGAATCGCCAACTAATCGACTCTTTTCAAAACCAAAAAATGGTCAGTCAGTTTATTAGGAAAAAAGACGCGCCATAACTCTAACCAGACTGCGCAAGGGCAGACTGGAGCGAATTGTTTTCATTCGAGAGGAGAGCCGAAAAAGAGCCTTAACTTTTTGCCGAGGCTGAGGGCTATGAAGCAGTCGGAGAGATTCTTTAAGAATATCCAGTTTGTTTTTTGAATAAGGGTACCACCAGACTCTTTGTTTTTTGGCGGCAAAATCCGCTGAGACATATTTGATATTCACCAGGTTGAGTAATCCGTAAGGGCCGTGGGTCCGACCTATCCCTGTCTGTTTAACTCCCCCCCAAATAGCTTTGGGTTCCGTGGCCGTAAACATATGGTCATTGATGGTAACCGTGCCAACTTCTAATGGCGCGGCCAGCCTTGCTGCCTTCTGGGGGTCACGGGTCCAGACAGAAGCAGTAAGCCCATAAAAGCTATCGTTAGCCAGAGCCAAAGCTTCTTCAAGACTGGAAAAGGTCATCACTGGCAGAACAGGACCAAAGGTTTCTTCGGTCATGACTTTCATGGTGTGATTAACCCGGCTGAGAACTGTAGGCAAGTAAAAATAACCAGGTAGCTCCTCCCAGGTCCGACCACCGCATAGAACCTTGGCTCCTTTTTCGACCGCTTCCTGAACCTGCTGTTTCACCACTTGAAGTTGGCCATCATTCTCCATCGGGCCGATATCGACATCGGGGTCAAGGGGATTACCGATTCTCAATTCCTTGGTCAGAGCCACTACTTGATTTAAAAATTTCTCGGCTATCCCTGAAGCCACATAGACTCGTTCCACCGAAGCGCAGCTCTGGCCAGTATTCATAAAGGCTGCCCAGACCGCCCCTCGAGCTGCGGTTTCGAGGTCAGCATCTTCGAGGACAATCATCGGGTCTTTGCCGCCGAGCTCCAAAACCAAGGCCGTTAAATTCCGGCTGGCTAACTCCATAATGCGCTTGCCTACGCTAACACTTCCCGTGAAAATAATGGATTGAACATGGGGGTTTAAAACTAATTCCTCTGCCTGAGAAACACGACAAGGCAATACGCTGAGCACCCCAGGTGGCAAACCAGCTTTTAAGAAAATTTCGCCCACCGCCAAGGCCGAAAAAGGCGTTGATGAAGATGGCCGAAGGATGACCGTATTGCCGGCCACGAGGGCGGAAATAACATCATTGGCGGGAAGCAAAAAAGGAAAATTCCAGGGAGAAATAATAAGGGTAGGACCAAGAGGTTGAAAATGAAAGGCATTTTTCTTATGGGCGAAAAAGGGAACATGGACCGTGCTTTTTTGGGTGGCCAGAGATGACGGCTGATTATGGCCATAATAATTCAAGGTTTCCAAAACCCCCAAGACCTCTACCGCCAAGGATTCGCTCAGTGGCGACCCCTTTTCGACTGTTATAAGGCGGGCGATTTCTTCGGCCTTCTCGAATAAAATTTCCTCTGCCGCCAGAAAAATTTGTCGTTTTTTTTCGGCCGGGAAGTTGCGCCACATGTTGAAAGCCTGCCGGGCCCCCTCCACCGCCTGCTGGCAATCAGCCTCTGAAGCTAAATGAGCCTCGCCAAGCGGTTGGAGAGTAGCCGGGTTTTCGACGATTATTCTTTCCTTGGCTTCAACCCTTTCGCCACCGATAATGAGGCGACCATCAATTTCAGGCATACTTACCATCTCCAGGTAAAAAATCTTTTGACCCAGGATAAGAAAAGAAAAGGATAGGCATCAATAATCAAATCTAAACGAAAGAGGGGATTAATTATTCCGGCCTTAAGAAAAAGCCAGAGGACCAAGGATTTGTGTTTAGGTGGACAACCGCCGATGCGACGCACCTTGCGGGCTGAAATTTCTCCTTCCACTTGAGTACACCGGCCTAACAACAAGACCTTGTCAGCTTTAACGTTACCCTTATATTTCCCGATAATTACAGTCCAAGGGGGAAGGTTTGGCCAGAGTCGCGGCTTTCTGTCCTTAATCATATAAAGCCAGTCTAGAAAAACACCATGGCACCCGCCGGTACAATAGGGTTCTCCGCTTAAAACCTGGATATTTGGGTGAGCCTCCTCGACGCGAATAAATCCGGCCCTTAAGTTTCTGGTTTTTTCCCTGATTTCCTCAAGAGAAATATCGCCGCGAAGTTCGATATTTTCTAAACGCAACGAGCCATAGCCCCTTTTTTCCGCCGCTTTTAGATGGCCGATTTGCTCTGGGTCAAGATGGAAAATATGACTACAAACCACGTCATGGGCCAGGGGGTCGCAAGCCATGATAATCAGGCCGAGATGGTGACCAAACTGGGTAAGATGGTTGCCGCCGCTCGAAACTTCAATAGCATCAGTAACAATAAAATCCGGAAAGCCAACTTCCAGCAGGTCGACGATTTTCTCATCGAGATTATAATTATGATTCCACATTCGCTCCCGGTCACAAAGAAGGCCAACGTTAAGCTTCAACGCGGCGGTCAGCCCATGAGAAAGGGAGTTAGTTTTAAGCTTGGGGGCATAAACCAAAAAATCACGCTCCACGATCTCTCGAGCCGTTCTTATTTGTCTGTGGACAACTCCCTTTTGGAGCCGGACCAGCCGCTTGGGGGCTTCTTCAATAGGAACCAGTCGGAATTGATAATCTTTTTTCAGTCGATAATATCCAGCCCGGCGAAACATTCGCGAGGTCGGTAAACCCGCCCCACATTTTTCAGTGACGGCGATTTCTAACTCATCCGCTTGAAGACGTTTTAAAGCTGAAAGCAAGCCGGCCAGAAATTCTGGTCGGGTGTAAGCCGCAGGAGTTACTTGAGGATGAGCCATCACTACATTGGGCTTGATTGTCACCCTTCCTTTGATCTTCGGGCTTAGCCCCAGTTCTTTAATCCCCTGGAGTATAATGGCGGCAATAAGTTCAGAATCGTAGGTTTCAGCCCGTCGGAGAATAACTTTTGCTTTTTCCGGCATCGGTTATCGCTTATAACATAGCCGTCCGCCTGAAGTCAAAAAATAGGCTCTATCAAATTAAGACCTAGTATCCAGGGTAATGAGCATAGGAAATGATAATTAAGGCCGAAATTAATTCGCACCTTTCGGAAAGAGATTCGTATGATATAATTATTTAATGTTCTCATATTTTATAATCTTAAGAATTATGGCTCGAAGAGCGCCGCCATACACTCGCCATTGACTGAGCCAGTCGGAAAGGGCCAATTTTATAAGCCTCTGCAGCTTATCAAGCGAAAAGCAAAAAAGAAACAGGAAAGAAAAAAAGAAAGGAGCGAAGTTAGCTATGCCCCAGCAGAGAATATATTCAAGAAGGTTCAGGTGGACCGCTAACCATTTTAGAATGAGAATAATAACTGTTATTCTCGCCTCTTTTTTCTTGCTTCTTGTTGGCTCGCCGCTAAAGGCAACGAAGAGATTCGTCCGCCAAGCCGCCGAAAAAAAAGAGGTTCGGGAAAAAAAGGAGCTGCCAAAAGAAGAAAAGGAGAAAAAAATTTCCCTAAACGAGGAAATTGTGGTCATCGGCCAATCGCCGAGGGAGGCGGCTCTGGCTTCGGTTACCTTGCTCCGGAGTGAAGAAATCCAGCTGAACCAGCCGTCCCAATTAGCCGAGGTGATTAAGCAGGCGCCGGGAGTGAGTGTCTCTCTCAACGGAAAAAATGAATTTACTCTAAGACTCCGGGGAATGGAGTCTCAACGGGTAACTCTTCTTATAGATGGCGTCCCTGTTTATGAGCCCTTTTTTGCTTCCTTCGATTTAAAAACGCTGCCGGCTTCGGGCGTGGAGGCAGTGCAAATCACCACTGGTGCGGCTTCAGCTCTTTACGGCCCGAATACTTTGGCCGGAGTAGTAAACGTCATCACCCGTCGTCCCTCTCCCGAATCTCTGCTTCGCCTGAGCGCTTCCTTAGGTGAGCTGAAAACCACAGGTTTTAGTTTAGAGGGTTCGAAGCTGCTGGGCCGAATAGGCGCGGCCACTTCTTTGAATTATCAAAATTCCGATGGGTTTTATTATTTCGATGGCAATAATAGAAATAAAAGAGCTTTGAGCAATTATGACCGCCTCAATTTTAACTTAAAACTTGTCGCCTATCCCGGCGCTCAGAATGAATTAATGGCGGCGGTCGGAGTTTACCGGTCGGCTTTTGGCCTTCCGCCGGCAGTGGCTCTGGTTAAACCCCGTTATTGGCGGTTTCGAGATTGGGACCGCGATTTATTTTCAGCCGGCGGTCTGCACTCTCTTTCCTCCACTCTGAGCTTCTTGTGGCGTGGCTATTGGGTAAGATATAACAATCGCCTCGAACAATATAAAGATAGTTCCTTGAGCACCCTCCAAGCCTTAAGCACCTACCGCAATGACCTTTTGGGGCTATTTTGCTTAGCTGATTATTCTCCAAAACAAAACTTGCGATTGCGGGTCAGCCTTTCCCATCGCCAGGAAACGGCCCGCATCCAGGATAACTCTTCTCTTCCTTTCCAGCACTTCCGTCATCAAACCAGCTCCTTAGCTCTCGAAAGCGAATTGGCTGTTAACCCTTTATGGCGCTTGATAACCGGGTTTAGCTTGGACAGGTTGCATAAGGCCGGCGGCGCTAGTTTAGTCCGGCTCAATCCTCTGGCAGGAGCTGTTATCTCTCCAGCTGATTATTTCAGTCTGCGCTTTTCTGTTTCCCTGAAGTCCCGTTTTCCGTCGATGCAATCTCTATATTCGAGCCTCGTGGGTAATCCCGATTTGGGAAATGAAAAAGGCCAGGCAGTGGAGGCAGGGATAGCCTGGGACCGTTGGGCAAGCTTCAAACTGACTGCTTTTTCTAACCGCTTCCGCAACCTGATTGAGGCGGTGCGTTTAGCGGACGGGACGCGTCGCTTCCGCAATGTTAGCTCAGCTAAAATTAACGGCGTTGAGGCCGAATTAAAAAAATCAGTCTCCTGGTTTTCTCTGGCCGTCACCGCCCACTGGCTGAAGCATCAAAACGAGACCGAAAACCGGCCGCTGGATACCCTGCCCTCGCGGCAGGTTAATTTTCAGTTCAGCCTAGAGCCCTGGCGCAAAATTCGCTTGACTCTATCGACCTTAGCTGCGTCTCATTCCTTCTGGTACGATTTCACCTCGCGCCAATTATTAACCATTCCTGCCTATGAAACCATTGATGTTATTATTTCCTATGAGAGAGCGCCTTTTAAGGTTTACTTTAAGACCACGAACCTGCTTAACAAATCCTTCTATACCGAACCGGGGTTTCCCTGGCGTGGTCGCTACTTGGAAACTGGTTTTTCCCTTGACCTCTTTTAAAATCGGTGACACCTCAGCTGTTTATCTAATTTCGAAATTGGCAAAGCTTTACTTACCTATGGCTGTTTTTCTAAGACTTATCGGCTGCTCGGCAGCCGAAAAGGTTTATCGGTCTGCTCTCTGCCCGCCCTAAAAGGGAATTCTCCTGGAGCTGAAAACCCCAATTCTGTTAGGCGACTATCTGTTACTTAACGTCTAAACTGGACATTTAGGAACACGAATCCGGACATATGTTTTATTCAAAAAAAATATAGCCAAGAATATCCCTCAAAATGATATTGCAGATTTTCTTGATTTACTCGAAAAGATTGACCAATTGGCGGCCGAATTACTTTGGGCTATGTTCAAGAGCTCTGTTTTTTTTGACCTAACTTAAGAATTGAAAATTGAGCCTTAATAATAAAGCCACTCTGTCAGGGTTAAAGGCCCAACTCCGAGGCAATCCCCTGCATCGCCTTAAGACAGAGAGAGATAAATTCATCCAGCTCTAAGCCACAGTTACGGCACATTTCGATTTCTTCCCGGCGAGCTCCCCGCGCAAAGCTCTTTTCTTTATAGCGCCGTTTTATAAAATCCAAGTCGATGTTAGCCAGCTTTTTCGTCGGATGCATCAGCGCCGCGGCGACGATTAACCCCGTCAGAGGGTCGGCAGAAAAAATCGCCCAATCAAAAGCATTTTCACAGGCAACTTTTCCCGCATGGGCCTGGATAGCATGGAGCTGCGCTTGGCTCAGGCCTTTATCTTGGAGAATTTTTATCGTCTCCGTGGTGTGCTTTTCCGGCTCTTTTTGGGTTATTTCATAGTCAAGGTCATGAACTAAACCGGCCAAACCCCATTCCTCCGCATCCGCTCCCAACCTCTTAGCGATTTCCCGTAAGCAAGCCTCGACGGCCAGGCAATGCTTAACCAGGTTTCGGTTAGATAAATAGGTCTGAACTAAGCTCAGTGCCTCTTCTCTATTCATTTTACTTTCTCCTTGGCCTCCTATTCTTATTCCTAAAGCTGTCAAGAATTGAATTGTTTGTCACCTATCAAGGCCCACATTCTATCATTTTTTGGCTTTATTTCCCAGATAAGATTCATTATGCGAGGCAACCATCCTTTGGGGGAAAAAATAGGGCGGCCTCAAGTCATCTTAAGGCGTCGCGTGCTGAAAAACCGGTCCGTTCGGCCCTCCGTCGTTGAAGCCAGCAGGCCGTTGGTCTTGGCAATAAAAACTTCGCGACGGCCTTATGGCCAGCCGGGGTGAAACCAGAGACATTATGGCTAACGAGGCTTACCCATTAAACAAGCCCAGATAAGAGGCAAGAGGACCACTCTTGTTCAGTTGCTCCCGATTCGAGCTAACATTAGGATCTTGGGATCGGGGTTTTGGCCCAAAAAATTTAAGGCGTATCCTTTAATATCTCAAAGGAAAGCGAGGTCTCTTTCGTTTTTTTCTTATCCTTAGCTTTGACCCCCACAACGTAATTTCCAGGACCAAGAGGAATCCAGCTCCAGGTGGCCCTCTCCGACTCCTTCTGGACAACCTGTCTTTTGCCCTCTTTTTCCAAGAAAAACTCGAAACGGGGCTGGTTAAAACCAATGGCCTGGGCCGTGAAGGTCAAATCGATGCCTAATTTTTGCGGCGAGGGCAGTGAAGGAACCAAAGAGAGCTCGACCTCAGGCTCTAAAAAAATCAAGTAACCTTGCCCTGTGGAAGGTTGATATGTCGCCAAAGCGAGCCTCCCCGCCACCACCTTGGCTGGCGAGGCAATTTCTCCCTCCACCTCGTAGCGGCCCAATTCTTTGCCTGTTTTCAGGTCAAAACAGAGGAGCGGCGAATTAGCTGTCGCCACTAGGATGGCCTCGCCGGCAGGGAGCAAGCCCAAGGCCAGGCGAGAAGGGACAGAGTGCCACCACCTGATTTCGCCTGTTTTGAGATTAAAGCAATAAATGACCGCATTGGCCGCCAGCGCATAAAGATTTTTTCCGACCCCCAAAGGATTAGCGGCGACCTGAGCGGCCAACTTCATCGACCAGCTAATCCGTCTCTTTTTAACCTCCCAGCTAAGCAGATGCTTATCTTCAGTGCCCAGGAAAATGTGGCCATCCTGGTAATAAGCATAAGGAACGATTTTTTTCCCGACTGAACCCAGGGTCTTTAGGTTTCCATCCGGAAAAATTAAATAGATACTACCAGAAGAAGTCACGGCGATTAAGCCTGCCTCTAAAAGCAAAAATGGCGCCCTGACGGGGCTATCCACCTTCGCTTCCCAAACGAGGTCAACAGATTCCAGGTTTAAGCAAATAACACGGTTATCAGTCGTGGCCAAAATCAGACTCTCTTCCCATAATTGGAGCTGACCCGCTACAGGCAGGTTTAGCGATTCCCGGTGGATTAACTTTCCTTCTTGGGAAACCTTGACGAGATTATTTTCCTCATCGACCAAATAGAGGCTTCCCTTACTCAGAATTAGAGACGTTTGCGCTGGAGATGATAATTTATAAGTCCAGAGAAGCCTCTGTTCCTGAAAGTCGTAACCAAAAAGAAGACCATTCTGACTGAGGCCATAAACTATATTTTGGGAGACAATAAGCTGAGGTGTGAGCCTCGTTTCGAGGTTTACGCGGGCGACCTCTTTTAAGGGGAAAGTTAACTCTAAGGGAGACTGGTTGCGGGTGGGTAATTCCTTGCTCTTTAGCAAATTTTCGTCCTGGCCAAAAACAGGTTGGCTTAAAACCAAAAAAAGACTTAGGAGAAATAAGCCAGCAAATTTGGTCAGCCCTTTATCGTTTTTCATGCCTTGATATCATAACATTTCTTATCCCCTCCATAGCAAGTTAGGAATTAGCCGTTTTCCGCCTCATCTTAAATCTTCAGAAGCTCAAAGGACCTTCAGAATGCTCCTTAGGGAAAAAGCTCTCCTCTCTTAAAAAAAATTAGGTATCATTTTTTATTTTTGCCAGGATAAAATGCTGCTGAACGGTGTCTTCTTGTTTCTCTAAGTTTATTCTCTCATTGATTTGTTTTTATATTTAGAATAACCTAAGGGGGCAGACCAAAAAGAAAAAATGAAGGAGAGAAACTTATTTGCTTTTCAAGAAAATAAGACCGCAGGTTCGATTTTACTTGGTGGGAGCTTTCCTTTCGGCCTTTATTATGACCAGCAAATCAGCCGGCCCCCAGCAAAAACCCAAGACTGAAAGGACGACCATGAGAATAGGTATGGTCAGCATCTATGTTGATAGCCCCGTTAAGGCCTTTAAATTTTATACGGAAATTCTCGGGTTCATAAAAGTAATGTATGAGTCAGAAGCCGGTCTGGCTATAGTGGCTTCGCCTCAGGACCCAGAAGGGACCGTTTTGCTTCTTGAGCCCAACGAAAAGCCTTTGGCTAAAAATTATCAACAGGAATTATACCGGGCTGGAATTCCAGGCATTGTCTTTTTTACCGAAAACATCCTCGAGGAATTTATTAGGCTGAAAAACCGGGGAGTTAAGTTCAAAAAAGAACCGACTGCAACTCAATGGGGTATCGAAGCTATTTTCGACGATACCTGCGGTAACTGGATTCAGCTTCACCAACTTCCAAAAAAATAAAGTTTTTCCTTTTCTAACTCGTGTAAGTTAGCCAATGAGACGTCGGGAATGGCTTCGCTCTCGTTTGGATTTTTAACACCATTCTTTCCTCTTGTTTCTCGGTGCCGCGGGAGCTCGCCCCCCTGTTCAAAGGCACAGCCTGGAATTCCCTTGCCCCTTTTTGGCCTCTCCGTTTATCCTGTTTAGGGTCAGACGTCCACAGTGGGCAGAAGTCTCCTTGAAGGAAGATTCAAGAAGGCTAAACCTACCTTGGCCAGCTCCGTTATATGGGGCTTGTCTTTCGAACCAGACCAAACGAAATGAAAGAATGCCCAATTTTTTGATTAGTTAAATTTTTTCTTATATGATTTTTTAAGCAGACTCCTCTGGTGCCGGATGAGAGTAGCTTTACAGAAGTAAGAGAAGCTGGTATCATGCCAACCGAGATGATTAACTATATTCTTTTATATAAAATCAGGAAAAAGGTAAAAAAAATTATTCAAGATAAAATCGAAGACGGCGAACTGGCGACGACCGAAAAATCCTGCCTCGGCTGCCTGGCTGATGACCTCAGTTGGGAAATCTATTATTTACTCAAAGAGAAGGAAGAAAAATAACTGCCTTTATGGGACTAATTTCAGCTCACGATTCTTTTTCTCCCTCTTCCCTTCCTTCCTTTCCTTTCTGACTCTCTTTTCTTAGTTTTTCCTTAACCGCCGCCCACCATTCCAAGCGTCGTCTAATTTCTTTCTCCAGGCCCAAATCACCTGGCTCATAATATTTTCGGCCTCGCAGCTTTGGCGGCATGGTCTCCATTATGGTTGTCGCCTCTTTGCGGTCATGAGCATATTCATAGCCGCGGCCATAGCCGAGTAATTCCATCAGGGAAGTAACTGGATTCCGGAGATGGAGAGGCACAGGCTCTTGCGGTCCCTTTTCGGCATCGTGCATGGCGGCATTAAAGGCCACATAAACTCGGTTGCTCTTGGGCGCCGCCGCCAGATAGACCACGGCTTCAGCCAGGGCTAATTCGCCCTCAGGCGTTCCCAAAAAATCATAAACTTCCTTGGCCGCCAAGGCGATGTTTAGAGCCTGAGGGTCAGCTAAGCCCACATCTTCCGCGGCAAACCGAACTAAACGCCGGGCGATGACCAAAGGGTCTTCGCCAGCGGCTAACATTCTGGCTAGCCAGTAAAGAGAGGCATCGACGTCGCTATTCCGCAGGCTTTTATGTAACGCTGAGAGCAGGTTGTAGTGTTCCTCGCCGCTTTTATCATAAAGGAGCGTTCTTTTTTGGAGCGCTTCTTCTACCTCCTTAATCCCGACCTCTGTGCCTCGTGCCAAGCTGGCAGCTATCTCTAAGGTATTAAGAACCCGACGGGCATCACCGTTAGCCTGGTCAACGAGCAGTTTCCTCGCCTCAGGTAAAAGGCTCAATTTTCTCTGGCCTAAGCCATTCTCTGCATCCTGCAAAGCGTCATCGATGACTCGATTAAGGGCCGCTTCCGCGAGCGGTTTTAACACCAGTACTTTGGTTCGAGAAAGGAGCGGCGCGATAATTTCAAAAGACGGGTTCTCCGTGGTGGAACCAAAAAGAATTATGTCTCCCCGCTCGACATAGGGAAGAAAGGCGCCCTGCTGAGCTTTGTTAAAACGGTGAATTTCATCAATAAAAAGAATACTCGGCTTGCCGTACAATTTCTTGTGGCTTTCTGCCTGGGCCATTACTTCTTTGACCTCCCTAATCCCGGCCAGAACCGCACTGAAAAACAGGCAAGGAAGGTCAAAATGCTGAGCCAAGAGGAAACCCAGAGTAGTCTTGCCGGAACCAGGCGGGCCCCAAAAAATAAGGGAAACCAGCCGGCCGGATTCAACCAGTTCGCTGAGGATTTTGCCCTCGCCCAGAAGATGCTCCTGACCGTAGAAACGGTCGAAGGAACGCGGCCTCATCTTTTCGGCCAAAGGAGTGTGGTCGTCAGCCCTTGTTTCCATTTAATTCTATTATAATTCTTTCCTTTTCTGCCGTCTAACCCTTAACCACTCATCCCTCTAATCTTTACCAACAAGTTCGTAAGGGCAATCACTGGCTCAAGGCTACTTCCCTCGGGCCTTGACGGCGACGGACAGGAAATGTTAAGTTAGGTCTGAACCGCCAAAAGCCATTTCCGAGATGAAGACTTCGAAACGACGGGAAAAGCTAATTTATAAACTGGAAGAGGTCAGTCGCCTCGCGCATCTGGCGCCTGAGATAATCAATCGTTGGGAAGAGGAATTTCCTTTCCTCCATGCGGGTATAACTTCAAAGGGACAAAAAGTTTTTCGGCAGCAAGACGTAAAAATTATTCTTCGGCTAAAGGAGCTCCTCCTCAAAGAAAAGCTCACCTTGGCTGGAGCCAAAAGAAAAATCGAGGAAGAATTCGGTCTCCTGAACAAAACGCCGGTTCATCCTGATAAATTAAGAAAAATACTGGTAGAAGTTCGCGACCGGCTGGAAGAGATTAGAGAGAGTCTTGAAAAAAATCCCCGGACAAGATAAATTGAAACAAGTCGGGACGTGGCGCAGTCTGGTAGCGCACATGCTTGGGGTGCATGGGGTCGGCGGTTCAAATCCGCCCGTCCCGACCATCCCCAAGTTAAGAGCTCGCCTGAAAAAAATTTTGCTTATTTGTCTGCTTCAAGCTAAAGCCCAAATTAAATTAAAAGCTTTATTTGTTCCTCTTGCCCCAAAGCTTAAAGAAAGGAACATAATTTGTGATAAGAGAATTATTTGGTTATTCAGGGAGTGAAGGTGAAAGCCCATGAAAAACAACTCATTTAAGGATATCAAAGGAAAAGCCGTCAGCCTCCAAGACTTGATTGCCTACCAGCCAGAGGCCATTGTCAGCCGGGAAATAATCCGGCAAAGAGGGGGCAGCGTGACCGCCTTTGCTTTTGCTGCCGGCCAGCAATTGAGTGAGCATACCGCTCCCTTTGATGCCTTAGTCATCATCATTCAGGGAAAATTAGAAATTACCATAAGCGGCAAACCGCACATTCTGCAAGCTGGCCAGATAGTCATCATGCCGGCTCACCAACCCCATTCCTTGAGAGCCGAGACTGAGGCCAAGATGCTTTTAGTGATGATTAAGGCCTGAGACAATGACCCCTCTTATCCTCTTAACCAATGATGACGGCTTCTTTTCTCCGGGGCTTGAGGCTTTACAGACTTCAATCCAAGACCTGGGCGATATTTATATTGTCGCTCCTGACCGGGAAAAAAGCGCCACCTCTCTTTGCTTGACCCTTCACCGACCGCTTCGAGTTCAGGCCATAAGGCCAAAAGTTTTTGCCGTCGATGGCACGCCGGCCGATTGCCTTTACCTTGCTGTCCAGAAATTGCTCCCCTGCCCGCCTGACCTGGTTCTTTCCGGTATTAATCGGGGACCTAATTTAGGACGCCAGGACGTAGCCTATTCAGGGACAGTGGCGGCAGCTCTTCAAGCTTCCTTTCTCGACCTCAAAGCATTGGCCATCTCCCTTTTGCCGGATATAACTGGTATCTATCTGTTTGAAGCGGCGGCTGGCTTAATGAGACCAATTGTGTCCCATTTACTAAAAAATCATTACCCGCCTCAGGTCGCCCTCAATATCAACATCCCGCCACCGCCTGTCAAAGGAATTAAAATGGTGCCTCTCGGCGAAAAATGTTACCGTCCCGAGATTATTGAAAACCTCGACCCGAGGGGGAAGGCCTATTACTGGATAGGTTCCGGTGACCCCGAAGTTAAGCATCTGGCCGGTACGGACATAGAGGCTGTGCGGCAAGGCTTCATATCTATTACTCCGCTGCGGGTTGACTTTACGGCGGCCGCTTATCTCGAGCCTTCTTTTTGGGAAAAATTACTTCCAGGTTTTTCTTGAGCCGTCAATCTTTTTTTCTTTTTCTGCCGCCAGACCTCAACTAGCACCGGCAGAAGGGAAATGATAATAATCGCGATTATGACTAAGCTAAAATGCCGGCGGATAAAGGAAATATTCCCGAAAAAATACCCTCCGAAGATAAAAATCGCCACCCACATTAAACCACCGATGACGTTATAGCTGAGAAACCGGCCGTAGCTCATCCGGCCAATGCCCGCCACAAAGGGGGCAAAAGTCCGCACAATCGGAACAAAGCGAGCAATGATAATCGTTTCGGCTCCATACTTTTCATAAAATTCGTGGGTGCGGTCAAGATATTCCCGCCGAAAAATCCGACTGTTTTCCTTTTGAAAAACTTTGGGACCGAGAAAATGGCCAATCCAGTAGTTGACAGTATCGCCCAGAATAGCGGCTAAGCTCAAGACAATAAAAAGGATAATGGGGTTGAGAGCGCCGATGGCGGCGAAGGCGCCGGCAGCGAAAAGAAGCGAATCGCCAGGAAGAAAAGGCGTCACCACGAATCCGGTTTCCAGAAAAATGACAAAAAAGAGGATAAAATAAGTCCAAAAACCGTAAGTCTGAATCAGGCCGCCCAAGTGGCGGTCCAGGTGGATAACAAAATCAATAATCTTTCCGATTATATCCATACTCGACTCTGATAAGTCTCCCCATTTAATACAATCGCCCGCGGGCTGTCAATAAAAACAGGCCATAATCTGGTTTTTTACCCAATTTTTTTCAGTCCGCAGGCCGGAAAGCGGATAAAAATAATTAACAACAGACGCGATGACGGCGCTTATTAGCTGGTGGTTTTAGCTCGATAATGGAAAGGTGGAGGTAGCCGATATTCGGGGACCTCGAGGAGCAGGGCTATTTCTCTGAGCTTCATTTGAACGGCCGCCACATTATCAGGGCCCATTCTCAAAAGATGTTTTTGGGCTTCACTTAATTCTTCCAAAATTGGGTCAACCATAACATAATTAACAACCGACCTTTCGACGACAATTTCATTCTCCACGACCGGTGTGCGCAGCAATTCTAAGATGGCGCGAATCAAGGTAGCTTCAAAATCAGCGCTCGGATAACCAAGTTCACGGTAGGCTTCTTGAAACAAAGGTTTCAAACTGCGAAAAAGACTGACACAGCCTTTAGAATCCAGAGAGATAAAGACATCAACCACAGGGTCATAGCGGCTATAACTAACCGGGTCAATAATTAAGCGCTCGCCTCGCTTGCTCACTCGGAAAGAAGTCCGCGGAAAAAAGAAATCAACCTGGCGCTTGGGACTTTGACCGTTAGCGATATTATCAACGGCGGCCGTAAATTTGCGGATGATGTTCTTAGTTTTAAGCCAGGAGGCTAACCGGGGATGAGTTGAAAGTTCCTTAGCTATAGTCCTGATATAGTCATCGCTCTGCTCCATGTTAACCGGCGCCGCCACTTCCTCCTTCTTCTCTTCTTCGGCAGGGAGAGTTACCTCTTTTTTGGCCTCAATTGGTTGCGGCGGAGGACCTTTTTTCTTGGTTAGAAAAAAATAACCACCAATAACAACCACCAGCACCAGCAGGATGACCAGGGCGTTGCGACCTACTTTCTTTGTCTCCTCCATGTCACCCCCTCATTCGTTTTTTTTCAGCTTAATATCTCCTTTTAAAGCCGTCAAAACGATTTTAGCTTTTCCCGCACCGAGCGTGGCTGAAACCTGATTGCTTTGGCTCTGGTCCAAGGGAAAATCGCTGCTAATTTGCCCTTCAGGCGCCTCTGCCTCTAAGCGGGCACTGACCTGCGGTTCTAAAAGGAGAGAAATATTCCCCTCTCCGCTCATCAAATTAATTTCGTCTTCCTCTCTTAGGTCCAGGACTTCAGCCTCAATCTGGCCTTTATCGAGCAGCGCCAAGAGCGAGCCGGAAAAATTGCTAACTTTCAAATTACCCGTTCCCAGATTAACCGATACCAGGCCGAAAAGGTCCCGAACAAAAATATTCCCACTCTCTAAAAAAATCGGCGTGAGCTCAACTCGCCGCGGCACTCTGAGCTCTAAGCGAACCGGAAAAATTGTCTGCCTTTTAGCCGTTACCTTGACTTTCAGCCGAGATTCTAAAGGTTCGACCTCAACTCGCGGGGAATCTTGCCTCGAACCGGCGATTACTATCCCGCGGCGATAAAAGGGCAAGCTCTGAGAAGCGATTATTCTTACTTCCTCCTTATCGGCGCCAGCTATTTCCACCTCCGCTTCCAGCCCCTCGACGGCAAGGTCCACCTGGCCGCCAGAAGTCAAGGGAAAGGTCCGGTCATAAATAATTTGTTGGGGCCAAGACGAGCCGGGCGGCGAATAAGGCACGATGATAAAAGCGCAAGAAGATAAAAAAATGATAAGCATAAAGGTCGTTATTAGCCAACTAATCCTATGCTTCATCATTTTTTATTTTCCCTTTTACCTAAACATCTCCCGCTTTTTTATCTTACCCTCTCCGTTTTTATTTATACCTCAATCAGGAAGAAAAGGCTATTTTTATTTAAAAAGTAGCCAAACTTTATCGCTGGCAAATACAATTCTCAGGTGTCGCCCTCTCTGACCCTAAGATTTGGCGCTTCCAAGTATTTATCGCCGATATATCCGTAGCCAAAATAGAGATAGAACGGTCCCCAACTTGTTGGCTCCTCTTTAGCTCTTTTAAGGTGAGATTCTTCCTAAGCCGCAGCTCAGCTTTTCATGGTTTTTCCGAGTTTCTTTTGGGTAAAATTGCAGAATTAAAGATGTCACAAGGCTTAGAGAGAGCCTGTTGCCGAGGAGTTTTAGAAAAAAAATTTATTCTATCGCTCTCGTATCTTATTGATATTCATTTAATTAGCCTCGTGAGCAATTATCCGCCGGAGCGGAATTCGTTAATAGGGACCTGGAAATGTTTTATTCTTGCCCGCAAAAAAATCTGAAGACCCCTTTTTATTAATTACCGAAGTTAAAAGAATTAGAAGGGGCGGGTTTAGCCGTAGCGACCAGTGATGTAATCCTCTGTTCGCCGGTCGGCGGGAGCGGTGAAGACCTGCTTAGTCTCTCCAAACTCGACCAACTCCCCTAACAAGAAATAGCCAGTGAAATCCGAGACCCGGGCGGCCTGCTGCATATTATGAGTGACAATTACAATCGTATACTTTTTCTTTAACTCAAACATCAGCTCCTCGATCCGGCTGGTGGCAATCGGGTCAAGAGCTGAACAGGGTTCATCCATCAACAAAATATCTGGTTCCACGGCTAAGAGTCGGGCTAAGCATAGCCTTTGTTGTTGCTCTAAGGAAAGGCTGAGAGCGTTTTTCTGCAGCTGGTCCTTAACTTCCGACCAGAGCTGGACCGCCCTTAGACTCGTTTCGAGTTTTTCCTGCATGATTTTATTGTCGGTAACGCCATGAACCTTAAGCCCGTAAAGAATATTAGCTTCGATACTTAAAGGAAAGGGGTTGGGTCGCTGGAAAACCATCCCCACTCTTCGCCGCAGGTTTAAAAGGTCGATATCCTGGCGATAAATATTAAGCCCGTCAATGAATACCTCTCCCACCACTTTCGCTCCCTCGACCAAATCATTCATCCGGTTTAAAGAGCGGAGGAACGTGGTTTTACCGCAGCCTGAAGGCCCGATGAGAGCGGTAATTTTCTGCTTCTCGATAGTCATCGAAACATCCTTGAGTGCTTGAAACCAGCCATAATAGACGGACAAATTTTTTACCTCGATAGCCGTCATGGCAGCCTCATCCAAAGCGACCTGAAACATAATCGTTGGTTCGCTGGTTTTGAGGAGCGGTAAAGAGACGGTCCGTTCGGTCAATCTCGACCAGCCTTCCAGAAAGAAAAAAGGCAGTTCGGTCTGCTACCCTGGC